>JAEYSX010000002.1 GCA_023434325.1 Candidatus Parcubacteria bacterium | reverse complement strand
CCTAACCGTAACCGCAGGCACTGGCCTTAGTGGTGGCGGCAGTGTAGCCCTCGGTGGTTCCACCTCCCTCAGCGTAGCTTACGGCTCTAGCGCCGGAACTGCGGTGCAGGGGAATACGCAGATAACGGTAACCGCTGGAACTAACCTTTCTGGTGGTGGCACCATAACATTAGGTGCTGGCGGGACGTTGTCGGTTGATGTTACTGATAGCCCTGTTTTTGCAGGTGACATGATCGTACAGGGCGGTAATCTGGCGCTCGGTACAGTAAGCCAGATTGGATCGCTCTTGCTCCACGGAGCGACAGGTAACGTAACTACCTTGCAGTCGGGCAATTCGTCGGGCGATTTGACCTTTGTTCTGCCCAACGAAGCAGGTACCGAGCTACAGTGTCTTAAGAAGGGTGAGGGTAATCAGCTCATTTGGGACGGCTGTTTTGGCGGGAGTGGTAGCAGCGGTGTGACTGCGTTAAATTCATTGACCGGCAGTTTGACGGTCGCGAACGCGACTGCAGCAAGCGGCACCATAACAATCAACGACGCTTCGACTTCGCAAAAGGGTATTGCCCAATTTAACAGCACCAACTTTAGCGCTTCTAGCGGCACTATAAATACCATCCAAAACATCCACACCTCAGCCACCCCAACCTTCGCCGGCCTCACTCTCAACGGTGCTCTTAACATGGGTACAAACAACATCAGTGGCACAAACTTTGCCATCCAGGGTAGCACCGGCAATCTAACAGGTGGCACCATAAACGGCCAAACCATCTCGAGCAGCGCTAACTTTACTGGGAGCCTAACTGTTGCAAATGGTTTGACTCTTACTTCGGGTATTCTGGAAGTAAATGGAGGCAGCATTACGAGTACAGGGTCGCTGAATATGATTTCTGGCGGACCGATAACTGTCGGTGCTCTGACCAACGCTCTTACTCTTCAGGGAAACGCTGGCTCCACCATTGTGGCGACGGGTGGCGGTTTTGCTACGACCATCGGGTTTACTGGCACCGCAACAGGTACGGTGAATTACAATTTTGATCGTGCGGCCGCGCCTGGAACGTACACAATCTGTACGTCTGTTGGCAACTGCTCGGGTTCTGCAGTAACGCTCCAAAGTGCATATGGCAACTCCACTAATCCAGAGATTGTCCTGGATAGCACACGAGGCGCACTGACGGTCCGCGATAACGCCACTCCCATCACCGGTAATCTGTTAGAGGTGCAAGATAATACGGGCGCAACAACCTATCTGGGCGTGAGCTCGGCTGGCGCGAATATCGTAGGTAATCTGAATATTACAGGCACCGGTAGCTCCTCTGACACGACTCTAGTAGTTCGCGGCAATGGTGCTCAGGGTGGCTACGATCCGATCGTCGATATCCAATCCTACGACGGTGTTACGCTTCACTCTAATGCGCGCTTTACAAATAACGGTGGCTTGTATCTTGGTAACGACTCAGGCAAGGCTGGCAGTTTGCATATGTCAACCGGCTCGGTTTACGGAAGTATCGTCCTCGATACGCTAACAGAAGCGCGGACTTATACAATGCCAAATGCTAGCGGCACGGTCTGTTTGCAGGGGTCTACGGCCTGTGGGTTTGTAACTGGCTCTGGAGCTGCCTTTGTTCAAGGCGGTAACAGCTTTAATGCGGCAGCTACCATTGGAACAAATGACAACTTTGACTTAATGTTGCAGCGGAACGGCTCGACCAAAGTTACCGTTGGGGCCGACAATGTGACGTTTGCGAGCGGTACTGGTTTGCTTTTGCAGGGGACCATGCTGTTGCAGAACTCAGCTGATTCGAACTTTGGGTTTGAGGTCAAGACTGCTTCTGCACAAACGCTCTTTAGGGTCGATACCAGTGCGCGAAAAGTAGCGATTGGTGCATATAACGATAGCGCGGCAGATAATATAACCGGTCAGTTGCAAGTTCTGCCAACCGCCACAGGCAGAGTGGGTATTCAGGTGCGCGGCAATGCTGGCTATGCCGCCAATTACCTCGAGGCTGTGGATGACTCTGGTAACTACGTATTCCGCGTACAGTCGACAGGTAACATAATAAGTTCTGGCGGTGTATTTTCGACTAATCCTCAATCGGCTGCTAGCACTGGTTCTGCGACCGCAACTCTCTCGTCCGGTGCTGTTTCTGGCTCTAGTTCTAATTCTGGAAACGTCACTATCCATTCTGGCAACTCGACTACTAGCGGCAATACAGGCGGCATCGTGATTATTAGTGGAAACGCCACTAGCGGTAACTCTGGTAATGTAGCTATTGATGTCGGTACGGCTAGTGGTACGCGCGGCACATTATATCTGGGAGATCAGAGTGCGAGCGCGATAAATATAGGCGGCGTGAGCAACAATCCAACTATTAACATAGCTTCGGGCACGGGTGCTATCAATATCGGTACTGGAGCGCAGGCGCGTACTATTAGCTTAGGTACGGGTGCAGCAGCACAAACGCTTGTTCTTGGGTCGACAAATAGCACGAGCACTACGACGCTCCAGGCCGGATCAGGGGGTATCGTTATTGGCGGTTTGAGTACGGCCGATAACGACACGGTACTTTGTCGCAATAACTCTAACCAGTTGGCTAGCTGTAGCTCGACATTTATAAGTAGCGTAGGCACTCTGAACTCTCAGACGAAGAGTGCTAACGGAGCAGTTATTAGCGGCTCGTCACTTATATTGCAGACGGCTGACGCCACCTCTCCTGGGATGGTGTCTACCGGTTCGCAGACGTTTGCGGGCGCCAAGACGTTTACGGGCACGACTACGGTCCGCGCTAATAGCGACGAGACGTTCCGAGTGTTGAACGGTAGTGGCGTACCTGTCTTCCAGGTTGATACATCAAACAGCAGAGTGTACGTTGGCAATCCTACTGCGGACGCCAACGGCGCGTTACTCGTTCTTGATACCAAGAATAACAGCGGCGACCCCACGGGCGTAAACGGCGGCATGTACTACAATAGCAACTCGGGCAAATTCCGCTGTTACGAGTCGGGCACATGGAAAGATTGTGTCGGTGGCGGCGGCAGCGCCAGGTTGGTTCAGTTGGCGCCAGAGTACCATGGGGCAGTCATTAGTGCGGATGGCAGTAATAATACCGGTACGATGACATCCGATTTCGATGGCGTGAATGTTCATAACTACTACAGCTGGGTTAGCTCTCAGGGGTCGCTCAATGACTACGACGTTATTGTCCGCACCGCTCTTCCTGGCGATTACGCATCCGGGTTTGGCAACTTCAAGATTTGGACATACGGCGCATCGACAAGCACCTCAAACAATGATATCCAGATTACAGTCAAAGACGCGTCCGGTACGGCATGTGCTACCTCCGTATCTGTATTACCTACCTCGGCTGACGCTTGGTCGCAGCGATCTGTATCGCTGTCCGGCTGTACGTATGCCGCGAACGACATCCTCACCGTCACTATCCGTATGTTGTCACGATCTAACAACCAAGTTAGGATAGGCGAGATAAGCTACGAGTACACCAACTAGGGTTTGATATGCAGCAGAAACGACCGAATCTCGATCAGGATAAACAGCATAGCCATAAGCGTAATAGCTCGGTAAAATACAGTTATATGAGACGCATAATTGCTGATAATAGCCTACGCGCATACAGGACTGTCCTTACTAAGACACCGGCGGTTTTTCGCAAACGGCCGAGCTGGCAGCGCATGGGTGCGCTCCTTGCGGTATTGGTTATGAGTGTGAGCATGGTGAGTGTTTTGTTTTCGGATGTGGCCGAGGCGGCAATTGTGCTGCGTGACAGTAAGTCTGTAAGTACAGGCGATCAGGTTACTTTTCGCTCGGCAAACTCTGCAAATAACAACACGGGCGGAGTGGCGCTCCACTTACCAGCGCCCGCTGGCATAGTCGAGGATGATTTGCTTATAGCCGGACTGACTTTACGCAATGGTAGCAGCACGAGTATCACGACTGTTCCTAGTGGTTGGACTTTGCTTGATTCAAAGCGGAACTCAGGTACGACTCTGACGCAGGTAGTTTATTACAAGGTGGCAACAGCGAGCGAGCCGGCGACATATTCGTGGCAGTTCACGTCGGCTAAGGCCTCCGGCGTTGTGCTCGCATACGCGAACGCTGATATCGCCTCTCCTATTAATGCAACCTCGGGGCAGGTTAACGCGTCCAACACGGTCGTTACGGCGCCCAGTATAACTACTACGAATGCGAATACCACGTTAGTAGGTATATTTGGCGCGGCCGTAGGGTCTGATTCCGGTGACGTTTTTTCGGGCACCTCGTTGTCGACGTTTAGGATACAGAACCGCTCTTTGGGCGGTGCTATTACTACCCGAACCTCTACCGGCGCCGCCGACGGATTGCAAGCGAGCGCGGGTGCTACGGGTACAAAGACCGCCACAATAAGCTCAGCGGCTGTAAATATAGGAACGATTGTCGCCCTTAAGCCGGCTGGCTCGTCACTCACTCTAAAGGCGCCCAGTGGGCTGGCTCAGAATGATGTCATGGTCGCGGCGATTACCGTGACTGATAATACTACATTAACGGCGCCTACCGGTTGGACGTCGATTAAGCGGACAGTAACGAGCGGAAATGAGATCGCGATGCAAAGTTGGTATAAGGTTGCCGGCTCAGGCGAGCCAAGTACGTATACGTGGAGTTGGACGGGAGGACAGCGAGCCTCGGGTGTTGTCGCGGCATATTCGGGGGTAGATACTTCTGCGCCAATTCATGCCAGTAATGATCAGGCAAATGCGAGCAGCACAACTTTGACCGCACCAGGAGTAACTACTACAGGAGTACATACGCAGCTTGTTGCGCTATTCGGATTAGCAAATGACAGCGCGATTGGCGCGGCTGCGCCATTGACCGATCGTAATTTCTCGGCGTCTTTAGGTGCATCTAACCTTACGGCGATCCGCATCGCAGATGGCAGGACTAATGCAAGCGGACCGACCGGGGACATAACGGCAACGGCCGGTACCGCCGGGGTAAGTGCAGGACAGCTGATTGCTCTGAATCCAATTATCGCCACGTTGTCACAAGCGTCCCATCGCTGGTTTAGTCAGCCCGATCAGCCGGCCGGAGTCGATTGGATAGCGAGGCAGTCGCCAGCAAATCTTAACTGGACGGCCGTGACCTACGGTAACGGTATTTTTGTGGCTGTGGCAGCGACAGGCACAGGCAGCAGAGTCATGACCAGCCTGGACGGTGTTAACTGGACACCGCGCGAATCGGCTGCCGACCTGAACTGGACGTCTGTCGCATATGGTGCCGGGCTGTTTGTCGCGGTCGCGAGCAGTGGCACAGGCAGTCGTGTCATGACCAGCCCAGACGGCATCACGTGGACTTTACGGACCTCTGCTGACAATGATTGGACATCGGTGATCTACGGAAACGGGCTTTTTGTCGCCGTAGCCGAGACAGGCACGGGCAGTAGGGTTATGACCAGCCCCGATGGCATCAACTGGACATCGCAGACCTCGCCCACGAATAATCTGTGGACCACAGTCGTCTATGGCAACGGCATGTTTGTGGCCGTTGCACGGAGCGGCACCGGCAACCGTGTCATGACCAGCCCCGATGGCATCAACTGGACATCGCAGACCTCGCCAGCCGATAACGCGTGGCGTTCGGTCGTCTATGGCAACGGCATGTTTGTCGCGGTTTCGAGTAGTGGTAGTGGAACTAGCCGCGTCATGACCAGCCCCGATGGTATCACGTGGACGATGGGAACAGCGGCGTCCTCTAATCAATGGTATGCGGTTACATATGGCAACGGTATGTTCGTGGCCACAGCAAATACCGGCACCGGCAATCGCGTTATGACCAGCCCAGACGGCATAAACTGGACATCGCGCTCCTCGGCCGGTGACGAAGCTTGGGTATCGGTTGTGTATGGAAGGGGTATGTTTGTGGCGATTGGACAAGGGGCTGTTATGACCTCGGATTCGAGGACTCGCGCAACGGCAAGCACGTGGACTTTGCGCTCCTCTGCGGCTAATAATAACTGGACGTCTATCGTATATGGAGGTGGGTTATTTGTAGCTGTGGCTTGGGGCGGCACCGGCAACCGCGTCATGACCAGCCCAGACGGCATAAACTGGACATCGCGCTCCTCGGCTGCGGATAACAACTGGCGCTCGGTCGTCTATGGCAACGGCTTGTTTGTCGCAGTGTCTGATAGTGGCTCAGGCAACCGCGTCATGACCAGCCCGGACGGCATCAACTGGACATCGCGCTCGTCGGCTGCGGATAACAACTGGCGCTCGGTGGTCTACGGCAATGGCTTGTTTGTAGCGGTTGCTGACACCGGCACCGGTGACCGCGTCATGACTAGCGCAGATGGCATAAGCTGGGAATTACGCTCGTCGGCCGCCGACAACGGATGGCAGTCAATACGATACGGCAATGGTCTGTTCGTGGCAGTGGCAAACTCCGGCTCAGGCAATCGCGTAATGACCAGCCCAGACGGCATAAACTGGACATCGCGCTCCTCGGCTGCCGACAACAACTGGCAGTCGTTAGCGTACGGCAACGGCATGTTTGTGGCCGTTGCAAATACCGGCACCGGCAACCGCGTCATGACCAGCCCAGACGGCATAAACTGGACATCGCGCTCCTCGGCCACAGACATTAGCTGGCAGTCGGTTACCTATGGAAGAGACCTGTTTGTAGCGGTTGCTGACACTGGCACCGGCAACCGCGTCATGACCAGCCCGGACGGCATAAACTGGACATCGCGCTCCTCGGCTGCGGATAACGGGTGGATTTCGGTTGCGTATGGTAATGGTATTTTTGTGGCAGGATCAAATACCGGCACCGGCAACCGCGTCATGACAGCGCCCGCTCTCGAGGCTACAGTAGGGGGTTCATTAGCCGCGCAAGACAGCGCATTTACCAATACCGCCTCTGATCTAGTGCGCCTAAGAATGAATTTAGGGGTAGCCGGTAGTCAATGGGCTGCGAGCGATACGTTTCAGAGTAAGTTGGCACTCCAGTATGCGGTTCGCTCTGGCGGAGTGTGTTCGGCTAGCGAAACGTATCAAGATGTTGGGACTTCTCCCTGGGTGGGCTATCCTGTTGCTGCTAGTCTTAGTTGGAATTCTATCACCTACGGCAACGGCATGTTTGTCGCAGTCTCGGACACTGGCACCGGCAACCGCGTCATGACCAGTCCCGATGGCATAAACTGGACATCGCGCTCCTCGGCCGCGGATAACAACTGGCAGTCGTTAGCGTACGGCAACGGCATGTTTGTGGCCGTTGCAAATACCGGCACCGGCAACCGCGTCATGACCAGCCCGGACGGCATCACGTGGACATCGCGCTCTTCGGCCGCGGATAACAGTTGGTTGTCTGTGACCTACGGCGACGGCTTGTTCGTGGCAGTCGCTCAATCCGGCACCGGCAACCGCGTCATGACCAGCCCGGACGGCATCACGTGGACATCGCGCTCGTCGGCCGCGGATAACAGTTGGACCGCCGTCACCTACGGTAACGGCTTGTTTGTGGCAGTCGCAAACAGCGGTACAAATCGCGTCATGACCAGCCCCGATGGGGTTAATTGGACCGCGCGTCCAGCAGTAGTGAATAACAGTTGGATCGCTATTACCTACGGCAACGGTTTATTCGCAGCAGTTTCGTATTCGGGCACCGGCAACCGCGTCATGACCAGCCCCGACGGCATCACGTGGACTAGTCGCACGACGACCGTCGATAACGGTTGGGAGTCTATTACCTACGGCAACGGTTTGTTTGTGGCAGTCTCTTGGGATGGCACCGGCAACCGCGTCATGACCAGCTCCGACGGGATTAATTGGATTGCTCGATCAGCAGCCGTCGATAACGGTTGGCAAGCCGTCGCCTACGGCAACGGTTCGTTTGCTGCTTTGGCTAACGGCGGCAGTGCTAACCGGGCCATGGTTATGGTGCCCCCCGTAAATTGGGCTGGACAAGCAGCGGATAACGCTGGCGTTGCAGTATCTAGTGGCAGCGATCCAACTCAGGCTGGCTCTAATATCATTAATCAGTTCTATGTAACCAAAAACTATTTTTCAAACTACCTCAATACTCCGGTTGGGGACTATGCGATGTTTGACTTTGATCTTGATATGTCCAAGGCGGATTATGCGGCGTCCTACTGCTTTAGGATCGTGCAGTCTGACGGCTCTTTGCTCGGCAGCTATAGTACTTTCCCCGAGATAACGCGTTGTACATCGCCTCCACTAGAAAACCGAATGCGTCACGGCACCGCGTTTTGTGCCGGTTCTAAGCGGTTCTTTTGGGGTAGGGCGGGAGTTTAATCCTTCGTGCTTTTGCACACCTTGGGGATAGAGTCTTGCAGCGCTGCTGTTTGGCAATAGCTGCGTAGTTGACTGCCAAGGGCTGCCTGTAGATTGGATAGTCCTGCATATCCCGTCCAGTATTGCTGACGTTCGGCAAGCATCTGTCGCTGGAAGTTTTGTAGGGCAGTGGTGTATCCAAAACCCGCACTGTTATTAAAAGTACTTTGCAGACTTTGCAACAGAGGTGGCGCAGATGATGTGTACTCCTTGTTTGTCTTGGCTGAGCTACTTAAGGTTGAAATCGCCGATTCGATGCCCGACTGTAGGTTATCTCTGGTGCGGTTTTTGATAAACGGGATCGTTTGGTAGCGTTTGATTTGAGTGTCGGCCGATAGTACAGGTCGGATAGTCGAATATATATGCTGCGAATCCTTGGCAAGCGGCTCAAGATCGTCACAAAGGCTGACGCTGCTGCTAAGGAGTTGTTTTGACTCTGCCGGCAGGCCGGTATTCTTTGCGTCGGAGACGTACTGTCGGATGTTTTTACAGTTTAGTTGTATAGCGTCCATATGACTTAGATAGTCGGTGGTCGTGGATTTAGGTTTGTTGTCTGGCGACGAAAATGACTCTTGCAGCTGCTGTGTCGTTTTAATGAGATTATATGTAGCGAGCGCTGCGCCGTGGAGTGGCGTCGGGGTCGTATTCTTTTGACTGTACATGAAGACGACTATTGCGGTAATTGCCAGCAAAGTTGCTCCGCTAGCTGTCCATATAACAGCTCGTCTTGATGCGATCCGGTGCTTTCTCATTTAGTAGTTATTATAAAGCACAAACGGTATGACGCTGCGTTTACTTTTGGCTTGCTACAGCGCAACGAACAGTAGTTGACTGGCATAAGCGCATTACTCTATGATGAGGCTATGGAAGACATACGTAGGCCAGGGGGTAGTTCTCGGCGTCCGCTTGCGCGGGTTGACGGGACGGTGGTGTCACCCGACGCTTTGCCGACAATCGACAAGGGTGATTCGCGGCGCGCGGACTCTGGTGGTCGCAACCCCAAACAGCGGTTGGTTATCGCAGGCGGCGCCGTACTGATTCTGTTATTGGCAGCTACGAGCATATTCTTTTTTTGGCAGTATAAAAACTCCCGCTCTGGCGATGATGCTGCCCTGAGTCGGCAGGTTATCGATAAAGTAAGTAGTTTGTATTTTGTACCGGAGGGCGAGGAGCCCACGGTCGCCGAGATCAAAGATACAACCAAATTAAAAGATCAGCCTTTCTTCGAAAAGGCTCAGAATGGTGACTATCTGCTTGTGTACCAGCAGGCTAAAATTGCAATTATTTACCGAACGGGCGCACATAAGTTGGTAAATGTCGCCCCGGTTAACTCGAATCCTGCCGAAGGTAGTAACACACAGCAGGAGGCTACAGGCGATAACGCTCAGGGCACCAAGCCAGAAGATGCAAATCTTGTCGACTCATCGCAGGAGCGTTAGGGTAGGGGCGCGATGTTGGCTTTGTTCGGGCAGTGAGTGGTATACTTTGACCTAAAGAGGGAACATGAAACAAACAATAGTAGCGGTTATCAACCAGAAGGGCGGCGTTGGCAAGACGACCACTGCTGTTAATCTGGCTGCGCATTTGGCGTCGAATAAGACGCCCGTGCTGTTGGTAGATCTCGATCCTCAGGGTAACGCAACTAGCGGTTTGGGTATTTCTCGGGATGTAGAACCCACAACGTACGACTTGATTTTGGGTCAGGCATCGCTCGAGCAAGCAGTTGTGTCGGCAAATCGTGAGGGCCTGTACATAGTGCCTGCTAACTCCAATCTCGCTGCCGCAGAGATCGAGCTGGTGCCTATGATGCAGCGCGAGTTAACCCTGCGAACCGCGTTGCAGCCTGCCGCGCACAGCTACATTATTATTGACTGTCCACCGGCGCTCGGCCTTCTTACTATCAATGCACTTAGCGCGGCAAATACCGTCCTCATGCCTGTCCAGGCAGAGTACTATGCTTTAGAGGGTTTGAGCCAATTGCTTTCGACCGTGCAGCGGGTAAAGCAAGCGCTCAATCCCACACTAGACCTGTTGGGTGTGGTTTTGACAATGTACGATAAGCGTACGAGTCTGAGCGAGCAGGTGTTAGACGAGTTACATAATCATTTTGGCGACAAAGTGTTCAAGACCGTTATCCCGCGCAACGTGCGGCTTGCGGAGGCGCCTAGCTTTGGCAAGACGATCTTTGAGCACGATAGATGGAGCAAGGGCGCTCGCGCATACAAAAATTTAGCAAAAGAGGTAAACAAACGTGTCGGTAACTAAAAGAACAGGTCTTGGTCGCGGCTTTGACGCGCTCATTCCGCAAAATGTTGATACCGCCGTGTTATTTGACGATCAAGAAAAGGTACAAAAGCTTGCAGTAGGCGCAATTGTGCCTAATGCTGATCAGCCCCGTACTACCTTTGACGAAGATGCACTCAAGCAATTAGCTGATTCGATTAAGCAGTACGGTATTTTGCAGCCTATTGTTGTAACGCCGCACGGACAGGGAAAATACACGATAGTTGCCGGAGAGCGCCGCTGGCGTGCAGCTCAGTTGGCCGGCGAAGCAAAAGTGCCGGTTATTGTGCGTACCACCAAAGAGCTGGAGCGTCTAGAGATTGCTTTAGTAGAAAACGTGCAGCGCGTGGATTTGTCGCCGCTAGAACAAGCGGTGTCCATAGAGCGCTTGCACCAGCAGTTTAGCATGACGTACGAGGCCATCGCCAAGCGCTTGGGCAAGGCCAGCTCTACGGTTAATAATGTTGTTCGTCTTTTGCAATTGCCCGAGGAAGCGCAGGTAGCTTTAACCGATGGTAAGATCTACGAGGGGCACGCCCGAGCGATCCTTTCTCTCAAAGACACCCCCGAAAAGCAGCTAGAGCTACTTGGCAATATCCTAAAGCACGGTTGGTCGGTGCGTCAGGCCGAGCAGTTTGTCGTATCGCTCCGCGAAGGCTACAAAGAGGCGAAGGCAGCTCGCGAACGCATGCAGACAGAAACGCCGGAAACCAAGCGTTTGAGCCAAAGGCTCGGCGGCACGCCGGTCCACATTCGCCGCACAGCCAAGGGCGGCAAACTCGAAATACAGTTTAAAAGCGACGAAGAACTAGAGAAGATTATACGATCGCTCGCTTAGGGTAGATTGTAACAGGGTATTTTACGGCGCTGTAACTTGTATTTAATGTGCGTTAGAAGGCTTTTATTTCGCTAAGAGGCAACACGCGTATCAATAGTTTGCCAATGATATTTTTGGTGTGGATCGGGCCGAATGTTCGTGAGTCGAGTGAGTTATCGCGGTTGTCGCCCACGACGAATATTTGATGTGGGCCAACTGTCCACGTGTCGTCGATTGATGTGCTTGAGATATTGGTGCCGTATGGCAGGGTTCGGTCCGGTTCGAAGCCGTCCGGGTTGGCCGCGTTATAAACGGTTAGCTTGCCATCTTGGACGATTACTTTTTCGCCGGGTAACGCCACGACGCGCTTTATGAGTTGCTTACCGGGGTCTTGTCCAAACTCGCCAAGCTTGGGTTCCGAAAATACAATCACATCTCCGCGCTTGGGCACATAGTCGTGTCCCGTAATGCGTGACCAAGTTCGGGGCATCTTCCAGACGATCAGGCGGTCGTTGTGTGAGAGGGTTGTTTCCATACTCTGACCCTCTACCTGATACGACTGAAAGACAAAGATCGTCAAAAAGACAGCGATCAGCGGGGCGGTCAACAAGACGGCAATCGTAGAAAGTACGCTTCTGAGGCTTTCTTTGCGCGAAGGGCGGCGATTTCTGACCGGGCCAGGACTGGGATTATTCGGTAGCGTCGGCATACCGCCGCGAAAATCATTGTTCATACAAAGGTAAACTATAGCGGAAAACCAGATAAGTTGCACGTGGATAACACTATATTTACCGCAGCACGCGAGCGAGGTATAATCGTAAGCAGTAATAAGTAAAGTTGGGTGAATGGCCGTCCATCGCCAGAAAATGAGTGCTAAGGTATCTTTAGGCGCAACTCTTGTGCTTACTATTTTGGTGCTTGGTATGTCCTCGCTGCGGGCAGAGGGCGCTTCTTCTATAGCCCAGGGTTTTAATACCGATGATGCTGCTATTGTGTCAGGCGCCCTAGTTGGCCTAAAGGCCGGATCGGAAAATTCCGTAGAGCTTGGCTCGTCGGCAAATATCGACAGATTGCTGGGTATAGCCGGCCAAGATTCTTTAATTGAGTTGGCCGGGGGCGAGGGCAAGGTGCAGGTGGTGACAACCGGCGCCGCGGTAGCACTAGTCAGCGACTTAAATGGCGACATAAAGGCGGGCGATCACATTACGGCTTCGCCGATTGCTGGCGTTGGCATGAAGGCGACGACAAGCACGGTGGTTATCGGCACCGCTCAGGCTGATTTTTCTAGCGCGGACAAACAATCAAGAACTATATCTGACAAAGAGGGTAACCAAAAGACGGTTAACGTTGGGGCAATCTCTCTACAGGTCGGCAAGGTTTTTTACGAGCCAACGCAAGAGTCCGGGGTTTTTGTGCCCAGAGGCTTGCAAGATTTTGCAAACAGTATTGCCGGTCGTTCGGTATCGCCGATGCGGATTATAATTGTCGGCTTGCTCGTTATTTTTGTGTTTGTGACCGTGATAGCGATGCTGTATTCCTCTGTAAAGTCCAGCATCGTGTCTTTGGGACGTAACCCGTTGTCGGAGCACGCCGTGCACAAGAGTTTGTTGCAGGTCGGCATTACAGTTATTGGAGTCATGGTGTTTACGGTTATTGTTGGATATCTGATCCTTACGACATAGGTTCGGGGAGTTTTTGGTCTTGCATCCAGCCCGGCAAGGGGTGTACTGTAGTAATGCAGTTATGCAAAAACAAAAACATACAATCACAACAATTTGCATGGTCGAGTGCCATGTTGCTTACGCGCAACGTTGATTTGTGATTACCCTGCGGACTGCAGAAAGAAGGCGTAGTAGATATGAACTATCCTTAGCTTCGGCGTCATACATAATTTCAGAGGCTGCTCGATCGTGCTCGAGAACCGTACACTGACTTCGTGCAGTCATGTCCCTCTTCGGCCTCGGTGATAATTGATAAGACAATTGTGAGCGTACGCGCACTGCGTACGTGGTTATCTCTTGCTGTGCATCGAGCTCCGTCGTGCTTTGGAGCTATGGTGTATGTGCTGTTGTCTTGGTTTGGTTCGCTGCATCATGTCATGTGGACTGCTGTGTATGCGTGTAAAGCGGTCTTTGGGTGGCGAAGACTTGTCTTTGTGGGTTTGCACACAGATAAATGTGTCTTTTGTCGGTAAGGTATATATAATGCTATCCGGCGGAAGCTGATGGAATGTAGCTGACCTGTTGTTTGGTGCATAGACTTTTATCCACACATTCGGCAGGACGGTTTACGGGCGGGATCTTAAAAGTTATACTTAACCCTACTTAGCATATGGATAATTTTCAACGACGTAACAGAGGCAATAAACGTCAAGCCATCGATGGCGTCTTTAATGCGCCTATTCGATCGAGCTCGTCGAACGCGCCTCAACAACCACCTCGGCGACCGATGCCGCAGTTTGAGGGGTTGCGCCCCAACGGCCGTCGTTTAGACGATTTTCGTCGCCCAGAGGGCTTGTATGCATCGCAGGGTGGAGTAAAAACGACACTTCCGCAGGATTCGGTAGCGCCGTCCCCGGCTGCTCAAAAAAGACAGCCCCCGCAGGTAGAGCGAGCATCTCGGCTCCGATCGACATTACCCCTCGGAGGTGTGATTTCCAGGGGGCAGGAGCAGAAGCGCGGTAAAAACGGCGGATCTGGCGGCAAGGGTATTGGTAAGCTTGTTGGCTGGCGAAAATACCGCAAGTGGGGTTTACGCTCGGCGTTAATTCTCGCGGCAATCGTCGTTTTGCTGGGCGGGTTCCTGATCTTTAAAGGGGTACTCAAGCTCAATAAAGTATTTAAAGGCGGCGGCGAGGCTGCATCGCTTCAGTCCGACGTCAAACCCGAGCTCCTAAAGGGCGAGGGTGATGGCCGCGTCAACATCTTGCTTATTGGTCGCGACAGTTCCAGTCTTACCGATACAATGATTGTGGCCAGTATTGACCCAGTTAACAAAGATGCAGCTTTGGTAAGTGTCCCGCGAGATTTGTGGGTAACAACGCCGGGTAATGGTTCTAGCAAGATTAATGCCGTCCATTCTCAGGCAAAAAACCGTGCGCTTAGGTCTGATCCTAAAGACAAGGATAAGGCAGAGGCGGCGGGTATCGATGCCTTGCAAGACGTGATTGGCCAGGTGCTCGGCATTCCTATTCATTACTACGGCACGATCGACTTTGAGGGCTTTAAGCAGGCGGTAGACGTTGTTGGCGGGATAGAGATCGATGTACCCGCCGAGTTGGCAGTGAAAGAACAGTTGTGGGACGGTACCACAGGCAAGAATTATTATCTAAACGTACCGGCAGGTAAACAGCATTTCGATAGCACCAAGGCGCTGTACTTTACTCGTTCGCGGCATACGAGTGTGCGCGGCGATTTTTCGCGGTCTGAGCGCCAGCGCCTGTTTATCCAGGCATTGGCAAACAAAGTCTTGTCTGCCGGAACCTACACGAACCCACTTAAAGTGTCGCAGCTTATGAACGCTTTTGGTGATCATATGAGTACAGATCTAAGCCTGAGTAACGTACTGCGCCTTGCCGAGATTAGTAGGGGCATGGATATGTCCAAGATGAAATCTGTGGGCTTGGCAGATCCGCCTAACAACTTTGTGCGTACCGATAGTGTAGGTGATCAGTCTGTTGTGCGCCCGACTGCCGGGTTTGGCGATTATAGTGAGATCCAAAATTACATTAGGAATACACTCAAAGATCCGTATCTGGCTAAAGAAAACGCAAGGATAGCCGTACTTAACGGCACTACGGTGCCAGGCGCTGCCAGCAAGAAGGCGGAACAGCTTAAGTCGTATGGCTACAATGTGACAGTTGTGGGTGACGCGCCTTCTCAGGATTACTCTCGAACCGCCTTTGTTGACCTTACCGATAACAAAAAGCCGTTTACTAAGAGTTACCTCGAAAAGCGCCTAGAGGTTAAGTCGATCACCAATGTGCCAATAGGCCTGCAAACTCAAGATATCGACTTTGTTGTAATCATAGGTCAAAATGATTGATATGAATGTGACTGAGGTTATATGCGGCCGCTGATTAACCGACTCAAACCAGCTAAGGGGTTTTCACGCCTAGCTCACGTTATTTCTAACTTAGTTCTGGTATTGCTGGTTTTTGTATTGGTTCGGATCGATTTTGCGCATATCGCGCTAGCGCTGGTGCTTCTGAGTAAGTGGCGAATGCTGGCAGTCAGACCTAGGTTTTGGCCGGCGCTAGTTCGTTACAACTCCGTCGATATCATCGTAAGCGTGTCGTTATTGGTGTTTATGGCTCACGCCGACACGCAGCTCATGCAGTTAATTTGGGCAGGCGTGTATGCGCTGTGGTTGGTAGTGATCAAGCCGGCTAGCGGATCGCTTATGGTGGCAGTACAGGCGATGGCCGGATTGCTTTTGGGGCTGAGTGCCGTATTTATGGAGTGGGGCGGCAGTCCTCTGTATTGGATCGTATTGTCGGCGGCAACTGTTTGTTACTTGTCAGCTCGTCACTTCTTTGATAGCTTTGATGAGCCGTATGCCAAGCTATTATCATACCTATGGGCGTTCTTTGCAGCCGCTCTTACATGGGTGCTGGGGCACTGGTTATTGTTTTACGGTCCGATCGCCCAGCCGACGCTATTGTTGGTGGCCGTTGGTTACGGCTTAGCGGTACTGTATTATCTTGATCACAATGACAAGCTCTCTAAGCTTGTACGTGCTGAAATCTTGGCTACGACCAGTGCAATTATCGCTGCAGTCGTGATCTCGCTTACTGTTAATGTGGTAAGCACGGTGCGCGAGTTGCTGCGGTAGTGCCGGCATGTTTGCGGTATAATAATTACTAAGGTAATTCTCAGATTGGGAGGGATATAATACAGCTATGCAAGACAATCCAGACACCTCAAAGAAGGCTGACTTGTTTGAGCAACGACAGCCAGTGAGTCCGAGGCCGCCTTTAGGTCCCGAGCACCCCAAGGTACGATTTTTAGCGATAGCTTTATTAATTATTGTGAGTACGAGTAGCGGTTTTGTGGGTGGGCTATTTGCGAAGAATAGCAGCTCGCTTATGACGGATACAGCCGAAAAGCAGCAGGTGGTGCTGCAGGAGCATGGTGATTTAATTGGCAAGATTGCCGACGATGTAGGCAAGAGCGTGGTGTCTATCGAGACCAAAGCGACTACACAGGGCTTTTTTGGGCCGAGCGAGAGCGAAGGGGCTGGCACGGGAATCATTTTGACTGAGGACGGCCTGATACTGACCAATCGCCACGTTGTGCCGACCGGTACGAGCGGCGTGCGGGTTATCCTGTCGGACGGTACGGAGTTTGACGATGTGAGCGTTGTCGGTCGCACTGCCAGCCGCGACAGTTTGGACATTGCGTTCCTTAAGATCAACAACACCGATGGCAGAAAATTAACACCTGCAAAGATTGGTGACTCTTCTAAGATGCAGGTGGGCGATCCGGTTGTGGCAATTGGTAACGCGCTGGGGCAGTTCCAAAACACGGTTACATCAGGAATAATTTCCGGATATGGCCGTAGTGTTCAGGCTTCGGATTCCCGGGGTAGCGAGAATCTAGAGAATCTTTTTCAGACTGATACCGCTATCAACCCTGGTAATTCCGGCGGTCCACTCGTAAATGTTAACAGCGAAGTGATTGGTATTAACACGGCTGTAGCGGCAGGCGGGGCGCAGAATATAGGTTTTGCGATACCCATTAACGACGTGTCGGGTTTAATTGACTCGGTTAAGCAAACGGGCAAGTTGCAGCGTCCATATATCGGGGTCATTTATATCCCTATTACCAATGACGTTGCCGAACAGTACGGTTTAAGCGTCAAGCGCGGTGCATATATCGCGCCACCGGCTATTATCGGCGGCAACCCACTCGTAGAAGGTGGCCCGGCAGAGAAGGCCGGCCTCAAGGCGGGTGACATCATCACTAAGATTGACGACAAGGCGGTCGATCAGACAAACAGTTTGTCGTCGCTAGTAAACAAACATAAAGTCGGCGACAAGGTAAAAATGACTATCCTGCGCGATGGCAAAGAACAGAATATCGATGTCACGCTTGAGGCTGCACCCAGTAGCTAGTTAGTCTAGGTACGCTTGAATACCTGAATAAGATCTTGGGACGTCAAAAGCTCAAAACCAGCTTCGCGGGCTAATTCTATCAACTGGCCGTGTTGACTAGAGAGCGACTCGGTAAACACGTATAACGGTGGTGTGGGCAAGTTTGCTATTTGTGTCCATAGTTTTCGATACAGATCGAGCCCGTCCGCACCGCTAAAGAGTGCATGTTCGGGCTCGTGCTTTGCGGCTTGATTGATCTCGTAGGATTCAGGGACATAGGGTAGGTTGGTAACGATGATCGGGGCGTGATCAAAAACAAGATTGCTAATTGGCTCTAGCAAGTCGCCCTGCAAGAATTGCACTGATGCGCCTAATCTTTGAGCGTTACCTTTGGCTACCGCGAGCGCCTTTGTGTCGATATCTGTTGCCACGGTGTGGGCGCTTGGTAGATCAAGTTGAGCGGTGATTGCGATGGCTCCCGAACCGGTGCCGACGTCGATAATATTCTCTTCTATGTCGTGATTGACGTATTGCTCGAGGAGGGTGATAATTGTTTCGGTTTCGGGGCGAGGCACCAGAACGTGGTCGGTTACGCCAAACGTTCTGCCGTAAAACTCTACCTTGCCGCGTATGTAGGCGAGGGGGATGTGATGTGTACGTTGCGCAATTTTTGTGTTCAGTTCTACCTCTGTTAGACTTGGGATTTCGTGCTCGGGATGGGCAAGTAAGTAGCTGCGATCACGTTGCAAGGCGTCCTCGAGTAGGATGATTGCATCAAGGCGCGCGCTCTCGACGCCCGCTTGTTGTAGGGTGGCGGTCGAGATTTTTATAAAATCTTGTACGTTCATGTTTCTTGGTTAATGAGCTGGCGTTCGTATTCTGCGAGCTTTTCGATGAGGTCATCGATATCACCACTCAGAGCGCCGGGAATGTTACTACGCGAGTAACCAATACGGTGGTCGGTTATGCGATCTTGCGGGAAGTTGTAGGTACGGATCTTTTCGCTACGGTCGCCGCTGCCGATGAGCGCCTTGCGTGCATTACTAAGTTGCTTTTGTTCTTCTTCGATTTTGTTTTGGAGCAGACGAGACCTAAGCACACTGAGCGCCTTGGCTTTGTTTTTGATCTGGGATTTTTCGTCTTGGTTGGCGACCACTAATCCTGTTGGCAGGTGGGTGATACGCACGGCCGAGTCGGTGGTGTTAACGCTTTGTCCGCCGTGTCCGCCAGCGCGGAAAACGTCTATCCGTAGGTCGGAGTCCTTGATTTCGATGTCGGTTTCTTCTGCCTCGGGCAGCACACTCACGGTAGAAGTGGAGGTATGGATACGGCCCTGGCTCTCGGTAACAGGCACGCGCTGGACGCGGTGCACGCCGGCCTCGAATTTGAGCTGTTTGTACATGTCCTCGCCGCGCACGGCAAAGATGATTTCTTTAAAGCCGCCAGCCTCGGACGGGCTTTCGTTAAGGAGTTCGAGTTTGTAATTGTGCCGCTCGGCCCAGCGGGCGTACATACGGTACAGATCGCCAGCAAACAGGCTGGCCTCATCGCCGCCGGCAGCGCCGCGGATTTCGACAATCACATCTTTTTCGTCGTTGGGGTCTTTTGGCGTCAGCGCTTCTTGTAGGGCGGTGTCGTTGGCGGTCATTTGTTCACTTAGCTCTGCTAGTTCGCTTTTGGCGAGCTCGGCAAGCTCAGCGTCATCGCCATTGGCCATGGCCTCCGCCTCGGCTTTACTTTTGCGTAGGCGGGCGCGTTCCTCGAACAAACCGATCGTAGACTCCAATTGTGTTCGCCGTTTGGCAAGCTTGGGGTACTCCTTGGAGCTGTAGATATCGGGGTCTTCGAGCCGTTTGGCTAATTGCTCTAATTCTTGTCGGAGGGCTTGTTCTTTTTGTTCCATATCTTCCCAGTATACATTGATACAAAAAACCGCCAGAGAAAATCCCGGGCGGTTTTTTGATTACGAGCAGCTACTTAGAGGTCTGCTTCTTGGCTTCGGCTTTTTCGGCCTTAGCAGCTGCGCGTGCGGCCTGCTTTTTAGCAGCGTTCATGCGAGCTTCGCGAGCCTTGGTTGCAGCCTCGGCACGAGCCTTAAACTTGTCAACGCGACCTTCGATGTCCACGATGCGCTCTTCGCCGGTAAAGAAGGGGTGGGATTGGCTGGTGATGTGCACCTTAACTAATGGGTACTCGTTACCGTCTTCCCATTTGACGGTTTCTTCGGTAGCCACGGTAGAGCGGGTGATGAATTTAAAGCCGTTGTTGAGGTCCTCAAACACGACTGGGCGATAGTTCTTAGGGTGAATTGTTTTCTTCATATCCCGCCCATTGTATCTGTTTTTATATTGATTGTAAAGAGTTAAGCCGTCTGGTATAATAACAGGGTAATTAATTAAGCAGGTTGGGGACGAATCCTCCTGGTGACCAGCTATGTAGGCATCACTAGGTACCCAAACCGAAGAGAAAGGACCACAAAATATATGGCTACTGTTGATGTAGACATTAAACAACTGTTAGAGGCCGGCGCGCATTTTGGTCACAAGACCAGCCGTTGGCACCCAAAGATGGCTCAGTACATCCACTCCAAGCGCGAGGGCAGTCACATTATTGACTTGACTCAAACGGTCAACAAGATGGAGCAAGCTCTTGATATTGTCGCCGACACCGTTGCAAGCGGCAAGCAAGTTCTTTTGGTCTCGACCAAGCGCCAGACTCAAGACATCGTTAAGGAATTGGCGGTAGAAGTAGGCCAGCCTTTTGTAACCGAGCGTTGGCTTGGTGGTATGTTGACTAACTGGCCAACTATCAGCGGCCGCGTTAAGCACCTCAAGAACCTCGAAGAAAAGATGGCTTCTGGTGAGCTAGCCAACAAGTACTCCAAGCTTGAGATTCAGCGCTTCCAGGAAGAAATCGATGACATGAACAACATTTACGGCGGTATCAAGAACATGGCCGCTAAGCCTGGTGTTGTGTTTATCTTTGACATTACTGCAGATGTAAACGCTGTTAAAGAAGCTCGCAAGCTTGGTCTGCCAATCGTTGCGTTGGTTGACACTAACGCCGACCCGACTTCTGTCACGTACCCAGTTCCGTGCAACGATGACGCTATCAAGACCGTCAAATTGGTTGCTAGCTACCTTAAGCAAGCTATCGAAGCCGGTAAGGCAAAAGTCGCCAAGACCAGCACCGACAAAGACGAAGAAAAGAAGCAGTAGTTATCTCCACGACTCCGCGGCGGGCATTCGCTTACAATAGAATTTGATTCGTTGGTGTGGAGTGGTGAATCTCTTAAATAAGAAAGGAACATCAAAGATGGCAATAGATATCGCAGAAATTAAACGATTGCGCGAACTAACAGGTGTTGGCATGACCGACGCCAAAAGGGCGCTCGAAGAAGCCAACGGCGACTTTGACGCAGCATTGGGCGAGATGCGCAAAAAGGGCATGACCAAGGCTGAAAAGCGCGGTGAGCGTGAGGTTCGCGCCGGTATCATTGGTACCTACAACCACGACAGCCGCATCGGTGTAGTGGTAGAGGTTAACTGCGAGACTGACTTTGTGGCTCGTAACGAGATCTTTACCGACTTGGTTAAGGACATCGCTATGCACATTGCCGCCAGCAGCCCGATGTACGTAAGCGCTGACGACATCCCTGAGGCCGACCGCGAGGCTGTCCGGGTTGAGTTTACCGAGAAGGTCAAGGCCGAAGGCAAGCCAGAAAACATGGTCGCCCAGATCGTTGACGGCATGCTTAAGAAGTACTTTTCTGAGCGCTGCTTGCTTGACCAGCCGTTTATCAAGAACCCCGACCAGACCGTTGGCGACTTTGTAAAAGAACACAATGCTCGCCTTGGCGAGAACATCGTTGTTCGCCGCTTTAACCGCATGGCTCTGGGCGAAGTTAGCGAATAGTCTAACGGTAAAAACCACCTCCTATTAGCGAGGTGGTTTTTTCTTATCCGCGAAATACGGAAGGTAACGGAGAATGCCGCTGGCTTGTGTTCTCCTCTGTACTTTTGTTATACACTGATAGGTACTAATTACAGGAATTATATGGATATCAAGCAATACGAAGAAAAAATGAAGCAAGCTGTCGTGCGCTTTGGCGAGGAGCTAAAGAAGGTGCGGACTGGCCGCGCTAGCGCAAGCATGTTGGACGGCATAATGGTAAAAGCTTACGGCGCGGACATGCCACTAAACCAGGTTGCAAACGTGGTTGCTCCCGAAGCTCAGCTGTTGCAGATTACACCTTTTGACCCGAATAACATACAGGCAATTGCCAGTGCTATACGCGATAATCCAACTCTGGGGCTTAACCCCATGGACGACGGCCGCGTAGTGCGCGTGCCGATCCCACCACTGACCGAGGAGCGTCGGCGCGAGCTGGCCAAGACTTTGGGCAGCAAGGTAGAGGACACAATGGTCGGTGTTCGTAGCATTCGTCACGACGCCATGGATGCTATCGACAAAGCCAAAAAAGACAAAATGATTGGCGAAGATGACGCCAAGCGCCTGCAAAAGCAAGTCGAAGAAGCCGTTACCAAGGTAAAAGCGGACATCGATACGGCAGCAAAGGCCAAAGAAACCGAAATAATGACCCTGTAACCCGGGTTTTACTTATGGAAGAAGATAGTATAAGGGTGGTGCCTAACCACGTTGGTTTTATATTGGATGGCAACCGCCGATGGGCGCGTCAACACGGTTTGCCTGAGTTTGACGGCCATTTGGCGGGCTATAGCGCGCTGCAAGAGGTGATACAGGGGAGCTTTGAACAGGGTATTAAGTTTGTTTCGGTTTACGCCTTTTCGACCGAGAATTGGCAGCGCGAAAAAAAAGAAGTATCGCATTTAATGAAGCTCGTTATACGCGCTATAACGAACGACCTGAAGCATTTCATCAAGAACGGTATACGTCTGCGTATAATCGGTCATCGAGAGGGATTAAACGACAAGATTATCACTGCGATAGAAAAAGCCGAAGAGTCGACGAAACGCCTGACTAAGGGCACGGTACTAATCTGCTTTAACTATGGCGGCCACCGCGAGATTGCTGACGCAGCGCGTAAGTGTGTCGAGGATGGTCTGAGCGCGTCCGAAATTTCCGAAGAGGCAATCGCGAAGCGTTTGTACGCGCCTGATGCGCCGCCGCTTGATATGATTGTGCGTACCTCTGGCGAACAGCGTTTGAGCAATTTTATGCTTTGGCGAGCCAGTTACAGTGAGCTGTATTTTCTAAAAAAGTACTGGCCGGACATGACAAAACAAGACGTAGCCGATATTATAGAAGAGTACAATCGTCGCCAAAGGCGCTTTGGCGTATAGCAACCGACTGATAGTTATAAGAGAGGGTTCATGTCTATTTTACTGCTTATATTGGGGATACTCCTGTTTGTTGGGCTTGTAGTCTTGCATGAGTGGGGTCACTTTTTGGCCGCCCGCCGCAACGGCGTTAAGGTAGAGGAATTTGGTATCGGTTTTCCACCGCAAGCGTGGAAGCGCAAAACAAAGTCCGGGTTTATCTTTAGTCTAAACTGGCTGCCGATTGGTGGCTTTGTAAAGCTAAAGGGCGAGGCAGATAGCGCGACCGGCGAAGGAAGCTTTGGCGCGGCTTCGTTTAAGACCAAGGCTAAGATTATGCTCGCAGGCGTGGGTATGAACCTGTTGGCGGCCTTTGTGATCTTTACGGCGCTGGCATGGATTGGCATGCCACAGCTGATTGACAATCAGTACTCGGTTAAGAGCGACACGAAGGTTATTCAGCGCAACATCCTGATTGGTTATGTTGAGCCGGGTTCGCCTGCCGCCAATGCGGGCCTAGAAACGCGCGATCACCTAAGGGCGATTGGCCCTCAGGGCGATGTGCAGCCCGTTTCTAGTGCTGCACAGTTGCCAGATTTAACCAAGCAGTTCGCCGGACAAGAGGTGGTCGTTGAGTACCAGCGTAATGGCGAGAATCTTGCAACTTCGGTAAAACTACGTAGCGTCGAGGAAGCTAAAGATCGAGGATACCTAGGTCTTTCGCCAGCCGAGTTTACGATGACGCGAGCCACTTGGTCTGCGCCAGTTCAGGCAGTAGGATTGATTGCTCAGTTTACCGAGGCGACCTTTAAGGGCTTGGGCACGGCACTTGGTGCACTGTTCCAGGGCGACACTACCAAGGCAAGCGAGCAAGTTGCAGGCCCGGTAGGTATTGTAGTGGTGCTTCGTGACGGCAGTTTGCTTGGCATCCAGTTTGTGCTGCTGATTGTAGGTATTATTTCGCTTAGCCTGGCTATCATGAACGTGTTGCCGATCCCGGCGCTTGATGGTGGCCGGTTCTACGTTATGTTACTTTCTAGGATCTTCGGTAAGCGCCTTTCGCAAGAGATGGAGGAGCGCATCGTAGGGACGAGTTTTGTGTTCCTTTTGTTGCTGGTAGTATTAATTACCATTGTGGATGTACGCAGATTCTTCTAGAATCAATCCCGCTATGACATACATTTGTTCCGGATATTTTACCGTGCAGCAAGATCGATTGTTCTTTGCAACTGACAGAGGGGCGGTACGATGAGCGTAAAAGAGAGGTCATCGCGGCTATTTAGCTTTCCCGCCCTTTGGCCAAACGTGCCTTGGGGTTCAACCTCGGCTATTTTGTACACGATCTTTCTATATTTTGGCGCGCAATTCTTGGCGGGATTGATATTGGCGGCGCTGGCGATGGCAGGGGGTGGATCGGCAGGCTTGCCGTCAGGTATTGCGGGCCAATTTTATTTTGTGCTGTTAAGCGACGTTATTATTCTTTTGGCGCTTTGGCTGTTTTTGCGACGGCGACAGGGAAAGCTGTCTGCGTTAGGTTTCTCGCGTAAGCCTGCAGGCCGGGATATTGCGTTCGCCATCGGAGGATATGTTGTTTACTTTATTATGCTTATCGTAGTTTTGTCGCTCACGAGTGCATCGACCGATATCAATCTTGAGCAGCAGCAAGAGCTGGGGTTTGATAACTTCTTTAATTCGATCGAAAAAATTATGGGCTTTATCGCCCTGGTAATCTTGCCCCCGATCGTAGAGGAAGTGGTGTTTCGCGGGTTCCTGTTTGCCGGATTGCGTAAAAAGCTCAGGTTTATCTGGGCGACTCTGATCGTAAGTGTACTCTTTGCCAGTCCACACCTGCTTGCAAGTAGCGAGGGCTTGCTCTGGGTGGCGGGCATAGATACGTTCCTGTTGTCGCTGGTACTCTGTTATCTGCGCGAAAAGACCGGTGCGCTGTGGGCCCCTATTGCCGTCCATGCCATAAAGAATGGCTTGGCGTATATGATATTAGTCACAGGTGCCGCAGCGCTATAGTCGTGGTATACTAAATGCCGATGAGTACCTACAGTGTTGTCTGCCAATCTTGTAAGATGTTTATCCCGGCCCACCGGCCGTAATTTCTATTTATCGTAAATCTACTAGTACACAAAAAAAGGACACTCACATATTATGAAAGTTTCGAAATTATTTGGTAGGACATCAAAAACAGAAGGTTTGGATTACAAGATCCCCTCGCACCGCTTGTTAACGCAGGCCGGTTATATTCGCGAGTCCACGGCGGGCAGATATTACTTATTGCCGCTCGGTATCGCTTTGCATCAAAAGATCGAGGCTGTGGTGCGCAAACACATGAACGCCGCAGGTGCACAAGAAGTTATCATGCCTGTGCTTCACCCGTTGGAACTCTGGCAGGAAACGAATCGGACGACTACCACCGGGTTCGAGCTGATGAAGATTACCGATCGCCGCGGTGCTGACTTTGCGCTGGGCGGTACGGCCGAGGAAATGGCCGTGGATCTGGTTCGCAAGTTTAATATCAGCTACAAAGATTTGCCGTTTAACATCTATCAGTTTAGTATGAAGTTCCGCGACGAGATGCGCGCTCGCGGCGGCTTGTTGCGTGTGCGCGAGTTTGTCATGAAGGATGCCTATAGCTTTAGTACCGAAGAGCAGTTTAAAGAGATCTACCAAAAAATGTGGGACGCCTACAAGGCTATTTTTGAGGAGCTAGGGCTTAAGGTGGATGTCGTGGCTGCCGACAACGGCTATATTGGCGGCGAATACTGCCACGAGTTTGTTGTAGAGAGCCCGCAGGGCGAAAGTCGCTACTTTATCGACGAAACGAGCGGCTATGCGGCGCACGAAGACGTGGCAACCTTTAAAGTAGACGATAAGAATCTCGACGAAGAGATGCGCGATATGCAAGAAGTCGACGCCGAACGTGGCCCGACGATGGAGGACGGCGAGCGGTTGCACAATATGCCACTTTGGCAGCAAATCAAGGACGTACTGTACTTTGACGAGGCCACCAAGCGTTACATTCTCGCCGTTATCCGGGGTGATTACGACGTCAACGAGACAAAGCTTATGCAGGCGGCAGGCGCATGGGATATCCGGCCAGCGACTAGCGAGGAAATCTGTGAGGATCTTCATAGCGAACCAGGCTTTATTTCCCCTATAAATATGGTGAGGAAAGGCACAAAAAGTGGATATGAGGTGGTAGTGGTGGGTGACGCTAGTTTGCGGACTGTTCGGAATATGTACGGCGGCGCTAATAAGAAGCATCGCGACTTGCTAAATATCAACATTGACCGTGATTACAGGCTGGACATCGAGGCGGACATCGCTTTGGCGCAGCCAGGCTTTATCAGCCCGGAAGGCGGTCCGTTGGTAGAGAAGCGAGGGATCGAGGTGGGGAACATCTTCCAGCTTGGATATCACTACAGTAACCTTATGGCTGGTGCCGACTATACCGATGCCAGCGGACAGCGTCAAAAGTACTATATGGGCTGCTACGGCATAGGCATTGGCCGGACTATGGCGGCTATCGCCGAGACGCACCACGATGATCGTGGGATCGTGTGGCCGGCCAATATCGCCCCCTATACCGTGTACCTTGCTTCTATTGGCGAATCTGAGCAAGTCGTGCGGGCGGCCGACGATCTGTATCAGGGCTTGACTGGCGCGGGCATTTTGGTACTATATGACGATCGTACTGAAGCGAGGGCGGGGGAGAAGTTTGCAGACGCGGATTTGCTGGGTATTCCATACCGCGTTGTTGTAAGCGAAAAAACGCTTGCGAGCCAGCAGTTCGAGATTAAAAAGCGTGGAGAGTCAGATGTCAAAATGCTGAGCCGCGATGACCTGATTGATTGGGTCTTGCAGAATCGGGATCTTGCTATATTTGATTCTCGTTCATACCAAAAAACCGACAAGGGAGAAAAGACATGAACAAACTTTTTCATTTAACCAAACAAGGCGTTGAAGAATTGCAGGCAGAGCTCGAAGAGCTGATTGCACAACGTGCAGTTATTGCTGATCGTATCAAGACTGCTCGTGAGTTTGGCGACCTCGGCGAAAACATGGAATACACCGCCGCACGTCAGGATCAAGAGCGTAACGAAAACCGCATCAGCGAAGTTGACCACATCCTAAAGAACGTCGCTGTAATTACAGACCCCAAAAGCAACGGTAAGGTTGTTTTGGGCTCGACTGTTAAGCTTCGTACCGAAGACGGTAAGACCAAAGAATTCCAGGTCGTAGGCACCGTAGAGGCTGATCCGTTGAACGGCAAGATTTCCGATGAGTCCCCAATTGGCCAGGCGCTGATGGGTAAGAAAGAGGGCGAGGAAGTCGAAATTAAGACTCCTGCAGAAACCACACTCTACAAGATCGCAGACATTTCGTAATAGCCGACACCGTGTGTGGTGCTTACAGCCATTGATGGTCGTAAGAAACTAATGATACGCACCAAGTTTTGTAAACAAGACTTGGTGCGTTTTGAAAGGCGCAAAGAAACTTGAGAGTTTGATTTGTGGATAGGCGTAAAGGTTTGACGTGGTCAAAAGGTGTCGCGAACAGCAGCGAGTTTTGTCAGGTGACCCGATCGAAGTCAGTTGGGTCGATTGATGAGCCGTTCCAAACGCCATCCAAGGTCAGCGGTACCTCGGTGCTGCCATTCCATAGTGACCAGACGGCACCTGTGGGTGCAATTGGGCCAATCTCACTGGCTGTATCCGAAAAGGCCATGTCGTCAATGTAGTGGCTTGGCGGTGAAGAGCTGAAGGTGTTGCCAAAATCGATTGTGTTAATTGTGTCGCCTACCGTGCCTGTTAATGTGATCAGTGCGGCTGTTGACTCGCCGTTGTAGGCCTTGACGGTCATACTCCCCGAGTTAGCTACTACTTCCAGGCGGATGAGTGTATTGAGGGGCAGGGTGGTAGAACCTGAGTTAGCGATAATGTTAGTTGAGGTATCGCGTAATCTTAGTTGACCTGCAACGCCGCCGGTGCCGGCGATATCTAGTCTCCAGGCCAAGGCGGCGGATAGTTCGCCCCGTAGGGCCGAGAAGGAGCTACTTGGCCAACCAGAGTATTCTACGTATGCGCGAACGGCATACGAAGTGCGACTACCAATGGCCGTAGACCACCGAACAAATCGCGACTGGTTTGCGAGTTCGGGGATAAGAAGGCGCGGCGATCTTGGGCCGGTAGTGCTTGTTGTTATGTTGGAGCCTGCGCCGCCTATGCTGTCGAACGGCGTATCTCCGGTGCCGGCTGTCAGGGTCGTTACGGTTAGGCCATTGCCTAGCCCGTCGCCAGACCACGATGCAATAATCGGCATATAGTTACGTCCTCAAGATTACCGTACCGGCTGGCGTACCCGCTGGCACGGGGTCATCTGGACCGAGCACTAGTACTGGAGACATCTGGACCCCAGACATGACCGTGTGGCCTTGGGGATTGATTCCCCAGAGGGTAACGTCCCGGGCGTTGTTTTGGTATTCGATAATGTTGCCGGACTGCGAGGCGTGCGCAATGAGTCTTATGCCAGCATCCCAGTTGTAAAGCGGCCGTGCGCGGTAGCCGCCCCATTCGTTGAGCCAAGCGGTGGGCGTTGGTGAGGTGCCGGCAGAAAAGACCATTATGTCCTCGTCGGTATAACTTACGGCGTATGCTCGGGTGTAGGATAGAATTGGTGCGGCGGGCGGGCTGTTGTCGGTACGGCTATTTGATACTTTCGATGCTAAGCCCGGCACGGTAGGGCTTGCGGCGGTTCCGCCTAGATCTCCAGCGAGCTGCACAACACCTTTACTGCTGGTAGTTGCGTCAGGTGTGGGACTGTCACCACCTAGGGCAGCGTCGTCTACGTACTTTTTGGTTGCAACTTGATAGTCTCCGGTTGGTGTAGGCACCACAGGCGAGCTGGTAAAAGTCTTCACTCCGGCGATTGTCTCGTTGCCGGTTGTGTGTGCCAGGTTACTTAATGTGCCGTCGGTGCGTATTTTGAGCGTCCCATTGTCTTGCATCTCGACCGAAAGATAATCGTTGAGAAGTGTTCCCCAGACACCGTCGTCGGCTCCAGGTTTTGGTAATCTAATCATGATTGTGTCCCATATCTATATGTCACGCGATAACTGATTCTATAATAGCATAAGTTTTTTAGGGACAACTAGCAGAAGATCGTGGAGGATGCGCTTTGCGGAGGGGGCTGGAGTAGGTGATTTATCTCTGTAATTGTGCTAGAATGCCCTCAAAGGAATAACAAAATGAACTGGTTGACTCAAATTGCTGACGAAATAGAATCTCGTTACCCTGAGGGCGAGATTTTGATCGAATCTGGTGGCTCGCCCTCCGGCACGTATCACCTTGGCCACATGCGCGAGCTGGTGACCTGTGACGCGATCTTGCTGGAGCTGCATCGCCGCGGCCGCGAGGCCCGGCACATCTACTTTGTGGATGATCTAGATGTGTTTCGCAAAGTGCCTATCAATGTGCCCGAGGAGTGGAGCCAGTATCTTGGTATGCCGCTTTGCGACGTGCCATCGCCAGACGGCGAGGAAGGCAAGTCCTACGCTGATTACTTTTTGCAAGGGTTGGTAGACGGATGCAAGGCACTGCATGTAGACGTTGAGTTTGTCCGCTCTCACCCCAAGTACCGCAGTGGCTGGTTTGTGCCGGCAATTGAGCTGTGCTTGCAGCACATCCCGCAAATCCGTCAGGCTCTAGAGACGATATCTAACCGCAAGCTCGAGGACAGTTGGACGCCGATTCAGGTGCTCGAGAACGGGCGGCTCAAAAAGCGCAGTTTTGTAAGCATTGATGTTGTCGACAAAACTATTCGTTATCGGGACGCCGAGGGTGCCGAACAAACAGCACGTTACGATACTGGCGAGGTTAAGTTAGACTGGCGCCTGGACTGGCCAGCACGCTGGTGGCAGTTACATGTGCACGTCGAACCTTTTGGTCGCGAACACGCCAGCGCTGGCGGTAGCTATGACACTGGCGTGCAGGTCATGAAAGATGTGTTTAAGGCCGACCCCCCAATTCCTGTGCCGTATGACTCTATTCATATGATCGGTGACACCAAAAAGATGAGCGCGAGCAAGGGTACTGCTATCAGCGCTATGGAGGCGGTTCAGATTATGCCCGCCGAAGTTGTCCGTTACTTTATTTTGCGTGTGCCGCTTAACAGGCCGATTAACTTTGACCCGCAAGAAGGCGTCGTTAAACTTATCGATGAATTTGCGGCGCTAACTGCCAAGTCAGATCGTAGCCCAGCCGAGGATAATCTTCTGTACATTAGCACCCGGGGTAACAAGCCGGTGGTGAGCCGCGTGCCATTCTCGCACCTGGTGGCTAGCTATCAGGCCTCGCTTAAAGACGCAGACAAGACCCTGGAAGTGATAAAGCGCACGGAGTACGAACAAACCGCACAAGAAGACGCCGAGATTATTCGGGAGCAGTTGCGGTTTATCGACGAGTGGCTACGACTTCGCGCACCTGAGGACGTCAAGTTCTCGTTAGCCGAGACTGTCGATGTTAACGACTTTACCGAACAAGAACAAAACTTTTTACGAACACTTAGCGAAAAGGTAGCAGCAGCTCCCGCCGATGCGGACGGCATGTACTTCCACGAGCGCATTTACGAGCTAAAGGACCAGCTTGGTCTTCAGCCAAAAGACATGTTTACGACGCTTTACAAAGCGCTTATAGGCAAAACGAGTGGCCCTCGCGCCGGATGGTTCCTTTCTATGCTGCCACGCGATTGGCTTGTCCAGCGCCTAAATCTGGAAGGGTAGGCTGCTATGCAGAGACTGCCTGTCGAGTCTTCGGATATAGTTTCGATTGGCTACGATCCACACGCTCAAGTACTCGAGATAGAGTTTAAGGGTGGTCGGGTCTATCAATATGCCGATGTCGAGCAGCACGTCTACGATTTGTTCATCAAGGCAGATTCTTTTGGCGAGTATTTTTACGCGCAAATCAGTAAGCGGTATCGCTACAAAAAAGTTGCCAGTGAGACGGAGTCAGGCAAGCCGGTAGGTGGTTTAACTTTTGCAACGGGGAACCAGCATAAGTTCGCGGAAGCTCAGGCAGCATTACAGGCGGTCGGGATAGATATTCAGCAGCTGGACGTACAGCTGGATGAAATACAGTCTCACGAGGCAGAGCAGGTTGCGCTCTATAAGGCAAAGCAAGCGCACAAGCTGTCGGGTCGACCGGTATTTGTGGAGGATAGCTTTTGGAATATCGTGGCTTTACGCGGTTTTCCCGGCGCGTTTATGAGTTATGTGGCCGATTGGCTTAAGGCCGAGGATTTTATAGCGCTTATGGCGGGCAAGGCCGACCGCACTGTGATATGCACGCAAACAGTGGTGTTTTACGACGGCAAAAGATCAAAAGTATTCTCGCAGGATCATTTGGGCATAATCGCCGATGCGCCCCGCGGCAAGGGTCGCTACAGTATCGACGAGGTCGTGGTGCCCGCAGGACAGAATCTTACCCTAGCCGAGATTCACGAGCAAGACAGCCTCGGGTTCGAGTCATCCGATGACGGAGTTTGGCAAGCATTTGCCAAGTGGTGTGCACTTCAGCGTCGTCTGGGCAAAGTGTAAAACCTCATAGAGTTTACCAATCTCTCGTTATAAGCTGGTTGGATTGCGTAATGGAGGGTAGCGCTATGCGAATGAATTTTTTAGATGTCTTGGCATACCTGCTGGTGATCATCGGCGGCATCAATTGGGGGTTGATTGGATTCTTTGATTACAATTTAGTCGATAGCATTTTTGGAGCCGGGTCAGCTCCATCGAGGATAATCTATGGCGCGGTGGGCTTAGCGGCGGTGTACTTGCTCTTTACTTTTATGAGAGTTAATCGTTCGGATTAACTGATCTGTCATTTGCTATAAATCAGTCCGGTTGTCCGGGCTGATTTATTAGTATTATCCTAAATACGTGTCTCTGGCGTCGACTGAGCCCAGATGATCTCAAAGAGTTGGCGCTGTGTGTCTGCAATATGCTGGTTGTATATCTCGACACCAAACATCTCACCGTCTGCGTGCTGAAAGTAAGATGTGATATTGTCGTACACATCGCAGTTTTCGGCAATTGTAAAAACGGACGGATCTACGCCGCGGCATTCGTAGCCGTTAATTTTGCGGCTGGCGGGTTTGCGCCGCTGCCAGCTTTGTACAAAATGTTCGTCTACGATTAATCTTCTGTGCAAATTTTTTGCGTCGAATTCTTTACCCCAGCGATCATTAAAAGCGTTGCCAGCAAGCTCCTCGTATATCTGCGTGGCATAGCCAACGCTCTGTTTGTCTTTGGCGCGCAGTTGATTCCGGCGCATTTGTCGGATGCCTTCGGGCCCATAGTACATCTGCACGCGCGTTGCTGGATTGGACAGGGAATTGCGTGCGAGTACTTGCTCGATGAGTCCGAGTTCGTCTTGTAGGTTTTTTAATTCTTGTTCTTTTTCGTTTATCAGGATGTGCAGATTTGCGATAGGGGCGGCCTTGATAATGCCGCGTTTATAGTGGGACTCGATCTCGATAAGATTGCTTTCCATTAGATGGTCAATCAGGCGATAGATGCGTGTACGCTCTACTTTTGCGTTGCGCGATAGCTCCGAGATGCTCTGCGGGCCATATGTGTGCAGTGCCAAATAAATATCGGCTACCTCGGGTTCTAGCCCCAGCTTTGCAAAATACTTTTGGATAGCTGCTGTATCGATAACCATAGACGCATTGTACTAGTTGTGCAGTTTTTGCACAACACTTGTACACACAGATACCACAGCTCGCAAGATACTTGTGCAATCAAATGCACATGCCGCTACATAAGGGGTTATGAGTTTTGTTATAGGGCGAGTAGTGGTTATGGTTGTATAATTCGAGTATGAAGGTGGAAAAAGCTTTATTTGCGGCGGGATGCTTTTGGGGAGTGCAGTATTACTTTGACCAGGTTCCGGGCGTGCGCAAGACGACGGTTGGGTATACGGGTGGTCATACCCAAAACCCAACGTACGACGATGTCGTGACGCATACGACAGGTCACGCCGAGGCTTTGCTTATCGAATTTGACCCAAAAGTCGTGAGCTACCAGACCTTGCTCAAACAGTTTTTTCGGATGCACGACCCCACGCAACTCAATCGCCAGGGAGCGGACATCGGCGACAACTACAGATCGGCTATCTTTTACTTTGACCAAGAACAGCGCAAAGATGCGATTCAGACACGCAACAAAGTGCAAAAAGACAAGGACAAGCCGGTGGTGACGCAAATCGAGCCCGCCAGTGTTTTTTACGAAGCCGAGCCGTATCATCAAAAGTTTACCGAACGTACCGGCATGGGCATGTGTCACGTTGCGTACGCCCCGGTTACGTAGATCTTTGGCGTATGCGCAAGGTGACTAAAATGGTATAGTTTTTGTATGACAACAAAAACTGCCACTAAGGCACCATCCAAAAAATCAAAAACATCAAAGCGCGCGCAGGATAGCGGCGTAACAACTGGGGCGAATCAACCCAGCGACAAGAGCGCGGCAGTCCACAATCCTCCAACGCTGACCGCCGATACCGGGGACAAGCGATCGCTTCGTTTGTGGAATATTCGTTTAGGGATAGTGCTACTGCTTTTGGCGGGCGCAGTGGTGTTGATCGGCGATTCGTCTACGACGCCGCTTACTACGCAGTATTTGGCCAAGGACGCTTTGGCGACCGAAGCGGCGGGTGGTAGCGAGGTGTTCGCTTCTGCGACACGCCATTTAGCGGATGTGCGTGTGTCGTGGTTGGTTGCCGCTTTTTTGACCATAGCGTCGGGAATGTACTTGATGGCTGCGACTGTGTGGCGCAGGCGGTACGAGGCGTGGCTGGACCGCGGTGTTAATAAACTGCGCTGGGCAGGGTTAGGCTTGGCTGGCGGTGTTGCTGCTTCGGTGACGGCCATGTTGGGCGGTGTAAGCGACCTTGCGACGTTACTCTTGGTGTTTGGGTCCGTGGTGCTGGCTGGTGTGTTTGCGGCCGCACTCGAGCTGCTTGGCCCGGGTCGCCGTTTGCGGCGGTTGTTGGCGGCTGGGGCGGTTTCGGGGCTGGCTTTGCCGTGGCTGGGTCTTGTCCTTAACATCGGTGGCGCACTTAAGTATAACGGTGCGATTCCTTCGTATCTTTACTTTGTGTATGCAGCGTTAACCTTGTGGTTTGTGGCGTTTATCATGGCTACGTACTTCCGCGTTTTGCAACGAGGCAAATGGGCGGATTCGATGTATGCCGAGCGGGCGTTTATGCTATTGGGCTTTAGTGCGGTACTCGTGTTGGCGCTACAGATCTTTGTTGGAGCGCTGCAGCCGTAACGATGGCCAACATACTCTTTGATTTTGACGGAACGCTTGCGGATACCTTCTACTTGGCGGTAGGGGTTTTTCGCAAGCTTGCACCTCCCGGAAGGGTTACCGACGACGCAGAAGTCGAACGGCTGCGCGGGCTATCTGCCCGAGAGGTTGTAAAAGTGCTTGGGGTGTCGTGGTGGCGCTTGCCGAGGCTTTTGTACCAGGGGCGCAAGGAGATTACGCTGCATATCCATGAGGTGCAGACTTTTGCCGGCATGGACGAGGTGTTAAAGGCACTACATGACGACGGACATAAACTATATGTTCTGAGTAGCAACAGTACTAAAAACATCAGAGTGTTTTTGCGTACCCATAATTTGGAGCAATATTTTGATGGTGTTTGGGGCGACCAGGGTATATTCACCAAAGCTGCAGCTATCAAAAAGACGATGCGCAAAGAAATGCTCAATCCTCAGGATTGCTATTACGTTGGCGACGAAGTGCGTGATATCGAGGCTGCCAGGCGCGCCGGCATTCGTCCCATTAGTGTGACGTGGGGTTATAACAATCGCATGTCGCTTGAGATGGCCGAGCCGGATATCTTGGTCGACACCCCAGAGATGTTGTTGGGCGCGGTCGCTTCTCGCTAGCGAAAGCTGCTACAATAGACGTTACCATGAATTACTGGAGGGAACGTAGCCAACCATACCGGTTGGGTCAGAAAGCACCGTTTAAGGTGAGTCGAAGCAAGATCGAGCTCTTTATGCAGTGCCCGCGATGTTTTTGGTTGGATGTGCGGCTCAAAATTAAGCGGCCGGACGGCCCGCCGTTTAACATCAATAAAGCAATCGACGAGTTGTTTAAAAAAGAGTTTGACGTGTATCGCAAACAGGGCGTACCACACCCGTTAATGGTAGAGTACGATGTTCCTGCAGTACCATTTACACACGACGATTTGGACAAGTGGCGTGAGACGTTTGTAGGTGTGCAATATTTACACAAACCGACCAATCTGATGGTTTTTGGAGCCGTGGATGACGTGTGGGTCAACAAAAACACCGAGCTAATCGTGGTCGACTACAAGGCAACAGCCAAGGACAAAGATGTGAGCATCGATAGCGGCTGGCAGATCAGCTACAAGCGCCAGATGGAGGTCTATCAGTGGCTACTGCGTCAGAACGGCTTTGCAGTTAATTCGACCGGTTACTTTGTGTACACCAACGGCCGGATGGACATGGACGGATTTAACGGCCGGCTAGAGTTTAAGACAAAAATTATCCCTTATACGGGCGATGACAGCTGGGTCGAACCAACGATCCAAAAGATGAAAGAGTGCATGGATGGCGACATGCCGGGCATGGGCGTAAGCATTATGGGTGGTCCCTGTGAATACTGCGCATACGCCCGCGCGCGAACCGAATTAACCATCGGACACTTGCAAGCCAAAAAACGATAAGCGTATAGTGAGGGTTACGATGAATACAACCCAAAAAGAACGCGGCCTCGTTGTGTTGGCGCTTTTTGTGTTGATTATTCTCGCCGCTCTCATCGCAGGCATGCTGTACATCATGCAGCAAGAACGCAAGGCAGACGGACAAGGAACGCAGATCAAGATCGAAAGTACGATCAATCTGTAGTCAGGTCCCTGCGCAAAAAATAAACGCAAGTCAGATCTGTTATAATAAAAGTAATGACAAACGGTACATCCAGTCGCAGTTTTCGCTCCAGTCGCTATATCAGTCTAGGGCGTTAATTTACTTTATTTATTTTTCTAAGAGGACGAGAACATGCTAGACATACAATTTATCCGCGACAACCCCGAGACCGTAAAAGAGAAAATCCGCCAAAAAGGCTACGATGTTGATGTAGATTCGCTGCTGCGTGTAGACGCAGAGCGCCGTGGTTTGCTTGGTGAGATCGAACAGGTTCGTGCCGAGCGCAATACATTGGCCGATCAATTAAAGCAGGGTAGACCAAGCGACGAGCAGATCGAGCAGGGCAAACAGCTTAAGGTTCGGCTTGCAGAGCTCGAGGCAAAGATCGCACCACTCGAGGAGTCGTACCTCACGCTTCTAAAGAGTGTACCCAATATGCCACTCGATCATGTTCCCGTGGGCGCTTCCGAGGACGAAAATGTCGTAAGCAAAACAGTCGGCGAACCGCCGCAGTTTGATTTTGAGCCAAAAAACCACTGGGAAATCGCCCAAGAGCGCGACTGGATTGACAAAGAGCGCGCCGTAAAAGTTGCCGGTGCACGCTTTGCATACGTAAAGGGCGACCTTGTGCGCTTACATTTTGCACTGGTTCAATACGGCATGAGCGTCCTGACGAACGAAGAATTACTCAAGCAGATTATTGCCGACAGCAACCTGAACGTATCGAGTAAACCTTTTATTCCCGTGATGCCGCCAGCGGTTGCCCGAACCGAGGTGTACGAGGCCACCGGGCGCCTCAACAAAGAAGAGCAGACCTACCGCCTGGCCGATGATGACCTCTGGCTCAACGCCAGTGCCGAACACGTAATGGCGCCAATGTATCTGGGCGAAGTTATAAACGAATCGCAGCTGCCAATCCGTTTGCTTGGCTACACCACGGCGTTTCGCCGCGAGGCAGGTACGTACGGCAAGGACACCGAGGGCATATTCCGTCTCCATCAGTTCGACAAGCTCGAGATGGAAAGCTTTACCACGGCCGATACCGGTCTAGACGAGCATAAATTTATGGTTGCGATTCAGGAATATCTGATGACGCAGCTGGGCGTACCGTTCCGTGTACTGCAAAAGTGCACTGCTGATATCGGTGGTCCCAACGCCGCCGGCGTAGATATCGATTGTTGGCTGCCGGGGCAAGGCAAGTACCGCGAGACACATACTGCCGACTACATTACCGACTACCAGACCCGCCGCATGCGCACTCGCGTACGCCGAACCAACGGCAATATGGAGCTGGCGCATACCAACGACGCGACAGTCTTTTCGCAGCGTCCGTTGATCGCTATTATCGAGAATTTTCAGACTGCCGATGGCCGAATCGTGGTGCCCGAAGTGCTGCGTCCATTCTTGGGCGGCCAGGCCGAGATTTAACGCTCAACATAAAAGGAGGGTTACATGATCAAAAAGCTCGAGATAAATGGGGTTCACATGACCGTGGGCGACGACCTCAAAAAATATGTGAACAAAAAAATTGGCGGCCTAGAAAAGTACATCCCGCGGCACGCCCGCGAGAGCGCCCATGCCGAGGTTAGACTCAAAGAGGGCAGGGTAAAGGCAAGAGAGCAACGAACCTGCGAAGTCGTGCTGTATCTCCCTGGCGAGGTACTAACGGTCAGCGAGACCACCGTTAACATGTTTGCGGCCGTCGATATCGTAGAAGAAAAGCTCAAGAACCTCTTGCACAAATACAAAGAAAAGCACGCTAACCCCAAGCTGCATCAGCGTTTGTTGCGGCACTTTAAGCGGCAAGCATAACCACAGATTGCATCGTTTTTTGGCTAAGGGGTGGATTACCTCTAAAATCTCTCGCGTTCAGTGGCATAACGCGCTACAATGTTTTGTAATGCCTAAGACTTGTTAAAGAGGGGAGTTTTTCCGATGGCGATTCATCATTTGTTGGTTAAAAAACTGCTGGGGGATCCGCAGGCGCGGACGATTAAACGTTTGCGCAAAAGAGTAAAAGAAGTCAACGCGCTTGCCGAGAAGTATGAGAAGCTTTCTGACGCCAAGCTTAAGGCGCAGACCGATGTGCTCAAAAAGCGCCTGGCCACCGAAACACTCGATAAAATCCTGCCCGATGCCTTTGCGGTTATGCGCGAGGCGGCTACCCGCACGCTCGGCATGCGCCACTTTGACGTGCAGCTGATTGGCGGCATGGTGCTGCACGAAGGAAGCGTCGCCGAGATGAAAACCGGTGAAGGTAAGACATTGGTGGCAACGCTACCGGTGTACCTCAACGCTTTGACAGGTAAGGGTGCGCACGTAGTAACCGTAAACGAATATCTGGCGCAGCGTGACGCCGGCTGGATGGCGCAGGTATATGACTTTTTGGGAATGAGCGTTGGTGTTATTGTTGCCGACCGCTCATTTATATATGACCCTGAATTTACAAATACCGAACATGAGGATAAGCGATTCCGCCACCTCCGCCCGGCAACCCGCCAGGAGGCATACAACGCCGACATTACCTACGGTACTAACAACGAATTCGGCTTTGACTACCTTCGCGATAACATGGTGCGCGAAGTTGACCAGCTGCGCCAGCGCGAGCTTAACTACGCCATCGTGGACGAGGCCGACTCTATCCTTATTGACGAAGCCCGAACGCCTTTGATTATCTCGGCGCCAAGCGTCACCAGCGGTACAGCATACTCGCAGTTTGCAAAAATCGCCCGCCAGGTAGAGCGCGACAAGCACTACGAAGTAGACGAAAAGCGCAAAACCGTCATCCTCAACGACGAGGGTATCGACAAAATCGAGAAGATCCTCGGTATCAAAAATCTGTACGCTACCGAGAACATTCGTACAATCTACCACCTCGAGCAAGCACTGCGTGCACAGGCTCTCTTTAAGCGCGACAAAGACTACGTTGTAACCAACGAGGGCGAGATCGTCATCGTAGACGAATTTACCGGGCGTTTGCTCAAGGGTAGGCGGTATAACGAAGGTCTGCACCAGGCTATCGAGGCCAAAGAAAATGTCGAGGTTCAGCAAGAGAGCATGACGCTGGCGACTATCTCGTTCCAAAACTACTTCCGTTTGTACGACAAGCTGTCCGGTATGACCGGTACGGCTATGACCGAGGCCGAAGAATTCCACCAGATCTATAAGCTGGACGTAGTAGAAGTACCGTCTAACCGTAAGATTGTCCGCGAAGACCGCACCGACCGCATTTACAAAAACGAGGCCGGTAAGTTTAAGGCCATCGTCGAAGAAGTAAAGCAGCTCCACGAAAAGGGTCAGCCGGTGCTGCTTGGTACCGCCTCGATCGAAAAGAACGAGAAACTGGCGCACATGTTGACAAAAGCCGGTGTGCCGCACGAGGTGCTTAACGCCAAGAACAACGAAAAAGAGGCGGCCATTGTTGCCCGAGCAGGGCAGAAGGGCGCCGTAACACTGGCGACCAACATCGCCGGTCGTGGTACCGACATCGTTCTGGGTGAAGACGTAAAAGAGCTTGGCGGACTGTTTGTGCTCGGTACCGAGCGCCACGAATCGCGCCGTATCGACAACCAGCTGCGCGGCCGTGCCGGTCGTCAGGGTGACCCGGGTACGACACAGTTCTTTGTAAGTACCGAGGACGATCTGATGCGCATCTTTGGCGGTGACCGCATCGCTAAGTTGATGAACCGCTTGAGTGTTGATGATGAGACGCCAATCCAGAACCGTATGATCAGCCGAGCACTCGAGGGTGCACAAAAGAAGGTAGAAGGATTCCACTTTGATACCCGCAAGCACGTCGTACAATACGACGATGTGATGAACCGCCACCGTAAGGCGATTTACGCTATGCGTAAAGAGATTTTGCGCAGCGACGATATTTCCAAGCGCGTTAAGATCTTTGTCGAAGAAGAGGCGAAGGCATTGGCTGCCTCGCCAGACTTGCTAACCGAGCGGTTTGAGTCCATGGTGCGCGAAGTCTTCCCGCTGGACGACGCCGCGCTTGATCGTTTGTTTGACACGCCGTCCGACACTTTTGGCGACATGCTCGTAAAAGAAGCCGGCGAGCTATATGACGCCCGCGAAGCCGCTTTTACAAGCGAGATTATGCGCAAGGTAGAGCACGACATTTATTTGCAGATTTTGGACAACCTTTGGATGCGCCACCTAGAGAACATGGATCACCTCAAAGAGGGGATTCACTGGATGAGCGTCGGTCAGCGCGACCCATTGGTCGAGTACCGCCGCCGCGCTCAGGTATTGTTTGACGAAATGCAGGCCGAACTGCGCCATGAAGTCGTCCGCATACTCTTCCACGCCGAGCCGGTATCGGCAAACCAGCTTGAGGCTCCTATCGAGACCGAGCTGACGCGCGCCGCACGCGGTTCTATCAGTAACGCCGACAAAATCGTCCAGTCAGAGGTCGAGTTTGACGCTGCCGACTTTGATGCGGGAACAGGCCAGACGAACACCCCGGTCAAAAAGCAAACAACTGTTCGCAAAAAAGCACGCAAAGCCGAGCGTACCCGTAAAAAAGCTGCGCGCCGCAAAAAGTAATTCATGCTAAACTTTAGAATAAAAATCACGTAGTGGGAGAGGGTTTGCGCCAGATTCCAGGAAGCAGAGTCGATATTTCAGCCTTATGAAGCACACAGTCACCGAAGTCAAACTAAAAAACGGCGCCAAGGGCCTACTGATTCACGTACCGGACGCGTCGGTAATGAGCTTCGAGTTCAACTTTCGAGCCGGTGAATATCTGGTGCAGCCCGAAAAGTGGGAAACGCCGCATCTTATGGAGCACATGCTTTTGGGAGCCAACGAGCGCTACCCAAAGAGCCGCCTGTTCCAGGCAGAGATAGAGAAAAACGGCGCATACAGCAACGCGAGCACCAGCGTGTACGAGATTAGTTACGAGGCAGAGTGTGCGGATTTTGAATGGGACCGAATCCTAGATCTCATGCTGCTGGCAATCACCAAGCCATTGTTTTTGGCTGATGAGTTTGACGCCGAAGCAGGGAATGTACGCGAGGAGCTCACCGCACGCAGTAACAACCACTTCCGTCACCTAAGCCTCAAGCTGCGCCAGGAGTACGGCTTTATGGCCAAGACCGACGAAGAGCGGCTTAAGCTGATGGATAACGTGACGGTGAGCGATGTTCGCGAACATTACGAGCGTACGCATACTACCCGTAACTTGCGCTTTATTATCGCCGGAAACCTGGCACAAAAGCGCGGCGATATAATATTCGAGATTATGGAGCAAATCGAGCTGCCGATGGGAAGGTCGCGCATTGACCTGCCGACAGAGAAGCCCAAGCCCCAGGCAGGCCCGGTGTACATCCACAACGACACCGTTAAAAACCTATACTTTTACATCGATAGCTTTATGCTTCGGCGCATGACTGATCCCGAGACCGATGCACTTAATCTCGTCAACACCATGCTGACAGAGACGTTGTATTCCAAAATTTTGGGTACGGCTCGCGAGCGCGGTTTGGTGTACGGCATGAGCAGCGGCTACGGCCAGGCCAAGCTGTCGAGCAACTGGTGGTTTGGCGCCCAGGTATCGCAGCGCAACGCACCGGCATTGTTCGAGATTGTTGGCGATGAGCTGACCAATGTGTTCCGCGGAGAGATTGCTTCCGAAGATATCGAGGCAGCCAAAGCCTACGCGCTTGGTCGCTTCCAGCGTAGTGCGCAAACTGTCGCCGGTGTTGCTGGCGGCTACAGCGAAAGCTACTTCTTTAACGAGGTCGTAGAGGATTACTACAAAGTGCCGGACCGCATCAAGGCAGTTACCAAATCGGACATCGTTGAAATCTCGACCGCACTATTTGCGGATCAAATCTGGGGTCTTGGGATCCTCAGTAATTGCGACAAAGCCTTTGCAAACGATCTATACAAGCAGATCAAACCGCTTTGGGATAAACCCGAGAATAGTTAAAGTACATCCCGGCGTTATTTTGGTTCAGAGGTAACCGCGCCGTGATGTAGAGGATTTCTTTTGCGCCATGGCTTGAATTCGCCGCGGACCATTCGCAATCCTGCTTGCATGACATCATCCGTGATAAGTACTGCGGCCGCTAGGCTAGCGGCAAGGGCTTCGGTGTCCATGTTGTATTTCATTCCTACTATTCCTGCTGTGGTAAGTAGCGCCGAGCCAATTGATCGAGTCAAACGGAGGTGGCGTTTTGTTTGATTCGACTTTAATTTCATACTGTCTTCTACGTTGATGATGGCTACATGGACCTGCTCGCCGTGGTTTGTCTGACCGTTTAGGCGCTCTGCGATTATACGACTGGCCTCTGGGCTACTCAAATCCACTTTATCGGCCGTGCTAGAGACGGCGTGGTATATGGCAAAATTGGGGACGTCCGGGTTTGTTGACGCGGGTGGAATTATCACAACATTCGTACCAGGACGTAGGGCGCGTTTTGTATTTTTTGGTACAACACCACCAGCGATGTTTGGATTATTCAAAGGGTGGTATACGAAGATGTCGTTCTCTGAGGCTTGCAGTGTGCCGTCACTACCGAGAGTGGGTGCAGAAGTACCGTCTGATGCATGGGCGTTTTTTGATGTCCACGATGTTAAGTGATAGGGACGATCCGCCTGCCTTGTGCCGTGATTGAGTGGGGGAATGCTAGGGGAGGGTGGCCTCGGATATTCTGATCCGCCTGTAGAGTCATCGGGGTGTCCAGAGGGGTATAAATTCTCAGCTCCAAACGTCTCGAGAGATGCTGGCGGGCGTGGGTGGGGTAGTCCGGGAATTCTGGCAGTAGCTAGGCTCATAATATCTGATTCTGATTGTAGGACGGAGGTATCATAGCGGGCTAGGGATTATTTTACAAGTGGCGGTTCACATGGCCTGAGAAGTCCAGATACGCTATACTGGTCGTAAATGGATGATCTTAAACAGTCGGCATTGGATTTGCGCACTCTAGTGCAGGAGGCTTGCGAACGCATAGATATTAAGGGGTTGCTTGCGCAAAAATCAGAGCTAGATGCAAAGGCTGCTGCGCCTGATTTTTGGGACGATCCCAAGCGCGCGCAGAATGTCGCCAAAGAGCAAGCAAAACTGGAGCGCCGCACGCAGCCGTGGGTTACTTTGCAAAAGGGTGTCGAAGATCTAGCCGAAATGTTTGATTTGGGTGATGACACCATGCGCCCAGAGTTAGAGGGCGAGCTCAACAGTCTCACGACTCGCTTTGCCGAGCTAAAAGAAGAGTTAAAGTTTGGCGGCAAATACGACAGTCACGACGTGATCATGAGCATCTATGCCGGGGCAGGCGGAACTGATGCCCAAGATTGGGTGCAGATGTTGTTGCGAATGTACATCCGCTGGGCAGAGCAAAACGGCTACACGATAAAGATGGTAGACGAGACCGCAGGCGACGAGGCGGGACTCAAAAGCGCCACGCTCGAGATAGAGGGTGATTTTGCCTACGGCAAATTATGCGGCGAACACGGCGTACATCGCTTAGTTCGTCTGAGCCCGTTTAACTCGGCCTCCTCGCGCGAGACCAGCTTTGCAAAGGTAGACATTTTGCCCAAGGTGGACCGGCCCGAGGATTTGGAGATTGACGAAAAAGACTTGCGCGTCGATGTGTATCGCAGTGGCGGCCACGGTGGTCAAAGCGTCAACACGACAGATAGTGCCGTTCGCATTACGCATATTCCGACAGGCATTGTGGTTGCGATTCAAAACGAGCGCAGCCAGCTGCAAAACAAAGAAACCGCTATGACGATTTTGCGCTCGCGTCTGATTCAGTTACAAATGGAACAGCACCAAGAAAAACTCAGCGAGCTTAAAGGTCCCAACCAATCGGCAGAGTGGGGCAACCAGATTCGCTCGTACGTCCTCCATCCATACAAACAGGTAAAGGACCTTCGTACTCGGTACGAAACGAGTGACGTTGACGGCGTGCTTGACGGCAACCTCGACGAGATTATCCAGGCATATCTCGAGCACACGCTCGGTACTTAGATTTTTTAGATTTAAAAGTTGGGTGGGATCGGTACATGGCGGAATTTGGTACGTGGAGGACATTCAGGCAGCTTAATCGGTTTAGTAAGATGCACGAACCGCCAGAGGATATGAGGAGGGGCAACTGGGTTTCGATGCGTCTGTATAGGGTGCGCAGCCCCTTACGGTTGTTTTTGGAGTCAGCGAACGATGGTGCGATGCCGGAGGCTCACACGGTCGGTGCGCGCTTAACCAGGGCGATTTATGCCGGCAGTATTGCTGTGCTCGCCGTGCGGCATGGTCTGCGCCCTTATTTGCGCGACAGTGAGTCCATCGAGGAGCCGCCTAGGGAATTATTGCCTTTACATCTACCGACTGTACATGCAGGTTTAGACCCGCAGATGCGCCCTTTGGTTAAGCCAGGCGCATGGTCTGTATCGCAAGAAATGCAGCTCCGATTTGGTTTGACGACCGCGCAGATTGCCGAGTACGGTGGGAATATCGTACGGGGTATGCAGCAAGAGCCCCAGCTGCGCCTATGTCTGGTAGACAAAATCGGAAGGGCAGTGCCCGTGGACATGCGTACGGAATCGTTACCGTAATACATAGGTAACAATATTGACAATTAGCATAAATAATGCTAATGTTAATAGTGTCATACAAACACAAAAAAGGAGAAAAACAAAAACGATATGACAAAAATTACCGTTACATACATCCCAGCAAGCACAAAATTAGAACCGACTGTCGTAACGCGCAGCACGCACAATCACGAGCTGGTGACCGACACATCCAGGGATAAACCAATCTAGCGGTTAAACCCTAGATCAATATCTCGCAAAAACTGTCAGCCTTTTCTAGCTGGCAGTTTTTTTATATACTGGGGTTAGCCATGATTTTATTGGATAGGGTAACAAAGACGTACGGTAAGATCGCGACCCCGGCTTTGGATCGCGTGAATTTGCACGTCGAACCAAAGGAATTCGTGATCGTCGTAGGGCAGAGTGGGGCAGGAAAATCCACGCTGCTTAAGTTGTTGACCCGCGAAGAACGTCCCTCCAGCGGCAAGATTGTCGTCGGCGGTATAGACTACGACAAACTCAAAGACAAAGACATTCCTATGCTGCGCCGCAAGATTGGTGTGGTGTTTCAGGACTTCAAGTTGCTTCCTAATCGCACCGTATTCGAGAACGTGGCTTTTGCGCTCGAGATCGTTGGTGCGACCAACCACGAGATCAAGGCGACCGTGCCAAAGGTCCTCGAGATTGTTAATCTGCGCGGCAAAGAAAACCGCATGCCAATGGAACTCTCTGGTGGCGAGCGTCAGCGCGTGGCGATTGCTCGTGCCATTGTACGTCAGCCTAAAATATTGATTGCCGATGAGCCGACAGGTAACCTCGATCCTAAGCACGCTTGGGATGTTATTAAGGTACTAGAGAAGATTAACCGCTTTGGCACGACGGTACTGCTAACTACGCACAACCAAGAAATCGTTAATAAACTAAAGCGCCGCGTTGTCACGGTGCAGCACGGCCAAATCGCGAGCGATATGGCCAAAGCCGAGTATAAGGTATGAGCTGGGATAGTCGGCTCCACAGCTTCGAAGTGAGGGGTATTAAGCATTCATGAACAGAAACCTAGTCACGTTAGCCCGCATTATTAACGCGGGGGCTATCAATTTTGTGCGTAATGCCTGGCTGGCTATTGCCGCCATGGCAGTGATGATCATCACGCTCACCATCATATTGTTCTCTGTTATTACCAATGCGACGTTTTCTAACACCATCACACAGATAACCGACCGCATTGACGTATCGGTATATCTTAAGGATTCGACCGATCAGGCGAGAGGTGAGGAGTTAACTAAGGAATTACAGGCGCTGCCTAACGCCCAGAGCGCTAACTATCTGTCAAAAGAGCAGTCACTCGAGCGCTACCGCGAGATTAACGCGAATAACCCTGAGCTATTAAGCGCGATCAACGAGACAGACAACCCATTGCCGGCCACAATTCAGGTTAAGCCCAAGGATCTGAACAAAGTAGAGGAAATACGCGAATTTTTGAACCAGCCGCAAAATGTGGAATTGTGGGAAGAAGTGTCGTACCGTGACGATCGCAAAGAGGCGATAGATAAAATTGCCCACGCGACCAACCTATTGCAGCGCGCAGGTGTGGTTGCGGTGCTGGTGTTTGCTTTTATCTCGATGCTCATTATCTTTAACACGATCCAGATGACAATCTTTAACCGCCGCGAGGAGCTGACCATCATGCGATTGCTCGGCGCCACTACCTGGTACATCCGCGGCCCGTTTGTGGTAGAGACTGTCATTTACGGTATTCTTTCGGCGATTATATCGGTGACGCTTATCAATGCTTTGTTCGTGGCCTCGAGTTCTGCACTACAGGCAACGAGTCTTGGTCTGCTCGATATAAACTACGCAGCCGAATACTTCCGCTCGAACTTTTGGGTGCTTTTGACCATGCAGCTTGTACTTGGTATATTGATAGGTGCCGTATCATCTACTATTGCGACCAGGCGGTACCTAAAATTCAAGACGAACTAAACACAATCTGTTAGCGAAATTAGTAACAAGGGGAATTTGTCAACATGGGGGAGCAGTGCTACTATGGAAGTACTAATGCTTAGATACCATGAAACAAAAAGTGTACACAAATGGGTAAAATCGCAATAATTCGCAATCTGCGCGCAGCAATCGAGCGACGTCAGCACTTGGCCAGAACACTGACCATTGTCGCCGCCATTTTATTAGGAGTAGCTATTTATATACCTGCGCCGCACAGTGACGCGGCCAGTGTAAGCGACCTGCAGCGCAGATCAGAACAACTCCGTGCCGAGATCGCCGAGAATCAAAAAAAGGCTGCCGAACATCATGACAAGGCAAAGACCCTGCAAGCCAAGATCGACGAGATCAACGGCGAGATATCGCTCGTCAACCAGCAGATCGAGCTATTGTCGGTTCAGATCGACGAGTTAAAGCTCGAAATCGAGGAAAATAACAGGGAACTGGAGCGCCAGCGCAACGTCCTGGGTGCGAACATTCGTGCGATGTACTTTGAGGGCGACGTTAGTACTATTGAGATTTTGGCGACAAGCAAAGATCTGAGTGAGTTCGTAGACAAAGAGCAGTACCGAAATGCGGTACAGGACAAGATTAAGACCACGGTAGAGAAGATTAAGCTCCTAAAGGCTCAGTTACAGACCAAGCAGGACGAGGTCCAAAAGCTGCTCGATCAGCAACGAGGACAGCGTGCCTTGTTGGACGAGAAGCGTGGTGAGCAGCAAAGCTTGCTCAACATAACTCGCGGCGAGGAGGCTAAGTTCCAGGCGCTTATCGAAAACCAGCGTAAACAGCTGGCCGAGGCCGAGGCTGCTATCGCACGCTCTGTTGGTTCGGGTAGCTATCGTTCGGCTCCAGTGGGCGCCGTCGCCGCTGGGGACCCGATCGGTGGTGTTGGTAGCACCGGGCTGTCTACCGGTCCTCACTTGCACTTAGAGGTCCGAAGGAATGGTTCGGTTGTGAACCCGCAACCATATATCGAGCATTCGCCAGTTAACGGGTGGGTAAGCCAAGGGTTCTGGGTCGCAAACTCTGCGTATGTAAGCGGGCACCACCCGGGCATCGACTACGCGGCCGGACAGGGTACACAGATCCGTGCAATCAAGGGCGGATACATGTATCGCGGTTGTTCTGATGCATTGCTCGGTACGTCGAGCAACCCCTATGGCTACGTCGCAATTGTCGAGCACAGCGACGGTAGCATCGCTATCTACGCGCACATGACCGGTGGTCCGGCTGCGTGTAATTACAACACGTACTACAGATAGTAATAAACCTTTGACATGCCAACTTAGGCTAAATGCGTATGATGCGTGGTGGTCTTGGGCTATAATTGGAGCATAACCGAAAAAGAGGGAAGACGTGCGTAAGAAATCTGCTGATGATGGTGTTTCAAAATTTGATAGATTTGCCCGGTCGGGCGGAAAAATTGCAGCGACCACTGCGGTCATTGCGGTGGTTTTTCTTGCGGGTGTGGGCGTCGGTAGTGGCTCGGTGCAATTCGGCACGATTAAAAACACGCAGAATAAAGATCTTCCCGCTGACCTCGATTACTCTAGCGTAGAAAGCCTATATGACATGCTCAGGGCAAGCTATGACGGCGAGCTGGACTACCAAAAGCTTCTCGACGGTATGAAGGCTGGCCTAGTAGAGGCCAGTGGCGACACGTACACCGTCTACCTTAATGCCAAAGAGGCCGAGGAGTTTAATCGGCAGCTCAACGGTACGTTTAGCGGTATCGGTGCGGAGCTCGGACTAGACGATGATAAAAACCTGATCATTGCTTCGCCGATGGCTGGTTTTCCAGCGTCAAAGGCTGGACTGCGACCAAAGGACATGATTATCGAAATTGACGGCAAGAGCACGGCCGGTATGAATGCTGCCGAGGCTGCCACAAAGATACGCGGCCCCAAAGGGACCGATGTGAAGCTGAGGATTCTGCGCGATAAAGCCCAGGATATCAACGTTACGATTACCCGCGAGGATATTACGATACCGAGCGTCGAGTACGAGATCCTCGAAGACAACATCGGTTACATGCAGATTGTTCAATTTAACGAAGAGACAACCACACTGGCTCGCCGTGCTGCCGAGGAGTTTAAGGCAAAAGGCGTGAAGGGTGTGGTGGTCGACCTTCGCGGTAACCCTGGCGGATCGCTTGGATCGTCGGTCGACGTCACTAGTTTGTGGCTCAAAAAGGGCGACACCGTGCTGCAAGAGAAGCGAGGCGGGGTAGTTATCGATACAAAGTCAGCAAGCAGCGACGGTTTGCTGCGGGGTATGCCGACGGCTGTACTGATTAACCAAGGAAGCGCCAGCGCCTCAGAGATAATGGCCGGTGCGCTTAAGGACAACAAGGCTGCGACTATCTTTGGCGAGAAAAGTTTTGGTAAGGGAAGCGTGCAGGCCGTCAAGCCGCTGCCCGGCTCCGGTGAGCTCAAGGTGACGATTGCGCGCTGGTTCCGACCGAGCGGCGAAAACATCGACAAGACAGGCATCAAGCCGGACACCGAAGTCATAATGTCCGACGAGGATTACGCGCAAAACCGCGACCCACAAAAGGACGCAGCGGTAAGCTTCATTAAGAACCGTTAGAATAGAGGGCGAGAACTAGCCTGCGCATATTTTATTTTGGAGATTCGGCTATAGTCCGCAAGGAAAACAAGACAACTGCCTTTGGCGTTTTCTGTGCTCCAAAATAAAATATGCGCAGGCTAGAAGTAATCGTGGACATGCTGTATTTTATACGTTTACTCTTGTAAGCAGCTTACGTTTGGGGTACTATCGTACAAGATAAAAGCTTAACAGAGGTAGTCGTGTCTAAGACGACAAAGTATATTTTTGTTACAGGTGGGGTGCTTTCCGGACTCGGAAAGGGTATCACGGCCGCCTCGATTGCCAATCTCTTAAAGGCCCGCGGACTCCGCGTAAACCTCCAAAAATGTGACCCTTATCTCAATGTCGACGCGGGAATGCTCAACCCGCGCGAGCACGGCGAGTGCTTTGTCACCAAAGATGGCGCCGAGACCGATCTTGACCTTGGCCACTACGAGCGCTTTTTGGACGAAGAGCTAACCCAGGCAAGCTCGCTTATGCAGGGTAGGGTTTTGCAGCGTGTTATTGAGGACGAGCGTGCCGGCAAATATCAAGGCCAGACGGTGCAGATCGTACCGCACGTCATGAGCGCCATTCAGACCTCGATCCGCGAAGCGGGCGAGGGTTTTGACGTCCATATCGTAGAAATCGGTGGTACCGTAGGTGATGTCGAAAGTCAGAGCTTTATAGAGGCAATTCGCGAGTTTGGCATGCGTGTCGGCCGCGAAAACTGCGTATACGTACACGTCGTATATCTGCCGTATCTGGGCGCCAGCAAAGAAACCAAGACCAAGCCGGCGCAAAATGCGGTGCGCGAACTGCGTAGCATGGGCATTAGCCCTGACGTTTTGGTTGCGCGCAGCGAAAACCCGACCAATCCGCATTCTATTGCTAAGCTCAGTTTGTTTAGCGGCGTCGAAGAAGAGGCGATTGCGCTCATGCCCAATGCCAAGAGTATTTACGAAGTTCCGCTAACGTTAGAAGACGCCGGTATTGCGGACGTTATAACGCGTAAGTTGGGTTTAGAAACCACCACAGCCGATCTAACGCCATGGCGCGACATGGTCGAGCGCTCGATGCGCACCTACGACCGTACGGTCCGGGTCGGTATCGTGGCCAAATATATGGACAACGAAGACACCTACTTGTGTGTGTTTGAGGCGCTGCGTTCTGCTGCATGGTGGGGCGAGGCCAATGTCGAGCTAGAATGGGTCGACGCGTCTGTTTTGGGCGACAAAGACGATATCAGCGAGGATCTTAAGGACTTTGACGGTCTGGTCATAACTGGTGGTTTTGGTACGCGCGGTGTCGAGGGTAAGATTAAGGCAGCGCAGTACGCTCTAGACAACAATGTGCCGTGCTTAGGGCTGTGCTACGGCTTACACATGATGCTTATCGGTGCAGCTCGCCGACACGGCCTAGAGGGCGCTAACACGACCGAAGTCGATCCAAACACGCCACATCCGCTTATCGACACCATGGCAGGGCAGCGAGGTAAGGAGAATACCGGCGGAACGATGCGCCTTGGCGATTATCCTTGCGTGTTAACCGAGGGCAGCCAGGTGCGCGAGTTATACGGCACAGACGAGGTTGTCGAGCGCCACCGCCACCGCTACGAATGTACCAACAAGTACCGCGATCAATATGAGCAGTGGGGCGTCCGTGTAGCCGGCGCCAGCCCAGACGGAAGCCTGGTCGAGATTATCGAAGGCATTGATCATCCGTTTTATATCGCAAGCCAGTTCCACCCCGAGTTTAAGTCGCGTCCTAATCGTGCTCATCCGATGTTTACGGGCTTTATCGGCGCATGTTTGCAATTGCAAAAGGCAAAGAAATAAGGTAGCTTAAGCTATATGGATCTAGCAGCTCAACCTGGAAAACCTGCCAAAAAAATATTGTTTGTCGAAGACGACGACGCCTTAGCTGGCGTATATATCGTTCGCCTGCAGGCCGAGGGTTTTGACGTTCGGCGCGTCGCCAATGGTGAAGAGGCTTTGGCTGCCGCTACCGAATATCGCCCCGACTTAGTACTGCTAGATGTAATGATGCCCAAGGTAAGCGGCTTTGACGTGCTGGATATCTTGCGCAACACCCCAGAAACCACCAACCTCAAGGTCATCATGCTCACCGCTCTCAGCCAAGAAGCCGACCGCAAACGTGCCGAAGACCTCGGCGTAGACGATTACCTCGTAAAATCCCAAGTCGTCATCACCGACGTCATCGCCCGAATCAAGCACCATCTCGGCCTGTAGTAGACCAAAGAGGCGTTAGCGACGGAGTCTGAGATTTGTTTTTTTATCGTGATTATGTTAAAATCTATGTATTATGTCGGAACAAGTGCCTCCGCCAGGAGAATCAGATAACCCGATTGGCCGTTCCTTAGGCCCTTTTCTTCCAATTATCCCGCTATCTGAGCGGGCTCGCTTGCAGGAGGTGCCAAGGCCGAATTACGCCGCTCGCGTTGAAGCGCTGGAGGAGGTAGGGCGGAGCTGGCAGTTGCCGATGCGCTGTGGCATCGAAGCCGAGGTCATGCTGTTTGCTCCGGCTGGTTTTAGGGGATACACGGAGTCCGATACTATACACCCGTATAAGGCAAAGATTGAGCGGGGTATGATCCGCAATCCTGAGCTTATAGACGGTGAGGTTATTGACGATGAAACGAAGCGGGGTGTGTTGTCTGATTTTCGCGAGGAGGCAAGGGAGCTTGTCGCGGGTCTGGTGCCTCAGAGTGAAGAGGAAGTCGCTCGACAAGCGGAATGGCTTGGTCAAATTGATGATTTTGGCCTGAGAGAGTTGATAAACTTTAGATTGTACAAAGAGTTTTCTAGGCCCTCGCTTGCGATTACTCGGCCGCCTCAGGGAGTACCACTTTCCAAAATTGACGAATATTCGGAAGAGAGTGGCTGGCTAGAATTTCGGTTTGGAACCGGTAAACTTCAGAGCGGATATTACGATAGTGATTCGGTTAGCGAGATTCGTCTATCCCCTACGTCGCCGGGCGAGGCTGTTCGTAGGGAAGCGACTATCCTCAGTCGTATGACAGAAATTGCGAGCGAATATGGCGTATTGCTCTCTATGCGCAAAGAGCATATTAACCTGAGTATGTACGAGGCCGATAGCAATGGGGTTATGATGCCTATGATCGGACAGTCTGAGCATCGCCGAAAGCGTACGCTCGATATTGTTGCTGGTGTGGGAGCTGCTTTCGAGGATGGAGTCTGGCTGCATCATGATGCCATGCAGTATGATTACCATTTTGGTCAGCACGGCAGCGCCCGATTCGAGATGGGTCCAACGCGTAAGAATCTGCGGATTATAGAAGATCGAATTGAGTTACGAAGTAGTTTTGGTAGGGTAGACGAAGGTCTGACGTGGCTTATGTCGGGTGCCGTCTTTGGGGCGATACGTACCCGCGGCGGAATTGCACTAGAAGGTTATTCGGTACCACATGAGCAACAAATTTTTAGGGTGCATAATGGCCCTGACTTTAATAAAGGTTCGGATTTGGCTATCAAGAGGAGCTTCGAGAAGGCAGTGCCTAAGTCAACCGGTGGTTTCGATCTTAGCTTTGGCTATTTGATGAGCGGCGGTGGGGAATTGCGACGGTCTTTACTTGGTGATGAATTTAGTGATATTGGCCTTCTTCCTACTATTTATCAGGCTGTGCGCCTTGATAGCGCGGGCGTGCCACATGTGACAGTCGAGAGTTTGCACACGGTATATCAGTCCCAAGTGGAGTCTTCGCAAGAGAGACCATTAGATCGGATTCCTCCGGAGGAATTAGGGCGACTCATTGGAAAGGTGAATGACAGGCTAAGGCGCGTAAGGCTTGAGTCGGTTACGGCGATCCTCGGCGAGAATGTATTTAAGAGAGAAGACCGCAGTCGTGCGCTCGCCGGTCTGAGGTCGTCTGTTGTGGCGCACATGGCATACGGAGATCAATTGGAATCTGTTATCGATTGGCTCGGCTCAGTCGAACCTGTTAACCCTTTAGAGTAGAGACGTAGTGGAGTATCTGCTAAGAGCAGTTTTTTTGCATCGAATAATAAAAAAGACCCATGAGAGGGTCTTTTTTGAGTCGAGAGACTGTTTACTCGACAGTAACTTCTGTGCGGCGCACGGTGTGGCCGGTAAAGCGGCGAACCTTGCGGGTCTTGTAGGTTACAACACCGTCACGCTCGGCGTGGATAGTGAAGTTACGGCTAACCTTGGTGCCTTTGCCGCCGCGCTTGGTCATACCAACTTGGCGAACAATCACTTGGCCGGTTGCGACTTTCTCGCCACCAAAAAGCTTGACGCCTAGTCGCTGACCAGGGCTGTTTTTGTTGATTCTGGCGCTACCGCCTGATTTGACGTGTGACATACTTGGTTACTTCCTTGTTATTACGAGCAATTCGCGGGCTACGAGTTGTTCTGGTCGGTAGTAGACCAGATCGGCATCCTGCACATGCTCAAATCTGTAACGATTATACCCGATTTGTTCCAGCCGGTCAATAAGGGGTAGGTGATAGATTCTGTCGCCGGGTCCGTGCCAAGCGGGGACGGCTAGGCAGAGGCGCTTGCCGGGCTCGATTTGCTGGGCTATGTTCTGCAAGAAACGCTCGATGATAGCGTTACAGGTGCCAATAATTTCGGTGAGCGTGTCGCTTTTAGGCCACGAGCTAAGTGGACGACCAAGATAGGTTTCGCAGGCCACGACGGCGAACGGATGGCCCCAGTTGTGTGTAGTGGCGTCGCCGACCTCTAGAGTGGGGTCGGTTTCTTTGCCGTGCGTTGCCAGCCATTCTAGGTTTTGGGCCGAGTAGTCTATCATGCGCGGTTCGATGTCGGTGCCGTAGGCGCCGTACCCCATTAGCAAAGCCTCTTGTAGGACCACGCCAGTGCCACAGAATGGGTCGAGTACGACAGCATCCTCGGAGGCGGGCAAGGGGCCGGTTCCCAGATTAACAATAGTTTGAGCGAGTTTGGGTGGCAACATACCGACGCGGGCGTCGCGCTTGGGGCGGTTTTGGTCGCGGCGTGCGTAGGCGTTGATATCCTGGACAGCTATCGTTTGGGCCAGCCATGTACTGTCGCCGTCCCGCACTAGTAAAAATTCGCGGCCAAGATCGCTGGTCAGTTGATTGTGCAATACAGCGGCGCTGGACAGGGCGGGATCGGTGTTGGGTACCAGGCGCACAGAGCGGCCGGCGCGCTTGCAGATGTTTTTGAGCTGCAAGCCTGTTCGGAATAGTTGCTGTGTGGTGGCTTGCAAGCCAAATACGCTCAGCCCAAGCTTGAGTTTGCCTTCGAGCGGCAGGTAGTCCAGCTGGGCGGGGAACGTTTTTTCTAGGTTGCGGGCTACGGTTGTCCAGTTGGTCGCGTCAAAGCGGGTGATTACCCGTGCGATACGCGTGGCGCTGCCGATGCGCGTAAAGTCGATCTCTTCGGGGTTAATATCGCTTAGAACGGCTGCTTGGCCGGCAACGTGAATGTGCTCGGCGCCGAGCAAGCTTTCTAGCTCGGCCATACCGATGGCGGGTTGACGTCCAAGGACGAATAGACTTTTGTAATGCATCTCCTCTTTATTCTACTGGATTGCCGCCCGTGCGGGAATGGTAAAACAGAGGGCGACAAAAAACGTAAGTATATTTTGGGTATCTTGTATAATGCAATCAATGGCAAGGCAAACGTTTCTTCGTCGTAACTGGAAGATAATCGTGAACGTCGTTACGTTGGCGGTGTTGGTGCTTTTGGTCTTTTTGATTCGTGATCAGATTGTCGATACGTTTCAGAATTTGGGCAAGGTAGATTGGCACTACCTGGTGTTTATCCTTCCCTTAATTGCTTTGAGCTACCACGCGCAGGCGCGTATGTACCAGGGGATGTTTGCGCTTATCGGCCACAAATTGCACTACGGCTTTATGATTCGGGCGGCGCTAGAGCTAAACTTTGTAAACCAGGTGTTTCCGAGCGGCGGCGTATCGGGCATTTCGTACTTTGGCGTACGGATGCGCAGCGCCAATATTACCGCGACGCAAGCGAGTTTGGTGCAGATTATGAAGCTTTTGCTGCTGTTTGTGTCGTTTGAGCTGCTGTTGATGGTTGGGCTGCTGATTTTGGCGCTCGACGGCAAGGCAAGCAACCTTATGATGTTGGTGGCTGGATCGATCACTACGCTGCTGCTGGTGGGGACCGTTGGATTTGTGGCGATTATTGGCTCGGAGCGACGGATTCACACGGCATTTACCGCTATTACTCGCGCAATTAACAAGGTCGTTGGGCTGGTTACGCGGCACAAGGGTGATACAATCAGTACCGAGCGAGCCGAGGGGATTGTCAAGGACCTGCACGTCAGCTACAAGACGATTGAGTCGCGGTGGCGCGAGTTGAGTTCGCCGCTCGCATGGGCTCTGGTCGTTAACTTATCGGCGGTGATTGCAATTTACTGCGTGTACCTGGCTTTTGGCGAGTGGGTTAATCTTGGCGCAATTATCGTTGCGTACTCGGTGGCTAACTTTGCCGGTTTGATCTCGGTGCTTCCTGGCGGGGCGGGGATTTACGAAGCGCTTATGATTGGCGTACTGGCCGCCGGCGGTATTCCGGCGGCGTTAAGTCTGCCAGTTACGGTGATGTGGCGTGTATTGACGACGCTTATTCAGTTGCCGCCCGGATATGTCTTGTATCATCGAAGCGTGCGCCAGACCGGCAAGACTCCGCTGGATCAGCCGCATGAGTCATAAAAAGTGGTCGCTGCGGGCATTAGCGGCAAGGGGGTAGTGGATGCAAGACATTGAGTTTACGGTTAGCGAGTTTGTGGCGGTGCTTAACCAGACGCTGGATTATGCGTATCCGGTTGTGGCGGTTACGGGCGAGCTGGCCAATTTTCGCGTAAGCAAAGGGCAGTGGGTGTACTTTGATCTTAAGGACGAAGCGGCTTCGGTGCGCTTTTTTGGTACGGTGCGCCAGCTGCCCGGGCCTTTGCAGGACGGCATGATGATGTCGGTCAGCGGCTCGCCGCGTTTGCATCCGCTGTATGGGTTTAGCGTGACGGTTGTGAGTATGCGGCCGACGGGTGAGGGCTCGATCAAAAAGGCCGCTCAATTGCTAGAGGCAAAGCTGCGAGCTGAAGGGTTGTTTGACGAGGAGCGCAAGCGGGCGCTACCGTATCCGCCCAAGCACATTGGGCTTATTACTTCGGGCGAATCTGCGGCGTACCGCGATTTTGTTAAGGTTTTGGGTGAGCGGTGGGGCGGCGTGCGGATTTCGCTGGCAGACGTGCAGGTGCAAGGCGAGGCCGCGCCGGCTCAGATTGTTGCGGCTATCGAGCAGTTAAATGCCGACGGAGATCCGCCGGATGTGTTGGTGGTGACGCGCGGCGGAGGAAGTGCCGAGGATTTGCAGGCGTTTAGCACCGAGCAAGTAACGCGAGCGGTTGCGGCAAGTCGCATTCCGACGCTGGTTGCGATTGGTCACGAAGTAGACGTGTGTATGGCCGAGCTGGCGGCCGACCAGCGGGCAAGCACGCCTAGTAATGCCGCCGAGTTGCTGGTGCCGGATCGCAAAGCGCAGTTGGCGAATGTGCGCTCGCTGCGCAAGCAGCTCGAGCGCGACGTGCAGGATGTGCTCGATACGACGAGGCGCCACTTGGATTTGACGACCCGCGATTTGCATCAGTATGTCCTGCGCGCCGTACAAAACGCGCGCCAGGGCCTGGAGCTGAAGAGTCGTCTGCTGGTCGCCTATGATCCAAACGCCGCGTTGCAGCGTGGTTATGCGCTGGTACGAACAGAAGGCGAACTTATTCGAAGCGGCACGCAGGTAAAACCTGGCGACGAGGTGCAGATTAGTTTAAGTGATGCCCGCGTGACCGCGCAGGTAAAAGGAGTTACACTGGATGGTGGATATGAAACAAGATAGTTACCAATTGCTTAATCAGCGCCTAGAAGAGGTGCTTGATAAGCTGCAGGCACCCGACGTTCAGGTAGACGAGGCAGTCAAGCTGTACGAAGAGGGGTTGAGCTTGGTTACAAAACTCGAGAAGTATCTGGAGCAGGCCGAGAACACAATCGAGAAATTCAAGCCCCAAGCCCCATGATAATCGCGTACGTCGTGCTGCTGGCGGCGGTGCTACTTATGGGATTTGTGGTGCTGTTCGGGCCTCCGTATTTACCCACGCTGCGCAAAAATGTTGACACCGCTCTGGATTTACTGGATCTTGCGCCGGGGCAAACGGTACTTGATTTGGGTTGCGGCGACGGCAGGGTATTGGTGGAGGCAGCTAAACGCGGCGCTAACGCGGTTGGCATCGAGCTAAGTCCGCTTATGTTTGCGGTTTCGTGGCTCAAGACCTGGCGCTACCGAAATCAGGTGCGTGTTATTTGGGGCAATTATTTTACTACCGCGTGGCCGCCAGCCGATGCGATCTTTGTTTTTATGATCCCGCGGCAGATGACGACGTTAGACAGAAAGATCGAGGCTTGGCGCGGTGACAGGCCGCTGCGCCTGGCAAGCTTTGCGTTTGTTGTGCCGGACAAAGAGCCGGTCACACAAAAGGACGGGGTGTTTTTGTACGAGTATGGTAAGGGGTGCTAATACTGCCTTTTGAGCGCCTCGTCGCGCGCTACCATCGCGAGTGAATCATCGGGGTTAGTACCGTTAGTTTCAAAGAAGCCGTATTTGTTGGTCGCGGCTATCTCGATAAGCATGTCAGCAAATTTGGGATTGTTGGGCAAAACGGGGCCGTGCAGGTAGGTGCCGAATACATTTTGTGTTCGTGCACCTTCGGTTTTGTCTTCTCCGTTGTTGCCGTTGCCTCGGGTTACGAACCCTAGCGGTTGTTGAGTCCTGTTGAGGTAAGTGCGGCCGCTGTGGTTTTCGAACCCAAAGAGGGAACCGACGCAGTCTGACTCTGCTTTGACGTTGCCCGTCAGTCGCTCCGTGCCGCCGTAGGTGTCGACGTCAAAGATGCCGATTCCTCTGATAATGCGATCGTCTTGTGTGACAAATCGGCGCCCAAGCAGCTGGTAGCTGCCGCAGACCATAAGCATGGGCACTTGGTTGCTGGCGAGGGTGTGCAGGTTATTGGCGATTTTACGTATGTCTCGCTGGATGTCATCTTGCGCTGAGTCTTGGCCGCCACCGCCTAGTACGATGTCGGCGCCTACTGGAGGGTCGCTGCCGGCGTGGTGATGTTGGACGATCGGCTGGTAGCCGTGCCACTCGCAGCGGCGCATAATTGTGAGCAAATTGCCCCTGTCACCGTATGTGTTCATCTGATTGGGGTAGAGGTGGACGATTGTAAGGGATTTCATGACGCAACCTCTGTTTGAGGAGTCGTGCGCTGCTTAAGTGTCTCGTACAAGTAAAGCATGGCGGTGTAGGTGGCAAAGATAACCTTGCGGTTTTGGCTGCGGCAGAATACCCGCAGTGCCTCATCGATATCGGGAATGCTGCGAGCCGGGATGCCGTCGTAGTGTAGTCTTAGTGCCATATCTGCCGCCCGTCTGCCGCACGTTATGACGCGTTGTTTATCTTTGAGCGGTTCAAAGTCGACGTCCCACAGCCACGATACGTCGCGGCTATCAGCGTAGTTGTCGTTGACGGCAATCATAACGTCGCAGTCTCTGGCGGCGTGCGACGAGAGTGCCTGAAAGAAGCTGGTCGGGTTTTTGACCAGCGTGAGCTGCACGGCGCCACCGCCGTTTTGCAGCATAAAGATTTCGCCGCGCCCGTACGCCGGACGTACCTTAGACAGGTTATTGAGGTGTTCGTGGGTCGGAGTATTGGGTAGTAGTCGCGAAACCAGTGCAACAGCGGCGGCAGCATTGAGGTAATTGTGCGGGTCGACGAGGTTAAGACGCGTTTCGTACTGCTTGCCGTCGATAACGTAGGTGACATACTGCTTGTGAAAATCGGTCAGCTCGACGCGCGGTTCGGGACGCGCGGTAGGCGGCTGGGGTGATTTACCATCGGGCTGCTGCACGGTCGCAATCGTTTTTTCGGTAGGAAAGTGGGTGTGCAGCGATTGGTGCGCTCCAAAGTAATCCGTTTGTAAGCCGGCTGCAGATGTTGCTTTGCCGATTGCTGCAAGATACGGGTCGTCGGCGTTGGTGATGACGCCGTTTTTGGCTTTTTTTATCGTTGACTCCAGGAGTCTGGCAACCGAATCGACCTCGCCAAATCTGTCGAGCTGGTCGCGCGATACATTGAGCGCCACAACCCAGTTGGGCCGTACTTGCTGCGCGAGTTTGCGGGCGTAGGCCTCGTCTACCTCAAAAACCGCCAGATCAAAGGGTAGGGTACCTTCCCAGGTCGCATGTTGCAGTACTCCCGAGATAATCCCGCGGGTAAGGTTGCTGCCGGTAGAATTGGTGATTACGCGTTTACCTCTGGCACGCAGTAGCTCGGTTATGATCTTGGTCGTGGTGGTTTTGCCATTGGTGCCCATCACAAAAACCACGCCTTCGGGCAGCTGCGAGAGCATAGATGTAAGGTATGACGGACGTATCTTTTCGACGATCAGGCCAGGCAGGGACTGACCCTTGCTGCCGCGACGCTGCATGATCCGCTGCACTGTTTTGCCGATTATCGTGCCCAATAACTCTCTCATGCCATTGGTATAAATCGGAACAGGTTACACCGCAGTAATCTTTTGCACGCGTACCTGTTTGTAACTTGCGAAAGCATTCGCAATCTATTACCATGAGCAGTATGAAGTCTAGTTCTGGAGAAGCTGGCTACGTTAGCGGCATGTTGATTGGTTTAATCGTAACGATCGTGCTGCTTTTGGGCGCGGTTTCTTTTGCCACGTGGGCCTTTGTAGGCAGGCAAGACTACAAGAATAACAGCGACCAAAAAGCCGCACAGGCAGCCGACGAGCGCCAAGCGCAAGTAGAGGAATCTGCGGCAGCCAGGTATGCCGAAGAAGAAAAACGGCCGCTGACGTCGCACAAAGCGCCGGACCAATATGGCGGCGTTAATGTACGTTACCCCAAGACATGGAGCGGTTACGTTATCGAGGGCGCACAGGGCGTTGCCCCTGTCGACAACTATTTCCACCCCAAGGTAGTGCCGAGCACTACCCAAGAAGAAAACGCCTTTGCTTTACGTGTACAAGTGCTTTCGCAGCCATACGACAAAGTCATTCAGTCGTTCGAAGCGGACGTTAACGGCAAGCGTTTGACCGCAGCACCATATTCTTTGCCCGAAATGCAGGACATTGTAGGTACGCGCTTTGACGGTCAGGTGTCGCGCAACAAGCGGGGAAGTATCATCGTATTGCCGCTGCGCAATAGTACAATCAAAATCTGGACCGAGTCGCCAAACTACATTGACGATTTTAACAACATTATTTTGCCAAACCTGACGTTTGTTCCGTAGGTCCTACCCCTGTAAGTGTTAGCATAACCATTTAGACAGTCAGTAAAAGGGCTGGTCTAATGGTGCTATACTAAGGGCATCTAAGAGGGTAAGCCAGCGCGATGGGGAAAATTGCAGGCGGTAATGAGCATGTTCGGGCGGATAGTTTGTTGCTATCCGTGGTTGAGCACCTTAAGGTGCCGCTAACAACCATAGCGCGACAGGCGGAGCTTGGGCAGTTGACCGGGCAGGCCGAGCTGACTGATGTGGCTGCGATCCGCACACAAGCGCTGGCCGCACTTACGTTGCTGGATAGCTACTTGCTGGGGCTTGAGCTGATGAATCGAAGCGCAAGTCTGGAGTTAGAGCCAGTGTCGGTGTCTTCTACGCTGATGGACGCCGCGCACGATTTGGATCAGTTTGCGCGCCAGTATAGGGTAGAGCTAGAGGTCGTTGTTGGTGGTAAGTTTGCCCCTGTGATGAGCCATCCCAATGGCCTTCGGGCAGCGTTGCTATCGCTGGGATTTGCGCTGATCGAGTCACAGGCGGCGCGCGACGTGCGCCAGCCGCGGCGGGTTGTTTTGGCAACTCACCGCACACCCTTTGGGGTGGTCGCCGGAGCTTATGGGCAGCACGAAGCGCTCAGTACCGATAGGTGGCGGGCGGCTTTGGGTTTGGTTGGCAAGGCGCGGCAGCCGCTTACTAGCTTTATGCCTGGCAGCGGAGCGGGGTTGTTTGTTGCCGACACGATCATGCGGTCGATGCACACACAGCTTCGGGTGGGGCGGTACCTTCGCCAAAGCGGCCTCGCTGCTACGCTACAGCCCAGCCATCAGCTAACTTTTGTATAAAATTTGTACTCATGTCCAAAGTATTGTTAATAGAACCTAACACTGTACTCGCCAAGACGTACACACAAGCTCTGCAGCATGCAGGCCACTCTGTGGTACATGTGACCGGTGCTCAGTCGGCAGTTGATGCGGCAGATAAGCAGACTCCTGATATCGTGATTGTCGAGCTGAATCTTCCAGGGCACAGCGGCATCGAGTTTTTGCACGAATTTCGATCGTACGCCGAATGGCTTAATATTCCCGTGGTGCTCAATACGGTGCTAACAGCCGGGCAAATTGCTCCGGCTATGGAAACGTTTCGCCGCGACTTGGGCGTAAGTGCCGTGCTGTACAAGCCGCGCGCTACGCTTCAAGACCTGGTAAGAGTAACCCGCGAGCATACGGCAGTCGCATGAACCAAATCGTTACCGACGGCATTATTCTCAGTCGTACCGATTACGGCGAGGCTGATCGCATCATTACGTTGCTAACGCCCGATCATGGCAAAGTGCGGCTCATGGCCAAGGGTGTGCGCCGCGTTAAGTCCAAGCTGGCGGGCGGCATCGAGTTATTTAGTGTTAGTACGCTTACTTTTGTAAAGGGCAGGGGCGAGATCGGTACCTTGGTGTCCACGCGGTTAGTGCGGCATTATGGCCGAATCGTCGAAGATTTAGACCGCACCATGCTTGGTTATGAGCTGATCAAGCAGCTTAATAAAACCACCGAGGATCACCCGGAGCTGGAGTATTTTGATTTGCTGCGGCAGATATTCGAGGCACTGGATGATCCGAGTGTATCTCTCGAACTTGTGCGCTTTTGGTCGGCGGCACAGCTGCTGCGACTTGGTGGCCATAGTCCCAATTTGCAGACGGACGCCGATGGCAACAAACTCGATCCCGCCCAGATGTACGGCTTTGATTTTGACCACATGTGCTTTGCTGCGGCGCCGCATGGCAAGTTTACGGCCGGGCACATCAAGTTCTTGCGCTTGGGCTTTGCAGGGCATCTCGCCAAAACACTGGCGCAAGTACAGGGAGGGGCCGCTCTCGCTCAAGACCTCGCACCGCTGATGGCAACTATGCTACAGACTCATCTTCGGGTATAATACCTCTGATGAACGCTATCAAAGTGGCGGCTGGTTACGGATCTGTACGGGGCAGTGGCTTTGGCCTACGCTAGTCTTTCCATGCCCGCATCCAAAAACCAGTTAACATTCTTGAAAGGTAATATAAATGAGTGACATTTCTCTCGAAGACATCGTAAGCTTGTGCAAACGGCGCGGTTTTATTTATCAGGGTAGCGAAATTTACGGCGGCCTAGCTGGTACCTGGGACTACGGTCCACTTGGTGTTTCGCTCAAGCGCAATATTATGGGGCTATGGTGGAAGACGTTTGTGGATAGCCGCGATGACATGTACGGTATAGACGCCGCCATCCTAATGAACCAAAAAGTCTGGCAGGCGAGTGGGCATGTCGATACGTTCAATGACCCGTTAGTCGTGGACACAAAAACCAACGTTAGATATCGAGCAGATCACCTCTTGAAGGATGTTGGCGTTGATCCCACTGGGATGTCTTTGCAGGATATAACAAATGCAATCAGGGAGCACGACATAAAGAGCCCTGACGGGAACGAGTTGTCACCTGCAATGCAGTTTAATATGATGTTCAAGACGTTCGTTGGTTCGCAGACAATAACTGATGACGCTACAGACGATGAATCCTTGATTATTGGTCACCAAAAGGTAGGAGAGTCAGAACCCTACAGGGGTGGTGATTTGCCGGTTGGCTACAGTGTCGTGGCCTATGACAAGAATTCGGTGAGTTACTTGCGGCCAGAGACGGCGCAGGGTATCTTTACCAACTACAAGAACGTTGTCGACAGTCTTTATCCTGACCTGCCGTTTGGTTTGGCGCAGCAGGGCAAGGCGTTCCGTAATGAGATCAGCCCGCGCGATTTTGTGTTCCGAGCACGCGAATTCGAGCAGATGGAAGTCGAGTACTTCGTTCATCCCGACAAGTGGGAAGAGTCATTTGAAAAGTGGCGTACCGACATACACTCTTTCTTGGAACAGCTCGGCTTGCCAGAGGAAAAAGTACACGAACTTGAGGTGCCTCAAAACGACTTAGCTCATTACAGCAAGCGCACCATAGATTTTGAATTTGATTTTCCTCACGGCAACGATGAGCTTTTGGGTTTGGCGTACCGCACTGACTTCGATCTGAGTAACATTCAGCGCGCCACCGGGAAGAGTATGGAGTATCGGCCTAAGGATGGGGGCAAGCCGTTTGTACCGCACGTTATCGAGCCAAGTTTTGGTGTTGAACGTGCCGTTATGGCTGTACTGACAGCTGCGTACACAGAGGACGAGCTAAACAGCGACAAGCGCGTGTACCTCAAACTACCTAAGTCCCTGGCGCCGGTAAAAGCCTGCGTATCGCCGCTGCTTAAGAACAAGCCCGAGCTAGTTGGCAAAGCCCGCGAAGTCTATGCCATGCTACAAAAAGAGCTAGGCGCGGTGATGTGGGACGACAACGGCAACATCGGCAAGCGCTACCGCCGCCAAGACGAAATTGGTACGCCAGCGTGCGTAACTATCGATTTCCAGACGCTAGAAGACAACACCGTTACCGTCCGCGACCGCGACACCGCTCAGCAGCAACGAATAGAAATAAATGACCTGGTCTCAAAAACACAACGAGCTCTCTAATACCTCTAGGAGCTTCAGTAAAGAAGGGCGAACCTTAGAGGGTGACACATGGGCGTTTGGATACATCGCAACCCAGATGGAGAGTATGTACTCCGAAGTTGCATATCTGAGTAATTACAGCTTAAAATGCGAAATACAAGTTTGTAGTTACGGTAATGATTCGAAGGGCCGCTATGTCTTCATCAAGAAATGTTAGGTTACGAGGTACGCACAAGATCCTCATTAACCGCATAGAGGGTGCGGAACTCAACTATCTTCTGACTGTACGAGAACTAGATAGTATGGATGCCAGAATAAAAAAATATCTAGATCATGTTGAGCTGGCCGGACCAAAACTAACTCCTTACTATCGATTAAAGATTGAGAGGGATCTAGGAAGTTTTGGGATGATTTTTCCTACTCCTCAAACCGTATACAGAGCCACGTACATCAAGTTTTTGAGCGATGCGCGCGGGAAGCTTGCAGGAGCAAAGCGACAGGCATTACACTTTGCCATAGTTAACCTATGTAATGTATTTGATGAATTCCTTTTTCGTTTAGCGTTCAAATATTATGAACATAATCCCGAGCGAATGAGGAGTGAGATTAAGGTCAATTTTGACCAGATTCTTACAATGCTTGAGTCGTACAATGTGGAATACGAGCTAGTCAAAGTCATGGTTTTTAAGAAAATGTTCAGTGCTAACTTGGCTGACAGGTATGAGTTCATTGCAAAGACATTGTCGGCGACAGGTCTGGCATTAAAGCCCAAGAAAGACCTTCAGGAATTGTATTTGGTGAGAAATTCTATCGTACATAATGGTGACTTTGTCGGTGAACAGTTATCGAAGCAGTTTCCGCGATATCTTGGGTATAAGAAGTTGGAACTTCAGTACGAAGATTACCTTAAGTTTAAGAAGGTGATCTTAGGTTCTGCTCAGGGTTTGAGAATGCTTTTTGTGGTCCAGAATCCTCAGGAGCCCTACGGTTTTTCGTATTACACAAATATTATACAGAGTAACAAGGATGCAGCAGTGGCATTAAGACGCTTAAAAGCGTATAAGGGTAAGTTGGTCTACACTGGTACCGATCTTGATATATTGAAGCGGCTTTCTAAAAAGCAACCAAAGTCCTTTTATCGTACGACTTCATCTCTGTTAAATTCTCACATTTTTGAGTACAAGTATTTAGCCGTGTGCTTATTAAAGCGACGGTGGGATGAGGCGGGAGCTTCCGGCTATGAAGTTAGAAACGAGATTGCAAGATATGTACTGAAGAACTTAAATCTCTTAAGTCTAGGTTTTTTAGTGAATAGATTCACAGCTCATCTCACCTGGTATATTGAAAATACGGAGAAGTCGGCTCTGTTTGTGCTTGTAGATTCCACGGCTCCCTCGCACAGAAAATTGGCCATTGCGATATTCGAGAAGGCAGACTTAATTAGTAAGCAGAATTTTGGTATTAGGATATTTCAACGCTTGCCGTTACACAGTGGTCAGCCGGAGGTCAAGAAGCGATTAAATCTATACCTGACGAGACTCAAGACAAAGAACTACCGGGCTTATCAGAAGGCGAAGAGTATGGTGCGCAACGATGCGATCTAGCGGAGGCAACGTGACCTGTGCTTTATGTAAAATGCTTACGTCTTGTCATAGAAGTGTGAGATCATAGAGTGATGATTACGTATTACACAGACGGCAGCTGCGAACCAAACCCGGGCAAGGGCGGCTTTGCCGTTATTCGAGACATGAAACCGCATATTTTGGGGTCAGAGGCAGAAAGCACCAACATTCGCATGGAAGGGCTGGCCATCGTCGCTGCGCTCAAAGATGCCAACGGCGCCGAGTGCGCGGTCCACACCGACAGCGAATTTTGGATCAACGTCATTACCAAGTGGTCGCTAGCCTGGGAAAAGAACGGCTGGAAGAAAAAAGGTGGCGAGATCAAAAACCTCGACATTGTCATGGAAGTCTGCCCGCTGTACCGCAAATCTCGCGCAACACTAGTATGGGTACGTGGTCACAACAACGACCCTGGCAACGAACTCGCCGACGAATGGGCCAACAAAGCCCGCGCCGGACATACGCTGTAAAGCTTGGAGCGGCCCTGTACGGGTGATGCTATTGTCCGTACAATGGTAGTATGAGCAGCTTTAAGGCGCGTCTAAGAAGAGTTGTCCTATGGATGGCACGCCGCAAATGGTGGTTTGTTGGTGGGTTGGTCGTCGCACTTATCCTGATCTTTACGCCGGTGGTCGTGATGAACGTGGCAACTGGTAGCAAGCGCTACGCCGCAGGCGACATGAGCGTGCCGCAGCGGAGCGTGGCTCTGGTGTTTGGCGCCGGAATTATTATGGCGGACGGCAAGCCGACACCTTTTTTGCAGCGGCGGCTAGATAGCGCCATAGATTTGTACAAGGCAGGGAAGGTTAATGTACTGCTACTCAGCGGCGACAACAGTACGATCGATCATAACGAGCCGTTTGTTATGGGCGAGTACGCCGTTTCGCAAGGCGTGCATAAAGACGACGTGGTGATGGATTTTGCAGGCTTTAGCACATACGACACATGCTACCGGGCGAAGGCGATTTTTGGCGTGACCGAGGCGATTTTGGTCACGCAGGCATACCATTTGCCGCGGGCGGTCTGGACGTGTGACTCGCTCGGGGTTAAGAGCGTGGGCGTAGCGGCCAAGAGCGCAGACGATGCAGGCGGCAGCGACCACACTGTTAATTACTTGCTGCGCGAGGTTGTCTCGATCAACAAGGCAATGGTGCAAACGCTGTTTAAACCTAGGCCAATCGTGCTCGGCGAATTCGAGCCAATCGACATCAAGCGCGACGGCGAGCAACCGTCAAAGACTAGTACTGAGTAAAGAAGCGCACGGGTTCGTCGCTGGCAATAAACGCAGGCAAGTCATCGCTCGCCAGGAACTCGGGCCTAATGCGCACTGCCTTGGGGTCGACAAAGTCCAGGGCTGCTATTTCTTTTTGACCATGTGTGGTCTTGGTCAGGTCGATATTTGCGTAATCTTCGGGGTTTTCGATATGAAAGAAAAACTCCAGATAGTCGATGTCTTTGTGCGCAAACTGCTGCACGTAGAGCAGGCGACCGACTTTGGGGGCGACACCCAGCTCTTCTACCATTTCGCGGCGCATAGCGTCCCTTAGGCCTTCGCCATCATCCACGCCGCCGCCTGGCAGACACCAAAAGGGCTCGCCCTCGGCGCTAAGGTTGTTATAAGGGGTTAGCTGTACGCACAGTAGTTTGCCGTCGGCTACGGCAATGCCTCGGACTTTTATCTCTCGTTTCATACGGTAATAGTAGCACGGGTTTGTAGTAGTCGGCTGGCGTTTCTTGCTGCAGGAGATTCGGCTATAGTCCGTAAGGAAAACAAGACAACTTTCCTTTGGCGTTTTCCGTGCTCCTGCGGCAAGAAACGCCAGCTGACTGGATCATAAACGTATTGCCGTACCTTTTACATCACACTTTTGGCGCAATGACGTGTAGAATGTCTAATTATGCCCGAAGAAACAACAACCGCAGAAGAAAAGCTAAACGTAGAGATGCCGCCGACTGATATTTTGGCCGAGCCGCAGGATGATTACAAAGAAAGCGACGTATTTGCGTGGGCAAATAACCTCTTTGAGTACAAAGAAGAGCTAAGTGTGGAGTTGTTTTGGATTAACAAAAACAACGTTGTCTACCGCACAAAAACCGACCAGTCGCTGACCAACCAAATGCAGCCGCTGTTTATCGACAACACGCTAGAGCTGGTGCTGGACGCCGCCGAAAACGGTGTGCCGGTACGCGATTTTAGCGACGGCGAGGGCGAACAGGGTGTCATTTACCGGGTGCAGTGGAAGCGCGTCGAAAAGCTGCGCGAGGTGATGCACTGGATTCGCACGCAAGAGAGCGAGATCGAGCTGTTTACCGAGGAAGAGCACGACCTTAAGCGCCTAAAGGGGTCGCTAGTGCGCGTTAACCACCCTAAGCTAGAAAAGCCGTTTTACATTATCAAGGCTATCAGCGGTGGCCAAATGCTTAAAGGGCAGGGCACATGGATGGTTAACGGCAAGGTGTTTAAGGCCTTTGAGGCAGCCGCACTCAAGATCCCGCACGAGGCACACATGCTGGTGCTAGACCAAGATCTATATGTCTTTAATCCCTCCAAGCTTGACCGCTTGTTTAGCTACGACGGCAAAAAGAACAGCATTGCCGAAAAGAAGGTCCAAGAGATCGAGCAGCACTACAAGCTCAGCTTTGCCGACGGCCTGGATTTGCAGACTGCCGTTGCCGGCAACAAGTCGCTGATCAACAAGCTGCAAAATATGGAAATCGGCACCGTGACGCAAGAGCAGGTGATCGATCATGCCGAGGAGCTGGGTGTAGACTTGATGGCCGACGAAAACGGCGCGATTATCATCATGAACCAAAAAGACCTCGGCAAATTTGTAAATGTGCTCAACGACGATTACATGGAGTCTAACTTGACCGGCGCGCGCTACGAAATTATCCGCAAAAAGCCGCTTAAGCCAGCCGACCCAGAAGACATGCTAACCGCCGGAATTTAACGGCGACCTGTGATCATCGGCAATCCAAGCGAAGTAATAAACCCAAGGCAGGGCAATACCTGCTACAATAGCCCCACGGAATTATGAGGGTACGTGCGTGACACAAGACGAGGCGTTGGCGATATTGGAATCCGGGGCAAATGTATTGCTCACGGGTGCTGCCGGCACGGGCAAAACCTATGTCTTGAACAAATTTATCCGCAGGGCAAAAAAGTCCGGGCGGGCAGTGGCTGTTACGGCCACTACCGGATTGGCTGCAACGCACCTTAACGGCACGACGATCCACGCGTGGTCGGGGATTGGCGTGCACGACTCTCTAGATAAGCATGCTGCTGCCAAGCTCGGCAAAAGCCGGCAGGATCTTATCAAAAAAGCCGAGGTGCTAGTGATCGACGAGATCAGTATGCTGCATGATTTTCGTCTGGATATGGTAGACGAAATGCTGCGCATGGTGCGCGAGAACGCCGAGCCGTTTGGCGGCGTGCAAGTGGTGCTGTGCGGTGACTTTTTTCAGCTGCCGCCGGTAAATCGACGGGACGGGCGACAGGGTGGGTTCATCGTCAGCTCTAATGTCTGGACGCGGGCGCATTTTGCGGTGTGTTATCTAGAAAAACAGTATCGTCAAAGCAAAGACCAGGATTACACCGATATACTTAACGGCATCCGCGCTGGATTCTTGACGCGCAGCCAGCTGGACGTGTTGCGAGCACGCACGCATGCCATGGACGACCCCTTTGCCACGCGCACGCGGCTACTTACTGTCAATGTCGATGTCGACAGTGTGAACGATGAGCACCTGCAAGAGCTAGAGGGCGACGTGTACGAATACGAGATGGAAACGCATGGAGCCAAAAATTATGTAGAGCAGCTGCAGCGCTCGTGTTTAGCGCCCGAGACACTGCGTCTTAAAAAGGGCGCGGCTGTAATGTGTGTACGCAACTCGGCCGACCGCAAATATGTTAACGGCAGCTTGGGTGTGGTTGTAGATTTTGACCCCGAGACCGACCTGCCTATAGTAGAGCTAACTAACGGCCGCATTATAACGGTTAAGCAAGAAAGCTGGGAGCTTATGGACGGCGATAGGCGCCGCGCGCAGATTGTGCAGTTACCGCTGCGTTTGGCATGGGCAATAACCGTGCACAAAAGTCAGGGCATGACGTTAGACGCCGCCCGCATTGATTTGTCCAAGGCGTTTGTCGAGGGCATGGGGTATGTGGCATTGAGTCGTGTGCGCAGTCTCAAGCATCTTATTTTGGACGGCCTTAACGGCATGGCTTTGCGGGTCAGTCCACTTGCCAAGCAAATCGACGCCGAGCTGCGCGAGCGCAGCGAAAAGGCGCTTGCGGCACATGCCGAATACATAGAAAAATGGCATAAAGACGAGGCGAGTGGTGCGCACGAAAAACAGATGGAGGAGCAGGCTAAAGAGGTCGCTGCGGCTCAAGAATTGCCGCCGCCCGACCCGGAGTTGTTCGAGAAACTACGCGCCTGGCGCGCCGAACTGGCCAGACAGCACGCAACAGTACCGTTTATTATCGCTCACGATGCGCACCTAAAGGCGGTCGCCGGACTCAAGCCCCAAAGTGAGCAGGCACTCCTAGATATTCCGGGTTTTGGTCCTAAAAAGGTCGAAGCCTACGGCGCCGATATTATAAAGATAATCCAAAGCTAATTAGCGCGTAATCTCAAGCGGTGTGGCTTGCGCCCACATTGCATCAAAAAGTTGGTGCATCATGACACTAAAGGCCGGATGGGTCATCTCGACAGCCATGTGTTCACGGTAGTCCAGCAGCAGCGTCACGTCGTCGTACAGAACAATTTCGTAGTTAATGGCGAGCACCTGAGGGTCGATATGACGCAAAAAAGTGCGCGAAGGTTCGTAGGGCTGGATGTCTTTGGCGTGCACGACAGTGTCGTTGGTTAGATCGTAGCTGGTCAGGTTACGCTCGATACAGCGTTCGCGGTAGCGGCGCGCAAAGGCTACGTCGTGGTGCGACGAGATATGAGAGGTCTCGAATACCTTGTATTCTTTTTTGGCGCGAGTAATGTTCCAGTTGGCTTGTTTGATTCCGGCAGGGCCGTAATAGTGTTGGACGCTTGCTTTAGGGCCGTTGCCGCCCGCGATGACTTGCAGCGCCTCGGCCATAGTGCTCAGATTTCGGCGGATCGCAGCGGTTTCGGCCTCGCGGTTGGCGAGCAATCCCTCGATGTTTTCGATGGGCATCGGCCGGTAGAGCGTGCCGTAACTTAGCTGTTCGGCACTAGCCAGGCCGTGCTGCTGCAAAACATCCAGATGTCGGTATACCTGTGTTCGGCTGATTTTAGTCGACTTGGCGAGCTGCAGGGCAGAGGCGTACCCTTGTGTTACGAGTGCCAGGTACACGGCGGTGGTCTCGGCTTCGATTCCCAGTTTGCCCAGGTATTTGGTAATGATTTCCTCTTGATGCATAACGCTAGTGTATCACAGTTGTCCGTCATTTTGGACAACTGTTTGCGGTATTCTCGGCAATACCGCTACACTTAACTGCGTCAGTCGTTGGTAAGGAGGCAGTATGAGTTCTTTTTTTGGTATTTTGGCGTTCGCATTATCTTTTGGCGTGACCATTCCTTACGCCATTGACGTGGTAAAGGGCAGGGCAAAACTGGCCAGAAGTACGCGAGTATTGTTTTTGCTGCTGATGGTCGTGATATTAGTCGTTCAGAGTCATGAATTTACGGGATGGGTGCTGTTGTTGACTGTTGGCGAGGCGCTGTCTCAGATCCTGTTGTTTGTGCTAGCTATTCGCTACGGAGTGGGCGGATTGTCGCGCTCGGACATTATCTGCTATATCGCCTTTGCAGTCAGCCTGTCGGCCTACCTGATGACCAAAGATGCGGTGCTGTCGCTAACGTTACTTATATTGACAGACGCAATTGCGTTTACGCCCACGGTCATTAAGATTTGGCGCGACCCTGCTTCGGATACGTGGATGTACTTTGTGGTGGGCGGAGTCGCTGCTGCCGCGGCCGCGCTATTGGCTCGTAGTACAAACACATATGTCGAGGTAGCATTTCCGGCATATATTTTGGTTGCTAACGCTTTGGCCGCAGTGCCGCTAGTGATACATCATTATCGCAATAAGGGGTCGGGGGAAGATGGTACTGCGGTTTCGTTGTAGAGACAAGAAGCGCCTAGGCTTGGTCTTTGGCCAGGTTTTGGATATGCGTTGCAAGATTGATGCGACCTGCGGCTGCATGCCGAGCGTACACTTGCTCCAGCGTCTCGCTACCCACGTGATGTTTGCGTGCGCGGCCGGTGTCGTACAAAAAGAACGTGTCGTTTTCGTTATATAACTCTAAGAATTGTTGACTGTACGCACCGGGGCGCAAGGCCTGTACTCGGTGCGCCAACAGTACAAGTGAGTCGTAGGCGTAGCGCGTACTCTCTTTGAGTCGAAGCGGGCGAGCTAGCTCTAGTGCGCGCTGAAAGTCGTTGGCTATTTCTAAAAATTCGTGGCCGTGGCCACCAAGGATTATGTCCAGTGCATCGTCCATCGCCTCTGTATCAAGGTAGCCTTTTATAATGAGCCGGGTCACGTCAATGCCGTATTTTTTGAGAAAAAGATCAGCGGCCAGCCATGTCTTGTCGACTTGCTTTTCGAGCTGCCGCTTTTCAACAAATCCCAGTTCTTGCCATACGGGGGACTGCATGTAGTCTACTGCCAGCGCTTGATCGGGGAGCTGCGTCATCATACTAAGTATCGTTTTGGGGTCTACGGTACTTAGAAAATATGCCGTCCAGCAGTTTGCGGCCAAGACCTCCGCTTCGTCCGGCGACAAAAAGAAGACATCGCCCTCGGGTCGTTCGAGTGGGTTCTTGGTTGTAAACAGCATGCGCTGCATACGGGTTATGGTGTGTGTGTATTTGAGAATCTTGTCGGCGTTGAGTGTGCTGGACCGCTGTTTTTGCAGAGACCTCGACAGCCTGAGCCATTGTTTGCGGCTGGTGCTGAGTATGACGGCAGGCTGCTCGCACACCACGACTGCTTTGCCAAGGTGCTGGCGAGTGTTAAGGTGTCGCATGACATCGGCGGCGATACTTTCGGTGCCCCTGGCGCTCGGTTTACGTAGCTCAATATAGTAATTAACGTTCATAACGTTGACCCTCCGTTACTGATGTTGCTGTTTGGGCGGGATACTATCATAGGTTGCCACGCTGGACCTTAAACCATAATTAACTCGACTCTTTTTACAACATTTCTACGATGTTAATTATGTGATCTTGCGCAGCGAAGCCGAGGGTGATTATCGCGATGTTTATAGCGAGAGGAGTCGTTGTCGCTTAAAGCTAAAATGATCGTTTTTTGTGACGATAAGATGATCGGCTAGAGGGATGCCCAAGAGCTGTCCGGCGGCAACGAGCTGTTGGGTGAGCGTGATGTCTTGGTCGCTGGGCGAAGGGTCGCCCGAGGGATGGTTGTGTGCAACGATGACGCACGCGGCCCGGTCGGCCACTGCGTCGGCAAATACCTCGCGTGGGTGTGCGAGCACTGCGTCCAGGGTGCCGATCGTAATGGTACGTTGCGCAATTAAGCGTTGGCCGCCGTCTAGCGTCAGGCAGACAAAGTGTTCTTGTTGTCGTCCGCGCAACTCGCCAAGGCGAGAGAGGATATCTTGCTGACTTACTATCGGCTCAGTATCACGTAACAGATGACGTCGGGCAAGTTCGAGCGAGGCCATAATTTTGCCCGCGGTGGCGATGCTGACTCCTTTAATGTCAATAAGATGCTCGTACGATATAGTTTGCGCGCCTTTACCTAGCAGCTTTTGAATCTGCTTGGCGATAAAGCCCACATCGGCGCCTTTGGTGCCGCTGCCGATGATTACCTGCAAGAGCTCAAAGTCGGACAGTGCATTAACGCCTTTGCGCTGCAGTTTTTCGCGGGGTCGGTCGGGGAGGGGAATCTGGTGGATGCGCTTTGTAGCCGGCATAACGTACCCAGTGTAGCACGATACAAAAGACTAAATATTGACTTACGCGCAACATTATGCTAATGTTTATCTTGTACATATGAAAACAAAATCAAAAATCACCAAACAAAAAACAAGCTTCTTAACCCGACCGATACATCTTCATACCGAGTACTTCTTTCGCAAGCGGTACGTCGTAATGGGTGTCATGGCGCTGGTCGGCGCAGCCATTATTAAGAGCGACGGCAGCTTTATGCACGTTATGCGCGATGCCTATAACCACAACTATGCGGTAGCTGGTCGTCACTTGCGCGAAGAACCGGTGCACGCACATTCGAGCGTGGCTATTGCCCGCATGCCAACCGTGGGTTCGAGGTAGGGAAGTCGCTACCGCTATACGTTAGCGTCTGTGGATAACGTCTAGACGCTATATGTTGGGGATAACTCGGTCCGCCCTCAAAAACTGTGGATAACTGACTTACAAACCCTCACATTTATACATAAACTACTTGTATGTGGGTAACAGTGGGTAGTATAGTCAGGTTAGTGGGTAAGCGTGGGTAACCCGACCACTACAAAACGGGAATCCCATAAAAACAAAAACCACTAGCAAATTAACGAGGTACCAATGGCCACGGTGGACTACTTTCAGCGTAAGCTCGACGACAAGCGGCGGTTAACCATACCGACCGAACTTCGCCAAGAGTTTGCGAGCGGGGTAGTTGTGACCAGAGGTTTCCAACAGTATCTGCATCTGTACCCTAAATCGGTATGGGACGAGCAGGTTGAACCGTTGCTCCAAGGGAATATCCTGGACGAGAAGACGGCAGACCTTAACGTTCAGTTCCGGATGGGCAAGGCAGAGGGCGCAATCGACGACAAACAGGGTCGTATCACGCTAGAACAGCATTTGCTGGACTACGCGGCTATCGACAAAGAAGTTGTTGCGGTACGTGTTGGTCGGTATTGGCGGCTTATGGCTGGCACTACCTGATCTGTTGATTTGTAGGCACATTAACAATTTGGCAAGTAACCAAAACCGAATAGAAAACTCACAACCTGCGTAAAGCAGGGGACTCGAGATCAGCTATTCGGCAGTCAACCGGTGGGCATAGGGTTCCACTGTTTAAAAAACCCTCGCACATTCGTTCTTTTATAGAACACCTCCCAAAACTCCACCTCACACATAAGTCTCTCAACTTACGGGTATTCATCCAGCTAGAGCGATCCTTATCTCTCTATCACCAGGTGAATGCCCACAAACAAAAACAAAAACGTACAAAACAAAAAGTTGGCTGCTGAATAGGTGATCTTGCAAAAATAAAAATAAAAAATAAAATGCAAGCATGACTCAAGCACAATATCAACAAGACGAAGAACATATACCAGTGCTGCTCGACGAAGTGCTGCAGTATCTAAACCCAAGGGAAGGGGAGAAATACCTCGACCTAACAGGAGGATACGGCGGACACGCGGCGGCAGTGTTGGAGCGAACAAAAGCCCCACAAAAGGCCGTACTCGTAGATCGCGATCCAGCAGCGGTAAAAACGTTGACGGAGCGGTTCACGGAAAATGGTGTAGAAGTAAGGCAAGCGGACTTTTTAACGGCCAGCAAAAAACTGGCAAGCGAAAATAAGCGTTTCGATCTGATATTAGCTGACTTGGGCGTGTCGTCACCGCACCTTAATCAGGCGAGTCGTGGGTTTTCAATACAAAGTGATGGACCGCTCGATATGCGCATGGATACGACGCAAGAACTAACGGCAGAGAAGGTAGTGAATACCTACTCTAAGGAGGAACTGGCGGACATAATCCGGCGTTATGGAGAGGAGCCAAAAGCTCATAAGATTGCATCATTGATCGTGAGCAACCGGCCCATTACGACCACGAAACAACTTGCCAACATTGCTGCCAAAGCCTGGCCAGGCCACAGCAAAGTTCATCCGGCAACGCGGACGTTTCAAGCGATCCGCGCCCGGGTGAACGATGAGCTGGAGCTGCTAGAACAAGCGTTGCCCATTTGGGCTGACCAATTGCTTGCGCCGGGTGGACGGATCGTTGTGATTAGCTTTCATAGCCTAGAGGATCGCTTGGTCAAACAAGCGTTTGTCGAACGGGCAGGTGATCGCTATGATGCAACGCTACAGTTACTTACCAAGAGTCCGGTGAGTGGCAGCACAGACGAAATTGCTTTTAATCCGCGTGCAAGGAGTGCTAAACTCCGAGCCGCAGCGAAACAAAAATAACAAAAAACAAAAGAAAGGGAGCTTCAGAACATGCCAATACACGTAGAAGTGGTAGATCTGACCCCTAGGGCTAAAAAAATCGACGTACGGCGCGGACGCCCGGACGTTCGAGACTTAGTCTAAAGGGGTAGTTGGGCCGGCTGTTAGCAATCGCAGCCGGCCAGCACCCAAAAGAGAATGGCATCGCGAGAATCGCCCTGTAACAAAAATAAAAACAAACATTATGACATATTCGAGTTCACTGGCTCTCGGCCGCAAGACGGTCGGGTATGGCCGAAACCAAAACGCTCAGGCTTTTCGCTCGCGCGAGAGGACACTGGGACCAATTAGCAACACAATTATTCTGATCGTCCTAGCTTTGGTGCTAGGGTTACTGTATTTGACGCAAGTTACCAAGACCAACGCCTACGGCTACGAGATTGACAGTTTGCGTCAGGAGCAGACACGCTTGGACGCCGAGCATGACGATCTTGCGGTGTCTTCGGCGCGCTTGCAATCGGTAGATCGTGTGCAGGCAAGCGAAGAAGCCAAGTCTTTGGTTTCTGTAGCGCCATCGGGCACCGTCCGTCCGTAACACGTTTACTCTGTTACTCAGCTATAATGGTAGGTATGAGGCCGTCATCGTATAAAACTAGCAGCGATCCTCGGGACGCCGTGCGGCGTATCGGTTGGTTTTTTGTTGCTGTTTCGGCGATTATCGGCGTGTTCTGGGTGCGGGCGTTTTATTTGCAGGTCATCAAACACGAGCACTACGTACAGGCGGCTAAGCGCGATCAGATGAAGGAATATCAGATTCCGGCGCCGCGAGGGGTTATTCGGGCGCATAATGGTGATGATGTGGTGCCGATCGTGCTCAATCAAAAGCTGTATACGGTGTATGCTGATCCAACATTGGTAAAAGATGCTGATAAGGCCGCACATGCGATTTCGCGTACGCTTGGCGGCGACGAGGCGGAGTACAAAAAGAAGCTGACGACCAAAGAGACGCGCTACGTGGTGCTTGCCAAAAAAGTCGAGGACGCAAAGCGCAAAGAGATTCTGTCTCACAAATTTCCGGGCATTGGTGCGCAGGAAATTTCGTACCGCACGTATCCCAACGGTACGCTGGCATCCCAGCTACTGGGCTTTGTAAACGACGAAGGGGCAGGAGTATACGGCATTGAGCAGGCGTTAAACGAGCAGTTGTCCGGCAAGGACGGAGAGCTAAAGGCGGTGACCGATGCGAGTGGTGTGCCACTGGCGGCAAATAACGACAATATTCGCATCGCGCCCGTAAACGGCAGTGACTTGGTGCTGACGATTGACGTTGCTATGCAAAAACAGCTAGAGGTGATATTGCAGCGGGGCGTCGAGCATGCCAAGTCGGAGCGCGGTGGCGCCGTGATCATGGACCCTAACACCGGCGCGATTAAGGCCATGGCCAACTGGCCGACCTTTGACCCAAACAAGTACAACGAGGTAGAGGATCCGGCGGTCTTTACCAACGACACTGTATCCGTGCCCCTTGAGATCGGGTCGACTATGAAGCCGATTACCGCGGCAGCTGCCATTGACGCCGGTGTGATTCGTGGCGACACCACGTATTACGACCCCGCGGTATGGGAAATGGACGACGCCAAGATCACCAACGTAGAGGGCGGGCGGACGCCTGGGCAGCGCTCGATCGCCGAGCTGCTGGATTTGTCAATTAACACCGGCGCAACCTGGCTATTGATGCAGATGAGCAAGCCCGGCGGTAACGAGATTAACAAGAAGGGCCGCGAGATGTGGCACGACTATATGGTTAATCGGTTCCGGTTTGGCAAAGAGACCGGCATAGAGCAGGGCTATGAGGGTGAGGGTATTGTACCCGATCCTAACAAGGGTGCTGCGCGTAACTTGGTGTACGCCAACACGACTTTTGGGCAGGCGATGACGGCGACCCCGCTGCAAATGGCTGCGGCGTTCTCTGCGATGCTGAACGGCGGCACATACTACCAGCCGCGCCTGGTGGACGAGGTTACTACTCCTGACGGCAAAAAGAGCGTTGTCGAGCCTAAGGTACTGGCAAGTGGAGTCGTCAAGCCTTCGACCAGCGATGCGATGCGGCCCTTGCTCGAGTACGTGGTCGAGAACCACTCTATCGGCAGTCGTTTTGACCAGTCGATGTACAGTGTAGGCGGCAAGACGGGGACAGCGCAGGTGGCGGGACCGGACGGCAAGTATAAAACCGACGACTACAACGGAACGTATGTCGGGTTTGTGGGTGGTGACAAGGTAGAGTACGTTATCTCTATCGTTGTGTACGAGCCAAAGCTCAGGGGTTACGCCGGAAGCGTGGCGGCGCAGCCGATATTTGCAGACTTGGCCGATATGCTAATCGCCAACTTTGGCGTAACGCCGAGGAGCAGGTAGGGCACATCCGCTATGCAGACTGGTATAATCAGTAGCAGAATAGCAGGAAAATAAAAATATGACCGGGTATTTATCACACATCGCGGCTGACGTATTACAGGGGGGTACCGCATGGGCGCGGTAACTCGTCGTGGTTTTACTGCTCCAACTGGTCAGTCTGCGCCCCAACGCCGTCACCGGCCGGATTATTGGCTGTTGGTGATTGTTGCCGCGTTGTTGGCCGTTGGCCTGATCGTGGTGTATTCGATTAGCCCCGGGTTGGTTGCCGAGAGCGGCATGAGCGACTTTCACTTTGTCTACAAGCAGATGATTGCTGTAGGTCTGGGTGTGGCCGTGTTTGCGATTACGGCAAACATGCCTGTTACGCTATGGCAACGCTTGCAGACACCGTTGCTCGTAGCGGCGGCGCTGTCGGTGGTAGCGGTGCGCGTGCTGGGCGAGGAAGTATATGGCGCCTACCGATGGATTTATATAGGCGGATTTTCTTTTCAGGCGGTTGAGCTGATAAAGTTCGCGCTGCTGGTCTGGTTGACCGGCTTTTTGGTGACACGCATTCGCGAGGGGGCGCTGGGGGATATTACGCGGACGTTCCGGCCGTTAGTAGTCGTTTTGGCTATTTTGGCTTTTACGGTTGCCGGCGTACAGAGCGACTTGGGGTCGACAGGAGTAGCAGTGCTGATGATGACCGCCATGGCGTTTGTGGCCGGGTTGCCCATGCGCAATATTTTGCTGATTGGCGCGGGAATTATTGTGGTGGCCGGGCTGGCAATCGCGACCTCCGAGTACCGGCAGAGCCGCGTTGCTACGTTCCTTAACCCTACGGCGGACTGTGTGGATACCGGGTATCAGGCGTGCCAGGCGCTTATTGCTGTGGGGTCCGGCGGCATGACCGGTTTGGGGCTAGGAAACAGCGTGCAAGCGTTCGGGTATCTGCCCGAGGCCGAGCACGACTCCATCTTTGCGATATACGCCGAGAAGTTTGGTTTTATCGGGGTAACTGTGCTGCTAGGGCTGTTTTTGGCCTTTTTTGCACGTATAAAACGTATCATGGAGCGCGCGCCGGATGATTATAGTCGCTTACTGGTCGTGGGTATATTCTCGTGGCTGGCGGTACAGACGTTTATTAACGTCGGGGCGATGTTGGGCGTACTGCCGCTCAAGGGTATTACGCTGCCGTTTATTAGCCAAGGTGGGTCGAGCGTGGTATTTGTTATGGCATTGGTGGGGATTGTATTTCAGGTCTCTCGTTATACGCTTTACAGCACACCAAGACAGACAGATAATAGACGGACAGGATACGGGCAGCCCGCATATGCTAGTGCTAGGCCGGTATTTACAAGAAACGGCAGAGAGGGCGGCGTAAGGGGTAATTCGCAGTGAGTAACACGATAGATAATCAGCCACTAAAGGTATTGATGACGGGCGGCGGCACCGGCGGCCACATTACGCCGGCCTTGGCGGTTGCGCATGAGCTTAAAAAAATTCGCCCGGACAGTCACATCACCTATGTTGGCCAGACAGGGGATAGCCTAGGCGATATACCCGAACAAGATAAGAACATCGACAGTGTCGTTGCAGTCAGGGCGGGGAAGTTTCGCCGGTATCACGGCGAGGGTTTAAAGCAGCTGCTGGATTTTGACACAATGTTTAAGAATATACGCGACGCCATCTGGGTGATGGTCGGCATATGGCAGAGTTTTTGGCTTTTGGGCAAAATAAGGCCGGATGTGATCTTTACGCGAGGTAGTTTTGTAAGCGTGCCGGTGTGTTTGGCGGCCGCGCTGCGCGGCATCCCGTATATTACGCACGATTCCGACGCGATTCCGAGCCTGGCTAACCGCATTATTGGTGCTCGCGCAAAAGTACATGCCGTGGCGCTTCCTAAAGAGGTGTACACGACGTATCCGGCCGATAAGGTGGTGTCGGTTGGTGTGCCAATCTCGCACGCGTTTGGCAAGGTGACGGCCGCGCAAGCTGCCGAGTGGCGTACACAGTTGGGGCTAGGGCAGGCAGGTAAGATCGTGTTTGTTACCGGCGGGGGCAGGGGTGCGGATAGGCTTAACAGGGTGGTTATTGCTTGTATGAACGAACTGCTTGAGCGCTATCCAGAGCTTATGGTCGTACACGTTACAGGCCGAGATTTAGAAAATGACGTGCGCCGTAGTTACAAACAGGTACTCTCTGTACAAGAGCAAAAGAGGGTAGTGGTGAAGGGGTTTGTAACCAATCTTCATCAGTATAGCGGCGTGGCCGATGTGGTTATCACCCGCGCTGGCGGTAGTAGCTTGGCCGAATTTGCTGCGCAGGCAAAGGCGTGTATTGTCGTCCCTAATCCGTTATTAACGGGCGGACATCAAACCAAGAACGCAAAGGTATTGGCCGATCGCAAAGCTGTACGATTGGTTAACGAGGATGTGCTCAAGGACGATCCGCGGGCTATTATGCCAGCCTTGACCGACCTACTTGACCGCCCGGACAGGGCGAAGGCTCTTGGAGCAAAATTATCGCAATTGGCGCAGCCGAATGCGTCATACCACTTGGCGGTGTTACTATTAGAAGTAGCCGAGGGTAAAGTAATCTCTGTACAAAAATAGCAGCGATTACGCGAGTTAACAACAAATATAAGATGCAACATGTGGCTTAAAAAAAACAAATCAGACAAGGGCGCTGCGCGGACAAGACAGCCGGTAGGTTCGGGCGGTCTTGGTGTGCGCCCGGTGTTTTCGTACCACTCCAAGTCGGCGCCTGGCGCGCAGACCGGCAAGCGGCGAGATAAGAGGTTGCCTTGGGCTACCAATGCAGAGCCTGCGGCTTCGTCCAGGCCCCCGAAGCCGCGCTCACGAAAACGCATATTAGTGGTGGCCGCAGTTGTTTGTACGGCCGTGCTTATGGTGGCTAATCTGTTTTTGTCGCGCGATCCGGCGATAGTCGTGCATCCCCAAGCCGACGGCAGTCAGCTGCTTTTGCGCGATCAGGAGGTTTATCAGGATGCTGCACGTGCGGTGATGTCTGGTTCGATAGCAAACGCCAGCAAAATGACGATCGATACCGCCAAAGTCGCCAAAGATATCCAAAAGCAATTCCCAGAGCTTGGATTAACATCGGTGGTCTTACCCGTTATTGGTCGCCAGCCGGTTGTACATATCCAGACGGCGCGGCCAGTACTGGTTTTGGCCAGCAGCGCGGCGGGCGGTGTATTTTTGGTGGACGAGCAAGGGCGCGCGATAATGGAGGCCGCCAAAGCTTCTGATGCTGTGAAGCAAAAGCTACCTGTTGTACAGGACCAGAGTGGTTTGTCGGTTGCGGTTGGCGACGGCGTGCTGCCCAAGAGTAACATTGATTTTATAACAGAGGTCGTTGGCCAGTTGTCGGCCAAAGATATTAAGGTCGTGTCTATGGTGTTGCCTGCGGGTACAAGCGAGCTGAATATTCGTGTGGAAGGTGTGCCTTATAGCGTGAGATTTAATCTGAGGGGCGACGCCAGGGCAGAGGCGGGGGCGTTCTTGGCGGTAAAGCAGCATCTAGAGCGGGAAAAGAAGACGCCAAGCTCGTACATAGACGTACGCGTCCCCAATAAAGCGTATTATCGCTAGATAGTAAAACCTCTTCCACTCTCCCCTTATTGTTCGCATTTTGTTCATGTTATCTAAATAAGCTGTTATGTACAAAAAACTATATAAGCATAGGGAATTAGGCAAAAGTCAAATTTTAGAGTAGGAGAGGGAGTAGGAGGGGAAGTATATATAAACAATCAAAATAGTGAAAAAGCAAATACTTTCACGATAATGCTGTGGAAAAGTCAAATGTCGACTAGTGTTTGGTGTAGAAAATCTAACACTAGGAGGTCTATGGAGTCATAGCCAGCCGAGTGCCGTACGGCTTATGAGCCGCAGCCCGAGGAGCGTTATAGGAGTTACGCGTGCAAAAATTAAATGTCTATACATGTTGGTGGAGCGCTACGAACGTAAATGCACCAAAACGCTCGGGGTATTTCCCTACAGGGGGTGTATCCGTTAATCAACTCCCAACCCTATATTTGAGTCGCAAAATACACATTGTGCGACGTCATGTCTATGCTTGGTTTGTGTGTTGGTGAGTCTGCTCTTTTGCGGCTTGTCCCACTATTTTTGTGTGATTTTGGGTTTTGGTTTTTGATTGTGCCCTGCGCTGCTTTGTAAGGCTGATTGCGGATATGTCTAGCCTGCTAATTTGGACATATTTTATGGCCGCTCGTCAATATCCATGCCATCAGCCCCAAAACACAAACGTTACGTATAATGTTCGTATTTTGTACGTTTTGCTGTGCATGGTCTGCATGGTGTGCTAACGCAGGGGTTACCTTCTCTGCTTGATAAGTGGGCTGTTGCATCAAAAAACTGCCACAACGCTCGCTGTGAGGCTGTGGCAGCTATTGTAGTTGCGGCTAGTTGATTTACTACTTGGCAGCGGCTTCGTCGAGGGTGTATGTGGCCTTTGCGACGCGCTTGAACTGTGGTTTGCCTTGCAGGTTAAGCAGGATAGTCGTTTCTTTTACAAAACGGCTCTTAAGCACGCGGCGGACGATTTCGTCGCGGTGCAACGGCTCGCCTGCTTCCTTGAGTACGCCGGTGATGATGTCGGCGACAGTACCCTTGTTGTAACCCCATTCCTTGAGCGCGTAGATACCGCGGCCGATAAGCACAAAGCGCTTGTCTTTGATAAGCTCGTTGTGAATCGCCTGGGTGGTTACGTCTTTGCGCTTAAATTCACTGGACTTGATGGCTTCGGCGATCTCGTTAAAGTGCATGTGGGCGCCTTTGGCCTTAAGAATGACGTAGATCTTGTCGCGGATGTTCTTTGGGTTGACCATTGGCCACTTTACCAGTCCCCATTCGCCCCCAAGCGTCGCAAGGTCCTTAGAGGTGGTTGCCAAGGCTTCTGCGGTTTCGGGGCTGCCGACGCCTGTCTCTTTGGCGATTTCGGCGATTGGTGCCGGTTTGCCGATCTTTTTGATGGTGCTGATGATTTTGGCAACATCAGCCTTGATGGCGGCGGTGTCGCGCTCGCTGGCCAAGCCTACGGTTTGGTGAAAGTGATCGTCGTCGTCAACGCTGGAAAGGTTGGGGCAAAGGTCGGCTAGGAACACGATGCGTGACTGGTCTGTCTTAGAGTTTTCGGCGGTAACCTTTGCGGCCAGGTTAGACACGCGGGCTACGCCGCCCATGGTTTTGAGCTGTTCGCTCAGGGCAGTCTCGACTTCTTTGATGTGGGCTAGTTGCCCCTGCTCTGCCGAGACCTTAAAACGGGCGATGACGGATTTTTCGAGCTGACGGACGCGTTCGCGGGTAATGCCGAGTAGTTCACCAATTTGCTCGAGGGTTTCGCGGCGGTCAAACAATCCAAAGCGGCGTGCAACAATTTCGCGTTCGCGGTCACGCTCTACGCTTGCCAAGATGTCTTGGACTATTTTTTCGGTGTCGAGCACGCTGCTCTGTTTGGTGTCTGCCATCATGTTCCCTGTCTGTAAAAGCAATTATATTTAGTATAATTATAAAACTAACTTAACAGTTAGTCAATACCCTTGTGATTCATACTTATTGTAGCACGAAATACGCACTATTCGCGACATTGTGTTGTAGAAATATCACTCGATAATATCTTGCAATAGATACAAACTTGTGGAAAACATGAGCGCGTTTGCACAAGAGAATATCCCCTTCTCTGCCCAGAGAGCATGAATAGTTTTGAGCGCCGCCTTGGTCTTAGGACTTTTTGCGTGGGAAGCGGCGGCCCTTGCCGCGCGCAGGGGCGTCTTCTAGGAGTTTTTTGCACTCTTCTTCGGTGAGGGCTTTGGGGTCTTGGTCTTTGGGGATTTTGGCGTTCTTTTTGCCGTCGGTGATGTAGGGGCCGTAAGGGCCGTTTACGACTTGGATGCCGCTTGGGAATGTTTGGATGTACTTGTTGGCGTCTTTTTCGAGCTTGGCTTTGTAGAGCTCACGGGCTTCTTCTTCGGTGACGTCAAAGGGGCCCTTGGGTTTGATACTGACGTAGGTTTTTTCGACCTGGATGTAGGGGCCAAAGCGGCCGATATTGGCTTTGATTTCTTTGCCGTCCTCGGTGGTGCCTACAACGCGTGGGAGTTCGAACATCTTAAGCGCTTGTTCGAGCGTAACGGTGTCGATAGTGGTGCCGGCTGGCAAGGTGGCGAAGGCCGGTTTTTCTTCGCTCTCTGTGCCGTCGGGGTTTTGGGCTGCGCCGCGCTGCAGCATGGGGCCATAGCGGCCAAAGCGAGCAAAGATCGGTTTGCCGGTCTTGGGGTCGATGCCGACTTCTCGGGCCTGCGCAACCTCGGCGCGGCTGGCCTCGGCGGAGTTGGCGACAAGCGGGTGGAAGTCGCGGTAAAACTTGTCGATAATTTTTTGCCACTCTTCTTTGCCCTCTTCGACGAGGTCGAATTCTTTTTCGACGTTGGCGGTAAAGTCGTAGTCGACGATGCTCGGGAAGTATTTGACGAGGAAGTCGGTGGTGACCTCGGCAACAGCGGTCGGGATGAGCTTGCCTCGGTCTTTGCCGGTGATTTCGGTGGTGGATTCCTCGGCGATCACGCCGTCGGCGAGCGTAAGCGTCTGCACGGTGCGCTCGGTGCCTTCGAGTTCGGCTTTTTCGACGTAGCCGCGAGTTTGGACGGTGGAGATTGTCGGTGCGTAGGTGCTTGGACGGCCGATGCCGAGTTCTTCGAGCGCCTTAACCAGGCTGGCTTCAGAGTAGCGCGCCGGAGGCCGCGTAAACGTCTCTGTGGCGGCCATAGAGGTCAGTGGGAGCACTTGGCCGGGTTCTACTGGCGGCAAGAGCGTGTCGTCTTTGCCGCCGCCGTAGACGCGCAAAAATCCGTCAAACTTGAGGATTTCGCCTTTGGCGAGTAGTTTTTCGCCGCGGGCCGAGATGCCGATGCTTACCTCGGTCTTCTCGGTAGCGGCAGGCGCCATTTGGCTGGCCAGCGCGCGCTGCCAGATAAGCTGGTAGAGTTTGCGCTGCTGGTCGTCGGCACCGGCGTCAAGGCGCGAAAAGTCGGTGGGGCGAATGGCTTCGTGGGCTTCTTGGGCGCTGTCGTTCCTGGTCTTGTATTGGCGTACTTGGTGGTAGTTGTCGCCGTACTCTTTTTTGATGAACTCCTCGGCGGCCTTGATGGCAAAGCCGGATAGTATGGTGCTGTCGGTACGCATGTAGGTGATGTTACCGGTTTCGTACAGGCGCTGGGCGAGTGTCATCGTTTGCTTCACGCTGTAGCCCAGGCGGCGTGAGGCCTCTTGCTGCAGTGTACTGGTGGTAAACGGTGCGCTCGGATTGCGGCTGCCGGGTTTTTGAGCAATATCGTCTACGGTAAAGATTGCTTGGGTGCAATCCTCTAGAAATTTGCGGGCGTCGTCTTTGGCGGTAATTTTGTTAGCCAGCTCGGCCTTGAGATCTTGACCGTCGATGCTAAAGATAGCAGAGATTTTGTAGGAGCTTTCGGCCTGGTGTTCTTTGATTTCGCGCTCGCGCTCGACAACCAGACGCACGGTAACCGACTGTACGCGGCCTGCGGATAGACCAGTGCGCACCTTCTTCCAGAGGACAGGGCTAAGTTCGTAGCCTACCAGGCGGTCTAGGACCCGTCGGGCTTGCTGGGCGTCAACGAGTTTGAGATCTACGGTGCGTGGATTTTGAACGGCGCGCTCGATCGCGGACTTGGTGATTTCGTGAAACACAATGCGCTTGGTTTTGGTTGGATCCAGCTTGAGCGCCGTGGCTAGGTGCCAGGCAATCGCCTCTCCTTCGCGGTCTTCATCGCTCGCGAGCCAGACTTCGGCGCCCTTGGCCGCGGCGCGCAGCTCGCTGACAACCTTCTTTTTGTCTGGCGTGATTTCGTAGGTCGGCGCAAACCCGTTTTCTATATCTATGTTTAAACCCTTTTTTGGGAGGTCGCGGATATGACCAAAGCTACTCTTTACCTCAAAATCTTTGCCGAGGTACTTGGCGATGGTCTTGGCTTTTGCCGGGCTCTCTACGATTACTAAATTTTTGCTCATGCTTATCCGATTACTTTATACGTCAGCGCCCATACTACGCAAGCTCACTTTATTTTGCAAGTAAAAATATTAAATACTTCTTGATTGCTATGGGGTTTGCGTGTGCTGGTTTGGGTGTTTTTGGTAGGTGCGTCTTATTATATATGACTTTATCTAGGGCGCGACATCGGAATGGTTATTTTAGGCCGCGAGGCTCCAGCGGTTATTGCCCAGCGGGCGGATGTGCCCGCGGATTTCGAGCATGGTAAGGCTTTGGTTAAACAGGCGAAGCTCTAGGCCGCTTTGGTCGAGTAGTTCTGCGCCATCACTAAGTCCTCTATATAATAGGTCGAGCAAAATCTGTTCGTTAGGGTCGCCGCTACGCGGAATTACCCTTTTTACTTGAGTGGTCTGTATGCCGAGGGCGTAGAGCACGTCTTGGGTGCTGGTAACGGGTGTGGCACCTGTCTTGATGAGATTATTGGTGCCGGCGCTGGTGGGGCTGGTGATGTTACCGGGCACGGCGAGTACTGGCCTGCCCTGCTCGAGCGCAAAGTTGGCGGTGTGGAGTGTACCACTCTTTTCGGCTGCCTCGGTAATAAGGAGTGCGTCGCCTAAGCCCGAGGCGATACGGTTGCGCGCGATAAAGAGGTGTTTCATGCTGGGGATACCGCTGTCTAGCTCGCTTACCAGCGCCCCGCCCTTTTGTACGATCTGGTCGGCCAGCCATTGGTTGCTGCTTGGATATACCTTATCTACAGTGGTAGGCAGAACGGCTATGGTGAGCCCTCCGGCATCGAGCGCGGCTTTGTGGGCCAGGCTGTCTACGCCGAGCGCCAAGCCGCTGATAATAACGACTCCGGCCCGAGCGAGTTCTTCTGCAAGACCGATGGTTACCGCTTTGCCATATGCCGTTACTTTGCGGCTGCCAATAATGGTGACGCATGGCCTTTTGAGGAGCTCGTGTAGGTCTGCTCCCAGCACAAACAGCCCGTCAGGGGGCTGTGGTATGTTCCTCAGTTTTTCGGGAACATCAGAGGTAGATAACGAAACTTTATAGCTTTTCATACAAAATTATGCAAAAAGTATTGACATAAGTACTATATAGTGCTAATATTACATCCTGTAATCATCTGCATGATGTTTACGCACCTTATATCCCCCATTCTAACGGCGAGAGATTAAGAATTTCTTAAAATCGAGCCACATGTTAGATTGTTTTAGAACGTGCCATTGACAAGTTGTTACCCTCCACTTTTCTCTTGGCGCTTGGATAAAACCAAAGCGTTCTAAAACAAACTAACCCCTTTAACTAGCCGTGAGCAGATTCGTCTGCAAGCCGGCGTCCCCCTGCATTGGCAGGAGGCCCTAGTGGGCCAGCGAGTCCGACAAGGATGCCCCGTTTATCGGGACGGCGCGAAACTTTATGGAGTTTTAGTTTCGACGCTTACGCTGGGGTGGGTTGAAGGGTGTTGGGGAGAATCCTTTGGATTGTCCCCGAAAAGGCCGGTAAGCGGTGCCCACCCCCTCTTACCGGCCTTTTTTGATATGTTTGAGAAAAATTATGCGCTTTTTAGGTCGCGCAGGTTTGGGCAGAGCCTGAAGTTCGGCTGCCCCTTATTTTTAGGCGAACAAAAACCGTTGAGGGCCGATTTAAAAGGTTTGATTCTATTCGAGTCCGATATATCTTGCTAGTGCCGCACCGATTAAATCTAGTATCTTACTGATTAAATAAACCAGTGTCCCAATAATGAGTTGACCCCACAGAGTAGTGCGTGGTGATTTACTTGTTGCTTGCAAGTTTTGCTTGCGGGTAATTTTGAAATTAAAGCGAAAGTTTAGCTCGAATTGATTCGTTGATTTTCCCGCTACCGACTTACGCCTGTTACTCATATCTACTATTTATTGTGACCTTACTGAAAATAAAAAACGGCCACATTTCTGTGGCCTCATTTGAGATGTCAGTTGCGGTCACAATATGGTAGCCGCTTTATTAATTTCACTATATCAATATAAGGGGTATCTAGACAAGAAAATTGCGGGTTTCGGCGGGCAGTTGGCCGTCGGCAAAGCAGAATTCGCTGAGGATTGCGCTGGTTTCTCGGGTTAAGTTTTTGAGCTGAAGGTTCTGCTCGATCGAAAATTTACCCAGGACGAAGTCAGCGCTATCTTGCTGCGGGTGCAACTTGGGGCCGACGCCGATGCGTACGCGGCTAAAATCCTCGCCCAGGTGTTGGATAAGCGATTTGACGCCGTTGTGCCCTGCACTGCTACCGCCGCGGCGCATGCGGATTTGGCCAAAGTCTATGTCTATCTCGTCGTAGACTGCCAAGATGCGCTCGGCGGGAATTTTGTAAAAGTGGGCGGCGGCTTGCGCGGCCTCGCCGCTGAGGTTCATATAGGTGGTCGGCTTGATAAGAATAACGTGCGTTTCGCCAAGTCTGGCGGTTGCCATCTCGCAGCGCAGGTCTTTTTTGTAGACCCAAGGATCAAAGTTGTTGGTTTCTGCAAAAGCGTCCAGCGCGGCAAAGCCGATGTTGTGCCTCGTACCGTCATAATCCGGTCCCGGGTTGCCAAGGCCGATAAGCAGCACCTGTTTATTTTGGCCAATAGTGTAAAACTGGGTGGCGTACCCTGCCTCGGGGCGCCGTTGAAATAATGCCATGAGGTTAGTATAGCGGTACTTGATTAATCGTACCAGTTTGTGTGTAATATGTTTGTGGTGGGCCCTAATGTAAGTAAGACCGTTCCTGATGAAATTACGCCCGCTCAGCTGGCAAGGGCTCGAGCTTTGCTCGAAGGACTATGCAGAATTAATACGGATTTTATGGACAGCGAGACGCTGGCCGAGAGGGTCCAGGGCGTTGCGCGAGCTGTCGCTAGTTTTATTGTCGCCAATGGCGCGGCGGAGTTTGTAGGGCTGCGCCCGACTTTTTTACAAGATGTTGATACTACGCCCTTGACGTACACTGGTCGGACGTTTGAACATTACGAAGACCCGAATACGCGTCTGGGCGGTATGTTTACGGCACATTGTAGCCGAGAGAGTGGCGCACTTTTGACTACATATGACTTGCGTACGACAGGCACGACGGTTGTGTCTGACGTGATGGTCCCCTCGGACGAAAAGATTGATGCGCTGCTGATGAGGAGGCCGGCGAGGTTTTGGACATCTCGAGAAGCGTGGCTGCGCGAGGGCGACGATACGCAATCGGCGCCTATGTATCCGTTCGATTATCGCTCGCGCGGCCTTGATGCTCCGCAGCAGTACTTGCAGGCGCTGCAGCATATGACGGGCACATTACTGAGTGTAACCGGCTGATTATCTGGTTTTGTCGCGGTTGCCGTTGTTTTTGCGCGGTTCTTTGGTGGGGCTGTTGCCGTGCTTGTGGGTTTCGTGCTTTTCGATGAACCAGAGTTGCACGGGCGTGCCCTCGTAGTGCCAGCGCTCGCGTAGTTCGCGCTCTAGGTAGCGGCGGTAGCTCCAGTGTAGGAATTTGGTGTGCGCACCAAAGATCTTAAAGGCCGGGATTGGGTTGTCGGTCTCCTGCACCATGTAGTTGAGCTTGGGGTTGCGGTTTTTGAGCCCTGCTGGTGGGTGCTTATCGACGGCTTGGCGTAGCCAGCGGTTGAGGTCGGCGGTTGGGATGCGCTTTTTGCGGCGCATATCGATGTCGGTGGCCAGATCAAAGATCTTGGTGACGTTTTGGCCGGTGACGCTGCTGGTAAAGATAAGCGGCGCCCAAGGCACAAAGTTGTAGTCGTGTGCAATCTGCGGGGCGATGGCGTCGCGGGTGTAGGCGTCGCGGTCTTCGGCGATGTCCCACTTGCTGACGACGATGATCAGACCTTTACCTGCCTCTTTGATCATGCCGGCGATCTTTTGGTCGAGTGCGACGCTGGCTTCGTTAACATCGATGAGTAGCAAGCACACGTCGGCCTGCTCGATGGCGCTCAAGGAGCGGATAACGCTAAAGTGCTCGATCCCCTGCCCGATCTTGCCCGGGCGGCGGATGCCGGCAGTGTCCATGATCTCGACCTCGCGCCCCTCGTAACGGACGATGGCTCGATTGATGTCGCGGGTGGTGCCAGCGCGGTCGGCCACAATTGCCTGCTGTTTTTTGGCCAAGGTGTTAAACAACGCGGATTTACCGACGTTGGGACGACCCAGGATGGCGACGTGCAAACGGTTGGGGTCGGTTTCGAGTGTAGCTTTGGGGATTTGTTGTACCAGTGCGTCCAGTAGCTCGCTAATGCCGCGGTTTTGCGTGCTGGAGGTCTTGATGATAGTCTTAACGCCCAGGCGCAAGAAGTTGTCGAGGTCGGCGCCCTTGGCGCGGTCGACCTTGTTGACAACCAAAAATACCGGCTTTTTACTTTTGAGCGCCATTTTGGCGACGCGGCGGTCTTCTTCGGTCACGGGAATGTTGGCCTCTACGACTACCCAGATAACGTCGGCAGACTCGGTGGCCTGCAAGATCTGCTCTTGGATGGTAAACTCAAACTCGTCCTCGGCGTCTTTGACACCGGCGGTGTCGACCATCCAGAAGTCTTGGCCGTTCCAGCTGGCCTTGGCCATAATGCTGTCGCGGGTGGTGCCCGCCTCTTTGGCAACAATCGCCTCGCGCCGATCAAGGATGGCGTTAAACAGGCTGGATTTACCTACGTTGGCTCGGCCAACAATAGCTACGATGGGAACTTTTTTGGATGACATTATGGTTTATTATAACAGATGTAGGGTGGTCTTGACAATGCCAATTAATTAAAGTATTGTATGTTAAATTTTTATGAAATACACCGCAGGCGAAGATATTGGACCGTATCTGGAATGGGCAGATAGTTATGCGAATGCTGAAGTGTCTTGTTATGCGGTGCTGAGTTGGATTGGTAGTGCGGTGGGGGTACGTAGGAGGTCAAGAAGACAGACTCTTGTAAACAAAGACGGTGTGACAACCTGGAACAAGTCAACTCGTACGTTTAACCCTATTGTTGCCAAGGGTATGCAAATTATATTTAGCGAGGTTGTGGAGTATGGTGTGCGGGAGTCAGGCTCACATCCCGATGCCCCTTTATCGACACCGACGTTCATTACGCCCCGAGTTCGTGTGTCAGGTGAAGGCTCGTTGAATGATGATTTGGTACGGCCATTGCTGATACTTACTGTTGCTGATGGTATGCCTGAGCTTACCGCTGTTTGTACCGAAGCGTTCATGGATCCGCAGGCGGCACAAGCCAGCCAACGACGGTATATGAGTCATTTGAGCGAAGCCGCAGAAGCTATCGGTAGGTCTGGTGGCTTGCCAGTCCTATAGCTTTTCATACTCGCCAGAGGTTAGACTCACGACAGTTACGATCCAAAGTGGGCGCTATGATGGAGACACGTGACAGCCTAGTCGAAGGCTGCCCGGATCAATCCCACATTGAAAATTACAAAATTTATTGTACAGTCATTAAATATGAGTGAAAAGGTGCCCGGTATTTCTGTCGCTAGATCTCGCTGGGATCATCGACAAGCAAAAGAACGGTTTGTTAGGCGAGAGATGGCGAGCCTAGCGGTTTTTGAACGGATTCTTGAATCTGTCGACCTGCGGAGCCGTGAGACAAGATCGGTGGAGACAAAATCACTTTCATCCGCTAGGGGTAAGGTTCGCTCTGTACCCGTGCCTGTTGTGGCTGACGGTAACGCATTAGATGTAGTGCTGCAACAGGAGTTTTCGGTATACGAGTATCGCCAGCCGAGGTATGAGGGTGGCGCGCTGGAAGATGTGAATGAGATGGTTTCGGATGGTTTTAGGACCAGAAGTAGAAACAGTCTGTGGTTATACGGACAGTCTCAGGGTGAACCTGCGGTTCAAGCACGGCCTTGGGTGACTTCTGTAGAGTCTGTTGACGGGCGCATCACCAGTCAAACGTTGCACGTCCGGCAAATGGGTCCTGACAGGCTGGCTTTTGCCGAGTTTGAGCAGCTGACATATCTTGATTATTTAGGCGGATGCGCGGTGTCGTTAGGGATCGAGTTTGACCCGAGTATCTTAAGCCCGCCTGAAGGTTGATCGCCCAGGCTGTATGCACCAAAGTGGGTGCGGTGGAGGTGCGTGACGGTATAGCCCAGGGCAGCGAAAGTGCGGCGGATTTGGCGGTTGCGGCCTTCTTGCATGGTTACCTTCCAGGCCTTTTCGTTACCGTCGTGCAGGCGCTCTAGGGTGAGTTTGCTGGGGCCATCGTCCAGGGTGATGCCGTAGTCGTTGATCATCTGGCGGTGTAGCGGTTGGAGCGGCTTGTCTAGCTCCATCTCATAGATTTTTGTTTTTTGATATCGGGGGTGAGTTAACTCTTGCGCGAGCTGGCCGTCGTCGGTAAGGAGCAAGAGACCGCTGGAATCTTTGTCGAGGCGCCCGATTGGTTTGAGGTTGTGCAGTTCTGCCGGGAGCAAGTCGTAAATCGTTTTACTGCCCTGCCCGTTGCGGCTGACTACATAGCCGCGGGGTTTGTTGAGCATGATTGTAGTGGTGGTTGCGGCGGGCGTGAGTACACGGCCGTCCAGTGTGACGGTGTCGGTATCTAGGATGTCTTGGCCTTGTGAGGGCGTAAGGCCGTTGACCGTTACCCTGCCCTCGGCGATAACCTCGTCGGCCTTGCGGCGAGACAGCCCTGTGGCCTGAGCCAGATATTTGTTGAGTCGCATATAGCTACATTACCTGATTTGTAGTGATCGGGAAATGGCGAGATTACTCTTTGTTGGTCGCCCAAATGCTAAAGAGCGAATCGGTTGTGATCGTTTGCGGAACCGGTGCTGCTAGACGTATTTGGCGAGATAACCAGACCCGGCTGGTGTGGCATGGTGTTATCTTGGAGTGGCGAGTTGTCGAGCGCGTGCCCTTCTTTGGCCATGAGGTCGTTGAGGTCTGGTGCCTTTGGCATATCGCCTGGCTCGAGGGGTTGGATGACTTTTTTCGCGTGTGAGTCTTCGTCATCGTTAGAATCGGTGATGGTTGGAGCTGGAGACGATGGCGTTGGGGCTGGAGCTGGCGCCGGTTCTGTGTCCGGCGTTTGGACTGGGGTTGGCGTCGGAGTTGGGTCGGACGATGGCGCGGGCGCTGGAGTAGATTCCTCTGGGGTTGGTTGAGGATGCTGAGCACCGGGAGTGCCGTTAATGAGGTCGTTTACGGCGTCGGCAACAAGCTGATCGGTAGTTGGTGGTGTTGCTTCTGTTGACGGCTCGGGTGTCTGTGGCGAATCGACAGCAGGTGTGCTGGGGGGTGTGTCTGTGATCGGCGGTTGGCTGGGCATAGAGAAATCAACCGGAGCTGGCTGCATTTGATCGGGTACTGGCGTAGGTGCTGGAGCTGGAGGTTCCGCCGGCGTTGGTGTCGTTGGAGCCGGAGTGGGAGGTGTCGCTGGCGTAGGTGTCGTAGGTGCGCCGAATAACGTACCAACCGATGAGTCAGTAGGCGGTGTTGATGTGGGCGGGGTTATGGCTGGCGTTGGGAGTGGTGCTGTCGGCAAAGATGCCGGTTCGGGAATCGTCGTCGGCATTGACGTTACGTCTGGTGTTGTTGGTGCAGCTGGAGCTGCCACAGGCGTAGGCACAGGTGTGGCCATCGCCGGGGCGCCCGGCGTGCCAAAAGGCTGACTTGGCGGTGCAGGCGCAGGGGCTGGCGGAGTGATGATTGGCGCAGGGGTTACGGGTGTTGGGGGCGTGGTCGGTATACCAAATCCGGGTACGGGCTGAGATACTGGCGCCACGGGAGCCGGGGTTGGAGCGGGAGTTGAGCTTGGAGCTACGGACGGTTGTTGAGGTGTGGCTGCTTGCGTAGGAGCGGCAGGAGGCATAAATTCTGCAGCTGCCGCGGCGATAGCCGGCGTTGGGGTCGAGGCGGGTGGAGTCTCGCCGCCCATAAGCTCGGCAGCGGCCTTGACGATGTCCTCGAGTGTTACCTGAGATTTGACCAAGTACTTGTCAGCTCCTAGAGCGTCTGCACGTGTCTTGTCTTCTGCTTGTCCGAGGGCGGTCAGCATAATGACTCGTACGTGCTTGAGACCTTCGGTGTTACGCATGATGTCGAGCATCTCGAACCCGCTGATGCGAGGCATCATGACGTCGGAGATAACGATGTCGGGCAGTTCCTTTTTGGCGACGACAAGCGCGGACTCACCGTCTGGCGCGGTGACTATTTCGTAGCCTTCGGCCAAGAGGCGTGCCTCGTAAATTTCGCGCAAGTTGTTGTCGTCTTCGACCAAAAGGATTTTTGCCATTGTAGCCCTGCCCTTATCAATGCTTATGTTTTTTATATTGTATCATGATCGCTGTGCTGCTGTTACGGCTGGAGTCGGCGCTTGCGCGGCCTGAGCGGGCATCTGGGCCGGCTGCGTTTGTGGTGCTACGGCAGGCGTTGCTGGAGTTGCGGGTTGCGCTGCTGCCTGAGCTGCCTCGGCGGCGCTGAGTTCTTGTGCTTTTTGGGTGGTCAGGCGTGGCAGGTTGATGTAGAACGTGCTCCCCTTGCCCAGTTCGCTGGTGACCCAGATACGGCCTTGGTAGAGCTCGATTATTTTACGCGTAATAAACAAGCCGAGGCCGGTACCGCCAATAGTGCGAGTAGCCGAGTTGTCGACACGGTAGAATTTTTGGAACAAATGCGGTACGTCCTCGGGTGGGATGCCGGGGCCGGTGTCGCGAATAAAGAGTTGCACGACGTCATTATTGCCGGTCAGCCCTACGGATATCCGTCCCTGCTGGGTGTACTTGACGCCGTTATCAAACAGGTTGGTGATGACTTCGCGAATACGGTCGGCGTCGACATGGACGTAGTACAGTGGTCGGACTTGCTTCATGCCTTCGTCGTTTCTGGTGGTGGCATCAATAGAGCTGCTGCTGCCTACGATGAACTCGGTGTCCAGCCCCTTCTTTTGGGCGCCAAAACGTAGGTCTTCGACCAGTTGCTCTAGGAATGATCCCATCTCGACAACTGTCGGGTGGTTAGAGAGACGGCCGTCCTCTGCTTTGGCACTGGTGAGGAGGTCCTGGAATAGCTGGCCAAGGTGCTGGGTGCTGGCGTGTGCTTTTTGTAGGTAGTTGCGGGCGCGGTCGTCGATGGTGCTGACTTTGTCGTTAAGCGCTAAGGCCAAGTAGCCCTCGATAGCCGCAACGGGCGTGCGCATCTCGTGACTGGCGGTGCTGACAAACTCGGCGCGCTGTTGCTCGGCGGCGCGTTGCTCGCTAATATCGCGCAGTACGGCCACGGCGCCAAATACCTCGCCCGTCGGCGTCACTACCGGCGATATCACCAGTGATATGGTCTTTTTGTGGCCATCGCGCGAGGTGAGTTGCAGTACGTGGTTAAAGAACGCCTTGTGGGTGAGCACCGCCGTAAACGGATAATCCTCTTTGGCGATTGCCTCGCCCTTTTCGCTTGCAACCTGGAATACTTGCTCGATGTTAATGCCGGAGGCGTCCTCGATAGCCCATCCGGTCATGTTGGCCGCTGTGCGGTTCATGAGGGTGATTTTGCCCTCGGTGTTGGTGACGATAACACCGTCGGCAATGGATTGGATGAGGATAGCGGCTTGTTCGTCTTTGTTGCGCAATGCGCCCGCTAATTGGTTGAGCTGGTGGTTGACCGGGTCGGATAAGCGCTTGCGCCAAAAGAAGTAGCCGATAGCGACCATTGCGCCGGTAATGGCTATCAGAATAGCGTGCGGAAGGTTGATCTTTGTGAGCGCAAAATTATCGTTGGTCAGCACAAAGGCTACCGCAAGAAAAAGTGAACCAAACAGTGCCGATGCGCCATACATGCCGCTAAACAGCACGTTTACGGCCCAGACGGCGGTAAACAGCCAAAAACCCGACGACGGACTACTGGTAGTCATTCCGGCCAACAGCAGCAGCGTAAATAACAGTGACGCGATGAGCATCGCTGTGGGCGGCTGGCGTTTGTAAATGAGCCAAAAGAGCGACAGGCAGTACAGTGCCGTGATGCTGGCGAGCGTTAGTGTCGTAGTATTCAGGCCAAAATTGTCGGCAGCTCCCTCAAGCCCGGCCAAGTGCGGAATAACAATCGTCCCCGCCACAATGCCGACACAAAACAACAAAATCGCCCCTAAATAAAGGCGGTACCAGATTTTACCGACGATATGCATGGAATTGTTCATCATACGCCTATTACCTATGTCTAGTATACGTTACTGCTAGTGCTTTTGTGGAGTTTTTTTATTTACCGGGGCTTGAGTAATCACCCCTGTTATGTTATATTTGATGAGTCAAAGCGGCCTCATCGTCTAGCGGTTAGGACACTGGGTTCTCATCCCAGCAACCGGGGTTCGATTCCCCGTGAGGTCACCAAGTTGAATAATTGTATATTCTGGGAATATCTTCGGGTAACAAAAAACTTCGGACTTTTCCGAAGTTTTTTGTTACACATCGCTACCCCTGTTACAAGGTTCCATAATTTATTTTTCTCGTATGGCGTAAGACGGGGTTATGAACGATGCAGAATCTACCATATAAGGTTTTCTATATTTATCGGTTAGTTCCTTATACAATAAGGACTATGGCCAAACAACTACCCGAATCTTTTCTAGATCGAAGAAATATTCTAAATAATCATTTTGCAATTGAAGCGCTTCAGAAAAATATTGGAATCAAGGGTGTTATTTTTCAAGGCGAACTAAAATTTACAGCCAAACAGGTAGCTGATTTTTATGAAGTTGACAGAAAGACTGTAAATCGATATCTAACTTCTCATGCCGAAGAGCTAAAAGAGAATGGATATGAGGTTTATTCGGGTCACAAGTTACAAGCCTTGAAGGATGTCGGGGACATTGATGTCCCAGACAAGGCGCCATCGATTGGTGTTTTTAACTTCAAAGCGCTAGTTAATTTAGGCCTGCTTTTGGTAGAAAGTGAACGAGCCCGCCTCCTAAGAAGGCTTATATTAGACCTAGTTATAGATGTTGTTAGCGCAAAGGCCGGAGGAAATGCAAAGTATATAAATCAAAGAGACGAAGTCTATTTGATGAGTTTGTATATGAGCGAGAATTATAGGACTGAATTTAAGGCAGCTCTGGACGAGTGTGTTGATATGGGGAGGTCGAAGTATGCCGTCTATACCAACGAGATCTATAAAAGTATATTTAAGGAGCGTGCCCAAGATTATCGTAAGATTCTCTCCTTAGATAAAAAAGAGAACGTTCGCGACACAATGTACGCTGAGGTTCTTACCACAATATCAATGTATGAAACTGGGCTGGCAAACGAGATACGCAAAAAGTCTGTAGCGCTCAAAAGAAAGCTAACTCAGTCAGAGCTAGAGGAGATATTTAGAGAGTTAGAGAATAATCCGATATGGGTACCTCAGCTCGAAATGGTAAGGATAAAAATGGCCAGCCGTGATTATGGATTTCGATCCGTAACTCATCCTGAGCTTGAAGAGTATATTACACCTGTAGATTCGGCCGATTTCGAGAGGTTCTTGGGAGAGAAGAGTAAAGACCTTGCCAAGCGAGTCGAGCAGTACCAGGATGTATTTAAGCGCCTTAAGGATAAGTAAGTATGCCTTTCGTTTACTTTCCTCCACATAGAGCTGTCGAAGAGCACGATAAAATAATAAAGCTAAGCGGAGGGAGCTTAGGTATATTGCATCGAAATCTAATTGAGAGTGTGTTAGATTTTATTCAAAATGATGACTACTATCCTGAATTTGTCGACAAGCTGACCCATCTCGTATACTCAATCGCCATGAATCATTGTTTTGTGGACGGCAATAAACGATCCTCTATAGCTTTAGGAGCATATTTTCTTGAGATCAATGGTCGCGACAATATCGTTCCGGCTTTTATTCTTGAAATGGAGAATGTTGTCCTTTGGGTTGCGAAGGGGCTTGTCTCCAAAGAAATGCTGCATGAAGTCAACGTAAGTCTGCTTGTAAACGGTGAATTAACCGAAGATCTGAAGCTACGGTTAGCGGAGCTACTCATTGATATAGAGGAAAGCTAGCTAGTGTCAAATATTAAACATTAAGCTCCTCCGGCCTCCTACCGAGTGACTTTAAGTTCGGCCACAAAGTGTTCCATATTTGGGTAGTCAGGTCACCACAATTGAAACTATGTAAAAAGACTCTGTATAATGCAGGGTCTTTTTTAATGTACTGAGTTATTAAATTGCTGTAGCACAACTATCGTAGTTCAGAAATTGATTAATATACACTAGTATGGTATAATTAACTAAAGTGAAGAAGAGAGTGTTCGTCGGTCTTGTATTGGCAGGAGTTATTCTGTTTGGTATTGCTGGCGGCGGGGATCGGTCTCAATCTACAACTCATAATGCTACCCAATCCGCGAGCGTTAGCTCATCAACCAAGGGTGCGGCTGAAAAGGCGGCGCCATTAGTCTGTGACGGCATTTCTGTAACCGCCAACTGTACGGTAGACGGAATTAACTACGCCACATACATCTACCACCCTGCCGTGGCAGAAAAAACCCACACTGAGACAGTTACCACTTACAAAGAAGAGATAACCAGCTACTGTACATTATGTAATGACGGCACGTATTCCCCATCTTGCGCTACCGGAAGAGGTGCATGTTCGCACCATGGCGGCGTGGCTCAGTGGAATGCGCCAAGATATAGCAGAGTGCCGCAATACAGTACCAAGACTGTGGTCGACAAGCCAGCCCAAGAGGCTTACTACGAGAAGGTTGCTCGGTAATACTTTGCTATAGTTAAGTCATGAATGTTCATATCGCGCTTTATGCTTGGAAGCCGCAAGCGACTGCGGAGCAGATTAGCGAGGTGCTGAAAAAAATAGAATCGCTTGCCGATTCAATCCCCGACGTCTTGGACATAATGACGGGCGAGAACACCTCTAAGTATGGCGAAGGTTACACTCATGCTATTTTGGTGCAAGCCAAAAATCAGGCGGCGATAGATGCGTATCGCAGCCATCCTGATCACGCAAAGGCGGCGGCCATTATCGAGCGTATCGAGAATAAGGGCATCGGCGTGGATTTTGCCAAGGATGAGCGTGTGCACGAGAAAGAGTCGCAGGCGCAGCTCATGGCGCGCCTTACTAAAGCTGCTCGGCAAATTTCTGTCGGCGCCCGCTACAGGCATTACAAGCAGCTTGACTATACGGTACTAGCGCTAGCCTTGCGTGAAGAAGATAATGAGCCATGCGTGGTCTACCGGGCGGAATATGGTGAACGGATTACGTTTATCAGGCCGGTGGCGCATTGGATCGAAGAGGTTGAAGTGGGCGGCCAGCGAGTACAGCGATTCGAGAAAATAGACGCAAGTAGCTAAAGTCCCTCTTATTGAAAAATCCTTATGACTGTGTTGTGCAGATTTGCGTGGGTCTGTGTTGCGTGCGAATAGGGGTGTCGACTATACGGGGTCGGTAGGCCCGGGGGGCTCGTAGCCAGGCTCAGGATGTGGCTCGTTGATCTCTGGGTGTGGTGATGGCAAGATTCCAAATTGTTCTGCGAGATAGGTCTGGTCGCCGCGGTAATCAGTCAAGCCCTGACGGATTTCTCTTTCGGCACATTCTTCTCGGTATCCGCAGCCGTCTTGCTGGGCTGTCAATCTTCTTACCACCCAGCCTACACAGTTGGCTACGGTTCCTTCATTACTTCGGGGGCAACCGGTATTGCACGGTTTTTCGGGCATGGAAGTTATTTTTTTGACCATACATCCACTTTATACAGGAATATGTACGATATTCAAGGTCGTGTCTAACTATACCGATTACTGCTGATGCTATGATAAGAAGACGAAGGAGGTGGGAATGAACAGTCCGGAGGGAGTGTCTGAGGCGTGGCTTAATAAAGCCAAGGGGGCGGCCGCAGTGATTGCGGCAGTCGGGGCCACTGTTTTTATTGGGGACACACTTGAGTCTTCTCCAGAGCCTCAGCCGCTACCGACTCAGCTTCTTTGCGGAAGTCTCGAGAAGGTGTTTACTCTGGGAGTTAGAGAAGATGGTGCGGCTCGTGTAGTTAATATCGGAAGGTGCGCGATGGTTACGTACCCGTTGGAAGATAAAGTAATTTGGCGTAGTACGCAGTTTACGATAACCTGCTTTGAGGGCGGAAGGCCAAGCACTGCGCAAGTAGAAGTCAATGGGAGAGAGGGTGTCGTAGAAACGTTTCTTCTTGCGCACATTCCGGGGGTTCCTTTGTGTGCACCTCCCTCGCCCGGCTCGTCGATGCCGCTCCCTACTCGATAGGGCTGTAGACGGTCTTCGTTGTATTGCTTGTTGATTGGGTTTTTGCAGCGCCTGCCCTAAGATAAGTACATGACAGATAACACAAAAGCCAAAAACATCGACGAGTATATAAGCGCGTTTCCGCAGGATGTGCAGGAAGTCTTGCAAAACGTGCGCATGGCAATCCAAAAAGCTGTGCCCGAGGCGCAAGAGACGATCAGCTATGCCATCCCCACCTTTACCTTGCACGACAAATACATGCTGTACTTCGCCGGTTACGAACATCATATAAGTGTGTATCCTATTCCGTCGGACGAGTCGCTGCAGGCACAACTAGAATCTTACGTGGCGGGCAAAGGCACGCTGCGGTTCCCTCTTGATCAGCCGATTCCATATGACCTAATAGCCGAGGTGGCTCGTGCGGCGGCCAAGGATAATCAAGAACGGACTGGATATTAAATAATGCCTACGCAAAGTACGATTGCGTTTTATGTGTTGCCGCCGCCGGCAGTGTTGGCGCGTGACGTAGAATGTATTCGGGTCGCCCGGCACGAGGGCTCTGATGCGGGCTTGGAGGTTAAGGTTTGCCCTAACGGCTTGCCTGGTCTGGTGTTTGGTTTAAGTGCAGACGGCGCGGCTGCGATAGAGAGTATTGCTATTGGCTCGTACGTGGCGACGGATTTCTCTGTTTTGTTTTTGCATGGTCAGGGCGCGGCGCCTAGTCGGATGCGTTTTAGGAGCGGCCCTTACGTGACGATTCAGGTGGTGCTTAAGCCGCACGCGCTGTACAGCATATTTGGTATGGATGCGGATGCGATGCCTCAGGGCTTTTTGTTGCCCGAGGAATTTGGCGCACCAGGTTTGGCCGAGCAGCTTATCGCCATGACAACCGACAGCGAGCGCATCACCGCGCTGTGCGACATGCTTGCCGATAAGCTGTCGCGCTCGTCCACACGTGACGACTTGATAGAAAAGAGCCTAAACATCATCCATTCGCAGATCGACACCGTAACCGTTAAAAGCGTGCTCGATCAACTGCATATCTCGGAGCGGCAGTTCCAAAAGCGATTTGCAAAGGTGGTTGGTATGCCAGCGCAGCTGTACATTCGCATCAAGCGCGTCAACGAGGCGCTGCGACTTATGAATACCGGCCAGTATGAGCGCTTGTCCGACGTCGCGCACGCGCTTAATTTTTACGATCAGTCGCACTTTATCCGCGAGATAAAGGCTTTTTCGTGGGTCACGCCCAAGGATATCACCCAAAGGGTAAACGAGTTTCATCAGGATTTGGCGGGCGCCTCGTATCTGTAAGGTCGACGGTTTTATACAATTTTTTTGCGGGCGGAGCGGCTATGCTAGGTAGCACTATCGTAGTAAAGGAGTAATATATGCGAAAAGTTGTAATGATTAACCGTATTTCTGTAGACGGCTACTTTGCCAGCAATAACGAGATGACGGGCGGCATGGACTGGTTTGTGCATGACCCCAAGGTAGACGAGGCGGTTCACAAGCCCGTAAAGTCTGACACGCTGCTACTGGGCGAAAATACTTTTATGTTGTTCGAGCAGTCTTGGGTGCCAATGCTTAAGGACCCCAACACCCCTCCTCCACTTAAGGCTACCGCTCAAGAGTTGACCGACATGCGCAAGATTGTCTTTGCCAAAAACATAAAAGATTCCGAGTGGGAAAACACCGAGTTCCCTCAGGAAGATCTGATAGCATTCGTTCAAAAGCTCAAAAAAGAGGACGGCTCGGACATTTTGGTTATGGGCAGCGGCACGATTGTACAGCAACTTGCAAACGAGAATCTGATTGATGAGTATTTGTTTATCGTAAGCCCTGTTGTAGCCGGCGAAGGCAAAGCGCTGTTTAAGGACGTAAAGCAGCAGAACCTCAAACTCGTAAGCACCGAGAGCTTCGATTCTGGTAACGTAGTTCTGCACTACACGACGGTACAGTAATGAGCGCGAAGTCGTTTTCATCCAAAAGTGCTGCGCAAGCCGGTCTTGCGCAGCCAGACAAAAAGCCAAAAATGAGCCGCAAGCGTAAGCTGATCTGGGGCGGTTCGATAGCGGCGGTCGTCTTGCTGCTGGGTATGTTTGCGAGCACGTGGTTCTCGAGCGGCATGTTGCTCTCGCCTTCTTTTAAGGGCCTTGGTAAGGACTTTGCTACCTGCAAGTCCGAGACTGAGGAGCTTTTTGGCAAGGCTTGCGGCAACCTGCGAGAGTCCAAAGCATTTGTGTTTAGCGAGGTAAAGGTTCCATCGCAAAATGGTTATGACATGCCGGGTTGGCTGGTCAAGGCATCCGAGAACGGCAAGCCTGCTGCCACCGGGGCGATCTTGCTTGCCCACGCCGGCGGTAGCGACCGACGTGAAAGCACTCGTCACATCGCCATGTACCTCAATCAAGGTCTGGATGTTTTGACCTTCGATCAAGGCTGTGCGGGCGAGGCGCCCTGTCCTGGCAAGAGCATGTCGTACGGACAGCGCGAATCGCGCGACGTGTTTTCGACCTACCTCTACCTGACGCAGCGTTATGACAAGGTGTACGCTATGGGTTCGTCGGTCGGGGCGTCGTCAATTCTTATTGCCCTGCCCGAGATGCCCGAGCTGGCGGGCGTTATCGTCGAGAACCCCTTTGCCAGCTTTGAGCGTCTGATAAGGGAGGCTCCCGAGTCCAAGGGCGTACCAGGCTGGGCTGTGAGCAACATGATTAACATGGCGAAGTCGCGCGGTAACTTTGATGGCTTGTTGAGCGCTGAGTACTCGTTGCCTCTGGCAAGGAACGACGTGCCGGTGTTCTTTATTCACAGCAAGCAAGATGTCACAACGTCTTTCGAGCACTCACAGTATTTGGCCGGCCTGTACACTGGACCCAAGTCCACTTGGTATCCTGACAAGGGCGAGCATGCCCTTGTGTCGAACGCGCAGCCCGGGGAGTACGAGAAAAAAGTCAGCGATTTCCTGAGCGGTAGCGGGCGTCAAGCGCCCTAAGTGCGTCGCTGTGTCAATCAACTACCGTAAGTGTTTATAATAGACAGATGCAAGAATATATCGAGATCAAAGGCGCGCGCGAAAATAACCTCAAAAATGTGAATCTTCGTATTCCCAAGCGAAAGATTACTATCTTCACCGGCGTGTCCGGGTCGGGAAAGTCGTCGATTGTGTTTGATACGGTTGCTGCCGAGGCACAGCGGCTGCTCAACGAAACGTTCCCGGTGTTTGTCCAGAACTTTTTACCCAAGGTTAAGCAGCCCGAGGTCGATCTTTTGCAAAACCTCAGCATGGCAATTATCGTCGACCAAAAGCGTCTGGGCGGCGGCTCTAGCTCGACCGTTGGAACGGTTACGGATATTGCGCCGATTCTTCGCACGCTGTTTGCCTCGGGCGGCACGCCGCGATTAGGGCACGGATATCTGTTTTCCTTTAACAATCCGCAGGGTATGTGCGAGGACTGTCACGGGCTTGGGCAGAAGATGAGCATGAACCTGGATCTTACGATTGATCGATCAAAATCTCTGAACGAAGGCGCGATCCTTTTTGGCGAGTATAAGGTTGATAGCTGGGGTTGGAAGATGCTTACCAAGTCTGGCTTGTTTGATAACGACAAGAAGATTGCCGATTACACCGACAAGGAGTTACACGACCTGCTGCACGGCGACTCGCTCAAAGTTGATGTTGGCGGGTTTAGCATGAAGTACGAAGGCATCGTAGACCAGTTTACGCGCAAATACATTAAGCGCGACATCAAGACGCTCTCGGAGCGGACGCAAAAATCTATCGAGCCGTACTTGATTATGGGGCCGTGCGAGCTATGCCGCGGCGCGCGCCTAAGCCAGCAAGCGCTTGGGGTTAAGATCAACGGCCACAACATTGCAGAGTTGTCTGCCCTGCAGATCGATGAGCTGCTGCAAGAGATACACAAGATTACCGCGCCGGATCTAAAGCCGCTAACAGATATGCTTAAAGAACGGCTGCAAAGCCTAATCGACATCGGTTTGGATTACCTGAGTCTGGACCGCGTCACCGACACACTGTCAGGCGGTGAATCGCAGCGGGTAAAGCTGGTCAAGTACCTCAACGGCACGCTTACCGACGTTATGTACATTTTTGACGAGCCGAGCGTGGGGCTACACCCGCGTGATGTGCACAGGCTAAATGATTTGTTAAAGCAGCTGCGCGACAGAGGCAATACCGTGATTGTCGTGGAGCACGACCCCGATGTAATCAAGGTGGCTGATTATGTTGTGGACGTGGGGCCAAAGGCCGGCTCGCAAGGCGGCCACATTGTGTTTGAAGGGTCGTATCAGGATTTGTTGCAGGCCGATACGCTGACTGGACGGTTCCTTAGTCGTTCTCTGCCCGTTAATGTCGAGCCGCGCAAAGCAAAGGGCGTGCTGCCGATCGAGCATGCCAATGTCAACAACCTGCAAGATGTGAGCGTCGACATCCCTGAGGGCGTGCTCAACGTCATTACCGGTGTTGCCGGATCGGGCAAAAGCTCGCTTATAAACCAAACGTTTGTAAAGGCCTACCCAGAGGCTATCGTGATCGACCAATCGGCAATCGGCGCAAACAGCCGCTCTAATCCCGCAACTTATACTGGCATTATGGACGTGATCCGCAAAAGCTTTGCGGCGGCAAATAATGTAAACGCGGCGTTTTTTAGCTTTAACTCTAAGGGCGCGTGCGAAAACTGCCAAGGGACCGGCTATATTGCCACCGAGATGGATTTTTTGGACGACGCTAAAGTGATGTGCGAAGTGTGCGAAGGCACTCGATATAAGGAAGAAGTGCTGGACTACCGGCTAAACGGCAAAAATATCATCGAGGTTTTGCAAATGACTATCGCCGACGCGCTAGTGTTTTTTGACCACAAAGACATGGTTAAAAAGTTGCAGGCGCTGAGCGATGTCGGGCTTAATTATTTGACGCTCGGTCAGCCACTCAGCACGCTGTCGGGCGGCGAATGCCAGCGTATCAAGTTGGCCAGCGAGTTGCACAAGCAAGGTAGTATTTATGTGATGGACGAACCGACAACAGGGTTACATACCTCTGATATCCAACATTTGCTCGAGATAATGAACTTGCTGGTGGACGCTGGCAATACAGTCGTCGTGATAGAGCACAACCTGGATGTGATTCGGCAGGCCGACTGGATCATCGACATAGGTCCCGAGAGCGGCAAGCGCGGTGGAAAAGTCTTGTTTGAGGGCGTGCCGGCAGACTTAGGTAAGTGTCAGGAGTCACTAACTGCCAAATATCTGTAGTTTTTGGGTGGTAGGTTCTGCGTATCTCCCTGTCGTTTTGTGATTTTTTATTTTTCTTAGGCTGGGATGATCTGTTACTATTAATGCGATGAATACACTCTCCTTGTTTGCCGAGGCCAGCAATCGGGTCGTCGCCTATGACGTCCCATGGTTTATGTATGCGGCTATTATCGTTGCGTTAGTTGGATATGCCATTATCGAGGCGATACATAGTCGGCACGATCACGTGGTTAAGATCAAAGAGGCCGTTACATGGTCGGTGATTTATGTCAGCGCCGCCTTGCTGTTTGCCATCCCGATTTATTTCTTTATTGGCAGTCAGGCTTCGGTAGAATATATCGCGGCGTGGGCGGTCGAAAAAGCGCTAAGCCTCGATAACCTGTTTGTCTTTGGTCTGATTTTTGCGTCCTTTAGGGTAGAGCAAAAAATTCGGCGCAGGATACTTAATTACGGTATTGCCGGCGCGATCCTCTTCCGCCTGATATTTATTCTGGCCGGCTACGAACTACTCAAGAACTTTGCATGGATAAGTATCGTGTTTGGCGGTATCTTGATCCACGCAGCCTGGGGCGCCTATAAGCACGCCCGCTACGGGGTGAAAGAAGAAGAGGAAGACACCAAAAAGTCCCTCGCCTGGCGGATGATCACCAAGTTTTTGCCTATTCACAAAAAGTTCGACGGCCACAAGCTCGTCACTACAGTCAACGGCAAGCGCATGTTTACCATGATGTTTGGCGTGATTTTGCTGATCGAGCTGACCGACATTGTGTTTGCCATCGATAGCGTGCCCGCGGTGCTTGCGGTTAGCCCTGACCGCTATATCGCGTACGCTAGCAACGTGTTTGCCATTTTGGGTTTGCGCTCGCTGTACTTTGTGTACGATGCGGTCGCGCCCCGGCTTTGGGCGATTAACTGGTCGCTGGCAATTATTCTGCTGTGGATCGGTGTCAAGATGGTAGCTGCGCCGCTGGGCGTGCACGTACCGGTAGGCATTAGCTTGTCTGTGTTGTTTGTGGTGCTTGGGGCTGGCGTTGCGGCTTCGATTTTTCTCCAAAATCCAGCAGAAAAAACGAGTTAGCTAGCGCTGTATTTGGGTGAGCGGGAGCTTGGCGGCCTCTTTCCAGTTTTTGGTGCCGGTAGCAAAGAGGGCTATGCGTAGGCCGCGTTGCCAGTTTTTGACGGTGGCAATTGTGGCCTCTGGCGACTTCATGGCGGGTCGCAAAAACGGTACGGCGGCCGAGAACAGGTCCGCGCCCAGAGCGCGGGCTTTGAGTCCGTCGACAGGGCTTCTGACGCCGCCGCTCGCAATAATGATCTGGTCTTTTGCAGTTTTTGCCGTGGCGGTTGCCTGTACGGCCCGGTCGGTCGGGATGCCAAAGTCCTTAAACCACTCGGCAAAATCATTGTTGCGTGCACGCTCGGCCTCGACCCAGGCGTAGGAAGTGCCACCGGTTCCAGCTACGTCGATCCCTTGCACCCCTGCCTCCAGCAGTACACGGGCGACATCGGCAGAGATGCCGTGACCGACTTCTTTGACGAGCACCGGCACACCCACGGTGGCGGTAAGCTGCGTGATCTTGGCTGCTAAACCGCGGAAGTCAGTGTCGCCGCCGGGCTGTAGTGCCTCCTGTAAGGGGTTGAGATGCAGGTAGAGTGCGTCGGCTTCGATCATGTCGACTACTTTGCGGTAGCTATCGATCGTGTGCCCGTAATTAAGCTGCACGGCGCCCATGTTGGCGATGATAACAGCATTGGGTGCGTGTTGTCTGACGAGCTTAAAGGTATCGGCGGCGTCAGGTTTTTCTAGTCCTATGCGCTGGCTGCCGACCGCGAGCGCAACGCCACACTGCCCTGCCGCGACCGCCAGATTGGTGTTGATAGCGCGTCCGTGCTCGGAGCCGCCCGTCATCGAGCCGATGATAAGCGGCGTTTGCAGGGTTTTGCCAAAGAGTGTAACTGACGTATCGACATCATCGAGTGACATCTCTGGTAATGCGTTGTATGGCAGCTGGTATGGGCTAAAGACGGATTCTGTTGCCTGTGAGCGTGGATCAAGACAGAGTTTGATGTGCTCACCCTTACGTTGCTGGATATCTCCAAAATTATTGCTGCTGCTCATATTTGCCTCGTTATTTATGGTACGGTTGGCCGGCGTTAATGGTGCTGGCGCGGTACAGTGACTCTAGTAGCACGACCATGGCGAGATCGTGCGGAAATGTTAGTGCCGAGAAGCTCCAGGCGTAGTCTGCGGCGCTAATCACCCGCTCGGGCAGCCCCTCTGGTCCGCCGATCAGCAAACAAAGTTCGCGGCCGTCCAGCGCGCGTTTTTCTAAAAACGCGGCTAGCTGCGGGCTGCTAAACTGCTTGCCTTCTATCGCCAGCGCCACCTTGTAGCTGCTGCCGCAGGTGTTGAGTAGATAGTCGGCATCGTATGCGTGCTTATCCGGCACGTGCGTGACGCGCAGCGAGTGGTAGTGTTTGAGCCGGCCAAAATATTCCTGCCACCCTGCTTTGGCGTACGCCAGCTTTGGTTCGCCTACGGTTATGATGTGAATCTTCATGGTTTTTGCGTATGAACAGTAGCTGTTTCAGCTTCTCCTTCTACTGAATTATAGCAACTCGCACTGGTGTTCGAGCCGCCGCGGAGTCGAGTGTAGGTGGATTGGCGATTTTAAGACCGCTTCTTACCCAAGCCCTGCTGGGAAACTAGGTATTGGGCTGCGGTATATCGAGCGGCCGCGAGCAGCTGCGGACGGACATCTTTATCTGCCGGATTGTGGATGGCCGCTCTACTGATTGCTGCGCGGGCTAAGCCTCTGGCGATCTCTGAGTTTATGCCCTGTTTGCGTATGTATTGTTCTACCGTGAGTCTGTGTTGGGTGAACCGGTTCCAGTTAGTCTCCGGCGTTTGAGCGTTGGGTTGCTTGGGCGGCTCGATTCTTTGTACTGGACTGCCCGAGTCGGGCTTATAGGGGTTCTCTGAATCTGGTAATAACCTACGCATGGTACGGACAGCGCGATACTGGAGGGCTTTGACGGCGCCCTCATTCTTGCCCATGGCTTGTGCTACTTCTGCTACCGAAAGCCCATTCAAAAAGCGTAGGGTAATACATTCCTGCTGTTCCGGGTTTAGTTCCTTGAGCACGCTGAGTAATTTCTTGTCTGTCAGGTATCGTAAGGTGGCGTCCTCCGGACCGTATGTGGTTGTAGGTTCCTTGCCGCTAGCATCGAAGGGTTCTGCCGATGAGACCTCTAGGCGATTGCGGCCAGATTTGAAGTGGTCTGCGACCAAATTGCGCGTGATAGTTATGAGCCATGCGCCAAGGTCTCGGCCTTGCCGGGTAAAGCTACCAATTCTCTTTAGTGCTCGCAGGAAGGTGTCCGATGTCAGGTCTTCGGCTAGTTGGCGATTCCCGGTCCGATGGTAGGCGAATCGGAAGACAGTGTCTATATACCGATCATAGATCTTCTCGAAGGCTTCGGTGTCGCCTGCCTGCGCCCTTTCCACAATCTCCCATATTTCGTGCGCAGGGTCGGTAGGATCAGGGCCGTCCGCGTGATCGATTGGTCGAGGCTCCTCTGCTGCTGGCTGTTCGACGTCGGAATGATTAGCTTCTGTCTCGATGTTTGGAGTTTGGTTGTCTACCGAAGGGTCGTGAGAGTCGTCGGCTAGTGTATCGATTGTGCTGGGAGTGTCGCTTGGTAGCTCGTGTGCTGGGTTGGCGGCGTTGGCCAAATCGGACGCGAGATTTCCCACTGCTGGCGCCAGTTCTGTGATCAGTGTCTGCGGTTTCGTTGTAGGGCTAATGTCTTTTTCTGGTAGTCGCGGGTGCGGTATAAGGTCTGCAATTATGGCTTCCATGTCTCTCCAATCCTGGGATTGTAAGATATTTTACAGATTACTTATTAAATAATCATGAAGCTCGGTCACTTTTTTGACTTTAATGCAATACTATTTACTTTTGAATACGGGCTCGCGGTAATTCGTCCCAGTTGCTGACGTAGCGGGGTGAACGGATTTGTTGTCTGGGCTCCCAGTCGCGACCGAGGTCCTCGGTGGCGTAGTAGATCTTGCCGCGCCCATGCTTGGTGTTTATGGTGTCGAGTGCATGCATGCGGCGTGTGGATTTGTCGTGACTGCCGGTGTTGACCGCACCAAGTAGGTCGATCTGTAGCGCGGTTTCGGGTACGAGGTCATATAAAAACACCGCTAGGCGGTGGTAACGGTGGCCGTTGCTGTAGATCTCTTTGAGTTTTTGGATAAGCAGCGTGATGATGAGGCCGGTGTCGTTTGTCGGCTGGCCGAGTTTAAGCTCTGGCGACCAATAGCGGTGGCCAGGTTTATTGCGGTTTGTTTCGGTTGTGAGGCCGATGCGGCGTGCCAGTAGCCCTTCTCTGCGCAGCACAAAGGCTGCGCGCGTTGCCATGCTGGCCACGGCTGACTCGAGAACATGTAGCTGGTCAGTGTCTTCGCCAAAGGTACGGCCACGAAGAATGCTCTGCGCCGCTTTGTGTTCGCGCTCTAGCGGAAAGCACGGCGTTCCGTTTAGCTCTGATACCATTTGTCGTCCACGGATGCCCATCAGTTGCTGCGCGCGTTGTGGCCGCATGCGGGCAAGATGTAGTGCTGTGCTGACGCCCTCTGCCTTGAGCTTGGGTGCTAGCCTTCGGCCAACGCCCCATACGTCGCCGATCGGCACGTTGGCCAGTAGTTCTTGTCTCTTGGCATCGGTTGCACTGATCCAGTCGATGACGCCGTGATCGCCGTTGTTGTCGCCGTGCTGCATACCAGCGGCTTTGGCGACGTCCGCGCCAAGCTTAGCGAGGGTTTTGGTCGGTGCAATACCGATGCTCACCGGCACGCCCACGTTCTTAAAAATGGATTCACGCACAACCCTACCCCAAGCGTTGTAATTCTTAATTGGCAGCTCAGAGAGGTCTAAAAAGGATTCGTCTACCGAATACACCTCTGTTCTGGGGGTAATCGTCGTAAGAAGCGAGATGATCCGTTTGCTGATGTCGCCATAAATTTCGAAGTTGGCCGAAAAGGTTGTGACGCTGTGTTGATTGAATACATATTTGTATTTAAACGCCGGCGCGCCCATCGGAATACCCAGTGCTTTGGCTTCGTTGCTGCGCGCCACAACACAGCCGTCGTTACTGCTTAATACGACCACAGGCTTGCCCTCTAGATCCGGCCGGAACAGCCGCTCGCAGCTTACAAAAAAGTTATTGCAGTCAATCAGCGCAAATACCGTGCTCATGTTCTTATCATACAGTGTTGGGGCTGGGTTCTTACGTTTGTTTGGCACGTCTTTCTCTCAAAAGAGCACGGAAACGCCAACGGCAATCGTCTTGTTTTCCTTACGGGCTATAGCCGAATCTCTTTTGAGAGAAAGGCGTGCCAGCTCAATAACGAATTGTTTCGAGCTATAAATCGTTGCGGGCGAATTGGCCGGTGTCTTTGGAGCGGCGGAAGAGGTGCATAAATACCACAAGTGATAGCGCAAAGTATCCGAGGTTGAGCGCCAGCGCGGCGACCGCATATTGCCAGTTGACGACGCCGCCGCTAGCAAGCGCCTCGCGTGCGGCTTCGAACACGTATGTGGCCGGCAAGCTGTATGCAATCGCCTGCAGTGCGCCGGGCAGCACTTCTACCGGAAAAAACGCAGCCGTGAGCGGCTGAAAGAGGAATATCACACCCCACGCAATCGCCTGTACTCGCGTGCCATAGCGGAAGATTAATCCCAGTAGGATAATGCCGATCCACCAGGAAAATAGTGACAAGTTGACGAAGAATAGCGCTAGATTAGCAATGCCAACATCCAGCAGGTTAAAGTCGAACATCCAGAAGATGCCGAGCGCCAGAAGCACGCCGACAAACAGCGTGCGTAGCCCTGCCGCCAGCATGTGTGCGGTTAAGTAGTCGCGAACAGAAATCGGTGCGATAAAGATGTTGGTGAGGTTATGTGACCATACGCTCCACAGTGTGCTCATGGTGACGTTGTATTGGTTGATGCTAACGATTTGCCACAGTAAGGCGCCAACGATGATGTAGCTGGCGCTGGTAGATTCTCTGACCCCAGTGATAAAAGTGGTGATGAGCCCGAATAAAATTACGCTCATGAGCGGAAAGAACAAAATATCCATAAATATTTCGAGCGAGCGCCGTGTGATTAGCATTTCTTGCACGATGAGGGCGTAGATGCGTTGCGCGGATTGCATTACGAGCGCCCCTCTCGTGCGATCTCTAAGAACACGTCTTTGAGATCGGGTTTTTGCAGGTCGATGTCCTGAATGCTAATGTCTTTGGCGTTGATGCCGCCAATGATGCCGCCAACCTCCTTAGAGGTCGTTTTGATTTCGATTAGGTCGGCGGATAGTCTTTCGAAGGTGTGACCAAGGCTGCGTAGCAAATCCTCGGCCGCTTGGCGTTTGCTGGCTATCTGCAGGCGCAACAAAACATTGTCGAGTTGCTTGGTGTGGCCATGCGGCGTGTCTAGGCTTACGATGTTGCCTTTGTGCAAAAATGCCACGCGGTCACAGACGCGCTCTACCTCGGACATATTGTGGCTGGTAAAGAGTATCGCCAGTTCGCGCTCGGCTCGCAGCTTTTCGATGAGCTCTAGTACTTTGTCGGCAATGTCAGGGTCGAGCGAGGCGGTAGGCTCGTCCATCAGGATAAGCTCAGGGTCGTTTAATAGAGCTTTGATCAGGTTGACGCGGGTTTTTTCGCCCGCCGAAAGGTCGCGGTATTTGACGTTTGCTAGGCGGCGGATCTCAAAATAATCCAGTAGTTCGTCTATCTTTTGGTTGGGGTTTTTGACGAGGTAGAGTCCTGCAAAAACACGCAAGTTATCCTCGACACTAATGCGGTACTGCAGCGAATTGTACGCCGAAGCGTAATTGACACGCTGTAGGCTTGCCTGGCGGTGTTTGGCAAAATCCTTGCCAAAATAGCGGATGGTGCCGGATGTTGGCAATGTCACGCCCATCAGCATCTGGATGGTTGTCGACTTTCCTGCACCGTTTGGCCCCAGCAGGCCGAATACCTCGCCCTTTTTGATGTCGAACGAAATCTGATCAACGGCTCGGTAGGTGCCGTAGTCTTTCATCAGGTTATCGACAGATAAAACAGGCTCGGTCATGCAAATACTGAGTATAAGCGCAAGCGCGCGGCTCGTAAAGCCTTGGGGGTTTAATCTTGGCGGAGCTGATGAATGGTGGTGGTTACGACGCCCCAGAGGGCGGCGGCTTTGGGCATGTCAGTGTATGTGGTGATTGCGAATTCGCCTTCTTGTTCGTTCCACCAGATTACCGTATCGCTTTTGCGGGGGTCGAGTGCGCGGTCGATGACAGCAATATCGCCATCAAAGATCCCTGCCCCTTCCCACTCGTTGCCGCTAATGCGGAACATATAGGTACTGGCAGCGTGCCGTATAAGTAGCTTGTTAAAGTCCAGCGTTTGCAGGCGTTGATCGATCGCCGGGTTGGGAAAGCCGGTGTGGATGCTCACCCCGTTTTGTGGTTTGTCGCTCGTCATCATGAGGTTACTTGATGGTGTCGAGGAATTCGACGAGTTCGCGTGGGGTAATCTCGGCCTTAACAAGATAGGCGTCGGCTTGCGATTCGATATCGGAGCGAAGTTCCTCGCGCTGTTCGAGATTGGTTGTGATTACGATTTTGGCTTTGAGCTTGGGGGCGCCATCGGCGCGAAGCTGCCGCAGAACCTCTATACCGGTGATGGTGGGGATCATGAGGTCGAGGAGGATAATGTCGAATTGGTCGGACTTGGCAAGTTCCAACCCTTTTTGGCCGTCAAATTCTACGATTGTTTCGTACCCGGCGCGCGTCAGCGAGCGGACGTACAGTTCGCTAATAAAGTGTTCGTCTTCGATTATCAGTACTTTTCGGCGGGATTGTTGGGGTTCCATGGATTTTATTCTAACGTATTTTTGGTAACTTTGTTGCTGTAATCTTTGATCCGGATTGGTTGATGACATGCGTAACCTCTCTTATCGGCTGTAGAGTGAGTGGTTTTTGATCCAGCCATGCGCGCCGCGAACGATGTCTTTGTCGTTGCCGGTTTTTTGCTCGTCGGCAAGGTTGCGATACGGTTGGACGGTAAAACCAAAAGTGCTGCCCTTTCCTTCTTGGCTGCGTACCCAGATTCTGCCTCCATGCGCATCTACGATGGATTTAGACAGGTAAAGCCCCAGCCCCGTCCCGCCAACTTGTTTGCGCGAGCGGTGCGAGCGATAAAACTTTTCGAACAGATTTGGCAAGACACTGGTGGGTATGCCCGCGCCTTTATCCTCGATAGTCGTTTCTACCATGCCGTCTTTGGTAAGCGACGAGCGGACAGCGATGGTCTGGCCGTTGCCGGAATACTTGATAGCGTTGTCGATGAGGTTGACGAGCACCTCGTAAATACCTACGCGGTCGACGCCGACTGTCGGCAGGTTGTCGGCGATATCAGTGGTGATCTCGACGCCGTGCAATTTGGCGCGCAGAGATAAGTCGCTAATTGCAGTCTGTACGATGCTCGGCCACTGTTCTTCGTGCAGGTTGAGCACAAGCTGGTCGCTCTCTACCCTGGCGACATTGAGCATGTTATTGATAAACGCCGAGAGTGATTGCGCGGCTGCCCGCATTTTACGGATAAAGTCGGCGGTTTCGGGATTAGCGCTGCCTTGCAGGTCTTCTTCGATCGCCTCGATATAGCCGCGGATTAAGGTGACGGGTACGCGCAGCTCGTGGACGGCGAGCGCCACAAAGCTGAGCGACTGATCGTCGCGGCCGTACCGCTCGCTGTGGTCAAAGAACACGAGCATGGTCTCAAACCCATTGGGGTTACTTTTGTTGTAATGTGCGGCAAGGTCGAATTGTTTTCGCCTACGGTAGTCGCCTACATCAATCCGTACACGCTCCCAGAACTTGTCGGCTACGGCTTGGGTGGACTTCGCAGTTTTGAGCCATGCGTCAAATGTCTGTGGGTTGCTGAACGACATATCGAGTATCGAATACACGCTCTGTCCCGTTATATCTTTGGCTTCGCGCTCAAGGTAGTTGCACATCGCGGCGTTGGCAAACAGCACGGTTTGATTTTTGTCCAGCACCATGAGTGGTAGCGGCAAGCTGTTGGCCACGAAGTTGTGTGTAAGGTCTGGAGGAGCTGTTAACGCGGTTTTCTCTAGCGTGTCTACTACGCTAGCCAACTGGTAGATGTTGCCCGCAAGGTATGTCACCAGCTCGTGCCCAATACTTTTCTTTTTAAGATCCGGGGCGGCAACGTTGGCAGCGTCCGGGGCGATATGAAGGATTGTCTGCCAAATAAGTCTCGTGGGCTGCGTGATGTATGAGGCGTTAAGGTGTGGTAGCACAATCAGAAGGATGATCGCTAAGGCGCCAACGCCGATTCCGGTTTGTATGAGGGTTAAGTCGAGTAAAGTGTGCAGGAGCCATCCTGCCAGGAACAGGAGCATGTTGTTGAGCAGCAGCATAGCAAAGAGGCTGCCTTTGACCTGGGATACGAACTTTTGCAAATAATCCATATGCTAGGGGGTATATGTTACCTGTCCGGCGTCGCCGAGAACAGTAAACCATGTTTGACCGGGGTTGAGCTGGAGTGTGGCGCCGCTGGCGTCGGTGAACGTGAAGTTTTGGTTATTGCTGTCCTTTTTCCAGGTGCCGGTTTTGACCTCGCCGTCCTGGAATACCATAACTTGGCCGCTACCAACGGTTTGGTAGGTAGAGTAAATACCGTCCTTGCCTTGGGGTACGATGAGGGCAACGACCACCTTGGGCGTAATTTGAGTGCCGGACTTTTCGTCGGTGTGAGGTGTACCGCCTAGGACGCGCTTGTAGCTGTTGCTTGCTGCGTCGTATGCGTACTGGACGTTGAAGTTTGCGCTAGAGATATTGAGGTTGATTGTTTGGGCTGTCGGCGTGGCTGCAGGTGTTTCTTTTTCTTTGCGCGGCAGCGGAGTAAAGTTTGCTTTACCAAAGCCCTTAGACGCCTCGTACTCACGTAACTTAGGTATAGAGGTGTAAAGGTTGTGCGGCGCGGACCGCTCTCCTATTCGCCAAAAGTACGAGTTGTGATGTGGCAAATCCTTAACGCCCCATTGGTTGATGAGCGACAATGCATCGGCGCTACCGCCGGCGTGCGCATATGCGGCATCAAAACCGAGCGCCCATGTCATGTAGTAGGGTCTTGCCGAGCGTACTGGGCCGACATAATCCGGTTCGGTGTCTTGGTAGAGTGCTACAAAGCGGGTAATCCCGCCTTCGGCAATTGCTTCAAACACGACGCTTGCTTGCAGTAGGCCAGATTGCGGCCGTGACACTACGCTGTTTTCGATCATCACAGCCGTGACGGGACGTTCGTTAATATCCGGATCGACTTGTAAGCCACTAAGACTTGAGGCGACAGTTGTGGGCTTGGGTTCTTCTTTCTTTTGGATAACTGCTGCCGGACGCTGCTCTTCGCTCGCAAAAAATGCAAAGTAGGCACCGATAATCGAACCTGCAACCAGCAGAGCGGCAACTACGGTCAGTATGATTTTTTGCTTTTTTGATAAGCCGCGTAGCCATTCTCTGAGTGAGCGCCTTGGGGGTTTGGACTGTGGGTGCGGCGATGTGTTTTGCGGTGGCAATTGGTGCGGGCGAGTTGGGGTGCCTGGGACCACCGGGGCTGGTCCGGCTTGGTCTTGGGCGGCTACCTGCTGGGGCGGTCGAAAGTCGTCTTTAGAGTGATCACCTACCACAATGTTGGACAAGTGTTCCCTGTCTTTTGGCGGCAAATTGTCGAATCGCCTCTTGGGCGGCAGCATTCCATCAATCATAAGCAACATTGTAGCAGGGTTCGCTTTTGGCGCACACCCCCTGCTCCAGCCTCTATTCTTGCTGTGGATTTACCATAAACTAGGTTTTACGAAAGCAAAATTTGCTTAGAGCGAGCCGAGCATCGCGCTTAGGCGACGGAGCGACGTTTCTTTGCCAAGCACATGGAGTGTGTCGGCAAGGCCGGGGCTGGCTGGAGCTTGCGTTACGGCAATACGGATAAGGCTAAACAAAACGGCCGGTTTTTGTTCGGTTTCTGTTAGCAATTTGTTCAGCTTTTCGGTAAGGTCATCGGCTGCGAAATCGCTCGATTCGAGCACGACCTTACTCTGCTCGAGCAGATTTATAATCTCATTTTTCTCGAGCTTTTTGAGCTGCTTGTGATCTTGCCAAAGCGAAGGGTTGATTGGCAAGTCGCGGAAGAAGAACATGGTAAGTGCCGGTAGTTCCGCAAAGTATTTGAGTCGCTCTTGCACCAGCGCGAGCACCATTTTGCGGTACTCGACGTCATAATCTTCGGCTTCTGTCGGCCAGAATCCCGCCGATCGCTCGTAAAGCTCGCCGAGCGGCAGCATGCGGATGTGGGCGCCGTTCATCCAGAGCAAGCGCTGTTCGTCAAAGCGGGCGCCGCTGCGTTGCACGCGCTCTAGGCTAAACTTTTGAATCAGCTCGTCAACGGTAAAGACCTCTTGTTCGGTGCCGTCGTTCCAGCCCAAGCTGGCCATAAAGTTGACAAGTGCCTCTGGTAGGTAGCCCTCGCGTGCATAGTCGAGGATATCCTTGGCGCCGTCGCGCTTACTGAGCTTCTTTTTGCCGTCTGGGCCCATGACAGGCGGTACGATGGCCATAGTCGGTGGCTGAATCTCGAGCGCTTCGTACAGGTTGAGAAATTTGGGAATGCTGGCAATAAACTCTTGGGCGCGAATCGTGTGCGTACACTCCATCAGTAGGTCGTCGATGATATGCGCAAAGTTGTAGGTGGGATAACCGTCGGATTTGATAAGAATAAAGTCGTCTACGGCTTCCTCGCCTGCCGAAAGCTCGCCCATGACAATATCCTGCCAAGTGTATGCTTTTGGTTCGGACTTAAAACGCAGAGGCTGGGTGCCGTCCCATTCGGGCGGATTCTCTGGTCGGTAATCGCGGAACAAAAACGGTTTTTTGGCCGCTTGGGATTGCTTGCGGAACTCATCGACCTCTTCTTTGGTGTACGGGTCGGCATATGCCCTGCCCTTGGCAATCAGTTTATGCGCCCATTCGGTGTAGGTAGCCAGGCGTTCGCTCTGGATGTATGGGCCGTAGGCGCCGCCCTTGCCGATGCCTTCGTCCCAGTTGATCCCCAGCCACTCCAGTGAATCCATAATGTGCTGGCCGGAACCCTCCACCTCGCGCGCTTTATCGGTGTCTTCTAGTCGAAGGATAAACTGCCCGCCTTGCTGCCGGGCGACAAGCCACGCAAATAAAGCAGTACGCACGCCGCCCACATGTAGATAGCCCGTCGGGCTTGGTGCAAATCTGGTTCGGATCGGTTTCATATCTGGGATTATATAGCGTCCAGACCGTTCTGAACAGAGGTGTTATAGCGTAAATTGGCCGCTATGGTTTTTAGCGAGCGGCTATTTTACTATAAATTTGGTGATGAGCGGTGTGTGGTCGGAGGGGTGGCGATCCAGAATTTTGAACTCGTGCAAGCTGATTGTGTTGCATTTTGTCCAAAACACGTTGTCGTAGTTGGCTTGAATGATTGGGATTTTGCCGATGAGCTTCCAGGTGGGGTTGAGAATTGTGCCGGTGGCGCGATGATAGAGCGACTTGGCGCCCCACATGCGTGGCATAAACTTAAACTGGTTAAAATCTCCGCCAATGATCGTAGTCGATTGTAGTTCCGGCGCGCGCATCAGTTTGCGAAACGCTTTGTGGTGGGTCAGGTGCGCTGGCCAGTTCCATGGCACCAGATGGGCAAGATGGTTGACAACGACGTTTACATGGCGACTGCCGTAAGGCACCTTGGCCTGTATGAGTTTGATGGTGTGACCGGGAAACCCGCGGATCGCGCCGTATTTGTCGGGGCCGAGATCATGGTAGTTGATTGTGTCTGGCGGTATGCGCGAAGCCAGCGCCGAGCCGCTAAAATGGTCGCGATTTTCTGGGCTGAATGGCGCAAAGTAGGTTTGGTAGCCCTGTTTTTGCAAGTGATCCAGTATTGCGGATCGGTTATTTTTGTCCGCCAGTACCTCGTTTAGCCCCAGTACGTCCGGGTTGTGTGTCGCGATAATATCGTCAAGTCGCGCTAGCAACATACGTTGCCGCGCGGTGCTGATTTGGTTTTGAGCCCAAACATTCCAGAAGAGTGCGGTAAAAAAACTACTCACGTAAGGCATTATTATCCTTATATGCAGCACCGCGCAAGTGTTTTTACATACTTGCGGCTATAGAGGCGATTTCGTCCTTGGACAACTCGGCATTACCAGTCAGATCGTAGCGTACACCACCGTTTATCCAAGAGGCGCTAATCCCCTCGCCTTCGTAGATGTAGACCGTTTGTCCGTTTTTTTGGACAGTTTGGTATCGGTCGTTTTGAGCCAAGGTGCTATCAAGCAGTGTTTGACTATCCCAGTTGGATTGTTGCTGGGTAATGCGGTAATTGCTAGACCCGGAGCGGAAGCTTACCGAGATAGCGTTGCCTGCACGCTCAACCCTGCCGTTAAGCGAGTAGCCGAGCGGCGTGTAGCCAGGTAACGAAGCGCCAAAGCCGGCCTGAACGGATGCTACTCGCATTTCGATGCCAGGCATATTGAGGTAGCCAATAAAACCGCCGATAACCAGGAAGGTGCCAATTACGGCAAGTACGTTTGCCGCTCGCCGCTTGCCGCTACGTCGACGACGTACTTTGTGTGCCGGTTGTTCGTGACTGGCGGCTTGAGCCAGGGCGGCCTCAAAAATATCTTTTGACGGCTTGTGGGCTGGTCGTGCAGGCGCTGCCGGTGCAGGTTTTTGTGTAACCAATTGCGGCGCGATCAGATGCAGCGGCGCGGGCTGTACGGCGATAACAGGAACTTGCTCGGGTTTGATGTGTACGGGCGGGTTCGAGAAGCGCTTTATGGCGGTGTGCTTGCTTGTTTTCATGGCTCGCTCGTGGCGTGTGTCGTCCACGCTGGTTACTGAGCGCTTGCGTACCAGTACCGCGTTGGGTTTTGCGGCGAGTTCTACGGGAATGCTCGGCCTTGATATAGCCGTCTTCATCTTAAACTCGGGCTTGCGCGTGGTACGACGCACCAGCGTTTTAGAGCGCTCTGGACGGTGTGCAGGCAGGTTATTTGCCGTAGCTCGTGTACGAGTAGCTGTACTTTTGATCACGATGCGGTTTTGGGGTGCAACTGCTTGTTTGGTAACAGGCTTTTTGCTGGCGACTGCGGAAGTGACGCTTATTTTTTTGGCCGGCTGCTTGACTGCGGGCTTGCGGACAAACCCGTCAACAGCCTTGCCTTGTGTAAAGCTGTCCACAATGTGCTTAGGTATAACGCGGCTTTTACCAAGATTGGCGCCAGTTTTGGCGTCGTAGCGGTTTCCGTTTAGCTCTATAACGTCTCGACTCACGTCTTTAATACCCTCTTGTCCCATTCGCCATAAGCGTAAGTTATATACATCTTAGCGCACTTATGCGCCAGAATCCAGAATCAAAATGACTGTTTTTACGTGTCGTCTCGCATGTCGCGGATCGGGTTGCGCCGCGAGTTGCGGATAAGCGGTATGATCGAGCTGACCAGTCCGGCTGCCACGGCGAGGCCAACCAAAAGTAAGAGGTCTGGCAGGTACAACCCGTAAAGATCAAACGTTTTGTCGAGGTCCTTGGCGCTGTATGCCACAAGCGCTTGAACGGTGACTTCGTCTGCCATCCGGCGGTGGATAAAGAGGGCGAGTATCAGCCCGGCGAGCGACGCGAACAGTGCAATTAACAGAGATAGACAAACGGTGTATACAAGGTAAATTTGTGTTATGTCAAAACGTTTGGCGCCGATCGCACGAAAGACTGCTGTTTCGCGGCGACTGTCGGCTATTGTTCGTCCGACGGTGCCCATCATGATGATGGCTGCAACGATGCTGACAGCGAGTGCGGCCAAGCCAAAGAACTTGCCAAAGTCGCGTCGGGCACTTTCGAGCGCTAGACTGTTGCTACCGTACGCAGTAAGGCTAAAAGGGTTGCCCTGCTCTTGGCATAGCGCCTGCGGACTTACGCTTCCGCTGAGTTTGGAGTAGTCGATTTCGCAGTTTTCTTGCTCGATAAAGCTACGTGCCTGAGCTGCAGTGCTGAACTCGGCGTATTGCGCCGTGAATGTACCGAGCGGGTTCGTCTCTTTACTGTTAAAGATTTTTTCGACAGTCGGGTTGTTCGCTACTTGCTCGGCTGGCATGTACCAGACAGCGCCAAGCGACGATGACACAAGTGAGCGGATAATTTGCCCTACGCCAAACGCCGGTGCGCTAAAATCGAAGTCCGGCGAAATACCGACCACATGGAATTTAATGGCGCTTTGCTCTGGCGGTTTTGCGCCGAACAGTTCGTCAAACTGACGCTGTTTGTCGGCAAGTGCTTTTTCGTTTTTTGTGCGCTTATCGTGAACAATTGGCACTTCGCCACAGGGTTCGCTCGGGACACCGTATATGAGCGATGGTTTTTGGTAGTCTTTTTTGTTCTTGTTTCGTTCGATTTCCTGGGCAGTTGTAATGGCGTTGTTGACAAGTGTGGCCGAAGAAGCGTTTCGGTAACATACCTCGAAGGTAATGGAGGGCGCTTTGGCACGGATTTCTTTAATGCGCGCCAGTTTGTCGTCGGACGAGGCTGATTGAGGTAATGGACTTAGCTTGAGTAGTTGCTCGGCGGCGCTATTGGGTACCACGATTGGAATGCTGCCGTCTTTGTCGACTTGCAGGTCCTGACCCTCGAGCATAAATGGGTCAAGCAGTGCACTGCTCATGCTGGACCAGGATGTCACAAAGGAGTTAATGCTGTTTGGAGAGCCGCCGGACTCCATCTTGCCGCCTTCTGATCCAAAAGACTCTTTGCCGTCTTTCAGGACTTGCAGTGTAGCGCCGCCTAGCATGTAGGGGACCTGCGCGCTTTCGTAGATTGCGGTCGGCTGGTATGGTGTTGTGACACGCTTCATTTCGGCTAATGGCGCTGTAAAGTGGGCCTCTTGGTATTCTTGTGCCGCTTGCCTTCCTGCTGGGTGATCGGTGTTGAGGGAGCGCTGCTTGCCTCCTGGAACATCATACTCTTGGATCGGCGACGGGTCAGAGATGGGGTCATATGTTATGCCAAGCCGCTTGGCTTCAACTTTTTTGCGCTCGACTATTTCTTTGTGGATGGCCTCGGCTCGCTCGAGTACAATTTCTTTATTCATAAAGTCATAGTCTTTTTGCATGTAGCCCTGTGCGATAAAACGTTCGCCCAGGCCTTCTTTACTAAAGCTGTCGATGCTGCTCATTACGCCCCGGGCGACCATCGAAGCGCCGGCCAGGCCGCCAAAGAGCAGCCCCGAAATAACAACGGTAATTATAAGGCGTACTTTGCGCGTACGTAGTTTGGTAAGCGCTAGCATGCTAGCATCACGAAGTTTGATCACAGTTATAATCTCCCGTCTGTCAGTGTGATTTCGCGGTCGGCCCGTTTAGCGACCTTGGGGTCGTGTGTGACGACAACGATGGTGGTGCCAAAATCTTGGCGAATTTTGTCAAAAAGTTCGATGATGCTTTGGCCGTTGGCGCTGTCGAGATTGCCGGTTGGCTCGTCAGCTAGAATGAGTTTAGGTTTATTGAGAAGTGCACGAGCGATGGCGGCGCGCTGCATTTGGCCGCCGGACATCTCTTTGGGTAGGTGCTTGAGTCGGTCTGCCAGACCTACGGCCTCGGCGAGGTTTTTGGCGGACTCTACACGATCTTTACGGTTCGTTCGGGCAAAAATTGCCGGTACGGTAAGGTTTGTCTCGAGGTTGAGGAATGGTTGAAGGTAAAAGAACTGAAAGACAAAACCGATCGTCTTGTTGCGGAAGTTAGAGAGCACTCGGTCGCCGAGTTTGGTCAGATCTTGCCCGTCTACAACGACGCTGCCCGAGCTCGGCTTGTCCAGCCCCCCGATGAGCTGTAGGAGTGTGCTCTTACCGCTGCCGCTCGGACCGGTAATGGCCACAAACTCGCCCTGGCGGATCTGGACCGAAACACTGTTAAGGGCGCCGACTTGCTGGCGGCCTACTTTGTACGATTTACTGAGGTCCGTGGTGCTAACGAGTATCGGTCCTGTTGCTTCGCGATGCACTTTGGGAGTGTTTAGCTCCGCTGAGGTTTCTTTTAGGGCTGCTATGGCAGCCTCAAGGTCGTTGTCATAGGACTGCAAGAGTTTAGCTGCTTGCTTGTGTTTATCTAGAGTTGGCATGAGTGCAATTATGCTCATGGTTACTCCCCAATACAAGCTCTAAAATAAGAATTACACCCCTATTAATTATTTCTTAATATTTGAGTAGCCTAGCCTCGGTTGTGGCTATGGGCACAAGCGACCCGCAAATCTGCTTTTGTAAAATATAATTCAGGTAAAATATTGCCTTTTAGCATATAATGGAACGCAGTCGTTATGGACTTTTTTGATACGCAGAAACAAAAACGGCATAGCATCCGTCTCAGTATCGGCTATGCGGTCATCGGCACGATGTTGCTGTTAGCCACGACAGTGCTTTTGCATCTGTCGTACGGTTACGGCTTGAGTCGAGATGGCCAGCTTATCCAGAAGGGGCTGGTGTTTGTTTCTACGCGCCCTACTGCTGCCGACATCTACCTAAATGGCGAGCGACACAAAGACCGCAGCAACACGCGCCTCAATATTCCGGCTGGCCAATATGTACTAGAGCTTAAGCGTGACGGCTATCGCGATTGGAAGCGCGCGCTGAGTGTTGAGGGCGGTAAGTTACAGCGGTTTGACTACCCCTTACTCTTCCCTGTTGACCTGCGCACAACCAATCTCAAGCAGTACGAGGCCGCGCCAGTTTTAAGCACGCAAAGCGTGGATCGGCGTTGGCTAATGATCCATGCCGCGGGACAGGGCGATTCATTTGATCTATATGATCTAAACGCACGGGAGCCCGAGGCGAAGTCGTTGACTGTTCCTACTGACGTCTTTGCTGCGGGCAGCACGACGACTGGCTGGAAGGCGGTTGAATGGGCTAAGGACAACCGGCACGTGATTTTGCAGCGTTTATTTGATCGTCAAGGTCAGGCCGGTTCCGAGTATATCCTTGTTGATCGAGAGGATCCGACTGCATCGCAAAACCTCACCGTCGCCTGGGGCTTTAATCCTACCGATGTGAAGCTGCGCGATCAGGCATACGATCATTATTACTTGCACGACGAGCAAAACAGGCAGGTGTTTACTGCTAGCTTGCGTGAACCTACGCCAAAGCTGTTTGTTAGCGGTGTTTTGGCCTTCGCAACCGAGAGGGATTCGGTAGCTTACGCAACCGCCCAGGATGCAGAGGAAGGCAAAGTCGCCGTGCGTATGCAGCAGGGCGACGGTCCGGCTGTGACTGTACGCCAGTTGCCCGCAGAGACTGCTTACTTGCTGGATATTGCAACGTACGGTGGCAACACTTATCTAGCGGCTGGCGCAACGAGCGAGGGCCGTGTGTTCCTGTACCGCGATCCGGTTGGTGCGCTGCGCCGAGCGCCAGACGAGCCAGTGGCATCTGTTCAGATTCTTAAGGTCGGCGGCGTTAATCACGTGTCGTTCTCGGCAAATAAACGGTTTGTGGTGGCCGAAAATGGCGACAAGTTTTCGGTGTACGACATCGAAACAGATCGTGGTTACGCCTACACCGCCCCAAGCACCCCAGACGCACCCCAGACGCATGTTAAGTGGATGGACGGCTTTCGTCTTGGCTACGTAAGCGGTGGCAAGCTGCTTATCTTTGACTTTGACGGCACGAACGCTCAGACACTGGTTGCTGCAAATGCGCAGTACGTCCCTGCTTTTGATAGAGATTACCGATACCTCTACACAGTTAATAGTCAGAACGCACTGACCACTACCCCGCTCCTGATTCCTGCAGATTTATAGCCTCTTACCTGCGTTGATCTGATTGATGTAACTGTGGGATGAGGGGCTTGCTGTATGGCGACTGCCGCCAGATAGTTGCAGTAATGTTTTGCGATATCGTTTTTAGCCCTCCACGAGGAAGTGTGTTTTGTGTCAGTCAAACGGGTTGAGTCGTGACCACCAGTTCGGTGCCTTGCCGGGCAGCGCCGGGGTGCTTGATTCCTCTTGCGGAGCGGCGCTGGTTTCGCCATTGTTAACCGGGTCGGGGCTAATCTGTTCGCCCCACACCACCAGGCGGTGCTTGGTTGATCCCGGCGGGTCGCAGGTTATGAGCGCTGCGGTAGCGGTTTTGCCCTCGGTAGAGTTAAGCACCCACGTTTCGTCGGGTGTGACTACTTTTTTGGTAAACACTTTGTAGGTGTAGATTTTGCCGTTGTGCGTCAGGTAAAAGATGTCGCCCGGCTCCATTTCGTGTAGGAGCACAAAGGCAAACTTGTACTTGCCTTTGTTAAAGATGTTGTTGCTGGAGTGTCCAAATATCGCCGTGTTACCGTTCTGGCCGGGCGAAGCCGTGGTCGGGTAATGGAAGACGCCGTCTTCGAGCGCTTTTTGAACGTCTGCCTCCTCGAGAGACTCGCTACCGTAGATAACGGGAATCTGTGCGTTGAGCTTGGGGATGATTACTTCTGGCGTTGAGCTTGGTGCGGGGCCGTCCGCGTTGAGGATGATCGGGGTCGCACTGGCGCTGCCTGGCCGGATAAATGGCGTAACGATCATCTCGTTAAACAGACCAAAGAGCGTGATAAGTAGCGCGAGCGCGCCCATGCCTAGTCCAAACGCCAGTGATTGCAGGTGTTGCTTGGCTTTCTCTTGTGCCTTGCTGCTGGCGCGGACGCGGCTGAGTATTTGTTTTTTGAGATTTTTGGTAGATTTGGGTTTGGATTTTTTGGCGATGGCAGGAGCCGGCATCGAGGCGGCATGGGTAGAGACTACTGGTTTGTGGAGGTCGGGGTGTGGACTTGGGTGGTGGGTTTCTGGCCGGTTGGCGCTGGTCGCAAGATGTGGGTCATGATGCGCTGCTTTTGCTCGGTTGGTGGCATTGGCCTGATAAAATTCCTGCCATACCTCGTGTTTCTCTCGGTCGGACAGGTTGGCATAGTAGTCGTGCCAAGCTGTTTGGATCTCGGCCATCGACCTGCCGGAGGTAGTCAGTTTATGCATGAACTCCTGGTGTTTAGAGCGATGCACGCGGATGCGCTCGGCAACGACGGCTTCTTCTTTGGCGTCCGGTTCGTGGCCGTATAGCGAGTCAAGCTTGCGGCGAACCATCTGCACTGCCGCATTGTCCTCGTGTGACGGTGGCTGCAGATGCTGTTTGCCGGATTGCGGCAACAAATAACCGTTTGCGTCACGGTCTTGAGATGGCTCTTCGGTAAATAATGGCTTCATTGATTGGGTTTTTGCTTGCTTTACCTCTTTGATTATACCGTAAATGCTAAAATCTGCAGTATTACGCGGGTTATTCCCTGCTGGGACTTTATTCCTCGCCTCAGTTATAGTACAATCTTTCGGTATAGCCCGTGTAGTTTTTAATATATGGAGCCGGAGTGGCGGAATTGGTATACGCGCGCGACTCAAAATCGCGTTCCTTCGGGATTGAGGGTTCGAGTCCCTCCTCCGGCACCATATGTTAAAAACAAGTTGCCTTACGCGGTAATTGGGTTTTAGTTTAGGATCGAAGTCGTAATAGCCTCAAAGGGCTTGGATGGGTTTTGGATTTGCCAAACAGCGGCTCGGGCTGCTGTCTGGACGCGCCACACCGGTTTGTCCTCGGCAAGTGACGTACTGCTGATTCGTCCGTTGACTGCGACCAGTATAGTGCTTAGATGTTTGACGACAAGCTGTAGTTGGTGAGTAGTCGTGAACTCGTGCAGCCACTCTACCAGATGTAGTAGGTCCATGGTAAACGTAACCGGCCTTGTAAACTTAGTAGCGATACCGAGTCGCTGTAATTGGCTGAGGCTGAGCACGAGAAGCGTGTTTGGCCGATTGATGGCAATATCCGGCGCCGAGGTTATGTAATCTACGGCGTCTTTGGTGAGTGTGACCGGCTGCGGGTGTTTTGCCAGAAATTTCTCGATGAGAATTGCGGTTTCGCTGTTGCGTCCTATATCGCCTGCGACAAGTGTTGTGTCTGCCCAGTTGCCTTGCAGGAGTAGCTCGCCCAATGCCTTTTGGCCAAGACTTCCGCTCGGCGTGCTGGGCGCGAACTCGCCGTTTTCGAGTACAGGGCCGACCGTCTTCTGCAGAGCGCTCGGCAAAAGCACGCGTGCCGTCCCGATTCCGGCGGCTACTGCAGCCGCGTATGCCTCGGCGGGCGCGGCAAAGCCATGGGCGTTACCGCCAACAATAAGCAGCTTTCCGGCTTGCGCCCGGTTTTCAGGCCGGCTCCACTCTAACTCCGGAAATAGCGGCTTCCTGGCCGACTGACGTAACCAATACTCTCGTTCCATGATCTGATTGTACAATAGAAATATAATCTTCGGGTTGTCGCCAGCAATCGTCGTGTTGCCCCGGTATCTCTATAAAATGCGGCTTCCCTACAAAGGGCATAAGATCAAAGTTGGGCGTACAAAAGCTGTCCATCTGGGGGCGCACGACGGTGGTGATGTCGCCGTGGCGCCAGTGGTAGCCGCGCTTGCGCCCGATAAGCATGCGAATCATCGAGGGGATCTTCCAGATATAGACGGCGTTCCAGAACGTTTTGCGCGCCCAAAAGCCAATCGCGCCGGTTTTGTGGTGGTGCTTTAGGTCGCTGATCAGCTTGCGCAGCATCGAGTCGGCTACGCCCCTGCCTGGCCAATGCACAATGCCAATCTGGATGATGTGCTTGGCACGGATTTTCTCGGGCAGTAAAAAACAGCCGCCGGAGTGGCCGATAATGATATCGGCCTTGGATGGATCTTTGATAATTTGGTAGCCGCGGCTCGCAAGGATTGTGCGGAAGCGCTTGCTAACCTTCTCGCCTTCGGCAAAGCCGTACAATATACAAACGGTAGTCATCGGGACTCGTTATTTACTTTCCGCCAGTTGTAGTAGGATGGTCCGCAAGACACTATAGGTTTCGCGCTCGGTGCGGTGATTGCTAATTGTCCAGATGAGATGACTGTTCGGGAGCGCTTTGTCTAGTTCGTAAGCGGTCACGGGTGGACAATCAAAGTCGTAACGGCCGTGTACCATCCAGACGGGCATGGTTAGTTTGTGGGCGTTGTCTAGGATGTAGCGGTCTGGCATAAAAAAGTCGTTAGACATAAAGTGGGCGAATATTTTTGTGCCGGTGGGGTCAAATGTTTCCGGGTCTATTGGAGTAAATCGATCGTCTAGGCTCATGACTCGCAGCTCTAGTTCAGAAAGTGCGATAGCCGAACTGCGAGCCAGTTGCTCGTCGCTCCCTAGGATATTTGCCATGTGCCATGCGCTTGGGTCTTTATGGTGGGGCTGAGGCGTGCGCGCCAGATAATCTTCCCAGACTTCTGGGAAATGCGTGCGGGGGCCGCCCTTGGATATCCAGTCGGATTCCCACTTTGAGACGGTAAAGATTGCGCCGACAACAACGTGGCTGACGCGCTCAGGATACTTGATGGCGTATGCGAGTGCGAGCGTCGACCCCCAAGACGTGCCGTAAGGAATGAACTGCTCGAACTTAACCGCATCAGCTATTTTGTCGATGTCTTTTATCAGGTCCCCTGTGGTGTTGTGCTCAAGGCTGCCGTACGGCAAGCTCTTGCCGCAGCCGCGTTGGTCATAAAAGACTACATGGTGTTTGGCTGGGTCGAACACATCTTTGTGCTTGTCTTTGACCTGGCCCCCTGGCCCGCCCATGATGAGGATAATAGGTAGTCCTTTGGGGTTGCCCCAGTCATGAACGTATAATTGGTGGCCGTCGCCGACGTCCAGAAAAAATTCTTTGTTGGTGTGCTGGTCAGGGTTCATGAGGCTGTAGACTCCGTTAGTTGATTGGTAACTTTTATATCATACGACATCAGCTTGTCGCTACCATCCGTTGTAATGCTGCCCTCGAACAACTTGCCTTGTAGCAAAAGCGGCAGCCAGTATTCGTCGTCGGGCCACATGTCGGCGTACGGAATGTCGTTTACGTTAAACCACTGAGGGCGCATCTCTTCGGTTTCGACGGGGTCGCCCTGCCAGCTAGTGGCCGTAAAAATATGGCAGTCGTGGCCAAAGTTGGGGTCGCTTTGGTCGTAAAACCTAATGTGTCCTACATGCTTTGGCTTGAGTGGCGTAACGCCGATTTCTTCCTCACATTCGCGGATGGCAGCTTGCAAGGCGGTTTCGCCCGGATCGGCCTTGCCGCCAACGCCGTTCCACTTGCCTGCACCGTAGCGGCGCTTCTTCATGGCAAGCAGGATTTGGTCGTCTTTTAGTAAAAAGAGGAGTGTGACCAGCTTCATTAGAAATCGAGGGTGATACTTACCGGGCAGTGGTCGGAGCCCATGACGTCGGCGTGAATTTTGGCTTCTTTGACGTGCGGGCGCAGACTTTGGGAGACCAAGAAATAGTCGATGCGCCAGCCAACGTTGTTGGCGCGGGCGTTGGCCCAGTGTGTCCACCAGGTGTAGTGGCCGTTGCCTTGGGTGAACATGCGGAAGGTGTCGACAAAACCGGCGTCGAGGAAGTTTTGAAAGCCCTCGCGCTCTTCGTTGGTAAAGCCGCGCTTACCGATGTTGGGCTTAGGGCGCGCTAAGTCGTCCTCGGTGTGGGCAACGTTAAGGTCGCCGCAAAAAATGACCGGCTTTTTTTGCTCGAGCGCTTTGCAGTACGCCAAAAAGGCAGGATCCCATTGTTTGTGGCGCAGTGGTACGCGCGAGAGGTCATCTTTGGCGTTCGGTGTGTAGACGGTGACCAGATAAAACTTGTCGTACTCGGCGGTGACTACCCTACCCTCTTTATTGGGGTCGCCGTAGCTGTCGGCGGCCAGACTGAACTTTTCGATGATATCATCGGGCAGGCCGTTGGCAATGCTGAGCGGCTGCGGTTTGGCAAAGATGGCGGTGCCGCTGTAACCCTTTTTTTCGGCCGAGTTCCAGTATTCGGTGTAGTCCGGCAGGTCGATTTCGGCCTGGCCGCGCTCGGCCTTGGTTTCTTGCAGACACAAAATGTCAGGCTTTTCTTGCTCGATAAAGCTAGTGAACAGGTTTTTGCGCACAACCGCGCGCAAACCGTTAACGTTCCAGGAATAGATTTTTGTTGTCATTTTATTCGTCGCTCCAGATCTCTTAGGCGTTTATCTTGGTCTTGGTCTTTGCGGTCGCCCTGACGGTCGATTTGGGATTGGCGTTGCACTTCGCGCTCTAGCTTTTCGAGTCGAAGTTCTAGCTGGGCGACTTTTCGTACTTCTTGGATGATGCGGTTGATCTCGCCTGTTGCTTGCATCATTTCGCGTTTGGTTTGGTCATGGGATTGATCGAGTTTGGCAAGCATCCTCTCGATGTCTTGCTTGGTGCGCTCAAGCGCACGGCTGTCGCTGTCTTGGCCGCGCTCGTGCGAATCAGACAGTTTGCGCACGCGCTCGTGCACCTCGCGGTGGCTGCCGTGCAGCGCGCTCAGGCTCTCGTACAACTTGCGTTGATAATCGGTGATGGCGCGGATGTCGTTGTGCGTGACAAACAACTTATTCAGTGATGCTACAAATTCGGGGTCTTCTAAGTCTGACATAGGAATATTGTAACAGGAAATGAGGTCGCTTTGGACCGCCTACCGCCTCTGATTGCAGGAGATTCGGCTATAGTCCGCAAGGAAAACAAGACGATTGCCTTTGGCGTTTTCCGTGCTCCTGCAATCAGAGGCGTTAGGCGTCTTGATCACGCTGGCGCACGATTGTAACATCTGCTAAACTTTCGGGCAGTATGTATAAACGAATTTTGCTAAAAATCTCGGGTGAGCAGCTCTCCGGAAAGCACGAGATTGGCATTGATCCGGAGGTTGGGCACTATTTAGCCCGTGAATGTCAAAAGATTGTACAAGCTGGCGTCCAGCTTGTTTTAGTAGTCGGGGGCGGTAACATGGTGCGTGGCGCCGAGGTTGCCGGGCACGGCATCAAGCGTGTAACCGCCGATCAAATGGGTATGCTAAGCGGTCTGATGAACGCTATGGCGCTGACCGACATCTTTGAGAGTGACGATGTGCGCACGCGCTGCATGAGTAACATTTTTGCGCCGCAAGTGGCCGAGTCGTATTCGTACCGCTTGGCCGAAAAGCACCTGCGACGCGGCCGCGTGGTCGTGGTATCCGGCGGTATTGGCCGGCCTTACTTTACGCACGACACTGCCGCAGTCAATCTGGCACTAGAGCTCGACTGCGAAGTTGTCCTGAAGGCCACCAAAGTAGACGGCGTATACGACAAAGACCCTAAGAAGTTTGATGACGCCAAGCTCTTGCCGGTCATTAGCTACCAAGAGGCTGTCTCTAATGACGCGATCAAGGTAATGGACAAAGCAGCGGTTGGTCTGGCTATGGAGCAAAATATGCCCGTGATCGTGTTGGATCCTCTGCAAGAGGACAACTTGCTTAAGGCTGCTACCGGCACTCAAATCGGCAGCTTTATCAGCTAAACGGATAATTCCCTACAGCTCGACAGACTCGCCTGGTTCGAGTGGCTTGTATGTGTAATCAAAAGCTTGCGCGGCGGTATTAAACCATGCATCGTACACCGCTGTGCCGTTTTTCGAGAGCAGGCCGTCGTGCGTCCGAAAAAAGAACGTACTTGGTTTAACTGCCTGCAAATAGTCGATGGATTCGCTTGTTTTGAGCCACGGCGCGCTGGCGGGTAGCGCTAACACGGCTACCGGACGCTCCGGTTGCGTAAACGAGTCGCCCGGGTAGTACAGCGTGTTATTGACCATCACGCCAATATTGTCGGCTACTGGTTTAAGAGAGTGAATCTCGGTGTGTTTTTGGCCAAAGAATTCGAGGGTAAACGGCCCGGCCTGCAGGCTCTCGCCCGCTGCAACGGCTACGGCGTGCTCGTCGCTCCATTGCTCGACAACTTCGGGGGTGGTATATACCTTAATACCCGGGTTGGCCGACAAAATAGCCTCTAGGTTTTCTGGGTCAAAGTGGTCAGCGTGAATATGGGTTATCACCACGCCAGCGACATCGTCGGTGTCGCCAAAGTCGGCCGTAAAGCTGCCCGGGTCGATTATTAATTTTTTACCCTGCTCCTCCAGTACGATGCATGCGTGCGTGTATTTGGTTAATTTCATGCCCTTCCCTCCTTTGTAAGCGCTTGTTTCATGATCTCTTTGCGCAGCCACATACGCTCGGCTGTCGCTAGATCTGTAGTAAATCTTACACCTAGTAGTTGTTCAAGCCACTGTTGTAAATTTGTATTTTCGCAGTAGAACACGCTGCGGCCAGTGTGGATGTCGATGAGATTGAGGTACCAGGGATTATCATCGGTTGTGAATGTTTGCCGGATACTATTTTTGTTCGTTTGTATAAATTGTTGCGCGTCCCATAGTGCCAGTTGGCACGCACCGACGACATCGGTGCGTGAGGGGTAACGGATGCGTTTGTGGTCGTTGATGAGCGCTTCTTTAAGCTCCTCGGTGATGTAGTCCTGGCATTCGCGGAAATATTGTTCGGGCCAATTTGCGGACAAATTGGCGTGCTTTGCCAGTGCGGCATAGGCAGTTTTATCGCGGTCGGTTGTTATGACAGCTTTAAGGTTAAGTGTGTTGTCTAAAATACCACAGGCTAGTAAAATGGCACTTTCGCTGCTCATCTTGTCTGTTAGTGCGGCTTCTTGCCAGATTTCGTACACTTGGGTGCAGGCGGCGCCGATAAACTCGATGCGTGCCTTGTCGCCCAGCTTTTCGCGCCAAAAATCTTCGAACCCAAGGTGGTGATCGATGACAGCCACGACGTTATCGGGGTTGGCGCCAAGGTCAAAAAACTCCGGTTCTGACAGGTCGACGATGGTAAAGACATCGTTTGGCGATGGTCTGTAATCGCGCTCTAGCTGTACGGGCAGTTTACGTAAAGATTCTGGAATACTGCCATTGAGCGGGCCACTGCTGGCGGCGATTGCTGGTTTATCTTGTAAGCGCATCAGTTCGGCCATAGCCACGGCAGAGGCGTAAGCGTCGATGTCTAGGCGGCTGGCACCGGATGTGATGACGTGCATGTGGTCTCCTTTAAGTAATCACGGGGCGGTGCGGATCGAGGCACTTACTTACAATACAAAAACGCCCGCCAAATGGCGAGCGTCTTAGTATGGCGGAGAGAGCGGGATTCGAACCCGCGGTACGGTTGCCCGCACACACGCTTTCCAAGCGTGCTCCTTCAACCACTCGGACACCTCTCCATTGCGCGCACTTTTGTGATCGGAAAAACCTTAGGCAAAATAGCTTTTGCACAAAAGATGTCCGTCCATGTAGGAAGTGCATTTGTAAAACGTTAAGGATCGTTTCATTTTTGTCGACAGCCAGATAATTACTCGCCAGCCACACTGCATTGAACAAAATGCATTATAGCGCAAAAAAACAAAAAATACACCTTGCACACGGTGTAAATAACAGCGTACACTTAAATGTAATATGCCAATTATAGAACTGCAGGATGTGAGCAAACTGTATGGTTTTGGCGACGCTACAACATTGGCGCTCGACGAAATCAACCTCACCATAAATGAGGGTGAGTTTGTGGCGATCATGGGGCCGAGCGGTTGTGGGAAGTCGACGCTCATGAACATGATCGGATTGTTGGACCGCCCGACGCACGGCGTGTACAGTCTGCAGGGTCACCAGGTTGAGCGCTTGAGCGCCGGTCAGCGAGCCAAAGTACGTCGCGACACCATTGGTTTTGTGTTCCAGTTCTTTAACTTGCTGCCGCGTCTAACGGTGCTAGAGAACGTTGCCTTGCCGCTTGCCTACAAAGGTATGAGCAGCAGCAAGCGCGTAAAGGCGGCGACGAATATGCTGGAGCGCGTAGGGCTGCTTGGCCGTGAATTCTTCTATCCTCGTTACTTAAGCGGCGGTCAGGCTCAGTGCGTGGCGATTGCCCGCGCGCTAGTCAATAATCCTCGGCTGATTATCGCCGATGAGCCGACCGGCAACCTTGACAGTAGCGGTTCCCGCTTGGTGATGGAGCTACTGAGCGAGATTCACAAGACCGGCAACACTATTTTGTTTGTGACTCACAACCCCGAGCTGACCCGCTATGCGACGCGCGTGGTGTATATGCACGACGGTCAGATTGTGCATGACGAGCAGACTGCTATTGGCGATATTGCCAAAATTGCCCGCAAGGCCATTTATGCACCTCCGGTTAAGACCGAGGAAGATGACTTGGCGGGCGTATCGTCGCTCATGAAGGCGACGCCGGGCGGCGATAAGATTGATTCTGACAGCGACACAAAGACGTCCAAGAAGACCAGCCGCCGCGCAAGAAAGAGCAAGAAATGAGCGTAGAGTATGTACTTAATCCGGTGTTGTTTTCACGAGAGGTAGCGCGATGAGTTCTATCTTGCGTGGCAATATGCGCATGGCGCTGAGTGGCGTGCGCGGTTCCAAGTGGCGTAGTTTTTTGACGATGCTTGGCATTATCGTGGGCGTGGTGGCAGTGGTGACTGTTGTTGGCATTGGCGAGGGCGTTAAGCGGCAGATCGCCGGCACTATGGCACATTTTGGCGACGATCTTATTATTATTCGTCCTGATAATGTCGATAGGGCGCAGTCTGGCGGCTTGGGCAACTCGGATGTTGTGTTTGGTATGTCGAGCGCCATGAGCCTGACGAATCGGGATATTGACCTTGTTGGCAAGGCCGAGGGTGTAAAGCAACACGCGCCATTGATGCTTGCGCCCGGCAAACTTGAGGTTGCGGGCCACACTATTCTTTCTAATACCAAGGTTCTGGGTACGGCCTCTGCTTTGCCGCAGCTACTCAATCAAGAACTGGCGTACGGTGATTTTTGGACTGCCAACGACGAAGAGACGCAGTTTGCAGTCTTGGGTCAGCAGGCGGCGTGGGAGCTGTTTGATGAGCCGGTGCCTCTTGGCAAGAGCTTTGTGTTCCGTGGGCAGAGCTTCCAGGTGCGCGGTATTTTTGAACCGTTTGCCAATGTGCCGTTCTCGCCAACGGCCAGCTTTGACCGCGCGGTGTTTGTGCCATATAAGACAGCGATTCGCCTGAGCGACTCGTCTATCTCGCCCTACTCCATCCTTGCCAAGCCCGAGGGCGTAGATAAGCTTGGCGGGACAATCGGCGCGATTAGCAAGGATATGGCAGGCGCCAGGGGCGGCGAGCGAGACTTTAGCGTGCAGGAGTCCAGCGAGAGCGTCGAGTCCGGCAGTAGCGTGATTGGGCTGCTCTCGATGTGGATTTTTGCCGTGGCTGCTATTGCACTATTGATGGGCGGCGTGGGTATTATGAATATCATGCTTTTGGTCGTCACCGAGCGCATGCACGAAATCGGTGTGCGCAAGGCCGTGGGTGCTACAAGTCGGCAGATTTTGAATCAGTTTATGATGGAAGCAACGGTGCTGAGTGTCGTTGGCGGTGTTATCGGCGTTATTTTGTCTACCGGGGTCATTGGCCTGCTCAAGGTGTACACCGATCTTGACCCCGTGATTTCTTGGCTGGCAGTGGGTGTTGGCGCCGGCGTGTCGGTGGTTATCGGTATTGTGTTTGGCGCGATTCCGGCCATCAAGGCGGCACGCAAAGACCCGATCGAAGCCTTGCGTCACGAGTAAACACACGCGCCCGACTGCAATTTGACAAGCGCAAGCATTATAATTACAGTAAGGTCTAAGTATGAAAAACAGATTTCGGTCTATTTCTAACAAAGTGTCAAACTGGGCCGGCTCGCCGTATGTGTTCGTTGGCGCCATCCTGATTATTACGCTTTGGGCTCTGAGCGGTCCGTCGGCTAACTATTCCGACACCTGGCAGCTGGTGATCAATACCGGTACCACGATTATCACGTTTCTTATGGTGTTTCTTATCCAAAACACGCAAAACCGCGACGCCAAGGCGATGCAGCTTAAGTTGGACGAGTTGATTAAATCTAATGCCCGCGCCCGCGACGTGTTTGTGGGTCTAGAGGACATCTCGGACGAAGAGTTACTAGAGATTGCCAACGAGTTTAAACTGTTGCACGAAAATTCCACTCCCACTCCAGCGATACTCAAACTTCGTCAGCGAATCGAGGCCGAGCACGCCAAGCGCCTGACGTTCAAGAATATCAGCGGCCGAGTCCTGACCTCTATGTTTAGCCCACTGCACGTAGAGCAAAAAACCACCAAAGAAAACTAATTGACTCCCATGCTGATTACCGGGGTGCTGCCCTGTTGTGACTGACCGCTATTTTGTGCGCGTTTGAATGTGTAGCCCCAGTCTTTAGACTAAAAAATCTTGTCGCCGTAGTAGTACCAAAAGTGCTTGAGTATAAAGAATGCGATGAGTAGAAACCAGAACAGCAGGATGTCCAAGTGGTGGCGCCGCGCAAAGAAGCCGACTTGTTGCAGCCAACCCTTAAGGCGGATGTGTCCCATTTGGATGTTATAGAGCGTGACATACCAAAAGATCGTGATCGTCATCGCCCAGACGCCCATGCAGTATGGGCAGAGCGCATTGATGTTGTAGACACTCTGGTAAAATAGCCAATGCACAAACCCCACGCCAAAGATGGTGCCGGCCTGCAGCCCCAGCCACCACCAACGCTTGAGCTTGGAAGCGCCTGCCAAGATGGCCATACCGGTGGCAATAACTACCGGAAACGCAACCATACCGATGAACGGATTGGGGAATCCAAAGGCGTTGGCCTGTTTTGATTCCATGACAGAGCCGCAGCTAACAACCGGGTTGAGGTCGCAGCCCGGCTTAAAGGTGGGGTCTTTGAGGAGCGCTACTTTGTCATACATGATGACGAGCGAGCACATCAGCGCAATCGCACCGCAGATTACCAGAATCCACGGCAACGCTTGCTTAAGCGTGATTGTTCGGCCGAACATTTTCATTACTTGTAGTATAGCAAACATGCCTAGCTCTGGCGCGAAAGTAAGGATCTTAGTTACGTTCTCAAAAGAGATTCGGCTATAGTCCGCAAGGAAAACAAGACAATTGCCTTTGGCGTTTTCCGTGCTCTTTTGAGAACTTAACTAAGATCCTGGTTGGGGCAGCATAGCCCACCATGATTAATCGGCGCAGCTGCGAGTGCTCACGCGGTCTGTAAGCGTCTGCCCTAAGGCAATCTTGTCAATCACCTGTTTGGTCGTCAGCGCGTAGCCGACGTCGGCGTAATTGACCGATTTGGCGAATATAACGCCGATTACCTCGCCGTCTTTGTTAATGAGTGGTCCGCCAGAGTTGCCATGGGCGATATTTGTTTTGACCGAGTATACCTCGCGCAAGGTCTGACCTTGATTGTAGATGTTACGGCCTTGCGCCTGAAAGGTTTCGAGTACTGTTCCCGGCCCCGCGGTAAAGCCTGCGCCTGATGGGTAGCCTAGGACTGCTACCGGTGTGCCTTCGGGGGCGGTGTTGCCGTTAAGTGGTAGCGGGGATCCCTTTAGGTTGTCTACGCGTAAAACTGCCAGATCAAGCTCCGGGTCAAAGACTACGACTGTCGCCTCGCGCGTGCCGTCTTGGTCGAGTACAAATGGCCGGTTAACACCTGCAACCACGTGTGCGTTGGTGACGACCGTTCGGTTGCCTGCCACAAATCCGGAACCCTCTACGATATTGTTGCATCCCTCGCCTTCTATCTTTACGACCGAGGGGCGAGCTTTTTGGACAGCGGCGTTAAGCACGCCCATGTCTGGCAAGGGTGCATCGGTTTTGAGCGTAGGTTCAAGGCCAGTAAATACTTGTGGAAAGCTGTTGGGGTCGATCAAATGTCCAAGCTGGGTCAGTACACCCGGCGCCGATGGTAGATTATTGTCCAGCGTCATGATAATGCGCGAGTTGCGTATCTGGCGTTGCCACCCGCTATCGCTTATGTTGCGAAAAATCGCCGCACCCAACCATACGGCAACTAAAAGGGTGGCTCCTGCCAATACTGATCCAAATATTTTATCCAGTTTATCCGTTATTTTGGCGTTGCGCAGACGGAATTTGAGAATCAAGCCGACGTACTCGCCCACAGCCATGACTGCAAGTGCCAGACCGAGCACTACTACTAGCGCTAGAACCGCCCTAGCTCCCGGCGTGTTGACGATATGGTTGATGTGGCTGTTTATCCAGGCGCCCAAAAATAGTCCGGCAAAAAAGCCGACTGTCGAGCAAAACTGCCGTACAAACCCGACCTCTGTGCCGCGAACGACAGCGGCGACCAAAAACAGCAAAATAAAAAGGTCTAGCCAATTCATAGCAACCTACGCCCCGCCCCTTTGCAATAGCCGGCAAGGCTGGCGGTCGGTCTCGGATCGGTTGGGTCGCCACATGTCTCAATCATAACAGTTTTTGCCTGCGTATCTTTGTGGCGAAACTCACCGTTATGGCGTAATTACTTGTCTGTTTGACTGAGTTTGAGCTGCGAAACGCGTAGTTTGTCTTTGGCGTGTGTTCCCAGAACGAGTACGAATAACAACCCTAGGAATAAGAGGTAAACAGCGCGGTCGATGATGTTGGCCGCCACAATCGTGGTGTTGTCGATGCCGTGGAGACCTTGGCTAAAGACCAAAAATGCTTCGCGGATACCGATCGCGCCGGGTGTGAGCGATACAAAAAGCGTCAAGTTGGTGACGCCGGTGTATGCGAGAATATCACCTAAGGACGCGTTGGCTCCGACTCTGGTAAGTTCGATGCCATAAATGGCGGCAAACGCGGCGACCTGCAAGAGCGTGGCCGCAAACAGCAGCCCTAGGTTTTTGGGCGTAAATCCCCCGCCCAGGGCGATGCTCCACTTTTGTTTGTACCAGCGAATAACTACAAAACTGCCTGCGGCAGCGGCAATCAATAGTGCGGCAGTTTGCCACCATGGCAAGCTACCGACCACAACAAAGAGCACGCTGATAACACCGTAAAAGCCAAAGTAAATCAGCATGGTCAGCATAAATTGCTTGATGCCTAGGTTGTGACGCTTTTTAAGATAGGCTCCTCGGAAAAGTGGTCCACTCTGTCCCGGTCCAAAAAAGTTTATAAGCGACGAATAGGCGTTAAAAAGCAGGTTTTCTTGGCGGGTCATTATCTTGTTGTAAATGCCCAGCGAAACCCGGGTCACTAGCACGTAAGCCAAGAACGACACGGTATAGAGTGCAAGCAGAAGTACGATTGTTGCCGGCGGCATTTGCCCAAGTTGGTCGATAGTTTGGGGATTGCTCTTGATATAGAAAGCAAAAGCTACGATTGTTGCGGTAATTATGAGTAGTGCGAGCGCAGTGCGGATGTGTTTTTTCATACAACATGCATTATAGCAGCAAAAAGCTGCGGTCAGCCGAGGGTGTATAATGGTGTGAACGTATGGGAACGGTAACGGATCGGATCACTGCTTTTCTAGGTTCACGCAAATTTTATTGGTTTGTGCTGGGGTTTTTTGTGCTGGAGGCGCTGTGGATTGCGTTTTCGGCCGTGTACCCCATGGCGTTCGACGAAGATTTTCACCTCGGCATTATTCGTATTTATAGCGAGCAATGGTCGCCGATTTTGTCGGTTCAACCTCAAAATGCCGACCGGTTTGGCTCGCTGGCGACCGACCCGTCGTACCTATTTCATTATCTGATGAGCTTTCCATATCGCCTGGTGTCCATTTTTACGGACAGTGAGACGGCGCATGTTATTGCCTTGCGATTGCTGAATGTTGGGATGATGACTGCCGGCGTAGTGTTAATGCGCCGGGTCCTGCTCCGTGCTGGGACTTCGGCAGCGCTGGCCAATGCCTCACTGCTATTATTTGCCCTGATCCCCACCGTGCCCTTGCTTGCTGGCCAGATCAATTACGATAATCTGATGTTGCTGGGACTAGCGGCCGTTCTGTTGGTGTTGCTGGATATAACAAGGGATCTGCGGGCGCGCAAGTTTAACCTTGCTTCTTATGTGCTGCTGGTGGTGCTGTTGATTCTTAATAGTCTGGTTAAGTACCCGTTTTTGCCGATTGCGTTGGCTGCCGTGGTCTATGTGCTCTATATGCTGTGGAGGACGTTCCGCGGACAGCGCTTTGGACAGGTTGTTAAAAAAAGTTATGCCGCGTTATCGCGGCGAACCGTCATTTGGCTATCCGTTTTGTTTGTCGTGAGTAGCGGTTTGTTTTTGCAGAGTTACGGTCAAAATCTCTTAACCTACCGGCATCCGGTTCCCGATTGCGGTAAGGTGATCGGCATCGAGGCTTGTCTGGAGTACGGGCCATGGGGACGTAATTATCGATATGCAGCCGCCAAGCCCGAGAGTTTTACGCCCGATCCGCTTTGGTACGCCTCGGTGTGGTTGCAGTCATTGCACTACCGTTTATTCTTTGTAGTAAACGGACCGCCGCTGTATGTCAATTACCCGCCTGCCCCGTTACCAAGCGCTACGGCGATACCGATTCTTGTCGCGGGCTTGTTGTCTCTCTTCTTCTTTACTCGCAAGATATTTAGCGGGCGGCCGTTCCTGGTGTTCTTACTGCTTACGACCATTTTGTATGCGGTGGCGCTTTGGTCGTTTAACACCTATCCGCAGTATGTCGAGACGGGGCAACCGGTGGCGATTAATGGGCGGTACTTTATCCCCCTTTTGTTGCCTATGGTAGCGGTGTTTGGGCGCGGATTAGGGATAGCTTTGCGCCGACAAAGCGTCAAGGTTGTGTTTGCGTCCGCGGCGATTGTGTTGTTTTTGCAGGGCGGCGGCGTATCTAGCTTTATTTTGCGCAGCGATGAATCATGGTATTGGGATAGTCGGGCGGTAGTCGAAGTGAACGAGGCTGCTCGTGATGTGTTATCTAGGGTAATCTTTATCGGACCCAAAGAATATTAGTTCTGATTGGTGGATGAGCCTTATCGGCCGCCTGTTCTTGAGTGCCTGTTTTGCGATTGGGCGCGGTGATTAAAATATCGTTACTGTACGCGGTACACGAAAGACCGTCAAAGATACAGAGACGGAAGTGACGGGTTTGGCTGTCTTGGATTTGCCATGTGTACGTGGACGCCGAGCTGTCGATAGATACTGCTTGGGTGTTTCTGGCTTGGTAGATTGGCTCGGGGTCTGCGCTGGCGATAAGCTTAAAGTCTTGCCCGAGGGCGATGCCGCTTATTACCCACGAGAAGTCGATACCATTGCCATTTGCCGTACCCGACAGCGTAAACACGGGCGTAGGCAGCGGAGGCTGTCGAATAATACTAAGCGTCCTGACCATTGTATTGCCCGCTTTGTCGGTGGCGCGAACGGTGATGCTGTTGGTCCCCTCGCGCAGGTCGACCGTGGTGGTAAAATGACCATTATTGTTGGCGATCTCCTGCTCGTTGATGCGCACTTGGGCGTCTTTTTCGGTTGTACCTTGTATGGCTATGGATGGCGCTTCGGTGGTCGTGCCGTTGATAGGGGCTGATATGTCGAGTTTGGGTGGTTCCAGATCAAACAATACGCCCATGTCGCGCGAGAAGGCGCCATAGTCTAGGTCGCTGTTCCATACTAAAAAGTCATCGCCAGATAGCTCGGCCTGAACAAGTTTGCTTACCCTGCCCGCAAGCTCGGGTCGGTGCGCGTTTAGCGTAAAGTAACGCTCGCCCTGCTGGATTGTGACTGCGTGGTCTGAGGTGCCGGACTGCATGCTTACGCGGCCACTGTAGACTTCTGTGCCTTGTCTGTCCTCTGTAGTATAGACGCGAAACGCGCCCCCGGACGACTGATAGGTGTTGTTGCCGGCGCGGACCTGGAAGGTTCGTTTGTCCGAGGCGGCTACGCGTATGTAAATATCGCCTTTAGTAGCCTGAACGACGATATCGCGCCGCGCAAGTTTGCTGAGCGTAACAGCGCTACTGCCGTTGAGTCTGACGGCGCTGCCGTCTGCAAACGTAAGCGAGGTGCGCGAGCCGTCCAGTGCACGCAGCTGTGCGCCTTGGCCAAAGCTCATGCCCTGCTGGACACGCTCCCAGGGGTCATCGTCGTCTAGGCGGTACTCTGTAGCGCCTTCGGTCGTTGTGACGCTGATGCTGAGGCTCGAGAGCGAGCTATTGGACCACACTAACCAACCCAAGATAATCATGACAAGCCCGGTGATTAGTAGGCCAAGCGCCACGCGCGCCCACTTTTTATGTAGTAGTCGAGCAGCTTTTGCTTTGCCCGCAGCAATTTTAAGCATAAAACCACGCATAGGGGATGTTTTTTTACCGGTGTTATTTTGATTGTTACCGCGGGTATGCATGGTCTAACAATAGCACAGGCGTGCGGCTAATTTTTGTCGAATCGCAGGTGTTTTTGCTGCTCCATAGACTGCTCCAACAGCACGCGGTTAATGCGTATAAGGTCGGCTACAACGCCCAGCGTAAAGGCGATGAATGACGCGGTCAGCAGTACGCTGCCCGCAACCAGTGATTGCAAGTGTCCGTGGCCACCGTCGGTCACAAAGAAGTATATAAAACGCGCAAACGGAATAAGTCCCAGGATGAGCAGCACTACGCCTAGTGTGCCAAAAAAGACATACGGGCGGTACATGATGTAGGCGCGAAAGATAGCCGAGCCAGATTTGTAAACGTGTTCCCAGGATGATTTGAACAGGCGTGACTCACGCGTTTTGGGGTTGGTTTTAATTTGGATTGTGTCGATCGCAAAGCGTTTGTTGCCAGCTTGGATAAGTGTTTCCATAGCGTAGCTAAACGAGGTGACGACATTGAGCCGCATCGCTGCTTTGCGGCTATACGCACGAAAGCCGCTGGGTGCATCCGGCACATTGGTACTGGCGGCTTTGTTGAGCACCCAAGTACCAAAACGTTGCAAGAGCTTCTTGATGGGCGAAAAGTGTTCGATTTTGCTGGTCTGCCGGTCGGCGATCACCATGTCTGCCTTGCCTGCTAGGATGGGCGCAACAAGGTCGGGAATGCGGTTGCCGGGGTACTGGTTGTCGCCGTCGGTGTGCACGATGATATCTGCGCCAAGTTCCAGACTTTTTTCGATGGCGCTGCGGAAGCCTTGCGCCAGACCTTTGCGGTTGGCGTGCAGCACAAAGTGTCTTACGCCGTGTTTGCGTGCGACTTCTACTGTTTTGTCGGTGCTGCCGTCATCAACGATCACGATTATGATCTCGTCGATACCGGGAATCTTTTTAGGGATCTCGTCAATAACGGTACCTATGGTTTTCTCTTCGTTCGCGCACGAACATTGTACAACTAACTTCACATTTTCCTCCCGCTCAGTTCACTCTATTATAAACTATTTGCTACACTGGACAGATGAAGGTAGCAGTTGTAGGGACAGGGTATGTAGGTTTGGTGACAGGTACGTGCTTGGCGTCGTTGTCGAATCAGGTGGTGTGCGTGGACACCGACGCGGCAAAGGTGCAGCAGATGCGGGCGGGTACGATTCCGATCTACGAGCCGGGGCTCGAGGAATTATTTTTGGCGTCAATACAGAGCGGTCATCTTGCGTTTACAACTGATCTGGCCGAGGCTGCTATGGACGCCGACGTTATCTTTTTGGCCTTACCGACCCCGCCGGGCGAGGACGGTTCTGCCGATCTATCGTATATTCTTGGCGTTGCCGAAAAGCTCGGCCCCCTGTTGCAGGATTACACCGTTGTGGTCGATAAAAGCACTGTTCCTGTGGGTACTGCGCGGCAGGTTCGCGAGCGTATTGCCAAAGGCACCGATCAGCCCTTTGATGTGATATCCAACCCCGAGTTCTTGCGCGAGGGCTTGGCTGTGCAGGATTTTACTCACCCCGACAAGATTGTGATCGGCACCGAGAGCGAACGGGCGCGCGACGTAATGCGCGAGCTATACGCACCCTACGTTACCGGCGACACGCAGTTTATTTGCATGGACGAGGCGTCTGCCGAGCTGACCAAGTATGCCAATAACACGTTTTTGACGATGAAGATAAGCTTTATGAACGAAATCGCCAATTTGTGCGAGCTGGTCGGCGCCGATGTCGACCATGTGCGCCGAGCAATTGGCAGCGACAAGCGGATTGGCTCGCATTTTTTGTATGCCGGCATTGGCTACGGCGGCAGCTGCTTTCCAAAGGATGTACAGGCGTTATCGTACACCGCCAAGGAGTACGGCTACGATTTTCGACTACTCGACGCCGTATTGCAGGTCAATGCGCAGCAAATGAACCGTCTGCAAGAGAAGATACTCGCATATTACGACGACGACGTACGTGGCAAGACGTTTGCCCTCTGGGGTCTGGCGTTTAAGCCGAACACTGACGACGTGCGCGAAGCCCCTGCTCTGCGCATCATCCGTGATTTAGTTGCCAAGGGCGCCAAAATCCAAGCGTTTGACCCAGAGGCCATAGAGCGCGCCAAAATAGCGCTCGCAGACACTGCGGACGTGACCTTTGCTCAAAATGAGCTTGCCGCGCTTAAGGATGCCGACGCGCTGCTTATTGCTACAGAGTGGCCGCAGTTCCGCTCGGTTCCGCTTGATGCAGTCCGCGAGCAGCTTGCGAGCCCGGTTATCTTTGACGGGCGCAATATATTTGATCTTGATCACTTTGCCGGCACTGATTTTTATTACCAGAGCATCGGCCGCCAAACCGTTCAGCCGCGGTAGTCGTGGCCGCCGGCTAACTCTTTTGGTAGTTATCACCGCTGTTGGTGATAAACAGGTCGTGCGGGTGGCTCTCGCTAAGGGACGCCTGAGTGATTTGCATAAACTCGGCGGTCTCCCATAGCTCGGGAATGGTTTTTGCGCCAACGTAGTACATGCCGCTGGTGACGCCGCCTATCATTTGATCGGTCAGTTGTTTGACAGTGCCGCTGCACGGAATCATGCCTTCTACCCCTTCGGCGATGAGTGCGTCTGACTTAAAGTCTTTGCCGTGGAACTCGTCCTCGGAGCTGATCTCGACGCCGCGCTTCATGGCTGCGACCGAGCCCATGCCCCGGTATTCTTTAAAGCAGTACTGCTTGTCTTCGTCGTCGATGATGCTGCGGAAACGGTGTGGCACTTCGCTGGCGTGCAGCATGTGGATTTTGCCGGGTGCTTCCTCGCATGCGGCAAACATTCGGCCAAACATGACACAGGACGCGCCTGCGGCCAGAGCTTTGACTACGTCGCCCGAGTGGGTAATGCCGCCGTCGGCGATAACCGGGACGTTGTGCTTTCGGGCGACCTCGCAGGTTTCGAGGAGGGCGGTCAGCTGCGGTACGCCCATACCCGACACGATGCGCGTGGTGCAGATTGCGCCCGGACCCATGCCTACGCGCAATGCGTCGGCGCCGGCGTCGATAAGGGCTTGCGCTCCTTCCCCGGTTGCGACATTACCGGCGATTACGTCTACATCATAATTTTTCTTGATGTGCTCAAGCGTAGTAACTACTTTGAGCGAGTGTCCGTGCGCAGAGTCAACCACCAAGACATCTACTCCGGCGTCGACCAAAGCCTTGACACGCTCCTCGAATCCGGCACTAGAGCCTACCGCTGCGCCTACCATTAGCCCTTGCTCTTTGACGAGCCGAACTTCTTTGGCTTGGTCGTCAATTGTTAGGTTGCGGTGGATAATGCCGATACCGCCCTCTTTTGCCAAGGCGATTGCCAGTTGACTCTCGGTTACCGTGTCCATCGGCGCCGAAACGAGTGGGCTGGCCAGCTTGACGCGGGGCGTCAGTTGCACGCTTAGGTTAATGTCAGAACGCAAAAACCCCGAGTATCGGGGCCTGAGTAGTGCGTCGTCGAATGTGAGTGCTGTTTTGAATGCTTCCATACTTTAGTTTATTGAGAGGGTGCCTGGATTGTCAAATGATTCCGTAGTATTTCGTAACATCGGTGTTAGTTGTGTCTTTAGGATTGACTCCACGCTCGCTCTGTCAAAAGAGCACGAAAAACGCCAGAGGCAATTGTCTTGTTTTTCTTGCGGACTATAGCCGAATCTCTTTTGTCAGAGCGAGCGTGGAGTCTAGTCCCCGTGGCTATCTACAGAAATTAGCCTCACTGATTTTGCGATTGCTCGACGCTGTCGCGAGTTGACTCGGTGATTTTTTCTAAAAACGGAATTTGACCGAGTCCGCTCAAGATCCATAAAAGAAGTGCCACAAGGATAGTGCCGCCAAGCACTGCTCCAAGTCCGGTAGCCAAACCCTTTAAAAAGTTAAAGGCAAGCAGTTTGCGCCAGCCAGGGTTTGTCGCCTCGTACATGTATTCGACCTGCTTGGCGAACTCGATTCGCTTTTTGTCATCCATCTTTTCTTTTATAGCCATATGCATATTATACAGAATGACGGCCGCGTAGAGTGCGGCCGTCAAAAATGCTAGATTTTGTTACTATTCGTCGTCGCCATCACGCAGTACCATATCGTGATCCTCCTTATGTTGATGATACTGCTACTCTAAAGAGGTTGGCGGCTTGCCGCTGTAACTTTTTTAACCTTCTTGAGATACATTTTTTTGGATAAAGTCGTGTAAAAGTTCCCACAACTTGGGGTCGGTCGATTGCAGGGCGATTTCTTGGGTGCCGAATTCGACGCCGCGGTAGCTAAAATTGTGCGAGCCACTAAGGAGCGCCTTTTTGCCACTGGCAAGCTCGAACAGCATGACTTTGGCGTGGACGTACTGGTGGCCTTTGTAAGCGTTCTTGATGCGGTATTTCTGCATATCGTAGGCCTGAGCGGCGCCTTCGAGCGTGCCCATGACCTCGGGTGCGTTTGTATACACTGTTGCCTTTGTTTCGTGCAGGAGCCGTGCCAATTGCCCGCTAGGCGTCATTTGGCTGGTAAACCAAACGCGTTTTGATTGTGATGCCAGCTCGCAGGCGCGTTCGTAGATGATCGAGTGGCGAGCTTGGCCGCCGTCAAATAATATGGAGCCGTGGTCGTTGATCCTGGTCTCGTTATCGAAAAGCGGTGGACGGCTGGTGGCGATAAGGTCAACCATCTCTGCCAGGCGGTTGGCGATTTGGGCGTTTTCGCCGGTAAGCATGTAATCGGCGTTGTTAAACGCCTCGTCGATAAAGTTCACTCCCCCAAAGGAGTACCAGCGGTTGTCGACCACGGTTATCTTGACGTGGCAGCGTCCTTTTTGCGGAATGAGGCCGAGCTTGCCAAAGGTATAGACGTGCGCGCCCGCATCGCGCAGTTTGGCGAGTACGTCGTCGGTTTGCCGCAGACGCTTAGATCCGCCTTTGCCAAGCTGATGGAGATACGTGAGCCTTGTGTATTTGTCTAAAAGTACAGTTACGTGGACGCCGCGGCTTAGGGCTTTTTCTAGGAGCGAGAATATGGCCGCCGTTCGTTTGCCCCACAAAACAACCATCGCGCTGATCACTACCCGCCTTTTGGCTCCGGGAATCTCTGTTAGCAGCGATTCGTAGTATTGATCCGTGGTTAGAAGCTTAAAGTCAGCCATGCTGTATGTATAGTAGCAGATTTACGCTGTGAGTATTTTTACAGCTTTATGTCCCGCTTATCGCGATCAGTCGTTTGCAGTGTCGGTGATCTGGTAGATTGCGCCGGTTGTGTGATCGGCGACGTATAGCTCGCCGGAACTATCTTGTCCAAAGGTGCTAATTTTGAGCGGGCTGTTGACCGCGAGCGATGTTTGCCACTTGGTGCCGGCTGGTTTTGCCGAGAAGATCTGGCCGTTACAGTAATCGCCATAAAAGTAGCTTCCTTGCAGCGCGGGATACACACTGCCGCGGTACATGTAACCGCCGGTTATCGAGCAGCGACCCTCGTCGTGACCGTACTCTATGATCGGGTATACTAGTGGCTGCTCGGGGCATGCGGCGTTTCTGTATGCGTGTTCGCCCTCAAAGCAGCGCCAGCCGTAGTTTTCGCCGCCTTTGCTGGTTGCGGATTGGAGGCTGACTTCTTCCCATTCGCCTTGGCCTACATCGGCAATAAACAAGTTGCCGGTTTTTTGGTCAAAGCTGAATCTCCACGGGTTGCGCAGACCCAGCGCCCAGACTTCGCCGCGTCCGCCGCCATCGGCAAACGGATTGTCTGCGGGGATGCCGTACGGGTCGCCTTGGTCCACATCGATTCGCAGTATTTTGCCAAGTAAATCGTCCTTGTTTTGTGAGCGGTTGTTTGGATCGCCGCTACTGCCGCCGTCGCCAAGCCCAATGTACAGATAGCCGTCGGGGCCGAATGCGAGTTGACCGCCATTGTGGTTGGCAAACGGTTGCTTGATTTTAAGCAGTACCTTTTCGCTGGCCGGGTCGGCTGCCTCGCCTTGCATGGTGAATCGCGCGATAATCGTGTTTCGGTTTTTGTCTACGTAATTGACGTAAAAGTAATTGTTTTGCGCGGCCTTGGGGTGGAATGTCATGCCTAGCAACCCCATTTCTCCGCTGGTTTGCACTCTGGATGATATGTCTAGGAGCGGCTGCGGCGCCACATCCCCCGTAGTCGTGGCGGTACGGATTGTGCCCGATTGTTCTACGATAAACAGTCGTTTGTCGGCGGGGTCGCTCAGGGCAACGATGGCCGTGGGTTGGTCAAACCCTTCGGCTAGCTTTTTAAGCTCTACCTTTGGTTCTTTGAGTTGCGCGCTAGATTGCTGGTTTTCGGTGCTCGGTGCTTGCGATTTTTCGGGCTCCCGGATGACCAATCCCCAAACTAGCAGGCCGGCAATAATAAGTAGCTCCGTCGCTACGATGGCCCACAGCCACCTACCCCTCAATTTGCTCATGGTTTTACTGTAGCATACTTTGCGGCCACAGAAGTGATACAATACAACCAATGCAAAAAGCAATTGATGTAGTGCGACAGGCGTTCATAAGAGTTATAGCCAGAATCGCAAAAGGACTCAATAACTTAACGAAGGGGCGACTCGACCCCAATGCAGTGACATTGTTTGGCCTGGCTATGCATGTGCCGATTGCATGGCTGATTGCCGTTGATTATTGGATAGCGGCGGCTGCACTACTGTTTGTCTTTGGTTTGTTTGATAAGCTTGACGGCGAGCTGGCTCGGCTGCAAAATCGCGTGTCCGCCGGCGGTATGCTGCTGGACTCGGTGACCGACCGTGTCAAAGAAGTTGTTTTATACATCGGCATAGCCTACTCGTTTGTACTGACGGGCGAAAGTGCGTTCTTTGTGGCTGCGGTGGCGGCTGCCCTCGGTTGCTCGCTACTGACCAGCTACCTAAATGCCATGGGCGACGCCGTGATGGCCAAGTATAAGGCAAGCAAACATGCGAGCAACAAGGCGTTTAGGAGCGGCATTTTTGCGTTTGAGGTTCGAATGGCAGTACTCTTTATTGGACTAGTCACCGGACAGCTCACGATAGCTGTAGCCGTCATCGCAGTAGGCGCAGCATACACGGCGTTCGGACGCTTGGCGATGGTATACGGCAAACTTGCAGATGCATAAGATAGATCTTCATACTCATTCTGTAGCTTCGCCCGACGGATCGCTGAGCGAGAGCGATTATCGCAGAATGCTAGAGACCGGCAAGCTGGACTGCATTGCTATAACCGACCACAATACTATCTCTTTTGCGCAAGAGATGCATGCCAAGTTGGGCGAGCGGATCATCGTTGGCGAAGAGATTACCACCTACGAGGGCGAAATCATCGGCTTGTATCTGACCGAGACGGTCAAGGCCGGCATGAGCGCCGCCGATACCGCAGAGGCCATCAAGCAGCAAGGCGGCTTGGTGTATATCCCTCACCCCTTCGAGACCGTGCGCAAGGGTATATCGCCCGTCACGCTGGATACGATTGCCGATAAAGTAGATATTATCGAGACGCGCAACGGCCGCGCTGTTTTTCAGAACAAGAGCAAGCAGGCCGAAGCATGGGCAGCGCAGCATCGGATGCCCCGTGCTGCCAGTAGCGACTCGCACGGCAAACACGGTTGGGGTCGGACGTACAGCCTAATCCAGCAGATGCCCACGCGCGAGACGCTGGCCTCGTTATTAGCAGAGGCAACGTACAAATCAGGTTTGCCTGGCCTACGCGGCGTGTTGTATCCTAAGCTCAACCGAATCAGAAGGAGACGTTAGTGGTACACGATATACTTTTTGCGTTGTGGTTCTTTTTGCCCGCCGCTTTGGCTAACATGATTCCTATTCCGATTGCCAAAGTGCCGTTTCTTCGTAAGTTTGACGCGCCAATGGATTTTGGCAAAACCTACCGGGGTCACCGCGTATTCGGTTCGCACAAGACCTGGCGCGGATTCATTTCGGGCATACTGATCGCGACACTTGTACTGTGGCTGCAACAACTGTCGGTCGAGCATTACGCTTGGGCGGCCAATTTAACCAGCCAGATTGATTACACGCAGTTGCCGACGCTTTTGCTCGGTCCGCTGTTTGCAATTGGCGCGCTCGGCGGCGACGCTATCGAGAGCTTCTTTAAGCGCCAGCGCAACACGCCGCCGGGTCACGGCTGGTTCCCTTGGGATCAACTGGATTATATCATCGGTGCAAGCCTTATTACTGCACCGTTTGTGGCGCTTACTGTCGGCCAGTATATTTGGCTGATTCTGCTGTGGTTCGTTATCCATCTCGCCTCTACCTACATTGGTTGGATTACTGGCTTTAAAGAGCGTCCGATCTAGCTGAATCCAGCCTCATCTAGTAGGGGTTCAAGTTTGCGTCTCGAAGGAAGCGTTCGACCATATACTCGGCGCTCACTCTGGCGTCGATACCACCTGTAGGTGCAAGTTGTTCGGTTGCTTCTAGGAATTGCCTGAATGGGTCTAGCGGCAGCCATGCGGTCGATTCACCCGCAGGCGTGTTTAGATGTAGGGCTATTCTTCCTATGCTATCCCGACCGGACCCATGCTTGGCGTGAAGGTATAACTGAACGTCTCCCGCACCGATGATTCCTTCAAAATCCTCAAGGCTTTGCGCTGCTAGTTCACGGCTAAGTGTCCACGACGATGCGTTTTCTGGGGCGTCCATATGCGCAAAGTGAGTTCGATTTGGTGTGGATTCTCAGCCGTAAATGCTAGATAGCAATGTTGTAGACTAGGTTTTGCAAAATACGGATTAGAGCTGTGCATAATAACAGCTAGTCGTGTATAGATGTCTGGTATAGGTATGTCGGGCGGCGCTGGCCCGCTTTCGTAACACATCATGACTGCATAGTTTTACCACGGTAAGGGTGTGGTTGCAACTTCTGTGCTAGGAAAGCGTATATAGTGATCGTAGTCTATTTGGCTTTGGCGCGCTTAGCTGTGGCTGATTTTTTGCTACGGCCGTATTTTTGGATGAATTTCTCGACGAGCTCGCGGGCGGTGCGGTCCTCTATCTGTTGTGGAGGGTGCTTTTGGAAGTACGCGGCAGGTTCGATAATCGCGCCCTTGAGATTGTTGTCCAGCGCCAATTTAAGACAGCGGATACTGTCGATAGCAACACCGGCGCTGTTAGGCGAGTCCTCGACGCTTAGTCGTAGCTCTAGGTGCATCGGCACGTCGCCAAAGTGTTTGCTCTCGATACGCAAGAAGCACACCTTGTTATCCTTTTGCCACGGCACGTAGTCGCTGGGGCCGACGTGAATATCGTCTGGGTGGATATCCTGACCGCGCGCCTCGATTTGCGATTGTACAGCCTTGGTTTTGCTGATTTTTTTGTGTGTGAGACGGTCGCGCTCCAGCATGTTAAGGAAGTCGGTGTTACCGCCGGTGTTGAGCTGGTATGTGCGCTCGATTTTCATGCCGCGGTCAAGGAAGAGGTTAACGAGCGTGCGGTGAGTAATCGTCGCGCCCACTTGCGCCTTGATGTCGTCGCCGATAACCGGCAGGCCAGCCGTCTCAAACTTTTGCGCCCACTTGGGGTCGCTGGCGATAAACACCGGGATGCAGTTTACAAACCCGCAACCGGCGTCAATTGCCGCTTGCGCGTAAAATTCCGTCGCCTTTTGTGAGCCGACTGGCAGGTAGTTGATAACCGCCTCTGCCCCACTGTCCTCTAGAATTTTTACCACGTCGTCGACTTTGGTTTTGTGATTAACCGGCACTACTTCTGCCGTGTACTTGTTGACGCCGTCTAGCACTGGGCCGCGGCTGACTTTTACGCCCAGCTTGGGGACCTGCGCGAATACAGTGGTGTTGTTGGGCGCCGCGTAAATCGCTTCGGCCACGTCTTTGCCTACTTTTTCCGAGTTGACGTCAAAGGCCGCTACAATCTCGATGTCGCGGATGTGGTAGCCGCCAAAGTTGACGTGCATAACGCCTGGCACAAATTCGTTGTCTTTGGCGTTTTTATAATATTCAATTCCTTGCACCAGCGATGATGCGCAGTTGCCCACGCCTACAATCGCAACTTTAATCTTTCCCATGTTTCCCCCGTTGTCGCCGCGACTGCGGCATTTGCCAATAATGATAGGTGGCTGTATTCCCGATTTCGGAACCGTTACCAGTGTTCATAGTAAAGGCGGATCTTTTATAACTCAAATACATACTTTTTATAAGTGTATAATTATTAGTTATGGAAGACAGATTGCGTAAGTTTGCCCGCTTGGCCGAATCCGGCAGTTTTACCAAGGCCGCGGCCGAACTACATGTTTCGCAGCCGGCGTTATCGGCGGCAGTTGCCAAGCTGGAGCGTGAGCTAAAGGCACGATTGTTTGTGCGCGGCTCACGTCCGTTGACATTGACCCCTGCTGGCGAGTTGGCGCATGAGGCAGCCCTGGCGCTTGGGGCGCAGACAGATAACCTAAAGCTGCGGCTTGCAGAGCTGGCAAAGCAGCCGGTGGCGCTGCGAATTGGCATGATCGACAGCATAGCCGACTTGCTTTTTGGCGGCCATGCGGCGCTCAATTTTGCGCATGACGCAGAGATTTCTTTGACCGTAAACAACTCACGCTATCTGGCCGAAGCGGTTGGACGTGGTGAGGTCGACGCGGCGTTTGTCGCCAAAGGACGCGGCAGCCTGCCCGCCGTTCTGGAGTTCTTGCCGGTCGCACCCGAGCCTTTAGTCGTGGTGGGTCAAGCTCAGTACAAGGTAGATGGCGCTAAACTGCCGGACTTTATTGCATATGATCGGCCCTCTAACACCTTTCGCTTAGTTGACGAGGCGCTGAGGCGCTACGGGGTTACGGCTCAGACTAGCTTTTACTCGACCAGCCCTGATGTGACGTTGCGGTTAGTACTGCAAGGTAAAGGATCGGCCGCCCTGCCCTATCTGATGGTTCGCGAGCACCTCAAGAGCGGCGAGCTGCAGCGTCTAGGCGAGCCACAACCATGGCTTATCAAGCGAGAGATTGTTGCCATAAAACGCCGAGACCGCGAGTTGCCCCGGGCCATAGCGGAGATTACCCAACAAGCTGCAATTATTCTAGATCACCTCACCGCCGAAACACGGGGTTAACGCGCTCCGTACTCGTTTCGCCCGTAACTTAATACGAAGTGATTAACGACTGATTAACTTTAGTATTTTGTTGTTGTAAGTCCGAGGCAACTCGATATATATTGTGCTGGTCTTATAAGATGGGGTGCCGATGAAGACCGTTCAGAAATACCTAGTGTCAGTTGTGAGATGGTCTTTGGTAATGTCACTGGTCGCTGTATTGATCCTGCAGAATACCCCTTCCGGTATCGCGCGTGCTTCTGTAGCCAATGGTTGGACTGAAGGCGAAATGCCGCAAATGGCTTTGGGCGAACGGGTAGAGGACGGTAGGTCTTCCAGCTGTACGATCACCGATTTCACATACTACACGTACACCAAGTCCGATGGTTCGTTTGATAGAGTTGGCCGTGAGGCCCAAAAGCAGGTGTGTGCAATTAGGAACGGGCTCGGCACTTTTGGTAGTAGCAATGTAACTGAGGTGCCATATTCTTACGAGTACGTTAAACCGCATACCAGCAATGCGTTTCGGGTTGTACGTCCGTCAGGTCAAGCCAGCGGTCTGGTGCCAGTTCCTAATCAAGGGTCATTCATTTACCGTAACACCTCTGGTGTCGTCGAAGGTGTATCGCTTCATTTTTACGATACCTTTATCGGCGCAGGCGATTTTGAGCCTGTATATAGTAATGTCAACGAATTAGCTTTTCGCCTTAAGGAGCCCCTTGCTGCGCCGTTGCGTGATAGTGCTGGCAATGTCGTTCGGTTGATGGGCTCGTATGCATTTTCGGAGAATGGTGAGTGGATGGTGATTGAGGCGGGGGGTATCGGTCTTGTGCGGGTAAATACCAAAACACGTGCCATGAATCTGATTAGTACCGACAGGTTAAGGTACGGCCAAGGCTACGCGGTAGCCTTTGAATTCGCCATTAGCAACGATGGCAATTCTGCAATTAGCTCCTCTGTGGAAGGCTCCGTAAAAGTATACGATTTGACTGACTGTCAACAGGCTCCATTTGTGGCAGGTGTCGATAACCAAGTGGACCCTGGTTGCCGTAGCCGAGAGGTACGCCATAACATAATTGGTCAGGTGGGTTCGTTACGTTCCTTGTATCAGATACGATACGACGCTGAAGGTAAAAGTATGTCCGGCAAGATAGTAAAAACCGAGGGCGGAGTTAATGTTACGCGACGATTTATCTATTCTATAGCCGGTTATGAGCGACCGTCTCGCCTTACATACCTTGCCCTCGGAGATAGTTTTAGTAGCGGCGAAGGCGAGTTCGACGAATCTTATCGGGTTGCAGCAACCTACAGCTCGAATCCCACGAATAAGTGTCATGTCAGCACCAGAAGCTATCCGTACTTGGTCGCCAGTGAACTAGGTTTGGAGGACGGCTTCCACAATGCGGCTTGCAGTGGTGCGAAATTTGATCCGCATTACAATTGGGATCCTCAATATGAAGGATCTCCGGATGATGGGTGGGCGCCGGGCACAAAGATTCAGTCTGATTTCGTCAAGCAGGCGGGTTCTGACGTCATAACCATCTCAATGATTGGCAACGACATAGGCTTCGGCAATAAGATAAAGAGATGCTTGATGCCGGACACATGCTTTGAGTTGGCCGGCGACCGCAAAAGCATCATAAAAGAAATTAATGGTAAGTTTGGTGATCTGATCGCACTATATACTAATCTAAAAAATTCGAGTGAGGGTACCAAGGTGTATGTATTGGGGTATCCCAAGATCTTTAGTGCGGAGTCGTCTGGCTGTAGGCTCAATGTCGGCTTGGATCATGCTGAACGTGCAACAGCCAATAAACTTACCAGCTATCTGAACGCAGTTATCAAAGCGGCTGCTAAAGTATCGGGGGTGGTGTACATTGATGTCGAAAATGCGTTTACAGGCAAGCAGCTCTGCGACATCGGGTCGGAGAAGGCAGTTAATGGTGCAAGCGACGACACTACGGCAAGCTTTCACCCAAACGGCGAGGGGCACAGGCTTATGGCGCAGCAACTAATGCTTCAGTCGAACAATCTCGAATTACCGATGCCTCCTCCGAATTCTTCTGTACAGCTTCCCGATGAATCGTCCGAAGTATATAGTGCGTTTCTTTCTGGCGCGTCTGCTGGGGGTATATTTGCCCGAGCGACGTATACAGATGCCGTGAACGACACAGTGCTTAGGGGTGGTACTTATGTTGTTGATAATATCAATATACTTGCGCGCCCTACAAGTGTGCTTCAGGCATGGCTGCATTCCGATCCGATGCATGTCGGTACTGTAACGGCTGATGAATCTGGCGTGTTAAGCGGAACAATAGTCATTCCGGAGGATGTTGCGCCGGGCTACCATACGATCCATATCTACGGTCAGGATCTCGCCGGCGAAGAGGTGGACATATATAAGACGGTTTTTGTGGCAGTCAGTGAGAACGACTACGACGGGGATGGAACCCCTAATAATGAGGATGCCTGTTTGATGTCTACGCCATCGGGATTAGACGAAGACAGAGATGGAGTGGACGATGTATGCGATCCAGACATCGGTGACGCTCCTGTCGATTCTGTTGCGCCAGAAGTTGTCGGCACGCCAGATCGTGAGCCTAATACTACGGGTTGGTATAGCGATGATGTCGCGATAACTTGGACGGCAATCGACCCATTTCCGAGTAGTGGCGCGGCTACTCAACCTATTCCTACTCTGGCCTCACGAGAGGGTATCAATATGTATACAAGCGATGAGAGTTGTGACCCCTTAGGCAATTGTGCCACTGGGAGTCTTGAACTCAAAATTGACAAAATGCCACCACTGTTGGGGATGCCGGTATGGAGTTGTATAGCCTCCTGTTCAATTTCTGCCGCAAAGATACACGTCCCAGTTTCTGACGCGTCCTCCGGCATAGTGGCGGCAGAGTATTTTATGGGTAGTAATGATCCTAGTCAAGGTAACGCTACGCAAATACCAATAAAAGACGGCGTAGCGACGTTAACGTTTAATTCAGGTCTCGCCAGTGGCACTTACAATATCACTATCCGCGCTAAAGACGGTGCCGGCAATTGGAGTGCGCCCATTCGTGAAACCGCAAAGGTGTCGACAGTACTTGGCATGAAGTTAGTTTCTCGCATGCCAGCTCCATCTCAGTCGCCACTCGTGACCATTATCCAGAAGGCAGCGGCAGTTGCAGTTGCGATTGTCGAAACGGTGTTCAGTAAACTTGCCAGATTGTTCGGATAGCAAAAGCGTGACCCAAGGAGTACCATACATATATGCCTAAAAAACAACAGTCTTCAAAAAGAAAAACAATAATAATAGCTATTGTTATCATGGCTGTATTTTCAATCGGGTCGTTTCTCTTGATCGCCCAACGCAATCGTCAAGACGCAAACAGATTCGCAGAAGCAGATAAGAATATGCAGGCTGTTTTTAACGACCTAGTACAAAGCGTCGGCACCCCTATTGAAACAGAAACCAAAAACGTATGTTATAACACCGAGAATGGGCCTTATGACAATGGCAGGCTTTGGTGTAGGGTTTCCGCGGCCGCTTATTTTGCGCACGTGGCGCCGGGATCTAGCATAAAAAATATACTTGAGACGGTAGTGGACAACAATAATTTGCCAAGTGCTATCTCTGACTCTGGTGACGCCGTGTTTTATGCGGCAGAAGGGGTTCCCTGTTCGTTAATAGTTTACGACGGAGAAGCGGCTAAAAATCCAGGACATCGTTTTGGAAAAAATGCCGAATCAAAGCTGACCTTAGTCGTACGCTGTGCTGATCGCGCAAAGGCAAAACACTACCCTTACATGAACTAACGCTTGACGCATATGTCTGGCTGATTATCATAAAAAGCAAAAAGTTGGACGCTAACATTATTGCGGAGCCGGACCGACTGTAGGTTGTCGTAATTTTTTACTATCTAGTGTGGCCGTAGCTACTTTTTGGAAACGCCGGTTTCGACATCTTCACTCAGGCCGCTAAAGCTTACCTCGTTGGCGGTGATGATAGCGTTGCGCATTTGGTCGCTAATATCGCCCATGCCGCCCGGGCTGTGCGGAATCAGGATAGTGTTACTCTTGCCGGACAGGCCGATGTCTTTAAGGGTGTCGAAGTATTGGGTCATCAGTACCAGGTTCATCACATCGTGGGCGTTGGTACCATCGATAGAGGTCTGAAAGTTCTCGACCGACTCTTTAAGTCCGTCGATGATCGCCTTGCGCTGGTCGGCAATGCCCTTACCTTGTAGCGCCTTGCTCTCTGCCTCGCCCTCTGCGGCTTTGACCACGCGGATCTTGTCAGCCTCGGCTTGTTGAATGGCGGCCTCGCGTAAGCGCTGTGCGGCGTTGATTTCGTTCATGCTGGACTTAACTTTGGCGTCGGGGTCGATGTCGGTAACTAGCGCCTTGATGATGCCGTAACCAAAGTCGTCCATCACGGCGTCTAGCTCGGCTTTTACGGCGAGGGCGATGTCGTCTTTCTTCTCGAACACGTCGTCTAGGATAATGGCCGGCACGCGGGCGCGCACGGTGTCAAAAACGAATGACGTAATCTGTTCGCGAGGGTTTTGCAGGCGGTAAAAGGCATCTACAACCTTGCCGGGCAGCACGTGATACTGCACGCTCACGACACACACGATAAACACGTTGTCTTTGGTTTTGGTTTCGATCCGCACGTCCAGTTGCTGGATACGAAGACTCAGCCGTCCGGCGATTCGGTCGATCAGCGGAATTTTAAAGTTTAGACCCGCCGATGCGATCCGGTTGAATTTACCAAATCGCTCCACAATGGCCGAGGTTTGCTGCCGTACCACAAACAGCCCGTCGGCGATAATCAGCAATAGTACGATCCCCGCAATAATTAAAAACACCATAGATTCCCCCCTCTATTTATACCTTTAGTATAGCAAGCTTAGGTGTCGGCTAGAAGTGAAGCGAGATACTTCGTAGCGTGATTATGTTGACAAACTGTACAACTTGGATTTATATTCAAGATAATGAAATCGACGCAACCCCTTCACCCCAATATCCAAACAATGATTCCTCTGCTGCAAGGTGTCGTACAGTTGTTTTACCCGTATGTAGAGGGTGTAGTGCATGATCTTCGACAAGGCAAGATCGTGGCGCTCTACAACAATATTTCGCGGCGCAGCGTGGGCGACCCCAGCGCGGTGACCGAGTTGGGCGTAGACCCCAAGGACTTCCCCGATGTTTTTGAGCCGTACTACAAGACGAACTGGGATGGCCGCGCGCTCAAGTGCGTGTCTATTACAGTGCGCGATGAAGCGGGTGCGCCGATCGGCCTTGTGTGCATGAACTTTGACACCACAGTTTTTCGCACCATGGATTTGCAGATCGAGAAGTTACTAGCCCTCCCTAACCAGGCGAGCCTCAACCCCGTAGAACAATTTGGCACCAACTGGCAGCAGCAGGTGTCCGACTACATCGACGCCTATGCCAAGCGTCACAATGTTGCCGCGAGCGCGATGACCAAACAGCAAAAAGCCGAGCTGGTCAGCGAAATGTATGATCACGCCTTGTTTAATTACCGCGATGCCGCTGCGTATGTCGCCCGTCAGCTGGGCGTGTCGCGTACCACCATTTATAACTACCTCAAGTCTGTAAAGTAAAAAGGGATACCATGAAGAAGATTGACCTGCATCAGGTAGACGCGTTTACCGACAAACTGTTTGGCGGCAACCCCGCCGGAATTGTGACAAACGCCGACGAGCTGACCGACCAAGAGATGAAAAACATCGCCCGCGAGATGAACCTGTCCGAGACGGCTTTCGTCTTGCGTCCGACCACTGCCGATGCCGATATAAAGCTTCGCTTTTTTACCCCTCCCGGTGACGAGATTAAGTTTTGTGGTCACGCTAGTATCGGTGCGCTGTTTCAATTAGCGCAATGCAATCTGTGCGGACTAGGCGCCGAAGGTACAAACGAGGTGCGCGTAGAAACCAACGCCGGCGTTTTGCCGATGATGGTTACGAATGACGGAACCGGTCCAAAGATTACCTTCACCGCTCCCACAGTGGAGATGGTACCTTATCGGCTGCAAGGCGAAGCGTTCGCCAGCGAGTTCGGTATCCCGGCCAGCCTGATTAAATCTGACAGTACGATTTTGCGTGACGCTAACCTGAACTACGTATACATCCCGGCTTCTTCGCTGCAAGAATTGAGTAGTCAGGTGTTTGATTTTACGCGTATTCGCCAGCAGTTCGGTCAGGAAAAAATTGTAATCTTTTGTTTTTTCGTGGCTGAGGTTGATGAATCGAACGCGGTATTACAGTCGCGCGGACTAGCCCCCAATGTGGGCGTGGACGAAGACCCGTTTACCGGCTCGATGCAGGCCGGATTGGTCGTCGCTGCCAAGCAGAACGGTATCATTCCTACAGATCAAGAGAAGATTATATCCAAGCAAGGCAGCTCCGTGGGGCGCCCGGGTTTTGCAGAGATTAACCACCGTACTGATCGACTTACCGTAACCGCAAGCGCCGTCGGCGTGTTTTCGGCGCAAACGGAGGTTTAGGTGGGGGTGATACAGCGAATTCACTCTGTCGAGGGCGTTGCGAACCCGGTTGGACCATACTCTTTGGCGACTATCAGTCCGGAGGGTCTCGTGTACACTGCGGGGCAGGTCGGCATGAAGCCGGATGGCACACTGGTCGATGGAGGCGTAGAGGCCGAGACGCATCAAGCCATGCAAAATTTAGCGCGAATATTAGGTGCTGCTGCGATTGATTTGAGCAAGGTCTTAAAGGCGACGATTTACGTGACTGACATCAACGATTTCGGGAGAGTCAATCAGGTTTATGGCAGCTGGTTTCCCGAAGGCGAATATCCGGCGCGCGAGACAGTCGGCGCGGCTGCCCTGCCGCTTGGCGCGCACGTCGAGATCAGTATGGTCGCAATGCGCGTTGTATAGGCGTGGTCGCAGCGCGTAAGCTACAAAAAACCGGCCTTCTTGTTGACCGGTTTTTTTGTGTAGCTAGTTGCTATTTGAGCTCGATAGATGCAAGTAGCTTCTTAAGCGCGGCAACCATCTCTGTTTGGTTGTCTTCGCCCATTTCGGTTGAGTTGGTGGCGTAGTAGCGCTTGCCGTCCTTGTTTGTCCAGTAGGCCTCGAGCGTCGGACCGCCTACGGTCTGGTATTCGTAGGTGTTGATCTTGAGGTCGCCAGCATCGATGGTTGAGGCTTTGACCTCGCCCCGGACTACGCGGTAGGCAGAGCGACCTTCTTTGATAGCTGCTTCGCGGGCGGCGGAGTTCTCGTCGGTGTCGACCGAGATCCACAGCTGCTGGAAGTCATGCGGTGCGGCTTGCTTAAGCAAGTCGACATCGGCGTTTTTGATGTAGAATCGACCCATGCTGGCTCGCTCTTCGACGACCCAGTTAGATGGGCGCTTAAAGGCGAGACTCTGGCTCTCCCAGGCCTGGTCTGCCCAATCTTTATACGTGTCTTCGGCTTCGGTTGTTGCCTGGACGTTTTCGGTGTTTTCGAGTGGCTTGTCGCCATTGTTGTTGTCGCGCGTCACAAACCAACCGGTAAAGCCGATGATAGCGACGATTACTAGAATGAGTGCTGCACGTGTTGTTTGATTGTCTTGGAGTTTATTGCTCATGGTTATATAGTATCACACTCCGCAATATATTTTGAAAGTTTGTAAAACTCTGGGGTGGCTATATTGTCCTGTTCATCGTGAGGATGATGCATATTTTGCTACGCCGCGTATGTTGCGCGGAGGCGGCATGGCGCGCATAATAAGCGTTAGCAATGTGAGTGCTGGCGACAAGCCTTCTTACTCACAGGCTTTATAGAGACTTTAAGGATGCATACACACTAGCCGCGTGCGCGGAGATAGCGTCCCTGCAGACCTTCATCAAGCAGGCCTTATTTTGGGCAAAATAACAGATACAGACGGTTCCTGTTATTCTTTTTTAAATCCGTCAACTGGCATGACACGATGCTCAGGATCTCTTTCTAAAACTTAATTTTCTAGGAGCTTGAACTATGAATGACCGCGTTATTATTTCCCGCGAAGTAACCGTATCCGAGGTATATTTTGAGGACGACGGACGGCTAAAGACTTATCCGCGCCGTATGGAGTTTGAGGGGCGCGAATACACGTTTCGCCAAGGTCTGCGCTCGCTGATCCAAAAAGGCCAGCAGATGATCCAGATCTTTGATATGACAGATGGTGCGCGCGATTACCGCTTGCAGGCCGATGCTGCGTGCCGTCAGTGGACGCTGATTGACATGTCGGCGTAGACTGTCTGTCGTAAAGCATAAGCCCCTCGCCAGAGGGGTTTATTTTTTTGTAGACACTCGCCTGATGTGCGCAAAGACGTTGCGGAAGTACAGTTCGCCGTGCGGCACAAAGATATTGCCCGCAGTATCGCTAGTAGCGTCTTGTTCTAACTGGTCGATGTCTCTCCACTCGGTGCTGCCCACCTCGCCGTCATGGAATGATAATGTTGCATTGTGACCCATTTGTAGCAAATATAAAAAGCAAAATTCGTTCTCGATTCCGCCTGTGGCCGGATTAATTGAATGTTGGCGTGCAACCCCGATAGACTGCAAATCTGCGGCGCGAGCCACTAGGCCGATTTCCTCGGACAACTCTCGCAAGGCAGCATCAAGCGGCTGTTCACCTAAGTCGACGTGTCCAGCCGCAGAGATATCGTAGTAGCCAGGCCAAGCTCTTACGTTTTGTGACCGTTTTTGCAGCAAAACTTCTGTGACACCTGCTTGAGATCGCCGCCAAATCCAAATATGGACGGCGGCATGCGGCAGTCCTTTGGCGAGCATTTCTGACCGCTCTATTCCCTGGCCTGGTATTTGGTTTCCTTGTTCGTCGTACGCTTGGACTAACAAGATTGGATTGTTGGTCATGCCTTGGCTTTCCCCTGATGCGGATGATTAGCGTTGATGTTCGCTATTGTAACGCATTTTTCGGGCAAAGCGCACATGACGGCAGTCATGCCGACCTGATTCCTGAGAGGTTATTGCGCAGTTGGCTGGGTTTGCTCTAACCTGTCGAGGGCTTGCCGCGCCTGGTCTATGGCGTTCTTTTTCTTAAGGCCAGCCTGCTGCATGGCTTTGTCTTGCGCCATCTTAGCCTTGTCTTTGAGCATTTGGCGTAGTTCCTCGCCCTTCTTTGGGGCGATAATTATGCCAACAATCGCGCCCGCGCCCAAACCTACCAAAAATCCTGCCGATGCTCCAATGATGTGTTTCATGGTGTTATAGCTCCTTTCCTGAGGGATAAACCATATCGTTATGATACCGACGCAGCCTTGACCAGTCCGTGACATAGCTAACGTCAGAGGTGACAAACAGCGGTATAATATAAGGGTATGAGTAGTGCAGAAAAATCAGGGAGCGCAACGTGGTCAGAGCGCGGTAAGCAGCTTCTTAAGGCGGCGGCCGTAGCGGGAGTGCTGGTCGTTGGCGCCACGGTGTTAATTGGGTAGGCCCTCGCCCGCAGGCGTGCTCCTCTCCCCTTGTCCTGCTACTATAGATGGGTACGCATTATTGTAATAAAAACCGCGGGGGCGGCTGCTGCACACCATGGACAGAATAATTGAACTGCTCGAACAGTATGGTTCGCAGCTGCCGCTGGAGCTGTTTGTCTTTGTGGGCTGCTTCGTCGAGGAGATAATCTCGCCGGTTCCCTCGTTTATTGTGCTTGTCCCTGCTGGAGCGGCCGCGCTTTTGCAGAACATAGGCTGGTGGTATTTGCTGGTTCTGGCGGTCATGGGTGCGGTTGGGCGGCTGCTCGCGGCCATGATTTTGTATGTGGTTGCCGATAAAGGCGAAGATTGGCTGTTTGGCAACGGCCGGCGCGTTTTTGGCGTGACACACCAGCAGCTTGAGCGGCTTGGCCGGCGGTTTAGCGGTTCTAGTCGCGACTACGTGCTGTTGTTTTTACTGAACGCCCTGCCGATGCTGCCTACATCGATGCTGTCCTTGGCGTGCGGTTTTATCAAGATCAAGTTTGGGATGTTTGTTGTTGCGACGTTCATCGGCTCGGCAGTTAACGCGGCAATTTACTTGGGGATTGGCTATGCGGGATCAGAGGCGGTCGCCCGGTTCGACGACCTAAACACCACGCTGCAAATCGCCGGCGGAATAGTCGCCGCGGCGCTGGTTATTTGGTATGTTGTTCGCCGCAAACACATGGGCAAATCTCGTAAACGCTAATATGGGTACGTAAGATTACTTGAGTATCTTCTTCTCGATGAGCGAGGGAATGATTTTGTTGCGAATAATCGGTGATACGCGTGGGTTGTCCGTGTCTTTTTTGCTGATCCAATGGATTTTTTTGATCTCTGCGGATGGATGCGGGTCGCCAATGAGTCTGGCTTTGTAGAGCTCGATTGTGACCTCGTGCTCGGGGTCGCCGGCTGCGGCATCACTGTACTCGCCCACATAGCCGAGGGTCCGAAAGTCGACCTTGCAGCCTAATTCTGCGCCAATCTCGTTCCTTAGGCACTCTTGGACGCTGTTTTCTCGCATTTGGCCGCCAGGCATGATGTACTGGCTGGTAATATCGGCAGCCGCTTTTTCGCACACCAAAAACTTAGTCTCGGCCTCGTTTAAAACCAATAGTCCAATCTTATACCAATATGACATTCAGCAAATAATACCAGATGTTGCGTAATTTGTAAGGGGTATTATGGTGTGATTTTTGTCGTATACACAATGATTCTGCTGAGGTATCGGAACCTTGCGTGTTGCGGTTGTGTGCCGCGGCGCGGCGCGGCGACGTGTCGAATAATTTCGTGTAGCAAATAGTGATCATGAGACCGCATTAGCAAGATGCCGCCGCCCGGACTTGGAGTGTCCGGGCGGCGGTTAAGAGTTGGCAGGGTTGCTAAGGCTAGCGCAAGGCGGCTAGTAAGACATGCCGGCTTTGAGTGAGCACTGCGGCCAGGCGCCCCAGCCTTGGATCTTACGCAGGGCTTCGGCGCGGGATATTTGCTCCTCGCGGCTGGCCTCGCTTGGCAGGCCGGTGCCGCCCACAAGTCGCCAGCTACTCAGACTAAATTGCAGACCGCCGTAGTAGCCGTTGCCGGTGTTGATCGACCAGTTGCCGCTGGATTCGCACATGGCGATTTTGTCCCAAACACTGGCGTTGGCGCTGGCTGGCGCCACTGCGTCGGGCTGGGCTGCAGGTGTGCTGTCTGCCGGGCGCGGCTTTTGCTTGGGCATGACCTGATTTTGACCTGGCGCCTTTGACGGTAGCGTGCGGTCCGGTAGCTGTTCATCGTTGGCCGGGATGCGAATCTCCTGCCCTACGTAAATTAGGTCGGGGTCGGCAATAGATTCGTTGGCATTAAATAGTCGTGTCGATACGGTGTCGTATTTTTCTGCGATCCCGCTTAGTGTGTCGCCGCCCTGCACGGTGACTGTTGCGGGTGAATGATCGTTTTTGTTGGTGTGGCCTGCCTCTTGGGCGCTTGCCACGGTCGTGCTCGACACTGCTCCAATCAGCGCGAGTGTAATCGCCACAGTAGCGATTTTGAGCATGTAGTACTCCTTATGGACGTATGTTTGGACGCCTCGAACACATCGCTCTCGAGCGAGCGGCAAACGGTTAAGGGTAAACAACTGTCCAATTACTAATATTGTGCGTTGCCCCTTTTGGGTACGCAATATCCAGCGTAACTTCTCATGCATATAGTGTCAACATAAGCAACGTGGACGCTATATGTATAACTTCGGTCAAATTGGGCGCATAGTTTTTACAACGTTATTTAGCCGCATAAGGCCAGCAGTTGTAGGCGACAGTCACGGCAGCTCTTCCGATTGCAAAGGGTACGTACGCTGTGATGTGACTGCCTCGTACTTCATCGCTCACGACTGTCACAGGTTCTTTTTTTGGTACGAGATCATGGTAGCGCTGAGTAACGCTGACGGGCGGGTTATCTAGTTCGGTTTGAATGGTGCTGTTGCCAAAAGTCCGTACTGTTATTTTATTTCTCCAGAGTGGGTCGCCGTCTTCGCCCTCTACCGCGTCACCGATATGTACAGTCGATGTCTTCCAGGTGTCTACTGTAACCGACACACTTCCATCCGGGGTTTGTTTGCAGTCTACATACGGAGTTGTTTCGTTTGTAGTGCATCCTGCGAGGAGGTTTGCGCCAAGGATACCCGTTACCGCGCCCCCTAGGAGTCTGGCAGAGGCAGCGCGCGAGCGGGGTTTGCTGTGTGAGGTGCGGACTACTTCCATATAATATTATTATATCAATAATATGTATTATTGTCAAGCGCATGACCGGTGTTAACCACCCTTGTGTTTGTTAGATGTCGTCATGTGGTTTGAGGATGTTTTTTGTTATGGGGCGCCGGGATTGTCGACAGAAAAGTGCACCCTCAAGAGGTAGTCAGTTAGACCGAATACTCGTTGTTTTGTTGGCTCGTCCCATGTATCGATACGTGCTGGATCCACTTGTAATGAGTCTGGTTGCAGAGGCAGTGATATGGTTTCTTTTGTATTGTGATCGGCGATGTGCGCGAGACCGTTATCGATGTGCGTCACGCCGCGCGATTGATCAGCCACGCCCGTGGCGTATAGGGCTATCCCACCCCGTTTGGCTGAGATGTGTGGCACGGCAGGTGGCTTAATTTCTAGGTATACCTCAATTGCCCCGCCGACCCGCGCGCGGAGTCCGGATTCTTCGCCCATGAGATAATTGAGGCCGCGAACAATGCGGAGCGTAAGCTCCGATGCATGTTGCTCGCTCCCACCCGTTTCGCCCGCATGCATACGTATACTTTACCATAATTATTAAGTCTTTGCGGTAACCGATAGTATTAGAAGAGCAAAATGCGCGTATTATCTATAGCATGTCATATAATCATAAGAAGTCAACATGCCCTCCCTTATTTTGGCTCGCGTGTTAGGAGTTGCGTACTGCAAGCGAACCGCCAGCTTGGTGGACATCCCTGCGTTCTATGTTGATTTTGTCATGTTCTGCGGCTAAACATTGATAGGCGTCAAGGTTTAGCTCTGCCCATAGTTGGTCGAACATCTCCTTTTTATCTGTAGGCGTCGAGGTTCCCTGGTGCATGTCGATAAGCTCTGTGAGGTGGCGACGTGCTGCGGCTACATGGTCGGTTAGGCGAATGTCGGCCAGGACAACACCTCTTTTTAGTACGTCAAGATCACCGATCGCTTCGCTTAGTCCATCGATGGCATTTCCAAAGCGATTGTAAAGCGCGTCATCGTCTTGGCCTACGGTTGCTTGCGCGGTTTCGTGGACTACGTCGGCAAAAAGTCTGGAGCGAAACATGTCCTGATAGCTTACGACATGGCCGGCATCATGGTCGTGCATATCGTGGTCAATGTCTGCTATCGGGACGCTGCGATTGCCAAAGTATGCGACAAATTCGCGAACCGGTATGCGGTCGCCGGTAGCGCCCGCGGGTCGGCGGTCGACCACGAATGTCCAGTCGTTGTCGAGTCGGGGCATTTCCCCCCGCTCCATAACCCCGGTAACCATGGCTCTTGCGCCGTATCGAGTTGTGTAACCCCGGTAATCCGCTGGTTCACTATTAAGCGCTGCGAGCGCACTTTGGTGGTCCATTGGACGCGGGGTAAATTGCTCGGGGCGTACGCTAGTCATAATATAATTATAACATATGTACGTTTATAATACAATTCTCTGTCGCGCACTATTTATACGATATGACCCAGAAAACTGGTGTCTGCTGTGGACGCACCTGGTATTTGTTCTTGCCAGGTGGCACGCCCGTTAAGAGCGCGGCTTCCAAGTGATTGTACGTAGCCGCGGTGAAAGCGTCTCATTGTGGCGATGTTGTCTGGTCCGAGTTGCCGCGCCTTGCTCCGTACAACCTTGAATAGCTCGCGTTTATCGTCGCTATTAAATCCGGCAACTCCGGATGATCGTATGAGCGCGGGTTGTACCGCAAGGTAGGCCGGTTTCTTCCAATTACTGTCGCTTCTCATGGCCTCGATGGTCCCAGGAGAATAAAAAGTCATGCCGTATGCAAGTCCTGCAAAAGCCAAAATCTTCTCGGCGCTTGTTACGGCGCCAGCGGTCCGGGCTTTGCGTAATCTGTCCATGACGGGTTGAGGGATTGTTCGCAGGCTGGCTGCTAGCCGATAGAGACCCTCGCGACTCTCGGATGACAGGTGTGGTAAAGCGTCGATGTTTCTTTTTGCCTGATCGAAGTCTAGGATAGGAGGCCTTTGCCAGGGCTGGCTTAATTCTTTGGAATCGGTGCCTGTGATGGCCATTCGCACGTCGTTGTATATTCGCTGAAGGCCAAAGTCTAGATCTGCGAGCCCATCACCAGTTCGTGGGTCTAAAAGAGAGTCCCAAGAATCTTTAAGGCGCAGGTTAAATGCAAAAGGCATTACATCTGTATTGTCTGCGCTTACCGCATAAAAGGCGTTGTATATGCTCTTGGGTAGTGCGCCGGCTTTGTAATAGTCGGCAATGATTTGGGGCCCGAGTGTTGCGAGCGGGTCGACGACCGAGAGCGTCTCGTGGTCGGGCTTCGAGAAATCGAGCTTGCGGACTTCTGGCGCGGTTGGTGTTTTGCTAAAACACAAACAGTGGGGGTGGAGTGTGCGAACTCCCTGAAGCCCTCCTCGGTCGCCAGTCTTATGGTCTATGTTGGTGCCAATACGAAGAAAACCACCGTCTAGGTCGTGTTCTGCTATAGTTGCGGGTTCCGTGGCGTACTCTACAAAGCTATGTATCCAGCGCAAGAGGACGCTACGCGCTTTGGGGCTGGCGTCGGCAAATGTGATGACCGGGCGATCATGCCCGAACACTGCCAGCATGGCTTCGGTCATTGTGTGTGGATCTCTCTTTTCGACTAGTGCGATTGTTTGCTCATCGACTACCTCTTTTGCAGCAATGTCCGGCTTGAACCGCTCGAGCAATGCTTGTGCCGGATTAAGGTCAGAACTTACGCGTTGAGTTGGTATGGCGGGATGAACAAACCCCTGTCGCAAATAGTATTGCGTGGGGACGTCTTCTGGAAAATCAGCACATAATCTCTCGAGGGCCATTCTATGTCTTGCCTGGGTTACTTAGCGATGTGATTTAGGATCAAATTGGCCGTGCGGGATTCATGTCCTCTGGAATGTACAAAACGCGCCAAACCCGTATGTGATGCGTACAGCTCGTCGTGCTCCATCGCGTTGCCCATTCCGTTTTCGGCAATACGCGTTGTCGCCTCGTCTTTGGTGATGACACCGCGTACTACTTGGATGGCTGGGCGGTACATCATGCTGGTCATCGGATACGTATGTTCATAGCCGGCATCAAGCGCCCGCTGGGTTTCTTCGTAAAGGCCTAATGCAATGAGTTTGCGCATTCTGCTATCAACGCGTGCGCTTACACCATCCCTGTCCGCCCAAGTGAGGCTTACTGATCGTTCAGCTCCGTAGCGATGTATCAAAGCCATATTGTGCCGATAACTACAGCCTTCGATAATGGCGAGTTGCCCCATATGGTGCGCGCGTTTTACGGCTGCGTCTGTCATAGACAAAAAATCCTCGGTCGAGGGGAGCGGCGTCTCTGGGCTTAGGACTCCGTACAGCTCGCGCTGGCGTCCGTCATTCAGCTCGCCAGGCACCAAGCCTAGCCCTATCTGAAATAATCTGTTCGCATACAAATAATATTTGTCTGCGTTGAGGATCACCCCTTGAGTTCTATCGGCAAGTTCGCGGGCGACATCGCTCTTTCCTACCGTAGTGGGGCCAGCTAATACTAATGGAGATCGCAACTCCGGCACTTTATTGTCTCTATAACTTTTGTCTAAGCAATATCGGATGTGTATATTAACAGATTAGAGCATTTGATGCAATTATATGTTTATGATTGTTATGGATATTTCGACAAGATGTCGGTGCTCACTCGCAGATTCGTCCGTTAGCCGGATTTCTAAAGAGGTGGGGTTGGGCGTTAATTGTAGATCTTTGAGAGCTATTTTTTGATATGTAAAGCCGTGGATACGTACAGTTTGCGCACTGGCTGACGTCTAATTTTCTGAGGCATCATCTGCGGTTTGCGGTTCACAGTTTGCATACCAGTCTAGAAGGGTTTGGGCTGCGTCGGGGTAAGCGGTGTGCCGTATTCGATGCGGGCTGCCTGGCGCGCAGAGTCCGGATTCTTCGCTCATGAGGTAATTGAGGCCACGTACAATTCGGTTTGTAAGCTCTGATTGCCCGGTCTCGCCCGTTTCGCCCACACTCATATAAAGTTCAAACACTACTTCTGGGGTATGACGACGAGAGCGGCGTCGCAGCTGATCGTTCCTGCTATTGGGGGATCAGGGTCGTTGGCTCTGGTGGGGTTGGTGACGAGAAGCTCGGCTAACACTATATAAGCACCTGGGTTGTCGTAGTCGTGACTCTCGGCTCTAGTGTTCTTGGTCCGTATCGATGGGCCGTCGCCGAAGTCATATCGTACATTGGTGGCACCAGGGACATCAATGGTGCCGATATTTTGGGCTGTGATGCCAAAGGTTGCGGTGCTTCCAACGACATTCGCTACCTCAACCGCGCAAGTAGGTTCTGGCGGAATGTTTGGATCGGATGCGGCGATTTCTGAAGGACTGGGGCTGTGGATGTATTCTACATCTCTTGGTGTGCACGCTGTCGTTCCAAGAAGGGCTACGGCCGCACTTAATGCAACGCCACTACGAAGAATATTGTGGTTGGTATGAGGTGTACGCATTGACCGTACAGTACTTATATTTATCCCGTTATACTGTGAGATTTTTTACATTAATGTACGGAGGGCTTTGACTCTCTGGTGCCCTTATGGTTTTTCTACGTAAAAGCTAATGGGATCACATTTGGTTATGCCGCTTTTGGGCGGTGCGCCAACCTGGCGGCTGTAGCTGACACTGATGGCGGCTTCGGCTTCGTAATGTCCCTCTTGGAGGTAGGTGTGACTTGCCGGACTTACACCTCCTTTTGTATCTGTTTGACCGTCGCCAAAGTCGTACTCTGTCTCGCTAACGGTGAATGTGGCACCTGCGGGGGTATGTCTGACATTCACGCCGAACTTTACTGTTCCGTCTATGATTTGTCCCATTATCTTTGTTGAGCATGTGAGCCTTGGCGGGACGTCCGGAGCAAGAGTCCCGGTCTCTGATGGATAAGGTGTAGGCAAAGTGTCGGGCTGGGCACATGCGACTGGCCCGAGCAGCGCGGCTGTTAAAGCCAACGATCGGCCGGCAAGGCGGATATTGGGATTGGTGCGTAGTGTGTTCATCGTGCGTACATTACAGATGTCTCGTCGGTGATTCTGTTAGAATTTTCACACAAATCGGATCATGGCTTTTGCGGTCTCTGTGAACAGAGACGAGGGTTATGTAAAGGTGGATGTAAAGTGCTGGAATATACTAGACGGCCAGTGTTCTATACGCGCAGGAGCTTATCGAGTTCACTTATTTTATTGTGGATGTATTCCCTCCTTAACTATGAGAGGGATAGCATGCCCAAGGCCTGCAGATTAATGGAGCCTGTACGCATGGCTTCGCCGTAAACCTCGGCTACTGCCCCGTGTTTTTGGATGGTGGTATCAGCAGAAACACCTACAGATTTGGCTATGGCAGGAATGAGGCCGGCGTTGCTACGAACCTAGCGCTCGACGGAGTAGATCGGCCAGTAGATCGTCAACTTCGCTGTTGCCTACTCTTTGTCTTGGTGCTTGTCGCTTTGTATTGACCGCCACTGGCCCGGTGAGACTGTCACCACCCTCCCGGAGCTGGTCTAGTCCGTAGAATGGTCCGGTTGAAGCCACTATGTCGCTACTGGATACTCGTTTTCTTGATGTAGTAAGTATGGGCGTGTTTTCTAGCATCGGAAGTTCTGCCAGAACGTCTGCATAGCCTGCTGCGGTCGGAAACGAGCGAATTTCTGGAAGCTCGCTGCTTGCGCTTGCGCTGAAGGGTATGACGTTAGAGATATTAAGAAGGGTGACTGTTGCGTCTAGTTTACGCAATGCCGTGCCGAGCGCCTCCATGTCTGATCGGCTGGTAATGTCGCCTGTCCATGGGATGATTGCTTTTTGAGTCAATTTTTCTTGTGAGGATCGATATACGTCAAGGTCGGCGAGCGCATGCGGGGTCTCGTTATGTTCCCACCACTGCATCTGCTCGGCGAGCTGGCGCCTGTATCGATTTTGCACCTGTGGACTTAGGACGGCGTTGTTGCCGATGCCGATGTTCCAAGCCCATGTAGTTGGGGTGGGTGACATTTCGAGTGCCTCGACATAGCTAGCCATGTGGTGAGCCATTTGTGCCTCGTTGTCTAGTAGTATGATGGTTGGTTCGGGTATTGTATGGATCTGCGTCGACAAGGCGCTTTCGCCAATTAGCACCGCGACGGGATTTTTTGTGCCGGCATATTCGTCGGTTTCGACCCTGGACAGCGCTTGTTTAAAACTGTCGATTGAATCATCGTTTGAAAACGGAAACATAACCCTGCCCGGCAGGATATTCGTTGGAGCGGTCGGGGCATATGCGGACAGTGCATGCAGAGCCTCGGGAGAATGATGAACAGTCACTCTTTCTATTATAGCATACTTTTGATAAAAAATCAATGCTGGCGAAGTTGTGACACCTACCCTGACGGATTTTGAATAGCCCCATTTTGCCGGGCTTGTTTGCGTTTCGGTATTTGCAAAAGCGCAAGTTACTGGATTTATAGCGTCCGAGGTACTGTGAGGATTATTATTGTTATGCTTGGGCCGGTGGTTGTACAGTGGCTGATATGTTGCAATTACCAAGGAGCGAAAAGTCATTTTGGCGCGAGGCGTACCCGGCCAAAACGCTGTACCCTAGCCTGACCGACCACATAGAAACCGACGTCGTGGTTGTTGGCGGCGGTATTACCGGACTGACGGCGGCGTATTTGCTCAAGCAATCGGGTAAGCGCGTTGTGGTTGTCGAAAAGCACACCATAGGCGGCGGCACGACCGGTCGCAGCACGGGCAAAGTAACCTCGCAGCATGGAATTTTTTATACTCCTTTGGGTCAAGTTTTGGGGCGGCAGGCGGCGCAGACCTACGCCGACGCCAACCAAACGGCAGTCAATAAGATAGAGGCTATTATCCGCGCCGAAAAGATCGAGTGCGATTGGCAGCGCGACAATAATTATGTGTTTACTTCGGATCGCGCGCAGATCAACGTCTTTAAGCGCGAGGCCGAACTGGCGGCGTCGCTTGGCTTGCCTGCCAAATTTGTGACGACTACTCCGTTGCCCTTTGATGTGCAAGGCGCCGTGGTCTTTGCCGATCAGGGCAAGATGAACGCTGTCAAATATGCGTTGGGGCTTGCAAAGGCTGTTAACGGCAACGGCAGTCATGTCTTTGAGCGCAGCACCGCAATCGGCATTAAAGATGGCCATCCGGGCAGGGTTCGCACGGCCAAAGGCATGGTGTACGCCAAGCACATTGTGGTTGTGTCGAGTGTCCCTACGCTGCCGCTAGTAGCCAGGGCTTCGTATGGGTTGCAGGAAGGGCCATCCGAAACCTATGCAGTGGCTGGGCGGCTTGACAACGAGTTGCCGGATATGTACATCTCGCCCGACCGCGACCATTACTCTATTTTGCCGCTCGATGTACCCGGTGGTCGCATTGTGTTGATTGTCGGCGAGACGCATATTTGGGGGCTGCGCGGCAATCGACAGGCGCGGTTCGAGCGGCTAGCCGACTACGCCAACCGACACTTTGGCGTGGATACGATTATAAATCGCTGGTCGGATCGGGATTACGCGCCGTACGACAGTATCCCTTTGGTCGGCAAATTATATCCATGGTCCAAAAACGTGTATGTTGGCACCGGGTTTCGCAAGTGGGGGCTGTCTAACGGCACAGCCGCCGGTATGATGTTGCGCGATCTTATTATGGGCAGGCCCAATCCCTGGACTGGCCTGTACAACCCCTATCGTCGATCGCGCGTAACGTCCTTGCCGCGGCGCATCGCCTTGTCGCTTTTGGGCACCAAGACAGAAGATTAGCCTCCTAGTTTGCTCTTGCCGTCGATGTAGGTCTGGATTTGTCCGGCGGTTAGGACGCCGACCAGCTTGCCTCGGTCGATGACCGGCAACTTCTCTGCTCCGGTGCGCATCATAGTGTCCAATGCTTTGATGGCCGAGTCGCCAGGCGTAAGCGTGCGGGTTTTTTCTGGCAAAAAGGAGGCGATGTTGTTACGTAAGCCCCACTCCGGCACCAGTCGGATATCCAGCATGCCGGCCGGATGTTCTTTGTCCGGGCGCACCGCCACTACTGGGTCTTTTTGGCGTAGGATGTACTTCTCGAGTAAATCCTTGATAAGCATGTTGCGTGGCACAGAGGTAAAACTGCGCGTCATCAGATCGCGTACGCTCAGGTCGCGCAGCGCAATTTGCGACATGGTGCGGGCATAACTGAGGTTGGCTGCCTGGTACAAAAACAGCCCGATCAGGATAAGCCATAGGCCGCCCGCTAGCCTGGAAAACAGTATTTCGATAACACCCAAGACGATGAGGCCGATACCAAGGATGCGGCCTCCTACAGCGGCGCGGCGCGTGGCGCGCTCGAGGCTGCCGGTTTTTTGCCAGATGATCGAGCGCAGGATGCGCCCGCCGTCCAGCGGAAATCCGGGTAGCAGATTAAAGATCGCCAGCGAAACATTGATGACAGCCAAGATGCCGCCGATGGCCGCCAGTGGCGCAAAGCCGATGTCGCGACCGACCCACCACAATATCCCAAAGATAACGCCCGCTCCCAAGCTGGTAAGCGGACCGACCGCCGCCATGATAAACTCTTGGCGGGGTGTTTTGGGCTCCTCGATTAGCTCGGAGGCGCCGCCAAACACAAACAGCGTGATGCGGCGAATCTCTAGCCCCTGACTGCGAGCGTAAATGCTGTGCCCTAGCTCGTGCGCGATCACCGAGACAAAAAACAAGACGGTGGTAAACAGTCCCGTCAAGATAGACACCGGCAGCGACAGTTCCGGAAACATCGCCGGCAGCAGCCCAAAGGTAAAGGTCACAAAAATCAGAAAGAAGATGATCAGCCACGAGTAATCCAGCCAGATCTCGATGCCAAATATTTTTGCTAGTCGTATTCCGCCAAGTTGCATACTCTCTTTGCTCCTGCATCAAAATAGCACAGCGTATGTGGGCGAGTAAGTTATAAATACTACCAACTGTGACCGCCGTCACTGCGGTGCTGATGTGGCGGCTGTATAGTCGCAGGCATGAAGCAAACAAATCAAGTGCCGGGCGGCGTAAGTTCTGCCAGACCAATATACGCAATAATGACGGCCGGCGGCGCAGTGGGCGTAGCGGCGGCGTTTATACAGACTATCGAGAAAATCAGACTGCTAGAAAACAAAGATAAGCTGTTGGCATGCGATCTTAACAGCGTGTTTAGCTGTAGTAGCGTGCTTAACTCGTGGCAGAGTTCGGTGTTTGGATTTCCAAATTCGTTGCTGTGCTTGGTGTTGTTCACGATCTTTGTCTCGATGGCAGCCGCCGGGCTGATGGGCGCGTCGCTGCCTCGGCTGCTGCGTCTGCTGGTTCAGGCCGCCTCGCTTTTGACACTTGGTTTTGCGCTGTGGCTTATGGCACAGAGCATTTTTGTGATCGGATCGCTGTGCATACTGTGCCTCTTTTGCTTTGCGGGTTTGGTGGTTACCAACTGGGGTTGGTTGCGGCTGAATGCCGCTGATTTGCCGATTGGCGAGCGTGGACGGGCGCTGCTGGCGCGAGGCGTGCGTAGCGGCGCGGACATCTTTGGCTGGTTTGTGCTGGTGGCGCTCGTGGTGTTGGCTATGCTGCTAAAGTTTTACTAAAATTTTTGCGCGGTACCTTAGGGCGTGCCTGCGGTAAGAAGTGCTTGTAGCGACTCGATGTTTTTGATGACGAGTCCGCCACCATTGACGGTAATTAGCTCGGTCGTTTTGAGCGACTGCATAGTGCGGCTGACGGTTTCGCGCGCCAAGCCGGATTGCCGCGCCAGGTCGCCCTCGTTAAGCGCAACAATGACGCTTCCGTCCGGCTGCGGTTCGCCAAAGCGATAGGCCGAGTTGATAATCTCAAATATAAGCCGGCTCTTGGCATCCCCCGCCATCATATGGGTCATGCGCTTGAGTAGGCCGTCGGCACCCCTGTAGACTCGTGACAACAGGTCAAAAAGTACGTCGGGATTGTCGTGCAAAAACTGCACAACATCTTTTGCCGGTGCGGCATACACCTCGGCATTTGTCGCGGCGCCAAAAAAGTACTCGGGCGCCGTGCCGTTAATTGCCGATGACATGGGAAAAAACGAGCCGGGTTTAAAGATATTGACGACTACCTCTGTGCCGCGCGGGCTGATGTCATATTGATTTACCCTGCCCTTTGCCAGATAAAACACGTGCTCTAGCGGTTCGCCGGCGTGGATAAGCGTTTGGGATTTATCTATTTTGCGCAGCGGATATGCCTCAAAAAAGGCCGCGACTTTTTGTTGGACGTTGTTCATCTTGTTCCTTATCTAAAGCCTAACCTTTTATGCGCGAGCCGGCAAGTATGGCTGTGACGCGCGTCACAGCGACTTTTTGTAATGCGACGTAAACTAGATTAGTATAAAAGCATAAGCGGCGTTGCCCGAGTAGGCGCAAAAATAAAGGGAGGATATATTGGTATGAGTAAAAAGGCAGAGCGATTGGCGATAGATAAGGTGTTTATATTGCTCGGCAGCGCGGCTGCGCTAGTGCTCTTGGTGGCTAGTGCGTTTGCGTGGTACGGCTATAAGTTTGCAACCAACCAGGTGCGAACCGAGCTGGCGGCGCAAAAGATCTACTTTCCAGAAAAAGGCAGCCCAGAGCTAAACCCCGAGGAATACCCTACCCTGCAAAAGTACGCCGGACAGATGGTTGACGACGGGCCAAAAGCCAAGGCGTACGCCAACGACTATATCGGTCATCACCTAGAGAAGATTGCCGGCGGCAAAACGTATTCCGAGATAAGCGCGCTCTCTATGGCAGACCCAACCAACCAAAAGTTGCAGCAGCAAAAGAACACGCTGTTTCAGGGCGAAACGCTCCGCGGCATTTTGCTGGGCACCGGTTATGCGTACTGGACCTTTGGTATGATCGCGTTTTATGCGGCGATTGCCTCGCTGATCGGCTCGATTGTAATGGTGGTGCTGGTGCTGCTTGGCATCCGCCACATGAAGCGGCTGCAGTAGATCTTCTACTTATCAATGCCTAAAAGGCGCGCTCTGCGGGGCGCGTCTTTTAGCACGTACCCGAGCGCCGCGCCCCCGTATGAGATATCTAATAGAGAAGATGAGCGGCATGACATACAGTCAAAACATGAACTGTACGGCAGGCAGATGACTAGCTGCAAATAAACCAGGAGTTACTACCGAAGGGAGGCCGCTCTTGCCACGGCAACGGATTGCGCTTATTAGCGAACATGCATCGCCACTGGCCGTTTTGGGCGGGGTGGATGCTGGCGGGCAGAACGTGGTGGTTGGCGAGCTGGCGCAGCATTTGGTGACGCTTGGGTATGACGTGGATATCTTTACCCGGCGTGATGACGATCAGTTGCCCGACGAGGTTGAGTGGCTTGATGGCGTGCGGGTTGTGCATATCCGCGCCGGCCCTCCTCTGCCTGTCGCCAAAGAGGATATCTTGCAATATATGCCCGAATTTACCGACAAGATTTTGGCTTTTTGCGAGGGTTCGCCGTCGCCGTACGCGCTGGTGCACGCTCATTTTTTTATGTCGGGTATGGCGGCGGCGGACATCAAGCAAATGCTCGGCATTCCGTACGTGGTGACGTTCCATGCGCTCGGCCGTGTGCGCCGCATGCATTTGGGTGACGAAGACGGGTTCCCTGAGGTTCGGTTGATCATCGAACAGCGTGTTATCGACGAGGCCGACCACATTATTGCCTTATGTCCGCAAGACCGCGAGGATTTGCTGCAATTGTATGGCGCAGATCCGGTAAAAATTACGGTGATTCCCAACGGCTATAATACCGATGATTTTTATCCGGTAGAAAAGATGCAGGCGCGGGCGGCCTTGGGGCTTTCGCCGGACGAACAGATTATCTTGCAGCTGGGGCGTTTGGTGCCGCGCAAAGGCATCGATACGGTGATCGAGGCGCTCGGCATTTTGTATCACGACATGGGCGTGCGGGCGCATTTGCTGATTGTGGGCGGCGATACGGATCAGCCCGATCCGCTGACCACTCCCGAGATTGGACGCCTGCAGCAGGTTGCGCTCGAGCATGATGTCGCAGAGCTGGTGACCTTTGTGGGGCGGCGTGAGCGTTCTACCTTGCGTTACTACTATAGTGCCGCAGATATTTTTGTGACCACGCCGTGGTACGAGCCGTTTGGCATGACGCCACTCGAGTCGATGGCTTGCGGCACGCCGGTGATCGGCTCGCGCGTAGGTGGGCTTAAATACATTATTCAGGACGGACATAACGGTTTTTTGGTGCCGGCGCAACAACCGCAGGCTTTGGCCGAGCGCATGGCCGAGCTGCTCTCTGCGCCCGAGCTACTTGCCCGATTCGAGCAAAACGCGCTTGCCGACATCAGTAAATTTAAGTGGGCTGCCGTCGCCGAACAAACCGCGGCACTTTATAAAAGGATGGAGGATGTCGTATGAAGCGTCAACTAGAGGGTAAGGTTGCCGTGGTCACGGGCGGAGGCCAAGGGCTTGGACGGGCGCTCTCCGAGACATTGGCGCAGCTAGGCGCAACCGTGGCGGTGTGCGATGTCCGCGCCGAACTGGCCGAAGAGGCGGTTATATCCATCGTGTCCGATGGAGGTACGGCGGCGGCCTACCAGCTGGACGTGAGCGATCCGGCCTCGGTCGAGCGCACGACAGAGCTGATCCGTGAGGCGCACATTCATGTCGATTATCTGATTAACAACGCCGGTGTCGACGTGACCAAGCCTGTCGAGACATTGACGGTCGAAGAGTGGGACCGCGTGGTGGCTATTAATTTGCGCGGGCCGTTTTTGATGAGCTCGGCGCTGCTGGCCGATATTCAGGCGCGCCAGGGACATATCATCAACATTGTATCCACGGCGGCCAAGCGCGCCTGGACCGAGGCGTCGGCCTATCACGCCAGCAAATGGGGATTGCTGGGGTATAGCCATGCACTCCATGCCGAGCTTCGCCGCGACGGGGTTAAGGTGACGGCGGCGATTTTGGGCGGCATGCGCACGCCGTTTATCATGGAGCGGTTTCCTGAGGTCGATGCCTCTACCCTGCAGGATCCGCACCATGCAGCGACGGTGGTTTGTTCCCTGCTCTCGTTGCCGCCGGAGGTGGTTGTTCCCGAAATTATGGTGCTGCCGATGAAGGAGACCTCATGGCCGTAAGTGTTGCTGCCCGGGCTGTTTTTTTGGATAAAGACGGCACGTTGGTGCACAATGCGCACTATGATGTGAACCCGGCACATATCGTGTGGTACCGGGACGCTGTGCCAGCGCTGCGTCGCCTGCAGCAAGCCGGGTATGTGTTTGTGGTCGTTACCAATCAATCCGGCGTGGCGATGGGATTGTTTGACGAGCGGGCGCTCGGCGCTTTGCTGGACGAGATGACGCGTCAACTCAGCGAGCAAAGCATCAGTTTGATTGGCGTGCGGTACTGTCCGCATCATCCGAGCGGCAGGCAGCCCGCGTACGCCTTTGCGTGCGAATGTCGCAAGCCGTTGCCCGGCATGTTGTGTGCTGCGGCGCGGGATTACGGTGTTTCGCTGGCGGACTCGTGGATGGTGGGCGATATTTTGGACGATGTCGAGGCCGGCAACCGCGCGGGATGCAGGACCGTGTTGCTAGATCGCGGCAACGAAACAGAGTGGACGCCCGGCTCGTATCGAACGCCAGATGTATACGCGCAGAATCTTGAACAAGCTGCCGATTATATCCTGGAGGCCGATCATGCATAGCGATTTGCGGCAAGCGCTACGCAAAGCGTCGGATATGCGCGTGTTGGTAATTGGCGAGGCGACCTTGGATGTCGACCTGCAGGGCGTGGCCGCTCGCCTTGCCCGCGAAGCGCCTGTTCCGATTGTCGAGGTAGAGCGCCAGACATGGACACCCGGAAGAGCGGCAAATACGGCGGTCAATGTTGCGAGCTTGGGCGCGCGAACCACGCTCTTGTCTGTGATTGGCGACGACGAAGACGGCATGCGCTTGTTGGATTTGTTGGTAGCATGCGGCGTGGATGCGCGCCGCTGTGTGGTGGATGGGTCGTGGCGTACACGGACGGTCAGCCGCGTGATGGCGGGCGGACAATTGGTGACGCGGTTTGATACGGGCGCGGACGGCCGCCTGACAAGCGAGGCAAACGCCGCGTTGCTTGCCGAGCTGCGCAACGCCTATGCGCTAGCAGATGTAGTGTTGGTGTCGGACTACGGCCATGGCGTGCTCAACGACGAGGTAATCGGCGAAATCGCCGAGCTGCAGCGACGCTACAATAAAACGCTACTGATCGATTCCAAGTACCTTAGTAAATATCGGGACATACGCGCCACTGCTATAAAGCCTAATTACCAAGAGGCGCTGGAGCTGCTCGGTCTGGGTGATGTGTTGCCGCCCGGTGGGCGCTCCGAGCAGCTTGAGTTGCACCGCGAAGCGCTGCTTGCAAAGACTGGCGCGGCGTGTGCGGTTGTAACGCTCGACAGCGAAGGTACAGTGGTCATTCGGGCGGACGATGAGAACTGTTACCGTACGCAGAGTAAGCCGGTTAAGTCTACCAAGGCGGTGGGCGCCGGCGATACGTTCTCTGCGGCGCTAGCGATCGGCTTGGGGTCAGGATTGGATGCGCTACGCTCGACAGAGCTGGCTCAGGCCGCTGCATCGGTTGTGCTGCAACAAACCGGCACGGCCAGTTGCTCAAAAGAAGAGTTATTGCGGTCGCTGGACACTGACTCTAAATTTATTGCGCATCGCGCTCAGTTGCAGTCAACGGTGCAACAGTGGCGGCGGCAAGGTAAGCGCATCGTTTTTACCAACGGCTGTTTTGACATCTTGCACAGCGGTCATATCGCGTGTCTTGCGTTGGCACGGTCGTATGGCGATGTCTTGATTGTGGGGCTAAATAACGATACAAGTATTCGAAGCCTAAAAGGTGCTGGGCGCCCAGTGAACACGCTTAAAGATCGGGCGCGCGTGCTGTGTGGTCTGGCGGATGTAGACGCGGTGGTGGCGTTTGGCGGAGTCACCGCAGAGCGCTTGGTTGCTGCGATTCGACCCGACGTGTACGTCAAGGGTGGCGATTACACGGTGGATAGCTTGCCAGAGGCAGCGATGGTCGCTCGTTTTGGCGGCAGGACCGCTATAATTCCGCTGGTTCCCGACTATTCTACGACCGAAGTAATTGCCCGGGCGGAGCGGGCAGCCGAACGATAAGTGCTTATGGCGGCTGATATTGCGACGCGCGCGGCGTGGAGTAATCGCACAAACATTCTGTGCATTCGGCTGGATAACCTTGGCGACGTGCTGATGACTACGCCTGCGTTCCGGGCGCTCAGGACCTCTTTTCCTGATGCACGTCTTACGCTACTGACGTCGACGGCCGGCGCGGCGATCGCTCGGTATGTTCCCGAGATGGATGATTACCTGGAGTTTGCGGTTCCGTGGACAAAACAGGAGTCGGCGCAGGATAGCTCGGTAGTTACAGAGACGGCGGCTGCGCTACGTGAGCGCTTGTTTGATGCGGCGGTGATTTTTACGACCTACAGCCAGAGTGCCCTACCCGCGGCCATGCTCTGTTACTTGGCGGGTATCGGCGACGTACTTGGCTATTGCCGCGAGAATCCGTATCGGCTTATGAGGCGTTGGGTGCCAGAGCAAGAGCCTTTTGCGCTTGTGCGCCATGAGGTGCGGCGGCAGCTTGATTTGGTGGCGACCGTAGGCGCGCGGCGGCCGGATGATGTTCGGCTGTCGCTTCGTATTCCTGTGGTTGCAATCGCGGCGGTGCGAGACAGGCTGATGAGCGCCGGTCTCGACTTTGCCCGTCCTTGGCTGGTGTTACACGCCGGGGCGAGCGAACCAAAGCGACAGTATCGTCTAGAGGATTATGCGGCCGCGGCGCAGCAACTCTACTCGGACGGTTGGCAGATTGTGCTTACCGGGAGCGAGGCAGAACGGCCGACACTCGCGCCACTTTTGCACGCTTTGCGCGGTCGGGCGTTTGACCTTGTCGGCCAATTAACGATGGTCGAGTGGTGTGCTGTGCTCGATCTTTGCGATGTGTTGGTATCTAATAACACCGGCTCGGTGCACATCGCGGCCGCACTGCGAACCCCCGTGGTTGTGCTATACGCACAGACAAATCCGCAGCATACGCCGTGGAGGGTGCCGCACAAAGTGCTGTATTTTGCGGTGGCGCCGGGCCTGCGTTCCAAAAGCCCGCTGTTGCAGGATTTTTTGTGGCCGCCTGGGCCTCAGGCCTCGCCGTCGGCAATCGTAGCGGCCGTGCACAGTTTGCAGCAAGCGAGGATGGAGTTATGAGCGAGCTAACGGTGCTTATCCCTACCTGCGGCCGACCGTCGGCGCTGCTCGCTACGCTGACGTCTTTGTGTGCACAGACTTATCGCAACTTTTCGGTGATCGTCGCCAATCAGGGGGATAAGCGCCAGCTGGCAACAAACGACTCGCTCGTGTGTGTGCAGCGGCTTTTGGCGCTTCATGGTCAATCCGTTAAGATTATTGATAATCTGCCGCGCCGCGGTATTGCGCAGCAGCGGCAGTTTTTGCTGGAGCAGGCAGAGTCACCGTACTGCTTGTTTTTGGATGACGATGTACTGCTAGAACCCTTTATGCTGCGCAATTTGATGCAGATTATCAAGCGCGAGCGGTGCGGGTTTGTGGGCTGCCCGGTTATCGGTTTGTCGTACGTGGACGATAAGCGGCCAGAGGAACAGACAATTACGTTTTGGGAGGGGGCGGTCACACCAGAGGCGGTTGGGCCGAAAGACGCTGCCTGGCAACGACATCGCTTGCATAATGCCGCCAATGTGCTGCATGTGCAGCAGCAGCTCGGGCTGTCGGAACGTCGTCCCCAGACGCACAAAATAGCCTGGGTTGGCGGCTGCGTGCTGTACGATACGGCCAAACTGCGCGCGGTGGGCGGCTTTGCATTTTGGCGCGACTTGCCGCCGGAGCATAGCGGCGAGGATGTATTGGTGCAGTTGCGCGTTATGCGGCGGTTTGGCGGCTGCGGCGTGCTGCCCTCGGGCGCATATCATCAAGAGCTGCCGACAACGATTCGCAAGCGCCGGGTAAATGCCGTGGATCGGCTTGCTTTATGAGTGCTCGGATTATCCCCGGGGTACATAAGATTGCCGTGCTGCGCGCCAGTGCACTGGGCGACTTTTTGTTTGCCATCCCTGCCCTGGAGGCGCTGCGGCGTACGTACCCCGAGGCCGAAATCGTGTATCTGGGCAAATCCTGGCACCAGAGTTTTGTACCCCGGCATATCTCGGCGATCGACCGCGTGGTTGTGGTGCCGCCATGCGCCGGAGTTGGCGAAGCCGAAGATTTTGCAAACGACACCGCCCAGCTGGATAATTTCTTCGAAGAGATGCGCCGTGAGTGCTTTGACATAGCGCTGCAAATGCACGGCGGCGGGCGGTTTTCGAACGCGTTTATCAATCGCCTTGGCGCTGCACTGACCGTTGGCTCGCGCGCGCCGGACGCCGAGCCGTTAGATCAAAATATCCCCTTCTCTTTTTATCAGAACGAGGTGCTGCGTTGTCTCGAGATTGCGGGGTTGGTTGGAGCAGCCACCTCAGACTATGTACCTCGCTTGGTAGTGCACGAGCAAGATGTATCGCTTGCCCGCCGATTTGCCGGCCGCCGCTATGCGGTGATCCATCCGGGCGCATCCGATCCGCGGCGGCGCTGGCCGGCCGAGCATTTTGGGGTAGTAGCCAGTCATTTTTGCGACCAAGGCTGGCGCGTATTTGTCACCGGCACAAGCGACGAGTACGACATAGTCGATGCCGTGGTGCGTAGTAGCGGCGGCCGGGCACTGGGTTTGCAAGACTTAGTAGATCTTAGTGAATTGACGGCGTTACTGGCCGGTGCAGGTGTTGTTGTCTCGAACGACACCGGACCACTGCACCTCGCCCGCGCGGTAGGTGCTCCAACCGTCGGTTTGTATTGGTGTGGCAACTATATTACGGCCGGACCCATTGTGCTACATCGTCATCGCTCGCTTTTGTCTTGGACGATTAACTGCCCCGAGTGTGGCACTCCGTGCGTGAGTAGCGCGCCGTTTGCCGAGGGCTGCATGCACCAGGTGTCATTTATCGGAGATATAGCTGTCGATGATGTTATAAACGAGGCGCTGTTTGCGGCCAACAGTGTCCCTAAGGGTGTTTTGCGCGGGGATTGGTCATGATACGGCTAGATCAGGGTCACGTCCGCTCGATTGCGGTGCTGCGCGCGCTCATGCTTGGCGACTTTTTGGTGGCAATTCCGGCTTTTCGGGCACTGCGAGCGGCGTTTCCCGAAGCGAGGATCGATTATGTAGGTTTGCCGTGGGCGCGCGATTTGGTTACGGGGCGGTATCAACGCTACTTCTCTGGATTTGTAGAATTCGCAGGTTTCCCCGGTTTGGTAGAGCGACCATGGGAGGCGGCCGAGGTAACTAGGTTTTTGCAGCGGATGCAGCAACAAGAGTATGATGTGGCTTTGCAGTTGCATGGGCGGGGCGACGCGAGTAATGCTTGCGTGGCGCTGTGGGGTGCGCGGATGACCGTCGGATTGGCTCCGTCTGGTAGTGTTTGGCTGCGTGACCCGGGGTTTATGGCGTTTCGCGAAGGTATGTCAGAGGTTTATCAATTACTGCGTCTGCTTGAGTTTTGCGGCATCGCTTCGCAGGGCGAGCAGCTGGATTTCCCTGTAAATAAGCAGGATGAACAGGAGCTTGCGCGCGTACCTGTTTTTTCTGAATTGAGATTACCGTACGTATGCATACACCCAGGTGCGGCATCGTCCAGAGCGTGGCCGGCCGAGGCATTTGCGGCAGTGGCCGATGATTGCGCACAAGCCGGATATGACATAGCAATCACCGGTACCCAGGCCGAAGTCGGAATTGCCCATGCAGTGACCAAGCGCATGAAGAATCGTGCGGTGGTGCTTTCGGGGCGCACGTCGCTCGGCGCTTTGGCAGTGCTGCTGCAGCGCGCAGCTCTGTATGTTGGGAACGACACCGGGGCGGCCCATCTGGCAGCCGCTGTAGGCGCGCCAAGTGTAGTTGTTTTCTCTACCAGTGACCCCGGGCGCTGGGCTGTTTCTGACAAGCAGATGCACCGCATTGTGTTGCCCGGGCAAGCGCGCGTCCCCGAGGTTATACGCCTAGTTCGCGAGCAACTACAAGGAGTCTCGCCATGAGTCATGGCCGCCCCAAGGTGCTGACGTGGCATGTTCATGGGAATTATTTATATTACCTGACGCAGACGGACTGTGATTTTTACTTGCCTACTGGCGACGGTCCTGGTTACGGCGGTCGGACGCCGAATTTTGCGTGGGGCGATAACGTGCATGATGTCCCTGTCGAGCAGGTATCAAAACTCGATCTGGACTGCGTTATCTTTCAGTCGCCGCAAAATTACTTGCAGGATCAGTACTACATCTTGAACGACCAACAGCTCGGCTTGCCCCGGATATACATTGAGCACGATCCACCCCGTCAAAGTCCTACCGATACCAAACATATCGTGGATGATCCGGCCGTGCTGCTAGTGCACGTAACCTACTTTAATAATCTGATGTGGGATAGCGGCCAGACGCCGACCAAGGTAGTAGAACACGGCGTCGTAATGCAAGAGCGCGCAAGCGGCGGCGAGCTGGCGCGCGGTATCGTGGTCGTTAACAATATGGCCTCGCGCGGCAGGCGGTTGGGGCTGGATGTGTTTGAGCGGGTACGGCGCGAGGTGCCGCTGGATCTGGCGGGTATGGGGTCGGCCGAGCTGGGCGGCCTGGGTGAGATACCACCCGCACAACTACCGGACGTCTTGGCGCAGTACCGGTTTTTGTTTAACCCTATCCGTTATACCAGTCTGGGACTGGCAGTCTGCGAGGCGATGATGCGCGGCCTGCCCGTGGTCGGACTGGCTACCACCGAAATGCCGACGGTTATCCAAGACGGCGTAAACGGATACGTTGATACCGATGTCGAGTCATTGATTGCTGTTATGAAAGAGTTGCTTGCCAGCCCTGTCGAGGCGGCGCGCATGGGACAGCAAGCAGCCGTTACTGCTCGCGAGCGATTTGGGATTGGTCGCTTTACTGCAGAGTGGAAGCAGACAATCCTGAGTCAGATCGCTAACCATTATCGTTAGTTGTTACCTAGCATAAAAGATTACGAGCTTGACAATGTAGTACTTATACTACATTCTGTAATATGAATACTACTAATTTTTGGCGGGGGTACAGATGAGTGCGGTCAAAGAAGAACCAAAAAAAGCCCAAGCAAAAGGCCGAACGTCTCGGCCACAGCGCACGGGCGATGCCGTACTGCAAGTTAAGCACTTGCAGATGAGTTACGGTAATAATGTCGTGCTTAGCGACGTTAGTTTTGAGGCGGCTCGTGGCGAAGTACTGGTATTGCTTGGTCCAAATGGTGCCGGCAAAACGACTATTATCGAAATCCTAGAGGGATTTCGGGTGCGCTCTGGTGGCGATGTGCGCGTGTTGGGTGTTGATCCTGTTGCTGCCGACGAGGCATGGCGCGCGCGGATCGGCATGGTGATGCAGTCGTGGCGCGACCACTCGCGCTGGGGTGTGCGCGAACTCCTTGATCACCTCGGTAAATACTACGCTCCGTACGCAACCAGCGAGCGCAAGCGACCACTGGACTGCGATGAGCTATTGGCTCTGGTGGGATTAGAGGACAAGGCCGGGCTCAAGATCTCTGCCCTGTCGGGCGGCCAGCGTCGTCGTCTGGACGTTGCGATTGGTTTGGTGGGTAACCCCGAATTACTCTTTTTGGACGAGCCGACAGCGGGTTTTGACCCTAAGGCGCGGCACGACTTCCATAATCTGATTCATCGTCTGTCTGATCTTGAGGACACGACGGTGCTGCTGACGACGCACGACTTGGCCGAGGCCGAGAAGCTGAGTGATCGGATTATCGTTTTAGCGGACGGCCACATTGTGGCCAACGGTAGTGCCGACCAATTAGCCGAGGAAGTATCAACGCGAGCCGAAGTAACCTGGAAGCAGGATGGCGTAAAACACGTACATGCCGCTACGGATGCGACCGCTTTTGTTCGCACCTTGCTCGGTCAGCACGCGATCGGCATTAGCGACCTAGAGGTTCGGCGCGCCAGTCTAGAGGACACCTACATGGCAATAGTTCAAAAGCACGAAAACAAGGAGACCAACCATGAATCCTAAAATCCAATCCCTTAAGCTAGGTCTTCGCCGCGGATGGATCGAGACAAAGCATTCGGTGACCAGTCCGCAAGACATGTTTTGGAGTCTGTTTATGACGAGTATATTCGTGCTGGTTATGTGGCTCCAGCGCAACAACTACGTCGATGGTGTCCAGCTGGCGCTGATATCTTTGCCGGGTGTCTCGGCGTTTATGGTCGCTTTTGGCGGCTTAACGGGGGCGGCTGGCGCATTGTCGGCCGAGCGCGAGGACGGCACGCTGCTGCGCGCGAAGGCGACGCCTCAGGGAATGTTTGCGTACCTAATCTCGCGCGTTATGTACCTTACACTTACTACGCTCGTCAGCTTGACGACGATTATGGTTACCGGCTTACTGATCGTAAACGGAGTAGCGGACATTGGTGTGGATGGAGTCGCGTTGTTTATCGCACTGTTTGTACTTGGACTATTGGCTACCGTTCCCATTGGCGCAGCGGTTGGCTCGATGGTTAAGTCGTCTGGATCGGGTTTTGGGCTTGCGGCGTTGCCGATGATGGTTCTGGCTGCGATATCCGGCATTTTCTACCCTATTACGGCGCTGGCCGGTTGGCTGCAAGCAGTGGCGCAAGTCTTTCCTTTATACTGGTTGGGACACGGCATGCGATCGGTATTTTTACCTGAGGGTGCTGCGGTTGCCGAGATAGGCGGTACGTGGCGGCCGGGCGTGGCGGTCGCTATACTGATCGTATGGTCGGTTATTGGACTAGTAGTTGGACCTCCCCTGCTCCGCAAGATGGCGCGCAAGGTTTCTGGGTCCGAGATGCAGGCCGGCCGCGAGCGGTTTATGAAACGAGGATACTAGCACTTAATGGAAGAAGTTGTACACAATCGTATCAAGTTGCTACGTGTAGAGCGCCAGATCTCGCGGCGTCAGCTTGCTGATGCGCTCGGGATTCACTATCAAACGGTGGGATATCTCGAGCGCGGCGAGTACAACGCCAGTTTGCACTTGGCGCTGAGGATCGCAGAATACTTTGATGTGCCGGTAGAGCAAGTCTTCTCCATCAAAGCGTTTCCACGGATTGGCTAAGACGTGGCCAGCTCGGTTAGCTAATTGATGAGCGCGCCAGAGACGATGACGCGCTCCTCGTACTGGTTCGATGCCTTGTCAAAGTTGCCGCCGCAGGTGATCAGATTAATCTGGCTATTAACCTTGGGGTTTTGCGAAAACAGGTGGTTGGCGGCTTCGGACTCTTTGACCTGCACTTTGCCAATAACCTTGTAACGTTTGATTTCGCCGTTTCCTAACTCGACCTCGAACGTGTTGCCTTCTTGCAACTTGCCCAGCTGCTTAAATACGCCGTCGGTTGTGCGGCCGGTTACATGTGCAGAGATAATCGACAGGCCTTTTTGTCCAGGTTGCTGGCTGTCGGTAAACCAACTTGCCAGGTGTACGTTGTCGGGCACCGCTACCCTGTTGTGCTGGTCGACGCCAGCGCGCTGGACAAAGGTGTCGACATTGATGTCGGGAATGCGTATTTTTTTGGGGTCGCCAGGATTGCCGCGCCAGTCGTGGGTGGCGGCGTTTTCTTTTGACTCGTCAGGGGTGTCCGTGGAGTATGTGAGGGTTTCTACGCGAGTGGGCGCCGTTGTTTCTTTAGCGAAAGCAAAAAGGAGACCTCCGGTAATCAGTAGGGTTACGACCACAATACCGACAATTACTTTGGGGCGGCGGATATCTGCTCTGATTTTTACTAGAGTTGTAAGTAGAGTTCTCATGTATATATATTGTACGCTACTGGGATCTTGAGTGGCATAGTCTTGTGATGTTGCAAGGAGTTTAATTGCGTATACAACGAAGAGAGGCCTCTAGCGAGGCCTCTCGTTCTATTTTTATGTGGTAGTTAGTCTTTTTTGCTTAGGCCGGTATTGGGAGCGCCAACGCTGCTTCGTGCTAGGCCGACTGGGTCGACTATGGTGCCGTTGGCCTCGCCGTCGAGGTCGAGGTCACCGCCGTCGGTAATTTTGTAAACGGCTTTGATTGTAGGTACGCCGCCGATGTTGAGTTTTTCGATGACCGCATCTTGGATTGTCCAGTATTTTTTGCTTACGCTGTTGTATTTGCGTAGTACGAGGTTGCTTTCGTTGGTGTCAAAGTGGTAGGCCTCGACGGTGATGGTAGCACCAGGTGTGCCGCATTCCAGTGTAAAGTTGAGCAAGCCGAGCGGATACTGGAAGTTGCCATCGGCGTTGGAGGTCGAACCTGCAATGCCAGAAGCAGCGTCTACCGTACAATCGTCGTCAACTGCGAGGGTGCTGTATTTGCCGGTTATGCTGTTAACAAAGCTCGTTACATTTGGTTGCTCGCTGTCGGCGATACCGTCACCGTTGCCGTCGCCGTTGTTGGGTGCGTTGTCCTCTGTGCTGTCTAGGACGCCATCGTTGTCGGCGTCTGGCGCGGGCTCTTCGTTCTCGTCTTCGTCATCCTCTTCCTCTGTGCAAGCCTGAGTGGTGAATGTGTTATCACTGCCATGCCCGGTAAATTCGTTGTCGCTATCGTATTCGGCAGTGATAGCAAATGCTCGGAAGTGATAGGTGGTACCGCATTGTAGGTTTGTGACCGCGCGGCTGTAGCTGCCGTCGGGGTAGCCGCCGCCGTTGTGTGTTTCACTGACGTCTGTGCCGTATTCGTTGGTCAGGCCGTACTCAAAGCCGCGCTCGATAAGTAGCGCGCCATCGTTGGTCCAGTGGGTGGTGATGCTTCCATTGAGCGTTGCCGAGGTTTGTGTGACCGATGTGGCGTTGTTGGTAGTTACTGTCGGTACGTAGTTGGGAGCTTCGGACTCGACAGCGGTCAGGCGGAAGTTAAAGTGATAACTTGGGCTGGCGTAGGTTGCGTGATAGCTTGCGCCGGCACTGTTGTATAGATAGTCGCCGTCGTTTTGGCCGGAAATCCAGATAGCACGCGATGGTGTTGCGTCTGGAATTGAGCCGTCGCCAGTGTTGTTAGTGGCGTTCGATTGGCGCCATACTGCCTCTGCTTCGCCGTCTGATATGGTTGCTACAATCCAGTAGCGCGTGTTTGCGGCCAGCTCATAATCGTCTGATGTAGGGGCGAACACCCGGAATGATTCAGGGCTGGTGCTGTATGTGGGGTCGGTGATGGAGGTTGACTCACTCTCGAAGGTCGCAATGGTGCTGTCTTCGTCGATCGTGCCTTCGCCGGTGGAGCCGTATATTTTGATAACAAAGCCGTCATGTGTGCTGTTGGTGTAGTAGTCTTGCATTACAAATTCTTGGACGGTACCAGCTTTGTTCCCGGTTTCGAACGCCTGAGCGATTCTACGGCTTGTGCTCATGTAACCTATGTTGTCTGCGTATGTATGACCCGCGTCGTAAGTCTGAAGCGTGTCGATAACCGCAAACGGTCCGGCTGCATACGCTTTATTTGTTATTAAAGTAAGCGCCGCGCTTGTTGCCAAGCTCAATGTAAAAACCGCGGCATACAGTGCAGCGGTAATCCTTTTTACCTCTAACGTCATAACTCTCCCCCTCAATGTTATGTACATGTAAACTATTTTGACTATAGCATAAGCACGAACCGAAGGAACACACTATTTAGGTTTTTTGCGGTGGATAAACTCGCCGTATTAGCTGCCAAGATTAGTAAACACACCGACAGCCAGCTCTGCCCAAATGTAGGTTAACAGTGCGGCGAGTAGTACGCCGACGAGGATTCGATGCGCTTTTTTGCTGGTTTTCCTGGCAATGAGTACAAATAGCGTGCTGATGCCAAAGAGCAAGACGGCCATCAGGGCAAAATCAGCGACATTCCAGCTTACCTCGGTGGAAATCTGCGCGGCAATAAAAGGAATCGTGAGTAGGATTGCGGTGGCGATTGCTATGCGGGCAAAGATTCTGTTGGTAGCGAGGATGTTGGGTTTGGCGGTCTTCATGTGGTGGACTCCTTTGCGGTTTTTCTGGCGTCTGTCTTAATTATACGCTTTTGCTAACTTGGGACTTTCGCCCAAGTTACGTGATAGGGTGAGCTTGCAGCGCCCGTGCGACGGCGACTAGGTTGTTTGCGGCGGTTATCCCTGTTTTTTCTGACCACTCGTGGCCTTCGTCGGTATCCAGATAGCTCGGGCCCGGGCCGGGGCCTTTGTTCCAGTACGTCCACGCTACCGGTGGAATGGTAAAACCAATATCTGCCAGTGCGCCGCAGATTTCGGTGATGACGTGGTGTGCGCCGTCCTCGTTGCCGGTGACCACCACGCCGGCCACTTTATCGTATACTAGCGGCCGCCCATCGGGTTTTGTCTCGCCGATCGTGCCGTCTAGGCGTTCGATCACCCGCTGGACGTAGCTGGAGGGGTTGCCTATCCATGTAGGCGTGGCAATAATCAGAATCTCCGATTCGACGATCTTTTGGTGGATACGCGGCCAGCCGTCGCCCCCGCCCATCGACTCGGACGACACCCCTGCCAAGATGTTTTCGTCCGCGGCGCGTAGGCTTTGCACTTCTACCCCTTGGGATTCGAGTTGACGCTTAACAATGTCCGCCAGCGCCTCGGTGTTAGATACATGCGGCGAGGGGCTGAGTGTGCAGTTAATAATCAGTGCTTTCATATTATTTTTTCTTTGGCACCTTGGCGCCGGCTTTACGTGCCTCGGATAGGCCAATGGCGACCGCTTGTTTTTGGCTAGTCACCTTTTTGCCGGATTTACCGGACTTTAGCTCGCCCTTCTTCATCTCCTCTACGCTCTTTTTTACTTTTTCTTGTGCTTTTGGGCCGTATTTAGCCATGGGTTCTCCTTTGCCCTCGCCGGATTAGGCGAGCGACGAGTAATGTTCGTTAATGGTGGTTAAGATTCGCATGTCGTCCTCGTCCAGCTCAAAATCAAACACCTGAAGGTTTTCTTCGAGGTGATGTAGTTGATTGGCTTTGACAATGGGCACGGTGCCGATTTGCAGGCTCCAGCGGATAAGTACTTGGGCGGGTGTTTTTTGATGCTTGAGCGCCACACTGTCGAGTGTTTCGTCGGTGAGCCGCCGGCCATGAGTAAGCGGGCTGTAGGCTTGGATGACAATCTCGCTCTCGGTGCAAAAGTCCAGCATTGGTTGACTCCAGCCAAACGGACTCCACTCTATTTGGTTGACCACTGGCACTTCGCCGGTAGCGTCCGCGAGGTCGACGATTTGCTGCTGCGAGTAGTTGCTGACGCCGATATCTTTGGTTAATCCCTCTTGCTTGGCACGCAGCAACCCTTGCCACAAATCCACGCCCGCGCCCTCTAAGGGTGGTCTGTGGATCAATACAAGATCGGCATAGTCCAGTTGTAATTCGGCCAGATTATTGACGACGGCTTGGTAGGCATCGTCGGTTTCCTCTACTTTGGTTACCAGATAAAAACTTTCGCGTGGCGCGCCGGATTGCGCAATCCCCTCGCCTATTCCCGGTTGAGTTCCATAATCGCCCGAGGTGTCGATCATGGGATACCCCATAGTAAGCGCGCGGGCTATGGTGTCGGCAGTGTCAACGGTCAATCCCCAGGTGCCGAGGCCTAGTATCGGCATCCTTCTGCCAGAACGGAGCAATACAGTTGATTCCAGATTCATCACATCTCCTTCCTGTACTTATGTTTATACAAAGTACGGCCGAGGTCAGTGAGGTGTCTAACGTTTAGTCAAGGGTTTAGCTGTAGGCGTAGTCTTTGAGCTTGGATAGCGAAGGAATGATGACTTTGCGTCGGCCCTTGATGAGCTTTTGCTTTTTGAGGTCGCCGATTGCCAGCGACACGGTCTCGCGCGCCAGGTCCAGCAGGTCTGCAAGGTCCTGCTGAATCAGCGGAATCTTAAATTCCCAGCCGCGCGGCGTTTGCACGCCGTAGCGTTCCATGTAAAAGCAGATGATGTGGGCGACTCGTTTGCCTGCGCCACTAAGGCCTTGGTTTTCGAGCAACCAGATGTTTGATTGGCTGTGCCTGCTTTGGATAAGAAAAAGGTCTTTAAACAGCTCGGGGTGAGCGTCCAGTTTGCTTTGAAGGAGCTCGCTCGGGATTTCGTGCACGACGGTATGCTGAATGGCTTCGTAATAGTATACCTCCGAGCCAGTGTAGAATTTGCCGTCCATCAGTTTGCTCGTCAGCGCGGCGATGCCAAAACAGTCCCCAGGCCCGTAAATGCCCTGCACGCTTATCGATCCGTCGTTTTTAATAAGAAAGCGTTTAACAAACCCCTCTTTGACGCAAAAAATATTGGGCAAGTTATCGGTAGTGGCAATTACCTCGCCGCCTTCGGCCACGCGTCGGTATCCGTCGCTCAAAATGAGTCTGAGTGTTCTGCTGTAATGTGATTCGGGCATACCTCTATTAAAGCATACGTCTGCATTGGTCAGGCTGCCTCTCATTGACGTAATGCATCTAACAGTGTATGATAGTATATTTACGGGTGAGCCAGTTATTTGATACCGACCTCGTGGTAAATACGAATATCCTGCGAGAGATGTTTTGCAAGAACCCAGAGTAAACGAGATTTCTTTTTTTGATCACGATGTACCCTGTCGCTTTATTCTTGCCTTTTGCGGACTTCGTTTTTGGCGCGTTCTGTGCCGTGGCGGACATCGCTGGCAACTTTGCCCTTTTGCGCCTGACCCTTTTGGTAGGCGCTTTCTAGTATCTTGGCTGCGGTTTCTCGCCCGCCAAGGCCAAATGCCAGGGCGGCACCTAAGGCTGCTCCGCCTGCTATAGCGGCGTAGGTAATCGTAACGATCTCGGGCGCGATACGCAGTTGGTTGAGGATCATAAAGATCGCCAGCCCCATGACCAACGTGGGTGCGGCGCCTGCCAAAAACTTGCCGGTGGGGGTGTCGCCCATAATATTGGTGACCAGCCCCGCAATTCCGGCCGAAATCGCGCTGGCAATCAAAAAGATAATAAGCGCAGCGATGACATTAGGCAGGTACGAGTAAAATCCACGAATCAGATCGGTCAACAGCGGTACGCCCAAGGCGCCCAGGCCGAGCGAAATAACACCAAGGAAGATAACCCAGTACACGATAGAGGCAATAAGGTGGCTTGGCCGCGGAAAAGCACGCTGGATTACGTTGCCGCCGCTGCCGGCGTGCAGGTGCTGGTCTAGCTTAGCGCTTTGTAGCGCCTTGCGAACAAGGCTCGACACGCCCTTGGCGACCAAATAACCGATTATGAGGATGATAAGTGCGCCTAATAGCTTGGGCGCCCACTTTGCAACCTCTTGCCAAAAATTATCCAAAAAGTTTGACCACCTGTCGATTTGCTGTTGCATAGAGTTCCCTTGCTTATCTACGCCTACTCTACTCACAGCGCCACATCAAAGCAGTAAAATAAAGCACAATCGCGATGTGTGATTTTCTTTAACGGCACGCGCAGGGCATGCGTCTGCCCTGCTTTTGTGTGGCTGCGGGTTTACTTGCTAAGTTCGGCCAATTTGTTGGTGGTGTTGGCGTTACGAACCGTTACCGATCGGTACGTTTTGGTGCCGACAATTTTGCTGTATTTGGTGCGACCAAATGTCTCGAGGGGTACCGACCAGAAGATGATCGGGTGGTGGACGGATATGCGCTCGTATTTTGGATGAGGTTCGCCGATTTCTGCTATGATTTCCTCTGCTTTTTTGGGGGCGATGACAAAAAAGGCGTCGTGTTTAATCTCTTTTGAGTCGCCTTTGTTCCACCAGTCCGGCGCGTGCTGTAGCGCCTCGTGCAGTTCGTCGGCAGAGATAACCGAGCAAATTACATGGAACCCAACCTGCTTTTCGATGGCTTCCTCGCAGATTTGCACCAGTTTGGCGGTGTCGGTTTGCGAGGATTCAAAGACGACGTTGCCCGAGTTGATGTAGGTAACGACGTTCTTAAAACCTGCGTTCTCAAAGCAAGCCTTTAGTTCGGCCATTGGTACTTTTTTGTTGCCGCCAACATTAATACCGCGCAAGAGAGCGATAAACTTCATGTCGTTATTATACAAAAGGAACGCCTGAGTGTGCGCGATTTAAGAATTTTACTCAGGCCTGGTGCACTTATTGGTCGATTGCGCGTCCTTTAGGTAGTCATTTACCTGATCTTTGCTGACGCTAACCCTCTTCATCGATTCGGTTGGAGTGTGTACCAGAGTGCTCTCGTGGACTTGGCCGTTCTTCCAGGTGCAGGTGTTGCCCAAGTCTTCGAGGTAGACTACGCAGTCTTTGCCGGTACAGTCCCTTAGACTAAACGCCGAGGGTTGGTTTTTTGCCATGACGACGGCCACCACGATGGCGATAACAATGACTACAAAAACGGCGATGCCGATAGTTTTTAGTCTGCTTTTTACAAGATTCTTCACATTGTAATTGTATCTTACGGCGCAAATATTTGCAGCGCCGTGGGCGCACAAAGACGTAATAAACGGCCAGGCCAGTTTAGGCGCTTATCGCCAGCCAGCGTTTAATCGTCTTCTTGAGCTGTGGTTCTTTTGCTTGGATGTCGGATAGGTCTGCAAAGGATATCGCGCCCCTGATATCGGATGCCCACTCTAGCAACCCTTCGTCGTCAGCTAAGATTGGTTTGCCGCTTTTGTCCTCTTTTTTGGCGGCACCCATGTGCAGTACGAGCTTGACGACTCCCTCTTTGTTAAGCAAGTTAAAGGTGATACGGTCCACGCCGTCATGCACATAAGTGGGGGCGTTCCATTTGATGTTTTCTTGGAGCGAGGGGTCGATGTCTGTAATTATTTGTCTGATCGCTTGGATTTGTTCCAACTTTTGCTGGGGTTGATCTGCCAAAAAATCATCGACAGTGCTGTATTTTTTCATGGTGACATTGTAGCACTCGCCTCGTGGTAAGAGTGATATACTACGGTAAAATAACCGAGTAATTGAGGGATAAGACGGCGTATCATGACACAAGAGCGTACTGTTAACACGGGTCATCGGCCGCGCCGGACGCTCGTTATGTTTTCGGGCGGTATCGACTCGACAGCTGCGCTGTGGCACGTACTGAACCACCCTGATGACTATGGCCAGGTGCATGTCCACCACATACACATTCAAAATATCGAAGCGCGCTGGAAGGCCGAGGCAATGGCGGTCAAAGCAATACTCGCCTATATGCGCAAGCATGCTCCTATTCCGTTTACGGTGAGCGAGTCGGCATTTAACACGCCGCACCTGGGCGGAAATTTTTTGTTTGATACCGAGATAATGAGTTTTATGACAGGCTATATGACCTCGCGCGATCCGCTTATAACCCAGGTCGTCATTGGCGCGACCGGGACGGATTTTGCACGAGGTGTGTCGCAGGCGGTCGTGCGTGGCAAGGCTATTCACAATGCGTTTCATCCGGGTGGCGATGACCACAGTGCCGCCGTTAAGGTGTATCCGCACGCTGACCTCACCAAAGAGCAAGTCTATAATACTCTGCCGCCAGAACTGGCCAAACTGACCTGGTCGTGCCGCACGCCTCATTATGCCGATGGCAAGCCGATCGAGTGCGGGCGCTGCAAAACTTGCACGCTGGAGTTACGCGGTATGGACCGCGCGCCAGCATCCGGCAAAAGGATATCCGTATGAGCAAGCCTCTGAGTCAGCGCGACTATTGGAACAGTCGCGCACTTGATAAGGGCGAGTACGGCCCACCGCTGGTGCTAAGCCGCGAGGAAATTGATTTTCAGCGTAAGTACGTTGTGCCGGGCGGCCGCACACTGGTGCTTGGCGCCACCCCTGCCCTGTGCGCCATGGCGCTAGAGGTGTCGAGCGAGGTGACCTCTGTAGACTACGCAGACGACATAGTACAGGCCTTACGCCTAGAGGGCGTGCGGTACGAGTGCATGGATTGGAATCAGTTTTTCGAGCAAAACACCGAGCAGTTCGACAATATCATGACCGATGGCGGACTGGTATGTCTGGAGTTCCCCGGCACTTGGCAGCAGATAGCACAGCATATTTATTCGCATCTCAAACCAGGCGGCGTGTTTGCGGCCAAGGTGTACATTTCCTTGCCCGAGCCGCCAAAGCAAAGTCATAACCCCAGCATTCAGCGCTTTATGACCCTGGTGCCGCGCAAAGAAGACAATTGGATGGTAACGCCTACTCACAGTGCTTACGACCAGTACGATGTGCGCTACGCACTCCCTCCCGAGCCGGTAGTATTGCAGACCTTTGATCGCTTGGATCTTGTGGATAAGTTTATCCCCGAGTACGAGGCTGGCGAGCGTTTTGTCTCGTACGCCTGGCGACGCCCGCAGTAAAAAAGCTTGTGCTTGTCCAAATATCTGCACTATACTAATGCTAAAGATAAGTGGGGATATAAGATGAGGGGTAAAACTACTACTGCGCACGGACGTTCGCGTAGATTTTTGACGGTCGGAGTTACGGCTGTAACGGCATTGGCGCTAACGCAGCCGACCATTCCGTTTAAGGTGTACGCTGCGAGTAACCAGTATGAATGGCGAAAGCACGTCGATAACGACTTGGTTAACGGAGAGTATTCGTCGGTTGCCAGCTCGGCAAGCGGCAAGCACCTGCTTGCGAGTGTGACCAATGGCGGCGAAGGTTTGAGTGCCGCAAATCCCCTCTTTGTATCGAATGATTATGGCGCTACCTGGCAAAATATTGACGAAGCAGTAGACGACGGTATGCGTCACTACTGGACGTCGGTAGATGTTTCGAGCGACGGCCAGACAATGGTGGCGGTGAGTAACATGTCCGTAGATTTGGACGTATTCAACGAGCACGAGGGAAATATCTTTGTTTCTAAGGACGCCGGTCAGAGCTGGGACAATATTAGCCCTCTTGGTCCCGATGATTGGACGAAAGTTGCTTTGTCTGGCGACGGTAGCAAGATCGTAGCCCTCTCGGGCGAAGAGACAGAGTACGCGTACATGATCAGTCATGGCGATGACGAATGGACCACAAGTTTCATCGATGACGTAAGCAACTGGAAGTCCCTTTCGGTATCACATGACGGCAGCAAGGTCTTGATTGGCGGAGAAAACAGAGGCACAATGGGGCCGCTCGTGCGCTTGTCGAGCAACGGCGGCAGCACATGGCAGGACATCGCACCGGCAGATGATGGTATCGTGTTCGAGCTACAGGCCGCTATGTCGTCATCCGGCGACAAGATGGTCGTTTCGGTGGATGGCACCCACAGCAGTACCAACGGCAAGGTGTATGTTTCGGGGAACGGCGGCGCAGATTGGGACGATGTGTCACTAGAGTACTGGGGCGGAATCAACTGGAAGACTGCAGTTATATCCGCCAACGGTTCGATGATGTCCGTGCTTTCTGATGGCAACGACATGTATGTCTCGCGCGACAACGGGGGAACCTGGACCGAAGAGGATCCGGGACATGTCGACGAAGACAGCAACGCGTGGCGTTCTGCTGACTTTAACGCAACCGGCTCTCGCATGATTGTTGCAGGCGTGGGTAATTTATATACTGGTCATAATGCTGCATTAGACGACAGTCAAGACCAAGACGAGGACGGCCTTACGGGCACCTTTGGCAACGCCGAAAACGGCAAGACTGTCGTGCTAACCTTGCCAAGTGGTACGACTATTACCTGCCGTTCCGCGGTTAAGGAGTCCGCGCAGGCGGTTCAGGACGGCGCGTATTCGTACCCGCTGGGTTTGGTAGACTTCTGCTTTAGTGGTGCGGACGCGTCAAACGCCATTAATCTTTTGTTCGTCACCGACCTTAAGCCTAACCAAGTTGCCGTTCGCAAGTACGTGCCAAGCACCGGAGCGTACTTTACTATCAACGAAGCTACGGTTACCGAAACGACCTACAACGGTCAGCACGCGCTTTTGGTAACGTACACTATCGTTGACAACGGACCGCTCGACACCGATCCGGATGACGGCGAAGTGGCCGACCCGGTAGGACTAGGAGTTTTGGAAGTCGGCACGCCAAATACCGGTTTGGCCTCGCAGAGTGCCGGCTCGCCTCATGCCGCACCTCTAAGCGGTATGACCGGTCCAATCGCTACGGTGACTCACCAAAAGATCAGTGGCGGCATCATCTCCGGCAAGGAATAAGCGGTTGCTACACATCCCTGTCGCAGGTATTGTCCTTGCGGCAGGAATAAGCGGGTTCCAATAAAACTATCGAGGCGGGTTCATGCGGACTTTATTAGATCAACGCGCTACTACTCAGCTGCATACCGATGTTCTGAGGCGACTATACTCGGACGTTACGGTGCGTATCGAAAGTCAGACAGATGACGTTAGAAAGGTGCATTTAGTCGACCAGCTCGGCATATCGCGCACATACGCCGTGACTCGTTTTCATCCGCAAAACTGGACAGAAGAAGTTGCTCGGATCGCCGCCGAAATTGAGCGTGGCAGCAGTATCGGCGAGACGTTTCGTAGTCACGGCTACAATATACATAAAACCCCCATTTGCACCGTCAGGGTTGGTATCTCAGCGCGGCTTCAGAGGAATTTTGCAGCTACCCGTAGCGCTGGTATTTTGCATCAATACATCTTTGGCGTGTCAAAAGATGGAGGCTCGGTAATTAATTTTGCCACTATAACCGAAATATACCCTCCCGATTTATCAGATGTGCTCGAGAAAGACGGAGTGTTGCACGTCGCTCACGATACAGCCCCGCGGTATATCAATGACTTTGCAGATGATCTTGTGCTGCCCGCAGCACTTGTCGCTAGGTAGGGAGTTTAACTGTTGTTTGCCGTAGTTTTATGTCCACTGCCCTGTTCATAAACCAGTGCAATCCGTTAATTGTGACAATTGCTGGGGCGATAATTGCCACCGTTCCCGGGTGGCTTGGTTCAAATAGCAGCGCGAGGATGATTGCAGTAATGCCGTTTTGCTGGGCGAGCGCGATATGCCATCTGTCTTTTTTGGGTAGGCCGCGCGTTAGGAGCGCGCCTACGATGATCTGGGCAATATAAGCGACTGTTCCGAGTGCGATGCCCTTCCAAAAGTCGATGCCGCCAACCAGCAAAAAACCAAGCATAAGAGCCGCCGCCAGCAGTGCCCACGAAATCGCCCTGCCCATGTACTGCTCGATTTTGGGCGGCCGCAAAAACAAGCCGATCAGCGCGATACCAAGCATTAAAAAGTGCAGGATCGACAAAGAGAACGCGGCCGCCAGAACAACATAGACGCTAGTCGTCAGCGCAAAAGCTAACCAGCCCCTCGCTCTATGTGCGTAACGGCGAATGACAAGCCATAGCCCTAGTGCGCTACAAGCAAGTAGCAGGTTAAACCCGAGTGTCTGGGCGTATGCGATTAGGTTGCCGCTAGTATCTAAGTCGCCAGCGACAGAGTCGAGGTCGGCCCCTGTTAGCTGCGCAACTAACAGAGGTGCATAGAGCGAAAGTATCACGGTAATCGGATCGTCAAACGACGCCCACGAGGCAAGTATGGTTTTGGCTTTTGCAGACATACGGTCGCCGCCCATTAGATTGGCGACAGATAACGGGTCGATTTGTGCGATGATGACACCCAAAATCAAAAAGTACGGATCTCCAAACAGTAGCGTAAGCGAGCCGCCCACGATGGCCGCTTTCATCAGTACGCCGATCGTCACGGCGCTTGCGATAATCTTAAGGTGCTTGCGCGCCTCTCTTAGGTCTATGCCGTACGTGCTTGCATATAGGCCAATTGCCAGCAACGAGGAAACGACCAATAGATACCATCCGGCGTCCTCTAGGCCTTGGATATTGGCAACACGGGCGATGCCGAGGCCAAGCAAAATAAATGTGATGAGTTTGAGGAGCTGCATAATTCCTCAGTAGCTTACCATAAGCGTCCTAGGGGCGGTATATGTACCTTCTCGTTACTCGGTTGGATTGTAATGCATGCGCGGGGCGTCTAGCGGATATGTTGTAGGTACTTGCCGGGCTGCACGCCGATCGTACGCGTAAAGTCGGTTATAAAATGCGCCTGACTGGCATAACCTAGGTCTAGTGCAATCGCTGCCCAGTCGGGGTCGGGTTGAGTCCGCGCTTGTTCGGCCGCTGCCAGTAGTCGGTTGCGCATCAGCACCCATTTGATGCCGACCCCTATATGCGTCTGAAAGAGGTGTTGCAGCGTGCGCTCGCTTTTTGCAAAACGTGCGGCGATATCTTGCACTGTTTGCGGGCTTTCGTCTTGCTGGATCGCCGCAAGAATATCCTGCACCAGCTGAATGCTCTTATGTGGCTTGGGCTGTAGGCCTTGCAAAAAGAGAGTAAGCTGCCGGGCAATCTCGCTGTCACCGCCTGCGAGTAACTCGTCTGTTAAAAGCTGCGGAGCGTGTGGCAGGATCGTGTGCAGTGCCACCGACTTGTTGGTTAGCACGGCGGCGCTATGCGGCCAAAACGCATAAAAGCCGCCCGGCTTAAATGTAACGCCCGCTACGCCGCTCTTGCCCTGCCCTTGGTATGTTTTGTTGGTTTTAAAGACGCCTTGTACTCCCGCGCCTGTCTCGTCGAAGTACAGGTTGATCTGCGGATTTGGCAAGATAGCGGGCGAGGTTCGCGCCGCGCCATCCGGCAGATCCCACCGAATAACCCAGATGTAATCGACATACGGCTCTAGCTCCTGGCTAGCGGGATGGCGAGAGAATGTAAAGCCCTCGGCAAAATCCATTGGCCGTAGCACGCCCTTGTGCGGAACGGACTCTGCGTCTAAACTTGCGCTTTTTTGAAATATTTTGTCAGTCATAGTTAGTACGATGATGTCTGTAAAACGTAACAGAGGTATTTTACTATGAAAAACATTAATACGCTTCGCGGTATGACAACGGTAAGCTTTTGGGCAGAAGATGTCGCGGCAGCGGCCCAGTGGTACGCCGATTTGCTGGGAATCGAGCCATATTTTGTACGCCCCAATGCGCAGCAACCCGAATATGTTGAGTTTCGACTGGGCGACTACCAGCACGAGCTAGGTATTATCAGCTCAAAGTATGCGCCGCACGATGTGGACGTAACAGGTGGTGTAACGCTGTATTGGCACGTGGACGATATCGATGCCATGCTGGAGCGGGTTATGAAAATGGGTGCAACCGCTCACGAACCGCATACCGAGCGCGGCGAGGGTTTTGTGACGGCAGCTGTGATCGATCCTTTTGGCAATATTTTGGGGCTCATGCACAACCCGCATTATCTTTCGGTGGTTGCTGGACGCAAGTCATAATCAAGCGTTTTTTCGCGGCAGTTCCGTAGCAAAAACCTCCTGCCGATATATGGCAGGAGGTTTTGTTTGGCGCCAGCCGCCCTTACTCGGTAACCTCTACCCCGCGCCAAAACGCCACGTAGTTGGTAAAATCTTGGCCGACGCGGTCGATCGAGCCATCCATTGGCTCCGGGTAATACCATGCGCCGCCGTCGTTAATGTTGCCGTCTACATCGATGTCGTAGTAGCTAGCCTCGCCCTTCCAAAAACAGGTGGTGTGCGTGTCGTTGGGCTTAAAATATTCTTTTTTGATGGCGCTGGGCGGAAAGTACCAGTTGCCCTCGATCCTGATAAGCTCGTCTTTATCAGCCTCTGCGATTACGGTGTTGTTCCAGATTGCTTTCATGGCGTCTCCTTATGGTTTAGGTCGTCGTCGCTACCTTGCTGTTTGCTATTGTAGCAAGTCTGCGGGGCGGGTGTCCCGCGCGTTATTGTTATACTGGTGTAATGCAAGATAAGCAGGCAGACAAGTTAGTTGCGCTAATTAGCGGCGATATGCGGCAAGCGCTAAAGGCGCGCGATGCCGCTGTAGTCGGCGCGCTGCGGTCGCTGCTGGCGCGGATTCACAGCGCCGAGGCGGTTGCGGCGCCTGCGACTGTTGGCGATAGTGCAAAAATCGCCGGTGCTCAGCAAGGCGTCGGCAGCACCGAGGTAGCGCGGCGCGAGTTGACGCTGGCCGATTTGCAGCAAGTAATCGCCCAAGAATTAGACGAGATAAACGAAACGCTACGCGCCATCGGCCCCGATACCGACTACGCCGCTGAGCTGCGTGTGAAAATGGCGGCGCTGCGTGTGTATATGGACGAGCGCCGGCCGTCCGGCTGAGGTGTAGAGATGCGCGACATTTGCGCTAAAACTGGTACAATAGGCATATGTCTATAGCGGTTATTATCGTACTGGTTATTTTGGGGTTGCTGGGCGTACTGCAAGTACTGCTGGCGCTTGGTGCGCCGCTGGGTCGTTTTGCATGGGGCGGACGGCACGAGGTGCTGCCGCGTAATCTGCGGATGGGCAGCGTGGCTGCGTTGGTGATTTATTGTGGAATAGCGATCGTAGTCCTCAGCAAATCGGGCGCGGCGCAGATCATCCCCGAAGGGTTGTTGCTTGATGTGGCGACGTGGGTTATCTTTGTGTATTCGGCGCTTGGCATTGTGATGAACGCGGTATCGCGGAGCAAGCCCGAGCGTTACATTATGACTCCCACCTCTGCCCTGCTGGCGGCCTGCGTGCTTGCAGTCATCTTGGGCTAGGTGCGTCACTGGTTAGGATTGGCGGGCGCAATTTGTGGGCGGCTCGGATACCAGATATACTGGGTAGCATTATGACAAATCAGAGAGCACCAAAAGAAAACGTAAAACAGCGCAAGACGCGCTTATTTTTTACCGGATTAACAATGGGCGTAGCCGATTTGGTGCCGGGAGTGTCGGGCGGCACGATCGCCTTTTTAATGGGCATCTACGACGAGCTGCTGTACACGATTAAGCTGGTAACCGGACAGATTCCGCGCCTGGTGCTATCTGGCAAGTTTCGCGAGGCGGTAAAAATCACGCCATTTGGCTTTATCGTGCCGCTGGGGCTGGGTCTGGCGCTGGCCATTCTTGGGCTGGCGCAACTGGTGACGTATCTGCTGGACGCGCAGCCGGTGCTGGTGTGGGCACTGTTTTTTGGGCTGGTGCTTGGTTCTTCATACGTTATCGGCAAGCGCGTTACCTCTTGGAATTACCGGCGCGGCTTGCTGCTGGTGCTGGGGTTTGTGCTGACGTTTATTATGATGGGGTTACCGTCGATTGGCGGCAGCGATTCGCCGCTGGCTATCTTTGCAACGGGCGCGGTGGCAATTACGGCCATGATTTTGCCGGGCATATCCGGTTCGCTGATTATGGTGCTGCTGGGCCAGTATGAAATCGTCATTAACGCCGTTGCCGACCGCAACCTGCCGATTATGGCGGTGTTTAGCGCCGGTGTGATTATCGGTATCGGCCTGTTTGTGCGGCTGCTTTCGTGGCTGCTCAAGCGTTATCACTTGGCGGTTATCGCCTTCTTGATCGGTGTGATGGCCGGTTCGCTGCGCCGCATTTGGCCGTGGCAAAACGAAAACGCCGACGGCAGCGTTACAAACATTTTGCCTTCGGTAGAGGCGGCTACGGTGGCGGCGATTATTCTGATGATCGTTGGCTTTTTGATCGTGTTTATACTGGAGCGCGCGGGCGTTGCCAAAGAGCACGACGACATCGACACGAAGGACTTTAAGAAAGAGTTCAAGCAAATCGAGAACGCAAACCAGTAACATTCAGAAGGCGGTAGAGGCGGCGTGTCCACAAAGTTGTATGATCAAGTTGCTTACGAAAACAGTAAACATCTGACGCTGCGCTATTCGACGTCGTTTGGGATTAGCAGTAGGCTTTTGGGTAAAAAAATCCGGCCGCATATTTACGCGGTGTATGGTTTGGTGCGGATTGCCGACGAGATTGTGGATGTTTACCAAGGACCCGACGCCGCCAAAATGCTGGACGATCTAGAGCGCGCAACTTACGCGGCGATTCAATCGGGTTACGGCGCCAACCCGATTGTCCATGCCTATGCGCTGACGGCTCGCCGGTATGGGATCGGGCGTGAACTTATTGCGCCGTTTTTTTCCAGCATGCGCATGGACGTGTCGCCACGCAGTTACTCGCCCGAGGATTATCGGGCATACATCCATGGTTCAGCAGAGGTTGTCGGGCTGATGTGCTTGCGCGTATTTTGCGCGGGCGACAGCAAGCAGTACGACAAGTTAGCAGAGGGCGCCGCTGCGCTAGGTGCGGCCTACCAAAAGGTTAACTTTTTGCGCGATCTGGCCGCCGATTACAAAGAGCTGGGTCGGGTGTACTTTCCGGGGATTACCTTTGATTCGTTCGATGATAGCGTTAAGCAAGACATTATTACCGACATCAAAAAGGATTTTGCGCTCGCCCGGCAGTCGCTGCGCCAATTGCCTGCTTCTAGCCGCCTGGCAACTACGCTCAGTTACGTGTATTACCGCGAACTGCTAAAAAGGCTGGAGGCCACGCCTGCCGCCGTCATAAAGACGACGCGTGTCCGCGTGCCGCCGCGGCGTAAAATCTCGCTGATGATCTGGGTTTTGTTAGGCCGAGGAGCGGCATGAAAAAGCATGTGGTAATCATTGGCGCCGGCATTGGCGGCTTGGCGCTGGCAAATATGCTCGCCAAAGCAGGCTACCGCGTGTCCGTGTACGAAAAAAACGCCTCGCCCGGCGGCCGTGCGGGTATTTTGGAGGCGCACGGTTTACGTTTTGATACTGGCCCGTCGTGGTATTTGATGCCGGAGGTTTTTGAGCATTACTATTCGCTGTTTGGAACGTCGGCCGGCAAAGAGCTGGATCTTATACGGTTGTCGCCCGCGTACAAGGTGTTCTTTGAGAACGCTGATCCGCTGGTAATTACGAGCGACCCGGCTAAAGACATGGCGACATTCGAGCAGGTCGAGCCCGGCGCCGGCAAAAAGTTACAAGAGTACGTTGCCAAGGGCGACGTCATCTACCGATTGGCGCTTAAGCACTTTTTGTATACCAATTTTTCGTCGCCGCGGGATTTGCTTAAGCCACAGGTTATGCGTCATGGTCATACGATGACGAGGCTGGCGTTTACCAATATCGATCAGTATGTGCGTTCATTTGTGTCCGACAGGCGCTTACAGCAGATTCTCGAGTATCCGATGGTGTTTTTGGGTTCGTCGCCCTTTTCTGCCCCGGCGATTTACAGCCTGATGAGCGCGTTGGACTTTCGCGAGGGTGTGTTTTATCCCAAGGGCGGCTTGTATACGATTATTCAAAGCCTAGTCAAAATCGGGGATGAATTGGGTGTGCAGTATCATTACGACTCCCCTGTCGCGAGCATTGACGCTTCCGGGGTGCAGGCGAAAGGCATCATGCTTAACAGCGGCGAGCATGTCGGTGCGGATATCGTCGTGTCTAACGCCGACCTGCACTTTACCGAGACGCAATTGCTCGATGAGGCGGTGCGTTCGTACCCCGCCCGCTATTGGGATAAGCGCGAGGCGGGGCCAAGCGCGCTGCTGATGTATTTGGGCGTGCGCGGCGATTTGCCGCAGCTCGAGCATCACAACCTGTTTTTTGTAGACGACTGGAAAGGTAATTTTGATAGTATTTTTGGCAGCAAAAAATTGCCCTCGCCTGCCTCTTTGTACATCTGCAAGCCCAGCACCAGCGATGACACGGTCGCACCCAAGGGGCACGAGAACGTATTTGTATTGGTGCCGTTGCCGGCCGGTGTGATGCTGGATGGTCAACAGATTGAGTCGGCGGCCAATGAATATCTACAGCAGATCGAGAAGCATCTGGGTATACCCGATCTACAAGAGCGAATCGTCTATAAAAAACTGTTTGGCCCGAACGATTTTGCCAGCGAGTATAACGCCTGGCAAGGCACGGCGCTCGGCCCGTCGCATATCTTGCGCCAAAGCGCGTTTTTTCGCACGCCCAACAAAAGCCGCAAGCTCAAAAACCTGTATTACGTCGGTGGGTCGACCACGCCGGGCATTGGCCTGCCAATGTGTCTAATCGGCGCAGAGCTGGTGTACAAACGTCTTGCTGGCGATAACCGCGGTGGCCCGATAGCCGCTATACAAAACATCGGGGGCGAGGCATGACAGAGTGGCTATATTTGGGTGCGTTGCTGCTGTCGATCGCAGGCGTAGCGGCGCTGGATTGGCGGTACAAGCTGGCGTTTTGGCATGATTATAGACGAGCAGCGATGACGCTTGGCGTAGGTGTAACGGTATTTATAGCGTGGGACTTGCTGGCGATCGGCCAAGGCGTCTTTTTACACGGCGACAGCCAATACGCGCTGCCGTTTACGTTACTACCTCAGTTCCCTGTCGAGGAAATCTTCTTTTTGTTTTTGCTGTGCTATTGCACATTGGCGTTATATAGAGGGGCGCAAAAAGTATGGCCACGTACCTAGTGCTTAATATCGTTGTGATTGCGCTGGTGTGCGCTGCGCTGTGGGGCGCGCTAAGGCGTCCTGATCGTCCTTGGATTGTAATGTTTTTGAGCTTACTATTGCTGACGCTGGTGTTTGATAACATTATGATTGCGCTCGACTTTTTCTCGTACGCGCCGGACAAGATTTTGGGTCTATACGTATGGCTGGCGCCTGTCGAAGATTTTATGTACCCGGTCTTGGCTGCCTTGTTGATTCCTACTTTGTGGAATATGTTTGGAGCAAAAGATGCTTGATGGTATCAAAAAATTATTATTAATTTCGCGCCCGATCTCGTGGCCGAATACGGCGTACCCCTTTGGCGCGGCGTATCTGGTATCTGGCGGCTCGCTGGGGCCGGTGTTTTGGGTGGGATCGATCTACTTTTTGATCGCGTACAACCTGCTGATGTACGGGGTCAACGACGTGTTCGATTACGAATCCGACATCCGCAACCCTCGCAAAGGCGGGATCGAGGGCGCCAAAGAACAAAAGGCTTTTCATCCCGTCATCCTCTGGGCGGCGCTACTGACGAATATTCCTTTTTTGGTGTTTTTGGTGGCCAACGGTACTGCCATCGCCAATATCGTGCTGGCGGCCGTGGTCTTTTTTGTGGTTGCCTACTCGCTTGCCGGGCTGCGGTTTAAAGAGATTCCGCTGCTCGACTCTGTTACCAGTAGCCTGCATTTTGTGGGGCCGATGGTGTACGCGCTGGTTTTGACCGGCTTTTCCGGCTCTTATTTGCCATATGTGATTGCTTTCTTTTTATGGGGCGTTGCCAGTCATGCCTTTGGCGCGGTGCAGGATATCATCCCTGACCGCGAGGGTAAGTTGGCTTCGGTGGCCACGGCAGTCGGTGCTCGCGCTACGATGCGCGGGGTGTTTGTGCTGTATCTTGCGGCCAGTGCGCTGATGTTTGCGCAAGGCTGGCCGGCAGCGATTGTGGGCGCGGCAGGTTTGGTTTATGCGGCTAACGCGGCGCCGTACCTACGTATAACCGATCGTACCTCGGGCAAGGCCAACCGCGGCTGGCGTCGTTTTATTTGGCTCAACCTTTTTACGGGTTTCGTGGTGACGATGGTGCTCATCGGAGTAGCTGGCGGGTTTTCTGGGTAATTAGCTAAAGTCGAAGTTCTTTGCCGCCGATGTTACGGGCAAAGTAGCTGTCGTGCGTGATGTAGATGATCGCGCCGGTGTATTCGCCCAGTGTGTTTTCTAGTTCCTCGATGCTTGGCAGGTCGAGGTGGTTGGTCGGTTCGTCCAGGATCAGCAGGTTTGGCGAGCCGACTAATAGGCGGATCAGCTGCAGACGCGCTTTTTGGCCACCGCTCAGGTTGCCAACCAGCATGTTTGCGTCGGATTCCGGGTTAAAGAGGTAGTTGCCCATATCGCGCTTGATCTGCTCTTCGGTCACGCGCAGCTCTTTGTCATCGTAAATCGCCTCGATGGCGTCGTGCAGCGTCATGCTCAGGTATTTGCTGTCGATCTCTTGGTCGTACATGCTGATCATCAGGCTGCGGTCGCAGTCGATGACGCCTTTGCCGATGAGCGTCTCGGGGCGCTGGCCTTGCCACGCCTGCATAATTGCTTTTACTAATGTGGTTTTGCCTGCGCCGTTGCGGCCTACAATGTGCAGGCGTTCGCCGCTGCTTAAGTCAAGCTCCAAGTTGCTAAAGAGCGGCACGCCGCCATGACCCAAGCTAAGCTTGTTGATTCGTAGCAAGGTGCTGCTCGACTCGCCCGTCTGCGTGTCGTGCAGTTTGATGTTCTTGGCTCGGAATTTTTGGTAGTTCTCGGTTTGCTTGGGCTTGAGTATTTTGGCAGATTCGCGGTCAATCCAAAAGCTTGGTTTTTTGTGGTTTTCTAGGATGGCGGCAAGCTCGCGCTCGTAGCGCTCGTATAGCGTCACCCACCGCGGACCACCGGTCGCAGCGCGAGCTTTGGCAAACACGATCTGTTCTTTGAGGTTGGCGATGCGCTTTTCGCTGGTGCCAAATTCGCTGATGGCGTTGGTAGTGGTGACGGCATTTTGCGCCAGGTATTTGTCGTAGTTGCCGGGGTAGCTAAAGATTTTTTGGTCTTTTAGCTCCAAAATACGGTCGACGTTTTTGAGAACGTCGCGGTCGTGCGAGATCACCAGCACCGAGCTCTTTACCGATTTTAGCCACTCGATAAAGGCATCTTTTGCCAGATAGTCCATGTGGTTGGTCGGTTCATCCAGCAGGATGATATGCGGTGCGGCCAGCTGGATAGCAATCAGGTCGACCAAGCGCTTTTGGCCGCCGCTCAGCGACGCAAATGGCTGGGACAACAGTGCGCGGTCCAGCTGGTAGGCGTCAAATAACCTTTGCAGCGAGTTTTCTACTTCGTAGTAGCCGCGCTCCGAGAACTTTTGCAGCGCCTCGGAATAAATATGAATCTTCTTGAGGTCGTCGCCCATGTGCTCGGGATAGGTCTGAATAATCTTTTCGAGCCGGGCAAAATCGGGCAGCTTGCGCGAGACAAACTCGAGCGTGGTGCCCTCGGGGTCGTGGTGCTCTTGGCTGGTGGCCATCAGCATTTCTTGCTTGGCGTATGTTACGTCGCCGCTAAAGTCTTTGTCTTTGCCGGTGATGATGTTAAACAATGTGGTCTTGCCAGCGCCGTTGCGGCCCAAAAAACCGACCTTTTCGTCGTTGCCAACCCACATCTTAATGTCGGCCAACAGTGTTTTGGAGCCGATCGTCTTCTCGGAAATAGATACTTGGAGCACGCCTTAGCATACCACAGATGGGGCGTATCTGTTAGAGGGGATTGTTTAGGTGATAAGTTCTTCTGGCCGTGCACTAGTTTATCATGTGGCCACGCGTGCTTTTTGCGCAAAAGAGACTCGGCTATTCTTTTTGGTCCTTCCCCGTTCAACCTCAGACGACCGAGTTGACGTTTTTATATTTGTTGCGCGAGCTTGCCGAAGAATTCTTCTCTTCCGAATACACCTTCTACGTGCGCTCCAATGGCTACTGCGGCACATACGTAGTGTGTTGCCATGGGAATGAGTTGCTTCTCTGTGCTGGTCAGTGGACGAATAGATTCATATCCTTCAAGTACGCTACCCATCAATCCCGGATTAATCTGTCCATCTTTTATGCCTACACTTGAACAGATAGTACGCACGACATCGAGCAGCAATAGGTTTTCTTCTGAGTCACCAAAATCCAATATGACTTTGGCAGTTTCCCCTTCGTACAGAGCGTTGCCTATATGCAGGTCGCCGTGAATGATTCCTACTGGCAGATCGTGGTTAAAAATGTCGAGACTGTCATTGAGTATTCGCCGTATCAGCGGAGTTAAGGGGTTTGACTCATCGAGCTGCCTACTGTCAGATAACGCCCTGTCTTTATTGAGACAGCCTTGCGTTCTGTGGTCGAGGACAGTGACGGCTTGGTGAAATTTGGCTAATAATTCTCCGGTGGAACGTGCAATCTCAAGCGTCTTGCCGCTTGGATGATCACCGTCCAGCTTCTTTGACATGGTGGCGGTGGCGTCTTTATCTTGGTAGACATATGCACCCGCCTCGTTAGTTAACATCACAGGAGTCGGTATTCCGGCTGCTGTTAGCTGCTCTTGTATGACGCGGTCGTTTCTGAGTTCCGCAAGCGTTTGTTGGCGTAAAAAGCGTGTGACATAACGCTGCCCAGTCTTTTTGGAGTTAACGAAGTAGCTTTCGTTGGCTTCGCCAAACGGCGTTCGCCCCGTAACACTGATCGGTCCTATATGAAAAAAATCAGCAATTGCTTGAATGGATTCATTTATTGTTGTATGCATAGCCTTAAATCGTAGCATGACCCGAGCTACCTGACAATTTAGTGGTTGGCTCGACGCTAATTGCTCACTCATTTTCTGACGGCCAGGCCACAAAGTGTTTTACACTCGTGACGTTTGGGTCGCCAGATGTGCTTTTGAGTAGTGCATTTGGCGCTTCCGAAGTGTCGCAGAAAAATAAGTGTGAGTGGGGCCTCGCCCCTGTTTGTGTTCGAGAAATCTGGCGCTACTTCTCTTCCGTTTTCTTTAGCTCGGCGAACTTTGCGGCCATGGTGGGGTTGTTTTTAGTTAATCGCTTGACCGACACGTTTTCTACCTTGCCGCCCGCCGTGAGCAGGTGTTTGTTAGAGAGGCGCAGCGCCTCTTTAATCCCCTCCAGCTTTTTGATGGTGGCATCGATACCGTCCATGGCGTCCTGAAACTTGTTGCTGGAATTGTGTACGTTCTTCATAAAGTCGTCTTGGAAAGCCTGCAGCTCGTTCTCAAAGTTGGTGATGTCGATGTTTTGGTCGCGCACCAGCGCCAGCTCGGCCTTGTACTTCATTGAACTAAGCGCGGCTGTGCGCAGCAGCGTGATCATCGGAATAAAGAATTGCGGCCGCACTACGTACATGTTCTCGTAAGCGTAGGCCGATACGTCGGTGATGCCCGCGTACAGTTCGTTGTCGGCCTCGAGCACGCTCACCAGCACCGCAAAGTCGCACTTTTTCTCGCGGCGGTCTTTGTCGAGTTTTTTGAAGTGGTCTTCGTTCCTCTTTTTGACGGCGCTGTCGTCGGCCTCGTTTTTCATCTCGAACATGATCGACAGGATCTCGTTGCCGGCCTCGTCTGTCTCGCGGTAAATGTAGTCGCCTTTGGCGCCCGAGCTGGCGTCGTTGTCCTTCTCAAAATAGACGTTTTTAAACGCGCCCGCCGACTGCCACTGCCGAAACGCAATCTCGCAGTGCTGCTCTAGGCTTTCGCCCAGCAGTTTTACCGATTGCCGCGACTTAAAGTCTTTGTACTGAGCGATCTGCTCGTCCTTGTGTTTGAGCTCCAGCTCGTATTCCGATTTAAGCGAGGATTCCAGCAGCTTTTGTTCGTGATCCTTCACCGCCAGCCTGCTGGCAATCTCGTCGCGCTCTTTTTCGAGCTTGCTCACGGCCTCTGTTACGGCCAGTTGCTTTTCGGTGTCTTTGGCACTTAGCTTAGCCTTTAGCTCGGCCAGCTCGGCCTCTTTTTTGGATAGCTCCTGCTGAATCGAGCTTTTGGCCTCGGCCGCGGCAAGCCGAGCCTCATCGTCTTTTTCCTTGAGCTGCGCCTGTAGCTTGCTAATCTGCAAATCCTTTTGCGCGGCCACGTCCTTGAGCGAGCCCTCTGTCTCGAGCTGCGCGATTTTGACGGCATTAGCCACCTGTTCGCGCACCGCACTTTCAAACTCATGATCCCGAATCTGCTTAACAATATCAGCAAACCCAGCCTCATCAACCTTAAAGGTTTTGCCACAATGCGGACATTTAATTTCGTTCATAGTTGCTCCTTGTAGGCTCCTGTTCTGTCATCGCAAGTTGTACCAGTGTTTAGGTTAATAATACCATTGTCAGGTGTAGTGAATACTGCGAGTTTGATCTCGCAAAACGTCAAGCTGTGATTATGTCGCGAAGGATCGATTATATATTAGGCGAGCTTGCGTCCGACACCGGTGGCCATATCTGGACGATTTCGCCCTCTTGGCCTTCTCTGGCGGTCACTATGCCATCGCTGTTGATCTCCGTGTAGCTTCCTAGAGAAGTAGGCGCAGACACAAAGGCCATCCCGGCAGCAGTGCGCAAAGTGCGATCGGTACGATAATCGGTACTTATGTGTCGCCTGTCATTGGTACGTGAAAGGTGCGCAAGGATTAATGCAAGATCGTCAGCTTTCCGCTCAAGCTTAGCGCGTATGCGATCGGCGGCATCTTTGGAAAGTAAGTTCCTGTAGCCACTATCCATTGCTGAGTTTAATAGGTACCGTGCCCACCATCTGCCAACGGCACTATGCGCATCGTCTATCCGGCTTGATCTGTCTAGGTATACTTCTTGCGCCTCGCGAACGGGGACTGCAGTACCTATGGGTTGAAGTGGGTCGGGGATGACTGGTTCACACTGAGTGAAGCTCACGGAATGAGGTTGTTCGGGGTTGCGGACGACGTACCTTTCCATGACCGATTCATCGCCGTCACGAAGCGCCCTAACATGCCGGGGCTTGATGCCGCGCAAGGCGATGGAGCTGACAACATAAGGCGGGCAAAACGGGTCACCACTAATACGAAAGTAGCCGTCCGGACTGCTGGGTGTTACATTCACACGGGTTTCGCGTCTTTCAGTGCTCGCTGGTTCAAATTCCATCAACAACACCCGTTAAAAGTTATTACATACTATATAAACAAACAATTGGTATGTCAATCTAGCGTCGCGTATTTAGGCGAGACGTCTTTTCGTGTCTTTCGGTCAATGAATAATATTTTACTAATCTCTCTGATACAAACTCACCTCATAAACATACTGGTTGTCGAAGTCGCGACGGTCCCAGTGGTAGACCGAGAAGATGACGCCGTTGGGGAGGACTCGGCTGGTAGATGGTCCGCCCTACAGGTTTGAGATTATCGTTGGTAAGTTAGAACCCGATTGCTATAGTGATGCTATGATTGCCACAAAAGAGAGATTCAAACTTATCCCTGCTGTATATCTAGTGCTGAGAAAAGGCGACCAGGTGCTCCTGCTTAGGCGTGCAAATACAGGTTATCAAGATGGCAAGTATAGTTTGATAGCCGGGCATCTCGACGGTGATGAGTTAGGGACGACTGCTATAGTCCGGGAGGCCAAAGAAGAGGCAGGAATAGACATCGATCCATCGAAATTGAGATTTGTTCATGTTGCCCATCGTCTCAGCCGTAATCAGGTTGGACAAGAACGGATTGATTTATTTTATGAACTGCACGAGTGGCAAGGACAAATCGTAAATGTCGAGCCCGAGAAATGTGACGATCTAGCTTGGTTTGACATTAACAATCTACCTGAGAATATGTTGCCGTACATAAGGCGCGTGCTTACGGACGTCGCGCGCGACGTCAGCTATTCAGAGTACCTTGTTGAGCCCGTTGATTGAGAATCCCAGGGCTGTGCCGTATCAACTTAGTATTCGGCAATAATGAACTTGTGCTGGTTCATCATGGTTTTGTAGGCGTTTGGTTTGCTCATTAGCTCGGCCATGTTTTCTGGTACGATCTGCCATGATACGCCGTATTTGTCTTTGCACCAGCCGCACTGCTCGGATTCTGGCACGGCCGATAGCTTGCTCCAAAAGGCGTCGATCTCTGCTTGGTCTTTGCAGTTAACTTGCAGCGAGACCGCCTCGGTAAAGCTGTAATCTTGCTCTACGCCCGAGTCGTTGGCCGCAAACCACTGCCCGGCCAGACGGAAGTCGGCAAACATCAGCGCGTCAGCGGTGGCCGGCCCGGTTTGCTGCCCGTAAGGGTATGATTCGCCGCGGCCAGAGTCTGCAAATGTCGAAACGTAGTAGTCGATGGCTTCGCTGGCTTTGTTTTGCGCCTCGCCGCCAAACATCAGCGCGGGGATGATGTGCGGACGGGGGTCGCCCTCGGGGTCGGTCAAAATCAGCTGCCAGGTAAAGCCGTATTTGTCGCGCACCCAGCCGTACCATTCGCTAAACGGATATTTGTCCAGAGGCATCAGCGCCTCGCCGCCGTCGATGAGCTTGGCCCAGAGGTCGTCCAAGCTTTGGCGCGCAGTAGGGTCGCGCGAGGGGTCAAAATTGACCATAAAAGAGATCGCAGCGTTTGGCCTAAAGGTATCATCGGCGTTGATGGCCACAAAGTCATAGCCGTTCAGGTTAAACTCTACCGTCAAATCCTTGCCGGCCATGCCAAGCTGAAAGTCGAGCAAGCCCTCCTCGGCACTGCCGGGGTACGTGCTGCCGCCGGTTATCTTGGAGTTTGGAAAAACGTTAGTGTAAAACTCGGCCGCCTCGCGTGCATTACCGTTAAACCATAAGTTTGGTATTATCTTCTGCACCGCGTGCCTCCCTTTTCGTGAGTTATTTTGTGTCTTACCTTCTTAACTTTAGCATAATTACTGCAGTCAAGTTTTATTGCCTGCTACCCGGGATGTGCGGTCGGTTCGTCGCCTATGGCTTGCTTGATGAGTGCGCCAAATGTGTCTGGGTTGATCTCTTCTTTGCTATAAACTCTGACAAATCGCACGAATTTGCCGTTACCCGCCAAAAGGCCGTGGGGGTCACGTAGCAGTGACCCTCCGTAGAAACCAAGTTGCACATGATCTTCCTCTGCGTGGATAAATACTTTGGGAGTGTTGCCGTCCGCCCAGCAGCCCTGCCCCCATTTGACGAGGGTGGTCAGGTACGGGGCTGTATGCTCGATAAGGGCTTGTAGCGCATTGATAAGTTCTTGGTTTTGCGCCGATTGGTCTGCCTTCCACGCGGCAAAAGATTCGTAGTGCATCATTTTTTGGGGTTGTGGGCTCATGACAATACTATAGCAAAACGGCATGCTACAAGAGACGCGCTATATTCACTCATTCGCTCGGGGTTGCGATTTTTTGGTGGAGGGCGTGCATGCGCTGCGTATATTCGGCGAGCGTACCAAGGCCTACGCTGGCTCGCCGATTGTCTACATGCTCGGGGTCGGCGATGGGAAAGGGTTTTAAATCTCCGTCAATCAACTGAAATTGTGTCCCATATATTTGAGGTGCTTGTTCTTGTATTAGTATGCGGTCCTCTAGGTAGGCTATATCCGGCGGGGCGACCTCGCCCTCGGGTGCGTGGCGCATGAGTTCGAGGCACTGCCGCATAAATGTAGTGTCGCCGGGGTTATGTTGCAGGATTAGCCAGGCGGCGTGGGCGGCTTCTCTGCCGACTATAGAAGCAGTCGGCCACCCGATTTCTTGTATTATTTCTCTGAGTCGCGCGTTGTTTTTGGCGTCAAGTTCCTCGTCCCAGACGCCTCCGTCGTCCATAGCGGCCAAACGCATTCGCTGATCCTCTTCTTGCATCAGTAACAGTTCATCGGTGAATGGCGAATTGGGAAGCACTTCCACGGCGGCGGTCTTTCGGTTTTGTACGTAAAGTTTACGCGCAAAACTATACCGCTTAGTCGGAGGTGTCGGCTGTTTAAATTCTTACTTGCGGTGCGAGCGGCTGATGCTTATTCGGACCAGACGGCTAGCTCGTTGCCTGCCGGGTCGGCAAAGTGGAATCGGCGGCCGCCTGGGAAGGGCGCGATATCTTGGATTATCGTGCCGCCAGCCTCTACGATTTTGGCTTTGGTGGCCTCTAGGTCGCTGGCGTACAGAACGGCGAGCGGCATCTTGGGTCGGTTTTCGGTAGCGATAACGCCGCTCATCAGGCCGCTGTCGGGGGTGTCGTGATAGACGCCGCCCCAGTCCTTGTAGTTCCAGCCAAAGACGTTAGAGAAGAACTTGGTTACTACTTGTGCCTCCTCGGCGTCTTTTGCCGGAAATTCGATAAGATCGATCTGGTTGTTTTGGCTCATGGTTTTACCCTTCTTTTTTTAGTTCTGTTCGTGTTGCGGTCAAAAAGTCGACCAGCCAGTCGGCGTTGTTTAGAACATCCTCAGAAACTCTAAACGCGGGCTTAGCGCCCGGGTATGGTTCGGCGGTTTGCAAGCGGTCGGCGTACTTATTGCCCGCCTCGGTGATCTTGATATGCAAGTGTCCCGCATTGATCTGGCCGATAAGTACCTCGTCTAGATATACCAAAAAACCGCCCATCATATTGCGTGTGCGCACAGTCCCGGCAGGACTAAGGAGGTTGGCTATATGATCGACAGTTTCTTTGCTTGTTTTTGCGTGATTCATCTTATGATTATAGCAAAGAGCCTGAGGTGTACGACCGGTGCTATTTTTGTAAGCCAGCTTTGACTAAAAACGATCGATTTTGTCCAAGATGTTTACTATTTCTGCGGTCTCGTCTGGTGAAAATGTTATAAGTTTGGTCGTTCGCCGGACAGCTTCTGCGCCCAAGACAGGCCCCGTGTAGCGGTTTATGCCCTCTCTTCTTGCGCCAGCGTAGGCTACGGCGTGCGGATGGTCCTCTACGCCAAACCCCTCTACCGTTAGCATCTCTCTTTGATCTGGATCGCAGTGCTCCAGGATTTTTGCACAGATAAATGAGCTGACTTCTAGGACTTTTCTGCGCATTGTGGGGCTTACGTCCGGGCCAAAGAGGTGGCTGCGACGACCCGGCGTTCCCTTTGCAGGGGCAATTACCACCTGCATAGGCATCCTTGGAAAGTCATCAGCAAAAGCCATGACGCCGTGAGGCTCGGATCGGAATACGTGGCCGCTTGTTTGCTCCCACTTTGCTTCGAACACAGTGGAGGGTGCAGAAGAGTAAGGGCTGGTCATTATTATATTATAACAGGTAATGTTAAAAATATCAATATCCGACAGGGGTGCTACGTCTGGTATGGAGTGTAGACGTTTGCCTGGCCTTTTGTCGTCAGCCTGCTGGGCGTTATTAGTCTTGCGTGTTAAGCCCTGATTTACCCAGACTGGTTTACATCGGTTGTCATCGATGGTCGGCCGGCTCTCTGCTTTTTTGGGCGTTTTACCCCTGGGTGCGGAGTGGTCTTGCCGACTAGTATGGGCACGTTTTGGTTACGGTTTTCATCTGCAGGGTCTGATTGTCTAGGACGCGGGCGTGATTTAGCCAGAATGGTTTGCTTTCTGCTGTTTCGTTAGCGCTGCCTGGGCGCGGTGGTCTGAGGCAGCCGATCCAGATGTCGGACAGTTCGTAACTGTTGTCGCCTTGTTTAGATAGCACAACGCTTAGATATGTCGTAGAACGGGGTTTGCCGTTTTTTACAAAGCGCGTGTAAACATCGTCTTTTAGAAAACGTCCGTAAAAAATGGTATCTTGTTCGGTTGTCTCGACGGTAAAGTCATAGCCTGTCGGCTGGTTTATGTCGTACTCCATGCGGATTTCGGAGTCGTGTAGTGCGACCTCGGAAAACATTTCTTTTGCTAGTGTCAAAAGCTGCGGTTGCTGGGCTATGCGCTTTCCGGCTTGCGAGCCGATAAGCTGCGCGTACACCGACACGCCGTTACTGGTTTTTCCTATGTGATGCTTCATTGATTGCCCCTTTATCCTAACTATACGCTTTATTGGGGTAAGTAGCGAATAAGCCGAGGGCGGCCATCGTGGCTCGCGAGGATCTAGGTAGAGACTGCTTTTCAGTCCGCTTAAGGCAAAACCAGACCCTAGGCCAACCGTATATTATTTGACTTTTAGCTAACATATGGTAAAATTATCCTAATATGGCTAATGAGCAAAACAAGGCATTTGAGCGAGTGCCCACCTTCCATACTGATGAGAGAACTGTAGGGAGCGTGCGCAGGCTTATCAGCGCTATTGGTGGGCTAGGTACGCGACCCATTCAAGTAAATGGGTATTTTGAATACAGTTACTGGAAACGGGTCATAGCACGGCATGGCAAATTATCGTCAGAACAATTACAGCAGCTGGGAGAAACACAGCACGCGATGTACACAGAATACATAACGCCCGATCGAAACGGGGACGGTTTCGCGGTTGCAGGTATGTTTAGCGTGCTCGGAGAAGTCGTGGAATTCCCCCGAGACTCGCACCGTCCGCTTGCAATGGCATCGTGGCATGCTAGAGTATTCGATGGTTCGGGTAAAGACTGGTGTGCAATCGTGAATGCTAACTATGAGATATCGGCCGCACCATTAGATAGCGAGCATGCAGGCGGAGTTGGAGTCAGTCTTGCCGTTGAGATAGGCACCGATGGCAATGTGCCCGCAGCGTTACCGGCGTCCCCGAGTATGGAAATCTGGGATGAAATGGGTCTTAGAACGCTGCAAGGCGATTATCCAGATGAAGCTCCACTGCCCCCTGCATATTTTGACGGTGGAGCCGAGCAGATTGAGGCATTAACCAGGTTTGCCTTAGGGCGATGGCCTGAATCTCTGGAATAGTGTAAGCTTTCGCTCCAAGACAAACGCTGTACAAGCCATTTCACTTGCTGCTAGTTTTGGGTTTAGCTTTGCTTTGCAAGATTAGCTAGGTTGCTTTGAGGAGTCATGTGCGGCTATTGATGTTGCGGCAAAGTTCCGTAGCTGTTGTTGTACTGTTTGCCGGGTTTGGGGTGGGTGAATTTGAGCGCTGTCCAGGTGTTGTCGATGCGCAGGTTGGTACTCTCGACTAGCCCGTGGTTGTAGCCAATGCGAATCACCTCTTTGATGTTGAGATCGGTGCTCAGTCGCCCGCCCTTTGGCCAGGCAATCCATAGCTTTCCTGTACTGTTGATGTGTTGTTTGTACTGCGGGAAACGCGAATCCAGATCTTCTTGGGTTATTGCAAAAAGAATAACGTGGTCAAAGGTCTGCCCTGCCTCTGTTGAGGTTGCGTGGGCTGCGGGCAAATTGATAGCGTCGACACTCTCGGCAGGACCATCAATAACCAGGACTTGCTGGTCTATGCTGATGCCCATTTTTTGAGAGACGAGTCGAGACATATAGAGAGTATAGCAAAAGCCATCCGTACGTTAGGCGTCTAGGTGTCGTAAATGCTGGGCGTATGTCTGGTTGGGATCCTGGTCTTTGAGGTGGATCTTTATGGCATTGGGCCCCTGGCTTAGCGCCGATTCTACTTTATCGAGCAGGGCTTTTGATCTGAGGAAGGGTTTTTGGGGATGTTCGCACGACTTGGCGTGTCGACTACCCCTCGTTGATAATAGACAGCACGTTTCCTGCAGGGTCTTTGAACCATGCTATGTTGGGGCCGTTTTCGTTTGCGCGGACGATGCCTTTTTCGTCTTGCTGCATGCCTTCGTAGTGTTCGAAAACGACACCGCGATCTGCCAGCTGATTGTGTGCTTCGTCTATGTCCTCGACAGGAAAGTTAAGGATGGTGAATGTGGCGGGCTGATGGTCGGGCTTTGGATATACAAATGTGGTGCCGCCCGTAGGGAATATCAGAGAAAATCCCATGTCTCCCTCTGTTCTTATTTTTATGCCCAGAGTTTCGCCGTAAAACTGTTTGGCGGCTTCGATGTCGTTTACCGAGAATCCATTAAATGCCGGTGAGTCAGTTAACATAATATACCTCTCTTTTGTTTGGTGAGTCGTGCTTTGGCATGCGCTTTTGCGGTGCTGCGAATGCTGCGGGATTTTAGCTCTGCGGGTTAAAGTCTGCGTTCATCCAGACTGGTTCCCATTGGTTACCGTCGAGGTCGAGCACTTCGTAACCGAACATTGCGCCCTCTGGTGCTTCGTAGTCGACGCTAAAGTAGTCGCCGCCGTTGGCCTTGGCAGTGTCGGCAAACTGCTGCACCTCTTCTTTGGTGTCAAAATTAAGTGAGAGCAAGACGCCGCTCGTGGTGTTGCCGTCGATGATCTGCTTGCCGGGAATAAACTTTTGGTAAAACTCGTGAGCGATGAGCATGACAATGATCTCGTCCGACCACTCCATAGCGCTGCCCTTGTGGTCCGAGAACATGTCGTTCTTTTTAAACCCGAGCGCCTGATAAAACTTGGTCGATTTTTGCAGATCTTTGACCGGTAGGTTGACGTACACTTGCTTTGCCATAAAACGACCTCTTACGTTACCGTTTTATTATAGCAGCGCGCAGGGTTTGTGTGCGAAGACCGGACGCAATTTTATGGTCGGATAAGCGCTGCAAGGCGGCTGGTAAACGTTTGGCCTGTAGTGGCCACAGTGAGCCAGCGGCCTTTGTATACTTCGCCGTTCGTCCGTTTCACGCTAGTGTCGATTACAAAGCCTAATTTGCCAAAGAACTCCTGCGAGCGCAGATTGCCTTCGTAGATTTCGGCGCTTATGCGAGGGTCATCGGGGTGAGTGGTGTCGAGCAAGTTGAGTAAGTGCGCTGCGAGTCCCTTGCCGCGCCATGCCCTTGCAACGTCTATTTCTTGGATGTATGTCGGTTTGTGACTCTCGGCGGCACAGAGTCCGTCTGGTTTAGTCGCCACAACGAGTCCGGCAACAGCTAGTCGGTCGTTTGAAACCCGACCTCGCTTGTCGAGCTGCATCGCGACTAGATACTCGCGGTACGAGCCGTCTGCTCGTACGATGTGGTTTTGGCGCATAGAATCAATACGCCACGGGATATCCCCGGGGGTGCCAGACTTTGGGTCAAGTTCGCCGGTGTCCGGGTCGCGGCTAATATACGGGAGGCCAAACTCCGTTTCGTAGACGGGGCCGTGGACTTCTTCCCGCATAAAATGACTTATCTGCCAGGCACGGAGTTCGGCGGTAGCATCGTCTACGTCGGGTCCTAGCCGGATAAAGCCTAAATCGGGAAAACGGTCGATAGTCTGCATGGTGTGTCCTTGGTGTCTTGTTGCGGTGTGACGGTATTTGTAGGTTAAGGTGATTTTTTACAAGCGCTCGAGATACGTCCAGGCGCAATCACAAAATAAAAAATACCATCTTATCGTATGTTTGTAAACAGACTGCCATAGCACCCAAGGTGTCGAGAAATGGTATCGTAAGAGTAATGATAGGGGGGGAATAAACATGACAGCAGAACGTAAACTTTTTATTAGCGCGGCAGTATACGGCGTCTTGGGGCTGGCCGTCGGGTTATTTTGGCGGACGTACACCGAGCACATGGGGATGCAGGACTCGCCGCATCTTTCTATGCTGCACACGCATATTCTTACGCTCGGCTTCTTCTTTTTCTTGATTGTATTGGCGCTCGAAAAAATCTATCGCCTTAGCGCTCAGAAAAAACTGTTTCGCGCCTTTTACTGGCATTATTCGATCGGTCTTGCCATGACCGTTGGTGCGATGTTTGCCATTGGACTTGTGGAGGCAAACGGCGGCGAAGAAAGCCCTGCTCTGGCGGGGATTTCTGGACTTGGGCACATACTCATTACCGCTGCGGTGATCATATTCATCCCTACTTTGGGTAGGGCGATTAAGTCATCCCGATAGCTGCTGACGACTATTAAGCGTGAGCGCTTGTAACAATAAGCACTCGTCACTGCTTAAGTCGAGGAGTACTATGGGGTTATGAGTCAAAATCAATCTCTTGTACGTGCGGGCACCGGCAAGGCGCATTGGCTACCACTTGTAGCAGTGGCGCTCGGGGTGTCGTTGATTATTATGGACGCCACGATTGTGAACGTTGCTTTGCCGGTGATTATTAACGATCTATCGCTCAATAGTGCGCAGGCCGAATGGATTAACGCGGTCTATTCTTTGATGTTTGCCGCGCTACTGATTACCTTTGGTCGGCTGGGCGATTTGCATGGGCGGCGCACGCTGTTTATGTATGGCATGGTGCTTTTTGCTGCGGCCTCTGCCGGTGCGGGATTGGCCACGGACGGCACGCAGCTGATTGCGGCACGGCTAGCTCAGGGGTTGGGTGCGGCGATGATTTTGCCGGCTACCCTCTCGACGCTAAATGCGATGTATCAGGGTAAAGAGCGTGCCATCGCGTTTGCAGTCTGGGGGTCGACAATTGGGGGGATGGCGGCGCTCGGGCCGCTGCTTGGGAGTTGGCTGACGACGCACTTTAGCTGGCACTGGGCGTTTTGGCTCAACCTGCCCATCGGCCTGTTTGTGCTGTGGCTTATCGTCAAGTACGTGCCCGAGACTCGCGACGAAAAAGCGCAGCGCGGGCTGGACTACCCGGCGGTCGGATTGTCGATTGTTGGATTGGGTGCAATTGTGTTTGCGCTGATCGAGGGGCAACAGTATGGGTGGTGGCGTCAGGAATCCGGCGCGCTTTCGCCCGTACCCTTTGCGTTTGCCGGCGGCGTGCTGTTATTGGCACTATTTGTCCGCTATCAGCTGGCGCGTGCCCGCAAGCGTAAGCCGGTTTTGGTTGATTTGCGGCTCCTTGGTGTTAAATCGTTTCGCTATGGGTCGCTTGCCGCGCTTGTCGTGGCACTTGGCGAGTTTGGTCTGCTCTTTACCTTGCCGCTGCTTTTGCAGAATGCGCTTGGGTATTCTGCGCTGGGCACGGGGTGGCTCATTGTCTCGCTGGCGGTCGGCACCTTTATTGTTTCGGGTATGACTCCGCAGTTGACACGCAGGCTTGGCGGTAGATCGGTGGTGCGGATCGGCTTGGCGCTCGAGGCGGTGGCTATTGCGGCGCTTGCCCTCACCTTGTCTGCCTCGATAAGCGGCTGGCTGATTGCGTTGTGGTTGTTTTTGTATGGCGTGGGGGTTGGGATGGCGACCGCGCAGCTGACCAGTGTTATTCTGGCGGATATTCCTGTTGCCGAGTCCGGTCAGGCTTCGGGGTTGCAGAGCACCTTTCGTCAACTTGGCTCTGCGCTTGGAGTCGCTATTCTTGGCTCGGTGCTTATTGGCACGCTCGGTATGGCGACCGCGAATAATATTGCCGATACGACTGCTCTGCCCCCGGCCGTACGCCAGCAAAATGTCGATGCGGTTACCGATTCGGCTGGTACAGTAATCCCCGCGCTGCAACATAAGCAAGATACAAAGGCTGTCGGTGATGCCGCCAGCAAAGGCATGATTCAGGCAAGCAAGATCACAGCCGGTGTCGCCGCCGGTATCGTTGTGCTAGGTCTGGCCTTTACGTGGCTGCTGCCCAAGCCTCAGCGTTAGACGTAAGCCGGATACCTATTTAACCGTTGCCGAACTTGGCTGGTTTGCCGCCAATGAACGTTATTGTGCCGTTGTTGTATATGACGGCTTGGCCGTCGGTTAGCCCGTAGAGTGGGAATGGATTGTTCTGCAAGAGTGGCGTCAGTGTTTCTGCGTTACGGCGTGGGTGGTCTTCCCTTTCGAAGTGCGGCAAGATGTTGAACTTAACAAGTCCCAGTGAGGGATTGGCGAGATACTTCTCCGACGTCCCGTACTGGTCTTGCCAATATGCTGGGTCTTGTATGTGGGCGCCGAGTACATTGGCTCCTGCCGATGTACCCATGATAATCTTTTTGTCTGCCAGCTTTATCAAGAGTTGATCAAAACCCGTCTCACGGAAGAGCTTAGGTAGGGTAATTTGTGCGCCACCGACAATGTAAATTACATCGGCAAGCTCTAGGCGCTTTTCGATTTCTTGAAGATCGTATGCTCTTAGGTTGACGAAGGTTAACGATCCGCCGCAGTACTCGGCGATAAGCGAGAGCTCATTTATGAGCCATCCTTGGTGACGACCCGGGGCGATGGCAGTATATGCTTCGTTTATGATCGCCACGTTAAGGTCTTTGAGTGGCTTGCTTGCTAGCTTACTTACGGCATCTGTAATATCTGGCGTGGTAAAGCCTTGTGAGGCGAGGACTAACTTCATAGGTTGACTATAGCACGCGCTTCTAGCTTAAGCCACCTGTCTACTCGAAATAATAACAGAGGTAAGTACCTCTGTTATTTGGTTCTAAATTGGCTCACTACGATAGATGAAGTTATAACCGCTATTAAGCTTGAGACATAGGCTTAATATTAATCAGAAACCATAATTAATTTAATTTCTTCATGCAATTCTTTAAAGTGTTCGGATGAAAGAAGTTTGTCACCTAACTCAACTTTGTGAAAATCAGTTTGTTTAGTAATATACTTTTCAACATTCTCTTCAATAATAGAGAATATACTCTGCGAGTTCATTGCTAATAAATACTTTTCTGTAGCCTTAAACATATCCTGGAGTCCTTCATTTGCGGTCTCATTCTTTATAAATGAGTCTATGCAGAACGGCAAGGTATATCTTCCGTATTCGGCCACTAGCCGCATGTATGTCAAATATATTCCCAAATATATTTGATTAACATTAACGCCACTTGATTTAGGGGTCGTGAACTTTCCGAAGTCATATTGGTTGATATTAGATCCAGGCATCATAAAAGAAAGCTCATTCGCGTATTCTCGGTATGAAGTACTAATCCGCTCGATCAACTCTTCGGCCTGTTTTGCTGTCTCTTTAATCTCAGCTCGTTTTTCCTTAACGCTGTTATCTAGCTGACCTATGATGGTATCAAGGTCTTGAATTATCTGCGCAAAATCATCCTGTGACTTCTTTTTCGAGACTTCCTCGATATAGTCTACGAGTGAGCTAACCTCAGCATTGGTATCTATTTCTTTTGCTAATCTAGTGTATTCTAGGTTTGATTCTTGTTCAGAGATCACCGCACCTGTAAGCTTTGCTTCCACCTCTGATACTTGATGATTTGTCAGATTGATAAGTTGGCTTATTTCTAGGATGTCCGTGCGTACGTTCATTCTTGTCTGAACTTGCTCTTTTGTTAGTTCAGAATTACAGTGCTTGCAAACCGACTTTATGTAATCGTAGTCGCTATTCAACATCACAAGAATACTGCCATATTCCGCTAGACTTTTTTTAAGTTGGTCTAGTTCTCTCTGAAGCTTCAATCTTGTTGCTTTGTCTTTGATGAACTTCTTGTTCGCCTCATCTAATAAGTGTATAAAGTTATCCAGATTCTTCTTGTTATTGGTGACCGGATTAACAATCGCAGTTGTATCATGAGCTCGATCTTCTGTATTTGAATTCAGAAAATCCATGTAAACTTCATTCACATTGTTTCTTTTCGACTTCGTTTTCTTCAACTCAATGGCTAGCTGTTTTAATTCTTCTTGCTGCTTCGATCCTTTATCATCAGTGATATTAAGTATGTAATCAAAGATACTCCTCGGCACGTCACTGTACATTTGCAATTCACTTACTGAAGAGAAAAATTTACCAGACCATGAATCATCTTGATCTACGTAGAATGGTAAAATCAAAGCAGAAGGATAGGATATGCTTCTGAACCGTCCAGTGGTTTTATTGGTTAGTTTCATATCAATTTCAAGCTCTTCTGAGAGCCACTTGGTGTAGCCTGTTTTTGTCAAAGCACTTTTATGACCAGAGACGTAGAATAAATCTCCATAACGGATGACATAGTGCTTCTTCTTGGTTTTTTCATTTAGCAAACTTATCTTAATTATCATGTTTGATGGATGCCATTTAGAAGGAAAGCTTTTTATTTCTAAGCCTAATCCGTAGTACATCGTTTTCAGTAGGCTTGATTTTCCTTGCTGATTTTTTTGGCTAACTAATAAATTTGCTCCTGATGAGAAACTGTATTCTCCTGCTTCACCGTTGCGTTGATCAATAATCTGAATCTTTTCGACGATCATGCTTTACCCTTTTCAAATAGCACGTTGCTGAACGCTTCTAGCACTATTGTTTCTCGATCTAGCTCTTCGCTAACTGCCTTAAAATTAACGACACGCAACACATGCTCAATTACATCTTTTTCATCCATATTAATTAAATCGTCCAGTTTTTCGATAACGCGCTTTGCTTCGATGCAAAATGAACCATACATAGCCCTTACTTTCGCTCGACGAGTTTTAAGTTCGATTTTTTTAGCAACCCCATAATCTAGCTTTATAAGCAAGTCATTCAAATAGTCTTCTTTATATGAATGGCTAAATATATTCGATAAACTCTCTGGCGTGAACTTCTTCTTCTCGATGTCCGACTCCTCGGTAATTATCATTTCGCTACGCTGATCAATCTCTAGGCACATTTCTTCCAATGCAGCCTTCCCATAGTTGTTATCAACAGATAATCCTAAGCTTGCCATAATGCCCATAATTCGCTCAAGTGCTTCTTGCAGATTTGCGCCAAAGCTCGTTAGCACCAATCTCGAGTTCTTTAACTTTAGCGGATCCAAGGTTGGCAATTTAGCCATCAACTCCTTTTGACCGGCGGCTGTATATTCGTATACCTTAGCTCCTTTTTTAAATATTCTCGGCGTTGTTTCTTTTAAGTACTTTTCACTGGCTGCAAAATCTAATGCTACTATCTTGTAGTAGCATGCACCTTTGTCATCTTTTTCAAGATTTTTTTCAAGAACTGATTCCTTTTCTTTAGATTTACCGCTCTCTCTTTTTGTAATCGCTGCGATACTTAGCTTTTTCCCTTTTACTTGTATGTACGTTTTTGCTGCACTTATCTTTACGACAATATCGTCCTCGGTCTCTACGTATATTTCGAAATCGTCCACGTTCAAATAATGCAAAATGGCAATCAACATTATCACCGATTTTTGGTAGTTGAAACCCTTTATTGCCAGCGCGCCACCGTTTTCAGTAGTCTTCATCTTTACACTACTTATAACATTTTATTTAGGCGTAGTCTAACCTCTATTTAGCTAGCTAAAGCCTTTTGCGCTAGAAGTCCCCGGAACCTGAGGGTCTCATCCCAGGAAACTAGAATTATGTTGTAGCCGAAAGTTAGTAGACTACTTCTTCGTAAACAGTAGTTTGTCTTTGATGAATTTCCTGTCTCGCTCAAGTAACTCAAGTTCATGCCTTAGTGGAGCCTGAGCCGTGACGATCATTTTATCGAGGATTCATTGCTTTATACCGTGTTGCTGAGCTTTGGCGAGCTGCTGGTTTGGAACAGCATCAATTTCAGCTTGTTTGGTCTCGATGGCTGCTTGGTTTTCGCTAAGCTGCCGGTATAGGCGAAACTGCCATATGGCTATGCCGATCGCCAGAAGGCCGCCTCCAATAGTTACGAGATCGGCGAGAGTTGATATAAATGACATGTTAGCAGCTGATGCGGGAATCGGTAATTGTCTCATGAGTTATTAGCCTCTATCGTACTCGCAAGCTGAATCAGGCGAGGTTCATTAGGCAAGTCTTTGGCGGTCTCATAGTGATGGCTCCACTCTTTATTGACCTCATGATAAAGCTTGCCGTTGCTACCGTAGTCCTTAAAGAACTTGCTAATTGGTTGAACATGGGGCGGATGTCGCTTGTCGGCCGTATATACGATATACTCTTTGCCAAGTGCTCCAACATTCACAATGAAGTCCTGTTTAAAGTTGCAAACTCTCTTGTGGAAGCCGCAGGGAACCTTAGCCTTATCGTAGTACCAGATGCCAATTATTTCGTCTTCCGACTTTACGTGATTCTGAGGCAAAAACGACGTAAAAATGAGCGGTATAGCCACGAATCGCTTAGGGTTGCTAAGCTTTAGCGCAGCCTCTGACTCCGGGTGGTTTTCCATGAACTTATACAGGTCTTCCGAGAACGGGTATTTATCAGGCGGATAGCGCTTTCGCATGCTTACACCTAACAGGTTTCGAAATATCTTACGCAGGAGCATCATTAAACAGCTTCTCAATTTCCTCTTTAGTTCTGAAATCGCACGGTATAGGCGCATTCTGTTCAAATTTTGGCAAAGGCATACATCTACTACTACTGTACGGGCAAGAACAAGTCCATTAAATGTACTCAACCAAAGCGACATGTTTCAGAGGATGAGTTATTGAAACAAATAAAGGATAAGCTGACTAAATTTACAATCGACCCCGACTTTTACAAGTTGGCGATTGAGGCGCTAGCACAGCAGGAAGATGAAGTCTTAGAAAAGGATAATGCCAAGACCCTAGCCCATGAAAAAGCTATCGAAAAGGCCAAGCTGTCTATAGCTAACCTACATCGAATGAGGTACTCGGGTGAAGCCGATGATGACTCGTGGTACTTTGCCGAAATGCAAACACTAGAAGACGAGCTAGAACGCCTACAGGATGCACGTAACAAGGACGAGTATAGAGCACGTAATTGGCGAGCCATAGCCGACGAAACATTCACCTTTGCTCGCTACGCAAAAGAAGACTTTGATAGTGACGACTTCGAGAAGAAACGCTCTGTAGTCATGAAGCTAGGGGAAAAGCTTACGATTTTGGATAGAACTATCCAATTCACCCCTAATAAATACTTTGTACCTTTAGAAAAAATGAACGAACGAGGGCTGAGCTTTCAGAAATGGTTAGAACCGAATCTGGACAGATAAAAAGCCCTGCTTTTCAGCACGGCTCTCTATCTTGGCTCCGGCGACTGGATTCGAACCAGTGACATTTCGGTTAACAGCCGAACGCTCTACCGCTGAGCTACGCCGGAATATTGCTCCTTTGCAGGAGCTATACAAAGTACGTCGCAGGTAGCCCCAAGGGCACCGCGAATAGGCTGATTATATCTAAAGTTAATTTAGATTACAACTTCGGTGGTGTAGTTTTTTTGTGTTGCGAGCGTTTACTGAGGATATTTTGCACCAAAGGCAGGATTTGGTGGGCTTTTGGGATGTGTTTGTTGCCGAACTGACGGATGTGCTCGACTACGCTGTAGCGAGGGGTTTGAGGGGTAAGGTGTGCGCTGGCGATGGCGGCCGAGATGCTCCATGCCTGCCCCGGTTCGGGTACGGGCAGCGGTTCGCCGACGGTAGTCGAAGATAGCTGGGCGATGGCTTGGTGTGGCTGGTAATATACGGTGTTATCCAGATCAACATAAAACAGCTCGTAGCAGTCGCCTGCTTTGCGGAAGCTGTTGATGAGCGCTTGGCGTAGCTGCGCGGCGCTATTTTTACGTCCGTGCTTTTGTAGCCCGCGGGCGATGTCGGCGGTTTCTTTGGACCACACCGCATAGCTGCCGTGGTAGTCAACGTACGGCAGTAGTAGTGCGTGGCTGGCGGCACGACATCGAACGCCCGCAGGTGTCAAAAAGTCCGTGCTCATAATTGTCCGCTCTAATCCGCTCACATACGTTGCGCGTTGGTTGGCGGGCAGGTCTTGCAGTATGGCGCTGTCTAGTAGCAGTGCGCCGTTGGATGTCAGTGTATCAATCACCTGCTCTTGCCCTGCCATGTTTACGCCCAGTCCTTGCGCAAAGAACTGTTGATGTGGCATCCAGAGCTTGGCTAGCACCGAGCGCTGCACGGATTTAGCGAGGGCGCGTAGCTCGTCTGACTGCTCGGGCAAGACTCGGGCGGCATATAGCAGTGCATCGTAAACGTAGCCCTGTATCTCGGTCGAGACCACGCCCTGATTGTGATCTGGCAGCGTGCCGTCGCTAAAGAGATATGCGCTCGGCGAATCCTTCCATGCCTGGTTGGCGATACCTTGCGGATTGCTGCGGCGGTATGCCAGCAGATGGTCGGCGCGCTGGCGGAGTTTGCGCGTTAGCCATTCGGTGGCCGCGTGCAGGCTGTCGCGAACGGTTTGCTGGCGGCCGTCTTTGTTGTGGTAGGTTTGCGACAGGATGTCGCCGCCGTACGTATCAGCGTACATGCCAACTAGTCGCACGTACAAGGGTGTCGAGTCAGAAGCGCCGTAGTACAGCATGGTGTCCAGTCGGGCATCGCTCCACTTTTTGGCTTGCAGGCCGCGCATAATGGCCAGTGACTCAGCAGGAATAGCTTGGCCGGCAAATTGCGCCGAGCGATACTCGTGATGAATTTTGCCCGGCTCTTCCTCGCTGTCTAAGTCGCTGCGCGTGCCCTGCAAGCGCGCAAGCGTCAGAATGATACTGCGCGCCAGTTTTTGGTCATGCTCTAGCAAGTCCTCGGCAACCTCGATAGAATCACGACCAAAAATGGCGTGCCGAAAATTAGGGCCGTCGCTGGCGAACACGCCCCAGCCATCGGGTGCACGCACTCTGTCCAGCAGCCCCAGGCTTGTAAAATCCAATCGTTTTCGCAACATAAGCAATACCCTCCCCCTACGCACAGCAAACAGCTCGTTGGCTACGGCAAGAGTACGGGCATTCGGTCGAGATGGAGGCGCAACAATAACAGCTAGCCGTCCGCTATGCGAGCATGCGCCAGATTGCCAACGCGCACTCGTTACATAGTGTTCTTTTTTAGTTTACGTTGTTTGATGACGTTGTCAAAGACATTTATGTAGTTTTGCGCCATGGTGCGGGCGCTAAAATGTTCTTCGACATATCGGCGGCAGTAAGCGCGGCTGATGGTGTCAATTTTGTCGATTGCCGCGCGCATTTCGCGGGCGTTGCGGCACAAAAAGCCGGTTTTGCCGTCTTCGATAATCTCGGGCATGGAGCCACGGCGCACAGTGATTACCGGCGTGCCGCAAGCCATCGATTCGATATTTACAATGCCAAAAGGTTCGTCCCATTGCAGCGGCGACAAGAGTGCACGCGCGTTTTTGAGCAGCTTAACCTTTTGCTTATCGTCGACCTCGCCCACAAATACGATTTGTTTGTCGTCGATGTGTGGCCGCACGCGCTTGCGAAAATACTCGATTTCGTCTGGGTCAATCTTTGCGGCCATGACCAGCTTTTGGCCAGTCGCTTTTGCGAGGTTAATCGCGTGCACCGGCCCCTTTTGCGGATGGATACGCCCCAGGAACAGCAGGTAATCCTGCGGCTTATCATGAAAAGTAAAATCGTTGACCTCGATGCCGTGGTACACCGTCGCTACATAGTTAAGCTTGGGACTGTGGCGGCGCTGCGAGTTGCTGATGCTGACAAACGGCGCCGCGCGAAAGTAGTTGTGCATCTTGTGTTCGGTGGGAACCAGCGCTTTGTCGAGCGAGTTGTGGAGCGTGGTGACCATCGGCAGGTCCAAAAACGCGTTAAAGAGCAACGTTTGCCAACCAAAGTGGTTGTGAATGATTTCGTAGTCCCCCTCGTTGATATATTGCAACGCGTTTGCCAAAGCGTCTAGATTGAGCGCCTGGCGAGTGGTGGCGTTGCGCGCCTCGCGTAGCACGCGGATGGCACGAGGCGTGCAAGGGATGAGCTGTGCGGATGTTTGTGAATCCCCGCTTGCAAACAGCGTAACGTCGTGACCGAGTTTTACCCATTCCTCGGCAAGTGTGTACACAATTCGTTCGGTGCCGCCGTACATCTTAGGAGGTACACTCTCCTCGAATGCTGACAGCAGTGCTATGCGCATAGTACCAGAGTACGCGCATAGCCAGTTTGGTTCTGTGAGCTACCTAACGGTGGGATTTGAGCTCGCGGTTGATTTGGCGGGTTTCTTCGCGTTTTTTGAGGGTTTGGCGCTTGTCGTGGAGCTTTTTACCGCGGCCGATGGCAATACGTAGTTTGATAAAGCGGCCGCGCGTGAGCATCTCGAGTGGAACGATGGTTTTGCCTTGCTGTTTGGCGGCAGCAAGGGCGTCGATCTCGCGGCGCTTGGCCAGCAGGCGGCGGTTGCGGATTTGGTCTTCTTCGCTCAGCGGGATAGAATTGGTGCCGTTGATCGTGGCGTTCATCAGCCACAGTTCGCCGTTCATCAGGTTGACGTAGGCGCCGCGCAATTGGCCGTGGCCCAGGCGCAGGTTTTTGGTCTCTGCCCCTGTTAGCTCTACGCCCACCACCAAGTCATCGCCCAGCTCATAATCGTGCCGGGCGCGGCGGTTTTCTATCCTTTTGGTGGTATTTTGCTTCTTTTTTGCCATATTGATGTACCTATTGTACCGCAAATGTGCGTCGGTGTAGGATATGGATAAGATGTTGCGTGCCAAAAACCTTCGCTGGCTGCCGAATGCGATCACCGCTTTGCGGGTGGTGGGTGGCGCAGCGGCGCTCATTTTGGCGGCAAACGAGGTGTGGGCCGCAGCCATGTGGGTGTATTTGGCGTCGCTGTTGTCTGACTTCTTGGACGGCCTGGCGGCAATAAAGCTTGATGCGCGCACGGTGTTTGGCGAGATGTTTGATTCGCTCGCTGACGGCTGGTTGGTGGCGACCGGCTTGGTCGGTTTGAGTATCGCTGGTCATTTGCCGTGGTGGGTCGTGATTTTGGTGATTGTGCTTGGCGTGGTTGTGCAGGTAGAGCGCAGGATAATGCATGGCATGCTTGCCCTGCCTGCGGTGGCCAAGAAAATGTTTGCGATCGTGGGCTTATTTGCTGCTTGGATCTATACAGCTCTTGCTTTTGCCATCCAAGCGTACGGTTGGCGCTGGTGGTACGTATTGCTGGTCGTAATTGTCCTGGCTGTTGCTGCAGCACTCAAGCCGCATCGGCTGCGTGCTTGGCTAGGGATCAAGGCTTAGTTTTCTCGTGCAAATTCCTCTTTGGCGATGTTCCAGAGTGAGGGATCGCCGAGTTTGACCATGCGGTAATACCAGTACTCGCTGCCCCAGAGGTAGATCTCGCGGATGCCGGTTGCCTTGCCAAACGCAAACGTGTCGCGTAAGCGCTCGGGCGTTATGGATTCGTTTTGCTCTTCTAGGCTGGTTTCGGTGATACTTTGTCCGTTGGGTGGCCATGCCTCGGCTTGCAGTTCGTGCAGAACGGTGGGCTTGCCGTGGATAATTTGCTGCATTCCGGCGTGGAAAGCATACCATTTGGGTGGCAGCGGATACTGAAAGTAGCGCTTGGTGTTGGTGTCCCATACCCGGCGGTACACGGACGTGCCGAAGATGTCAGGTACCGGCTCGTTAACCGGAATGCCGTAGTTGTCGCTGCGCGAGAGAATGATGGGGGTGTAGGGGTCGAGCCTTTTAACCAGATCAAACTCTTGCTTTACGCGGTCGCGGTCAAAGTCGGTGCAATGTTCGCTAAATGATTTGAGCAAAAACTCGTTTTCGAGCTGGTAACTGATCAGTGAGGGCGAGTGCTTGTAACGATTTACGACTTGGGTGATGTACGCAAGCAGCGCGCTTTGCCACGTTCCGGCTTCGTTACCCTCGGGGAGCTGTGCCGCCCAGTCGGGCATGTGGCATTCCGGCCAGCGAGGTTGGCGCAGACCAATCGACAGCGTCACCTTGGCACCGACTGCCTCGGCCTTGGCAAATTGCCAATCTAGCAAACTAAAGTCGTACTTCCCTTGTTCGGGTTCGAGCTGGTTCCAGTAACTGACCAGCCGCAGATGTCGCACGCCCAGCTCGCCCAGTATCGCGTCCATCGTTTCCTCGGCGTCCAGGCCAAAGCTCTCGGCATATGCCGGGATAAACGAGGTGCCAAGCGCGAGCGGCTTGTGATTGTTGTAGCCGATGTACCACTGGGCGACACCGTAAATCGAGCTTACCCATAGCACCAGCAGCGCCCCGGCCCACACCAGGATTTTTTGGCGCCAACCTCGGCTCGCATACCGCCTGATCACCTTAAACGGCCACACCAAAATATGCTTAATACGAGTCAACAGCCGGTAGTGTCGGCGTGCATGTTTGGGTTGCATACGATACACTATATACGATGCAGAAGCCTAGCGTAAGCATTGTGATACCGGCATATAACGAGGGGGGCCAACTGGCCCTCTGTTTAGATGCGATAGCCCGCCAGACGGTACGGCCGCTGGAGGTGATCGTGGTCGATAACAACTCGACCGACGACACTGCGGCCATCGCTCGTCGGTATCCTTTTGTGCGATTAATAAAAGAACCTCGTCAGGGGCTGATACACGCTCGCACTGCCGGATACAATGCGGTGGGCGGCGAGATTATCGGGCGCATAGACGCGGATATTGTCGTGGATGATGACTGGGTCGAAAAGCTGCAACGTTACTTTGAGGATAATTATACCGATGTAGTTGTCGGATCAATTGGCTTTTACGACGTACCGTTTAAGGCGTTGTTTGCCAAGGTCGAGCTGTTTTGTCGAAACTATTTAGCGAAGATGCTACAGCCGCGGCGCGAGTTGTACTTGTACGGCGGTAATATGGGCATGCGCCGCAGCGCCTGGCTGGCGGTGCGAGGCAAAGTATGCTCTAATCAGGCGTTTCACGAGGATCAGGATTTGGCTGCTCACTTTGCGCACACCAAGTTTAACGTACGCTTTAAAAAGGACCTGCACGTTCGCGTATCGGCGCGCCGGATCGACTCGTCGCTCAAGAGTTATTATCCGTACGTTTTTGCCAACAGTCGCACGTTTGCGGCGCACGGCCTGCGCGGACGTTTTTATATGTACCCTATCCAGATTGCGATGGTTGTTTTGTATCTTCCTTTGCGACTATTGTATCGCGCGCACGACCCCAATACGGGTAGGTTGTCTTTGCGGCGCATGTTCCAATCCTCCGGCCCGGCTCGGGTCAGCCCAGTTGCGGATTCTGTCTAGCGTTGATCCAGCCGCGTGGCATCATATTGATTCGTGATACTATGCGTGCATGAGCTATAGTGTTGAAATTAGCAAAACGTTTCAGGTCAAACAAGGGTTGGCTTCGCCGGTACTGCGAGCAAAAGGGGGTTCTGCTTTTGGGCCGACCGACGGGTTCGAAGTTGTGTTGCGCGCGGGCGTTGCCTTTAACGAAGATCAGTTAACAGATAGGGGTTGGTTTTTCGATACCGATGCTGGCGAAGAAGCCATAACGGGGATTTGCAAGCAGTTGGCCAGTGACACGTGGACAAGGCTGTTCGACTTCCGTCCTACTTTTGAGCTGGTTGCTCGTTGGGTTTTTGAGGAGTTGCGGACAGAAATACGACAACTTGCCTACATAGAGCTAGAGAATAGTACGTTGGGTGTAAAGACTCGATATCAAGGCAGCGCAAAGGTGCGGATCAAACGCATTGATAAAGCACTTCCCTTGCCAGAATTCGATGAAAGCGACCCGCGGACCGGCAGGCTGTATGCGCGTAGTCGCGTGGCTGCCTTTGGCTTACTTTGCCGCGTGGATAAGATTATACAGCCAGGTGAGTTGGAACTTGTGCCGGTAAACAACGTTATCGAAACGCCGCCAAACTGTCTACTCATGCTCGTTGCCAGAAGTAGTACACCATGGAAAAAAGGTTTGATGCTCGCCAACGGCGTGGGCATTATAGACCCGTTTTATAGCGGTGAGCACGATGAAGTAAAAGTGCAGTTGTATAACTTTTCCGATAGTCCGGTCGAGGTAAAGAGAGGTGAAGCGCTTGCCCAAGGCATTATTGTCAGGCGTGAGCAAATTGATTGGGAAGAAGTCGATAGTATGGGTGTTGCCGGCCACGGCGGATATAAAACCTAGACATGTTTGCACTCGGATGAGACTAGCAGAGTTGCTTAGTTAGGCTGGGTTTGCTCTTACAGTCTTGCGAGGATTTCGGAAACGGAGGATTTGTCCAGGTGGGTGCCGTCGATGGTGTAGAGTGGTTCGTCTTCGCGCGGCTCTTCGATGAGATCGCTTACTCGGTCGAACATGCTCTCGAATGTTTCGTCTTTGGGCACGAGGTGATGGTGTCCACGCATGACAGCGCGCTCGCGCGCTAGCTCGCGCGGCGCTTGAATCCAGAGTAGTAGCGGCCGAGCACCGGCTCGCTCGGCAAGCTCGTATTTTTCGAGTCGGTGGATGTAGCGGTTGAGGTTGGCGTCGTAGATAACGCTCTTGCCTTGGGCAAGCAGTTCTTCGGTGCGGCGATTAAGTTCGGCGTACACGGCGTCGTGCTCGTCTTGCGTGTAAGTCGGCTCCGGGAACATCTCGAGCCGGATCGCATCGGACGAAAGGTGTTCGGCGCCGGTTATTTCTTGGATCACTCGGGCGGTGCTGGTTTTGCCCGCGCCGGGGTAACCAAACATCATAAACAAAGTAGGCTGATTCATCTATCTAGCCTACTGCTTATTTCGTGCACGAGCAATCCTAATTTGGAGCGCCGGCGTTATGCTTCGCGGCTGGTCGCGAGCATTATGATGGGTTCTTCGTGGAGTTTGATCAGGACGTTGCAAGGCGCGGGCGGCGTAAAAGTTTCGCCGCTGATATGGCTGATAATGCTGTCGTGTAAGGTAAACTCGAGCGATTCGGTTTTTTCGCCCCCCTGGTAACGGTTGGTGACCAGCTCGGCCACTGTTTTTATGGTGCGAAAGAGTCCCTTGGTGGTCAAAAACTCAAACAAAAATTCTTTGCTGCTAAGTTTGACTGGTAAGCGGTAATATCCTGCCAAGATATGGCCGTTGATAGCGTTGATGTCGAACACCCGCCGGTGTTTGTTTTTGTAAGTTACGTCAAAGTACGGCGCTTTTTTGAGTACGTCGTAGCTGGAGGTAAAGAGTTCTATCTCGCGCGTGGCCAGCGCGCGGGCTTTTTGCTTGGCGCGAAAATCCGGGTCGTTTACCAGTTCGCCGAGGGCGGCGCTACAGCCAATGCCAAGACTGTATACCGCCAACCGCTCTAGTGGCTTTTCTTTTTTTGATAACGGCGTAAAGCTGACCTTCATGGGGTATATGGGTAGCTCACGACCATGTTTGAGGACGTACTGCGCGTCATCAAAGTGACTGTCGTTCACCATGTGCGCAATGTCGTTCATACGACCCGTGCCCAGCGGCAGCACCCGTGTGCGGCGCAATGCAGCTGGCATGTCCGGGTGCAGCAGGCAGTTGATGGCGGTGCTAACCGTGCCGTCGCCACCGGCGGGAATAAGAATATCGCCTTCTTTGAGGTTGGCGCTGAGCAGCTTACGCAGCGCTTCTTCGGTAGCCGGTGTTTCTTTGATAACGACTTGATCTGGATATTTTTTGGCTAGTGCGGCCGCGGCGCTCTCGGCCTTGTGGGCGTTGCTGCTTTTGGGGTTAAACAAAACCAGCAGTTTGTCAAACTCGATCGGCCCGGACTTTTTCATCAAAAATCGATCCCCTTGTTGGCTAAGAATTTGTCGTCAAAGTGATGCTTAATTTTGGTCATGTTGGTGGCGATATCGGTGTAGCGCAAAAAATCTTCGGGAAAATCGCGGCCGGTAAGGCACAAGCTGGTGTTGGGGGCCTTGGTAGTGATGAGTTTTTTAAGCTGGGCTTTGGTGAGCAGGCCGTCGTGGACGGCGTTGTTGATCTCGTCGCAAATGACCAGATCGTATTTGCCGGAGGTTGCGCACGCCAGCGCCTCGGCGTAGGTTTCGGCCGCCGCTTGTTTGTGCTGCTCGGGCGTTACAAACTCGGCACTGATCTCGCCTGCGTTATAAAACCCCTTCCCGCCTTTGTAAAAATGCAGTTGGTCTTTGTAGAGCGGCAGGATGTCGCGGATAAAGATGTGCTCGCCCACGCCCCAATGCTTGATAAATTGGATAAAAGCCACGTTCCAGCGCGTGCCGAGCGCGCGAACCAATAGCCCTAGCCCAGCGCTGGTTTTACCCTTGCCCTCGCCTGTATACACCAGTACGACTGATTCTTTGCTGCTGTAGTCCTCGAATGCCATTTATTCTATTGTACACGGTCTCGGCTGGCTGCGGATGTTGCGACTGCAGCGGCACATATTACACTTCCCATAGTGTAGTACGTGTACCGACGGTGGATCGCGGAGTAGTCATCCGACCTATTGTGAGCCGCCTGGTTTCTGGCGTTCATGAGAGAGCGGTACGTAATGTCTGCCAACAGATGTCGTCGAATTCCGTTGCCTGGGGCAAAGCGGTCTTCGAGCCGGGATTCCCGGGCTTGTTGGGCAGCGTGCAACGCTTCGATCGCCGGGTCGGACAGCTTTCTTTTTTCCGGGGGGTTACTTTGGTCAAGCTCGATAATAGCCTTTACTCTGCTTGCGGCGTCCTGGGGTTCATGAGGGGCACCTACGAGATCCAGACCGCTTCTTACTGCCCGGGGAGCAACCACAGCTAGTTGCGTAAGTCTAACGAGCAGTCGCCTGTCCTCTGCCCTTAGCAGATGTGGGTCGACAAAAGATGTTAGATCCTCAAAAGTAAGATTACTCTCGAGTTGTGGGGTTGTGTCGCCTACGGCGTCGCCACGCTGGCCAGGAAGCATGGTATACACAGGTAATTCGGGCGACGTCGCGCCACCGGTCTCAGCACTCATAGTGGCTGGAGTATGTGCGAGCGTCACCCTAGGACGCAGTAAGATATTTCACAGCCATTAGAAGGCAGAGCTCGGATTAACGACAGGAAAAAACTGCGCAGTAGCTCGAGCGATAGTTAGTCGGTAAGCTTTTTGTCTTTAAGTACTCGGTCGAGGGTCGGGCGGTCAAAGCCGATGATAATTTGTCCCTCGATGTCGATGACCGGGATTCCTGTTTGGCCTGATTTTTCTACCACGGCTCGAAGGTCGTTTTCGTCGTGTTCGACGTTTTTGTAGGTGTATTTCACACCCAACCGGTCTAGATAGTGCATCGCCTCGTGGCAGAATCCGCACCAATCAGCACCGTAAATAATAACTTTCGTGTCCATATTAAACAGTATACAGGGCTTTGGCGGATGCGATGTATTATTTTTTGGGTCAGAGCCGCTCGCGAAAGCATCATAAAAGAGATATTCTGCCAAAAGAGCGTTGCGCACCCCACCCCTGTTTGCTATAGTATAAAAGAAATTATGAAGAAGGCCGCCGACAAGACGACTAGCCCTGCCATTACCGCCAATCCGTTGACGGTCGGCTCTGTGGGCCTCTTATTTTTGGATACCTCAGCCCGTTTGTTTGTGCCGTCTGTCGGTGGTACAGTATTGGGATTGTGGGCAGATAAGACATGGGGTACAACTCCGTGGCTTACGATTACCGGCGTGCTGCTCGGTAGCGCGTTGGCATTTACGATGGTATACAAACAGATCCAAGCTGTTAAGAAGGATCGGAAGGAAAAATAACATATGATGCAAATGTTTGCGGCAGCCGATTCCCCGCACGTTAGTCTTGTTGCCGAAAAGGTTTTTACGGTATTTGGTTTTCCTATAACCAACTCGTTTGTTTTGGGTGTACTCGGTTACGCGTTGTTGGCCTGGATGCTGTTTTATGTTGCCGGCAAGGTTAAGCGCGGCGACAAAAACCGCTTTGTCAGCCTGATCCAATGGGTTTTTGAGGGTTTGTACAACACGGTTGAGCAAGTCACCGGTGACAAGCGCGTTGCCAAGCGCCTCGCGCCGCTGGCAATTACCTTGTTCTTCTTTATTGTTGTCCAGTACTGGGCGGGGATTTTGCCGTTTGTCGGCCCGATCACCGTTCATGGCGTACCTTTGTTCCGTGGTCTGGCTGCCGACCTTAACACCACATTTGCGCTCGCAATCATCACCATGGTTATGGCGCAGGTGTACGCGGTTCGTCAGCACGGCTTTGCTGGAAACCTCGGCCGTTACTTGCGCAATCCATTTAAAGATCCTGCCGGTGCTTTTGAGGGCGTTTTGGAGCTTATCGCCGAATTCTCTCGCCTGATGGGTCTGAGCCTGCGTTTGTTCGGCAACGTCTTTGCGGGCGAAGTCTTGCTGCTGATGATCGGCTTCCTAACCGTCTGGGCTGCACCGTTGACGCTGCCTCCGTTCCTTATTTTTGAGCTGTTTATCGGGGCAATTCAGGCCTACATCTTCTTTATGCTTACCGTCGTCTTTATTTCCTTGGGGCTCGCGTCCCACGGACATGAGGACTCACACGGTGAGCATCAAGAAAGTCACTCTGGTTCCGACGGGCACGCAGTAGCACCTGCCGCGGCCGGAAGTGATAAATAATTACTAACGAAATTACATAAGTAATAACAAGGAGAATATAAACTATGGAACAACTCGCATTTGGCCTTACGTACGCCATTCCTGCTGCGTTTGCCGCACTTGGTGCTGGTCTTGTTGGTAACGCTGCGCTGAACGCTGCTGGCCGCAACCCAGAAAAAGTTGGTGACTACCGCACACTGATGATCTTGGGCATCTCGTTCATCGACGCCTTGGCTATCATCGGTATCATCGTTGCCATTATCGCTAAGTTCATTTAAGGAAAGTTAGCCGACAACACACATGATGCAATTAATACAGAATTTTGGTGCTACCGAAGCAGCCGCCAGTGACGGTTTGCTTGGTGCGCTCGGTATTGATTGGCGCATGCTTCTTCTGCAAGTGTTGGCCTTTATGGTCTTGTTGTGGGTACTTAATAAATTTGTGTACCCGCCGCTCGTCCGCGCTATCGACAAGCGCGAGCAAACCATCGCTGCAAGCGTGGCTGCCGCGACCGAAGCCGAGGCTAAGGCCGAGCAAAGCCAAAAAGAGATCAACAAGCTGCTAGCCCAGGCTCGCACCGAGGCAAGCGAGATCATCGCTGCCGCCCAACACGAGGCTGCTAACAGCGTCAAAGAGGCAGAAGACAAAGCCAAGGTTCGTGCCGAGCAGATTGTCAAGGATGCCCGCACGCAGCTTGACGCCGACGTACTGAAGGCCCGAAAGGCTCTCAAGCAAGAGGCGGTATCGCTGATTGCCGCCGCTACCGAAAAAGTGGTTGGCGAGAAGCTTGACGACAGTAAGGATGCCGCTCGTATCGCGAAAGCTCTAGAGCAGGAGCGCGCGTGAGCAGTCAGATTTCTAGGCGAGTATTAGCGCGCACCGTGGCTAGCAAGCTCATCGCCGAGCCTGCGCGCCGCGATCACTGGGTACGCGCCCTGGCCGCCTATTTGGTTGATTCCAACCGGGCTGCCGAGGCCGAACTTGTCATGAATGACATTGCTCACGAGCTGCTCGAACAAAATGGCACGCTGCTGGTAGACGTCACAAGCGCCCGCCCGCTGACCGATGTTGTACGCAAAGAATTAACTGCGTACATGCAAAAGGCCACCGGCGCGCGCGAAGTGCAGTTTGCCGAGAGTGTCGAGCCGCAGCTAATCGGCGGTTTTATCGCCCGTACGCCTGGCCAACAGCTGGATACAAGCGTCCACAGTCAGCTACGACAGCTAACGAATATTGCATAATAGCCCCAAGGCTAAGGAGAAACAAAGAACACGATGAGTGATCTCAAAGTCCAAGAACTCTCAGCCGAACTCCGCGATGCCATTCAATCGCTCCGGAGTACCAAGGGCCTAGAAGAAGCTGGCGTCGTTACCCGTGTAGGTGACGGTGTGGCTTGGATCTATGGCCTGCGCAGCGCTGGATACAACGAAGTTATCGAAATCGAAACCCGCACCGGCGACACCGTAACCGCCTTCGTGCTTAACTTGCTCGAAGACGAAATTGGTGCCGTAGTACTCGGCAACGACGCCGAGGTTATGGCCGGCGCCAAAGTTAACCTGACCGGTAAGGTGCTTGACGTACCTGTTGGCCCCGAAATGGTTGGCCGCGTGGTCGACCCATTGGGCCGCCCGCTTGACGGCAAGGGCCCCATCAAGGCCAAAGAGCGCAACCCTATCGAGCGCTCCGCCCCTGGCGTTATGGCTCGTAAGAGCGTGCACGAACCGTTGATGACCGGTCTTATGGCGATTGACGCCCTCGTGCCAATCGGCCGCGGTCAGCGCGAGTTGATCATCGGTGACCGCCAAACCGGTAAGACTGCAATCGCTGTCGACACCATGATCAACCAGGCCAAGCAAAAGACCGGCGTGGTCAACATCTACGTCGCCGTTGGTCAAAAGTCGTCCAAGGTTGCAGCTCTCGTCGAGCGCCTCAAGCGCGAAGGTGTGATGGATCAGACCATCATCGTGGCTACCAGCCCTGCTGACCCGGCTCCCCTGCTCTACCTGGCGCCTTACGCCGGTTGTGCTATGGGTGAGTACTTCCGCGACAACGGTAAGCACGCTTTGATTATCTACGATGACCTGTCTAAGCACGCGGTTGCCTACCGACAGATGTCGCTATTGCTCCGCCGCCCACCCGGCCGCGAAGCTTACCCTGGTGATGTGTTCTACTTGCACTCTCGTTTGCTCGAGCGTGCCGCCAAACTTAACGACGAGCTCGGCGCTGGTTCGTTGACCGCTTTGCCGATCATCGAAACCCAGGCCGGTGACATCTCGGCTTACATTCCGACCAACGTGATTTCTATTACCGACGGTCAGATCTTCCTCGAGACCAACTTGTTCTATCAGGGTATCCGCCCTGCTATCTCTGTTGGTTTGTCGGTATCCCGTGTTGGTGGTGCTGCCCAGACTAAGGCGATCAAGAGCGTATCCGGCGGTCTTAAGTTGTCGCTGGCGCAGTTCCGCGAGCTGGCATCGTTTGCGCAGTTTAGCAGCGACCTCGACGAAGAGACCAAGCAGAGCATCGAGCGCGGTCAGCGCCTAACCGAGCTGCTCAAGCAAAAGCAGTACACCCCGCTCAGCATCGCCGAGCAAGTAGTCAGCCTGATGGCTGCGACCAAGGGTGCCTTTGACACCGTTCCGACCGACAAGATCAAAGAGGCTCAGGCCGAACTGATTGCCATGCTCGAGGACAAGCACAAGAAAGACGTTATCGACGTACTCAACAAGGGCGACAAGCCAACCGAAGATATCGAAAAGACCGTTCTGGAAGTAGCCAAAAAAGTCGCTAAGTCATACGCAGCGGCCGCAAGCGCCAAGAAGGAGTAGCGAGATATGGCTTCGAGGCAACAAATTAAACGGCGCATCGGCTCGGTAAAGAACACCAAGCAGATCACCAAGGCTATGCAGCTGGTTGCCGCCAGCAAGCTGCGCCGCGCCCAAGAGGCTGCGGCCGGTCCGCGCGCGTACGCCGACATGGCTCGTTCGATTCTGGCTCGGCTCAAGCCCTTGGCTGCTGAGCGGGACGAAGCCGCCCGGTTGTTTGCGGCTCGCCCGGTGCGCAGGCGTCTGCTGATCGTATTGGCAAGCGACCGTACGTTGGCTGGCGCGTATAACTCCAATGTTATCCGCCGCATGATCAGCGAAGTGCGCGAGGGCCGCGACAACGGCGTCGCAACATCGGTGATCGCCATCGGCCGCCAAGTTGCCAACGCAGCTGGCCGCATTAGCGACCTCAACGTGCAGGGCGTGTATCAGGATTTGCCCGACAAGCCGGATGCCGACGATCTGCGACCAATTCTTAACACCGCTGTCAGCGCATTTGCGGATGGCGAGGTTGACGCTGTAGACATTGTGTACACCAAGTTTATTTCGACCGTGACACAACAGGTTCAGGTTCGACGTCTACTGCCCGCCGGTATGGACGCTTTGGAGTCCGCCGAAAAGCCCGCTCACGCCAACGGCAGCCTTAAGGTAGAACCTTCGGCAGAGGTACTGCTCGACGCAGTGACGCTCCGTTTGCTAGATGCTCAGATTTATCAAGCGCTGCTAGAGGCGTTTGCAAGCGAACACTCCATGCGCATGCTTGCCATGAAGACAGCAACCGATAACGCCAACGACCTGGCCGAGGATCTAACACTCGAGTTTAACAACGCCCGCCAAGCAGCAATTACCCAGGAACTCGCCGAAATTTCTGGCGGCGCGGAGGCGATAAAGTAATGGAAATCAGCATGAATGTTGTCTTTCAGCCTGGCGCTAGCGCCAAGAAGCTTCATAATGGAGAGCTTGCGTCAGTTGCAGCTTCCGGCGAAGAGCTGGAGTTGGCGAGGGCGGTTCCGCCAGGTGCCGTAACGCTGCGCACTTTGGGAGAGACACTACTGGCACCATACACAATACAAGGAGAACAATAATGGCAACAGCAACTAAAGGAACCGCAACCAGCACCGGCCGCGTCGTGCAGGTTGTCGGTGTGGTAGTTGACGTTGAGTTTGCTCAAGGTCAAATGCCCGCAATTAATGACGCACTCAAGGCTAACCTTAACGGCGGCAGTCTCGTGCTCGAGGTCGCACAGCACCTCAGCGAAACTACCGTTCGCACGATTGCCCTGTCGGCGACCGATGGCCTAAAGCGCGGCGACGACGTGCAGGCTACCGGCGCACCAATTAGCGTACCGGTTGGCAACGCTACTCTGGGCCGCATGTTTAACGTCGTGGGCGAGCCTATCGACGGCAAAAAAGAGAATAAGTTTGATACAACCGCCCCAATTCACCGCGAGGCCCCAAGCCTCGAGGACCAGGCCGGCTCTATCGAAGTCTTGGAAACCGGCATTAAGGTTATCGACCTCATCGCCCCTATCGTAAAGGGTGGTAAGGTTGGTTTGTTCGGTGGTGCCGGTGTGGGCAAGACCGTGCTTATTCAGGAGTTCATTAACAACATCGCCAAGTTCCACAGCGGTTACTCGGTGTTTGCAGGTGTTGGTGAGCGTACCCGCGAAGGTAACGACCTGTACGAGGAAATGAAGGAAGCCGAAGTGCTGCCAAATACCGCGATGATCTTTGGTCAGATGAACGAGCCACCAGGTGCCCGTCTGCGCGTTGCGCTAAGCGGCCTGACCATGGCCGAGAACTTCCGCGACCAAGGTAAAGACGTGCTGTTCTTTGTAGACAACATCTTCCGCTTTACGCAGGCCGGTTCCGAGGTATCTGCCCTGCTCGGCCGTCTGCCGTCTGCCGTGGGCTACCAGCCTAACTTGCAGCAAGAAATGGGCGCCCTGCAAGAGCGTATTACCTCGACCAAGAACGGTTCGATCACCTCTATCCAGGCCGTCTACGTGCCAGCCGACGACCTTACCGACCCGGCTCCGGCTACCACTTTTGCTCACCTTGACTCGACCATTTCGTTGAATCGTGCGTTGACTGACATCGGTATTTACCCTGCGGTTGACCCGCTGGACTCTAGTTCGACCATCCTCGACCCACAAATCGTTGGCGAAGAGCACTACCAGGTAGCCCGCGAAGTACAGCGTATTTTGCAGCGCTACAAGGATCTGCAGGATATCATCGCTATCCTTGGTATGGAAGAATTGTCCGAAGAAGACAAAAAGACCGTTGCTCGCGCTCGCCGCATTCAGCGCTTCCTGAGCCAGCCGTTCTACGTGGCCGAGAAGTTTACCGGTAACCCTGGTAAATACGTTAGCCTTAAGGACACCGTCAAGAGCTTTAAGGAAATCCTCGAGGGTAAGCACGACGACAAGCCAGAAAGCGCCTTCTACATGAAGGGCGACATCAGCGAGGTCAAGTAATCGATGAAGTTTGAACTGGTATCGCTTGACGGCGTAAAGTACAGTGCTCAGGCGTATTCGGCGGTGCTGCCGACGTCTACTGGTCAGATCACTGTTCTGCCCTCGCACGAGCCGTTGGTGGCCGTTGTGGTGCCCGGCATCATTACGATTCGCCGCGAAAAGGGCGATTCCGACAGCCAGCTCGAGCATTACGCTACGTACGGCGGCGTGCTAGAGGTGTATGCCGAGGGTGCGCGTGTTTTGGTAGATGAAGCCACGCATGGCGACGAAGTCAACGAAGCCGAGGCCAAAAAGGCGCACGAAGAAGCCTTGCGCATGCGCAAAGAGGCCAAGAGCCAAGTCGAGCTAGACCGCGCCCAAGCAATGGTAGACCGCCAAGCGGTTCGCCTGCAGGTGGCCGGGCTCAAGCGTCGCCACCAGCGTCGTTAGGCGACTGTATCGCGACCAAGTCAATTCTATAAAAGTGCCGCACGCATACAGAGCGGCACTTTTTGTTGCGGTTCTCTGATAATCTTTACTATCTGCCCGTCCGGGAGTATGATAGGCACGAACAGTACCAGAAGCATGGCTTTGCTGGCTTTGGTCATAGACACCTCAAATGCAGGCGCTTCTACCTCCAAAACATGGCAAATCGCCAGCCCTCGGCGAGTGTTCCTAGGTCATGATCGGTAGAACTTTCTACTTCCAGGCATGAACTGAACAAAAATGCACGTTGCACACCATTGGACCCGCAATACAGCTATGTCACAACAATCCCACCAACAGTTTAACGAGCAGCATTTGCTGCACGCTCTAGAGCATTATTTGCCTACCCAAGGGCCGCTCAAGGATTTTGTGCACCACAACTCTTTGCATGCGTTTCAGGATTTAAAGTTTTACGACGCGATTTTTAAAGCGTCGGCAATTTTTGGATTTCAGACCACCTTTTCGCTGGCCGAGTATAGGGACCTGTACCGGATTAAGCGAATAAACCCCTCTATACTGGATAAAATCATCAGGGATAAAAAAGGCGATGCGGCATTGGATGAGTGGCGATTTAAGGTGCTACATCAAATGTACAGCTGGACATATCAATCTCGCGTCGGCCAGCTTAGAGCCGAATGGAAGCGGCTCTACCCCATCGATTTGGACAATGCAGTGCAGCCGCTTTTGTTCCGTATTGTTAGTAGTTATATCGACCAAGGCGTGGCGATCTCGCCTTTTCCGTTTGAGGACAAGGGGTTGCTGACCGCGGTACGAGAGCTCGAGCGCCGCAGCCTCGCCAGCTTTTTTAAGACTAAGCGGGCGCGCGATCTTTTACACGACAAGTCATGCACGATGGCCGATCTGCTGGGCACGTTGGTCGGCAAAGATAAACAGGCGTACTACGAGCAGTATGTGTACGATCAGCAGTTTGGACATCGGGGATGGTCCGGGATGATGGGAACGCTTGGCAGTAAGCCGGAGCTCATGATGTATCCCAAAAAGATTGCGCTCAAAGACATGGTAATGTTAGAGCTGCTGCTCGAGATTGACGCGCTGACAGACGCATTTGGCAAGAATTGGAAGCCGCTCGGAACTGTTATCGAGCAGCCGCCCGTAGACTTGTTTGCCGACGAGCCGCCTACCGAGCTGCAAGAAGTTATTGCCATTTGGCAAGATGCGTTCGAGTGGAGTTATTACGACACGGTGCTGGCCGGGCTATTACTTGCCTCGCCCGCTGATAAGCCGCAAAAAGACGAAAAGAGCGCCGAAAAAACCTTCCAGTCTATTTTTTGTATCGACGAGCGGGAATATTCCCTACGAACACACGTAGAGGGATTGGACGAGCGGTGCGAGACCTTTGGCGCGCCCGGGTTCTTTGGGGTGGAGTTTTACTTTCATCCGGCTCATGCCAAGTTTTACGACAAGTTATGTCCAGCGCCCGTAACGCCGCGTTATCTCATCAAAGAATCCCCTGCCGACGACCCGCAGGTGCATGCCAAAGAGATTATGTTTGCCAAGCACTCTCACAGGTTGGTACGAGGGTTCTTTTTGTCGTACCTGCTTGCCATACCGGCACTCGGGAGGCTGATAACCAATCTGGTAAAGCCAACGATGGGGCCTGCAATTGCCGATGCATTTGCGCACATGGACTCGAACGCCGAGCTGACCATCCTGCACACTGGCGAACATGACAAAGAAAAGGGCTTGCAGATAGGATTTACCGTAGAAGAAATGGCAGAACGCGTCGAAAAGTTACTGCGCTGCATCGGCCTAGTCAAGGATTTTGCGCCAATCGTGTACGTTATCGGCCACGGGTCGAGTAGTGCCAACAACCCTCATCACGGTGCACACGACTGCGGTGCGTGCAGCGGAAGACCGGGCCTAGTGAACGCCCGTGTGTTTGCACACATGGCAAACTACCAGCCGGTGCGGGATTTGCTCGGCAAACGAGGTCTGGTAATCCCGAGCACTACACAGTTTGTCGGTGGCATGCACGACACCGCATCTGACGAAATCGCGTTTTATGACGAGAAGGTTTTGACCGAACAAAACGCAGTCGCACACGACAAAAACAAGCAGTTATTTGAGCGCGCGCTTGACCTGAACGCCAAAGAACGATCGCGCAGGTTTAAGTCTATCGGTACCAAGCAGCACATTGGTAAAATCAGAAAAAGCATCAAAAGGCGCTCGGTCGCCTATTACGAACCTCGACCCGAACTTGGTCATGGTACTAACGCGTTGTGTATCGTTGGCAGAAGAAGTCTTACCAAGGACTTGTTCCTCGACCGCAGGGCGTTCTTAAATTCGTACGATTACACGACCGACCCAGAAGGCGTATATCTCGCCAGTGTACTTGCACCGCTTGGCATCGTGTGCGGCGGAATCAATCTGGAATATTACTTTTCGCGGATGGATAACTACAAGCTGGGCGCAGGCACCAAGTTGCCGCATAACGTGATGGGGCTCGTGGGTGTTGCTAACAGTAGCGACGGCGACCTTCGCGTGGGGCTGCCGCTGCAAATGATCGAAGTGCACGACCCGGTACGGCTTTTAATGATTGTCGAGCACGAGCCTCCGGTGGTCAAAAAAGTCATTCAGTCAAATCCGGATCTGTACGAATGGTTCGCCAAAGAGTGGATTCATCTTGTAGTCTTTGATCCGGCAAAAAAGAGGCTTTACTCCTTTAAGGACGGGGTTTTTACTCCGTACATGCCGCTGACCAAAGAATTGCCTACGGTTGATGATCTGCCGCGCCTGTTCGAGACAAGCCAAAAGATGAAAACGAACCATATTTTGGACGCCACGCAAGAAAACTTGCCGGTGCATATAATTAAACGGTAACAAACATATGATGACGCAACTTTTTGCCGCCCTGCTAGCTATCCCAACTATCGGCTGGTTAAGCTGTATACTGATGTCTAAGAGGTGGGAGCGCGCAATTTTTGCGGCTGCTGCTACAGCGATTTCGCTAGAAGTTGCAACGCTTTTTGTGTTCGGGTACCAGTGGCTCAGCGCAGGTGCCGACCCTGTTTCTTTGGAGCTGGGTGCTTTGTATGCGAGCGATCACTACGCTTTTTCTCTTAATTTTTACTTTGATACCCTTGGCGCGGTCTTTATGGGTACGGCCGCACTTATGACGATTCTTGTTTTTGTCTTTAGTAAGTTTTATATGCACCGCGAACCAGGGTTTAAGCGTTTTTATCATACGATCCTCCTGTTCTTTATTGGGTTGACACTGATTATTCTTGCCGGTAATTTTGAGGTCCTATTGATCGGCTGGGAGTTTATAGGGATAAGCTCGGTTTTGCTGATTGCCTTTTACCGGGATAGGTTTTTGCCGGCCCGAAACGCGCTAAAGGTTTTTTCGGTGTACCGCATTGCGGATGCCTTTTTGCTGGTTTCGATCTGGTATGCGCACCATATTTTTGAGAGGAGCGTAAACTTCTCGGAGTACGCTACCGTGGTTGCGGAGCACGGCGACAGGCTGGCCTTGCTCGGAGTCTTTTTGCTAATTGTTGCGCTGATTAAGTCCGCGCAGTTCCCCTTTTCGTACTGGTTGCCGCGTGCGATGGAGGGACCGACAACATCTACTGCTATCTTTTACGGCGCGCTCTCGGTGCATATGGGATTGTTTTTGCTACTGCGGACGTATCCGCTCTGGGAAGGAAGTGTAGGAGTACGGATTGCTGTTGCGGCCGTGGGGCTTGCAACCGCCCTTGTTGCCACGACGATTGCCCGCACGCAATCGTCTATCAAGACGCAGATTGCGTACGCTTCGGTGACGCAAATCGGCATTATGTTTATTGAGCTGGCGGCTGGACTCCATTGGTTGGTTCTGGTTCATTTTGTAAGTAACGCTGCGCTTAGGACGTATCAGCTGCTTATTTCTCCGTCGGCGGTGAGCTATTTGGTGCACGATCAGTTCTTTTACTTTGTGCCTCCGGCTCACAAAATCAAAAATACGCTGCTGGGCAAACTTCGTGCCACGGCGTATGTTTTGGGTATTAAGGAATGGAACATGAATACGTTCATGAGTCATTACTTATGGGCGCCGTTTAAATCTGCAGGACGCTTGGTGGCGTTTTTGGACAAAAAGCGCTTTCAGGCGGTGGTTTTGGCTTTGTTTTTGGCTGCTGCCGGGGTTGCGTCCTTTATGTCGCTTTCTGATAGCGCGGCGCTGGCTGTCTCTACCGTGGCAGGGGTTGTAGCTCTTTTGCTGTACGCCCGTGCGTTTACCACAAAGGCTTCTGCTACGCTGTGCTGGAATCTTATAATGCTTGGGCATCTGTTTGGGGCGTTATTCTTGGGTTTGGCCTCTGGAGGCTCGTGGAAGCATGTCGCTATGTACGGCGCAGGCGTTGTGCTGGCGTTTGCGCTGGGGCATCTGTGTTTGTGGTATGTGCGCGTACGAGGCGGCGAATCGCTAACGCTACGGGATTATAACGGGGTCATACATCCGTTTAGAAAGGTCGGCCACCTGTTCTTTGTAGTATGCCTGTTGTTTATGGCGTTCCCGATTAGCCCTTCGTTCCTCGCGCAAGACATACTTTTGAGCGGTATCGCTACCGGTCATGCCGTACAGATCGCCCTCTTTGTTGTGGCCTACTTGATCATGGGCGTCAGCGTCATGCGCCTGTACATCAAGGTCTTTTTTGGCTCGCATAGGTCCAATCATCACGAGATAGCGTACAGATCGTCGTAAGGTTGCGTACGCGCTGCGAGCTTACCGAAGTCGAAACTTTACAACCCAAGAAATTTGTTTTACGCTAAAGGTAACTAATAAATTGTGGAGGACGTATGTTATTGGAACGTAGAAAAATTGCCATGGTGCTGGCAGAATTTTTGGGCACGGCAATACTGACGGCTGTCATCCTTGCGGTTAGCCGATCGAATGTCGGTATCTCTTACTTTGTAAGCTTGGCTGCCGGTTTGACGATTGCTGCCGGTATGATCATGTTTGCATCGGTATCCGGTGCGCACTTTAACCCAGCTATCACCATTGGTCTGTGGACTGCCCGCCGTATCAAGGCGCTTAAGGCGCTTGTGTACGTGGCTGCTCAGTTGTTGGGTGCCGGTTCTGCGTACTTGCTTTACACCTACTTGGTTAACAGCTCTTTGCAGAACGTTGGCGAGTACAACTCGCGCGTGCTGGTTGCCGAGGCGCTCGGTGCCTTTGTATTCAGCCTTGGTTGGGCGGCTGTTGTGTACCGCAAGTTCGAGCTTGGTAAGTCGGCCTTTATCGTCGGCTCTGCGTACGTAGTCGGTATTCTTGTCGCATCTGTCGGCTCTGCCGGCTTGCTTAACCCAGCCGTTGCACTTGGTGCGCACACATGGGTATGGGGCACATACATTCTTGGCCCAGTTTTGGGTGCGGTCATCGGCTTTAACTTGTACGCGCTGTTGTTTGCGCCTGCCGGCACATTGGCCGCAGAAGCACGTGCTGCCGAGGCAGAGGTTGTCGAGGAATCAGTTGTGGCTAAGAGCGACAACGGCAAAAAGAAGAAATAGCAACTTCCTTCTTGATAAACCGCAGGCTATTCGTAACCTGCGGTTTTTTCTTGTGGAGGGTTTAGTCGATCGGAATTTCGATCTTGTCGCCTGTGCGCGCTGGCGAGTTCCAGGTGCTGCCTATGTTCTTTTGGGTGATGAGGTCTTTCGCTTTGTAGATACACCGGCTGATACCAACAAATTGGATGATGTCCATCACATAAAAGATCAGGTATGCGTGCAAGACGTCTATGCTGAGCGACATGCGCTTGCGGTACGGGGTGTGTTCATCAAACCATAGTGTCACCATTAGGTACAGCGTAGTGGTGCAATATGCCCCAAGAATCAGGAACGGGTTTTTGGTTACAATGCTGATGTACGCAATGTACGCCCACAGCAGCGGGGTCAAAAATAGTATCAGCTCGCTGGCTAAGGCGATCGGAAGTCGGTATATGGTGAGGGTGCGGGAAAACTCCGGCCGCAGGCTGCCGATTAGGCGGCGGTACTTGATGAGATTTTGGAAGCTGCCGTACTTCCACCGGTAGCGCTGCCGAAAGAGTGCTTTGTAGGTTCGGACACCCTCGGTCATAGCAATAACATCCGCGGCGTATATGATGCGGCGCTGTATGTTTCCGCTGCTAATTATTTTTATACTTAAGCCAATATCCTCTGTGACGGTATCGGTGTCGTAAAACCCAACCTCGCGCAGCACATCCATGCGGTAGGTAGAGGCTACGCCGCCGATGACAAACTCGCAATTGGTCAGCGAGTAGACTTTTTTTGCGCGGTAGCCGATCATGTGTTCGAATTTTTGTAGCGTGCCCAAGATGCTGCGGTCGGGCATGACGCTGACATTGGCTGCTACACCAACGACGTCTGGATTGGCAAAGTACGCTATGGCGCGCTCGATCGCGCGCGGCGAAATCATTGAATCGGCGTCGATCGCCATTACCAGGTCTCCTCTGGCGTGGCGTCTTAGGGCATGATTAAGCGCCCCGCCCTTGCCTACGTTATGCGGCGTCCTTGTGACTGTCATATCGAGATCGGTGTGCTCCCGCTTATAGCGCCTTAGAATGCTCAGTGTCTTGTCAGTAGACGCATCGTCAACCGCGATGATTTGTATGTGTTTGTACGTACTGCCACGAACTGATTCCAGGCAGCGTTCAACTACTTTTTCTTCGTTATGAGCCGGAATTAGCACGGTGACGAGCGGTAGATCCAGCGCTTGCTGCGTGACAACGTTGCGGTAGTGGTGCTGACGTTGGTACTGCCAGATATCGTACAGATTAGCGCCGACAAGGTAGAATCCGAGATGCAGTACGTACAGTGTGCTGACCGAAGCAAAGATCCAGAATAAGATGTCGTCCATGGTGGGCTATTCGGTTGCTTTTTCGGTTTGCGGACGGAGTTGTGGCCGCGCTGGCCGTTGATACCATAGTCGTGCGACTGTGCGCAAAATGGCGGTTATGCCAACAATGCTCCAGCTCGCCAGGCTTACGATTGCCAGTACAAATAGTAGCTTGCTCACTTTGTCTTCCATGCAGTCTGGTTTGTCCTATGTTTTACGTGTCTTCTGGCCAAAATTAACATATGCACTTTGCGTGGGATGTTAAAATTCATACTTTTGCCGACTTTTGCGTGTGGTACTAATTAGCGTAAGCGTGTTACTACGGACATTAGGCGCAATAATTAAGGGATAACAATGCAAGAAATTTTGATACCGTACAAAAAAGCGGTTGCCGTGATGTATTTGTTGTTGATGGCCGCAGTGCTTGCGCTGCCTCTATCGGTATCGGCCGCAGTTGCGCCGTATAATATCGAACCCGCTGCTAAACTTTCGTTTACCTTTGACGACGGGTTGCTTAATGCATTTACTCAAGCCGCGCCGACTCTTGCCGCGCATGGCCTGGCAGGCACCGCCTATGTCGCGACGACTTGCGTGGGCATGTCTGCTGTCCCCAATTCGTGCGCTGCCGACCCAGACGTGGCGTACATGAACTGGGAGCAAGTCACGCAGCTGCGCGACACGTATGGTTGGGAAATTGGCGGTCATGCCGCCAGTCATCCGCAGCTATCAACCGACGGCTTGACGGACGAGCAGCTAGCGCGCGAAGTGTCCGGGGGCAAACAAATAATGGTTGATCACGGCATTAACCCTATTAGTTTTGCCACGCCCTATGGCGACTACGACAACCGCGTGCTGGCCGAGATTGCCAAATCGTACGCATCCCATCGCGGCTTTTGGGACACGAGCACGAATGTCTGGCCCTACAACAATTACGTCATTAGCAATATGCAGGTGCAAGCCGGGGTGTCGGTTTCTAGCGTGCTGTCGCGCATCGACCAGGCTGTTGCCAATAAAGAGTGGCTGGTGCTGACCTTCCACGGCATCGAAGTCTCGCCTAGCTCTAACCTTTACGATTATCAGTACTCTACGGCTAACCTTAACACTATCGCGGCTTATGCTAAATCCAAACAAAATGCCGGCATGCTAAAAGTCCTAAACATGAAGGACGGGCTGGTTGCCAGCAATACAAACATGCTGCCCAATGGCAATCTAAGCGGCGGCATGGCGGATGGTTGGTCGACAGACACGCCCGGCAGTGTGACCGCAGATAGTGGAAATCACGGCAGCTACCCAGAGTCGCAGCATTCTGCATTGCTAACCGCACGTCCTACCGGCAACGCTCACTTGTTTACGCCCACCGTAAATGTCCAGAGCAACAAGACGTACATGATGCAAAGTTATCTCAATCTCGTCTCCCGCACGGGAGGCGAACTAGGATATTACATTGATGAGTACAATGCTGCTGGTAATTGGATTAGCGGTCAATGGAAGGGCGCTAAAACGTCGCCAACTGTAACAGATGCAGCTTTTACATATATGCCCAGTTCGCCGCAGGTTACCAAGGCAAAGTTGCAGGTGTATGTGACGCCGGGTTCGGGTATCCGGGCGTACGTAGATACTTTTCGGTGGTACCCTTTAGATAATGTAGACACGCCTCCGCCGACACCCCAAAATTTGCTGCCTAACAGTAGTTTTGACAAAGGTATTGACGACGGCTGGTCCACCGATAGTCCTACGCTCATCACTGCCGATGGCGGGGGTCGAGGGTCCCCTGCTAACCCGCAGAACGCGGTTAAGTTGGTTTCTTCTGGGCAGAATACTCATTTGTTTTCGCCTCGTGTTGCTGTCCACCCTGGTAACGGCTACAGCTTGTCGGGTTATTTGGACATGCGGCAGATCGCGAGCGGCGAAGTCGGCTTTTATGTCGACGAGTATGACGCCGCGGGTAACTGGATAAGTGGACAGTATCTGTCCGGTATAAACGCTATTGGGGCGGGCGAGTTTACCTTCGATTACCTGCCCCGTTCTGGTAACGTAGCGAAGGCGAGCTTGCAGGTTATCGTTGTGGGCGGAGCGAATATAGTGGCTTACCTTGATGACTTGCGTTGGCATGAGAACTAACGTGCTTTTGAGTGGGGCCGGCGTCCTTACTCTTGGGTTAGGTCTGCTTCAAATTCCTCGACACCTCTGAGGTCTTGCGTGTAGCCGGTCGTGTCCGGCAGGTCGAGCGTCATGATGCGCCGCCATACGGCTTGGGCGAGTGCGCGGACGTGCCGGTATTCGTCTTCGTTAAAGCTAAGATGTAGTTCTTGGATGCGGCCGTTCTCGTCCGGCTCGACAAACTCCAGGTATGCGCCGGTTACGGTGTAGCCGACAAAGGTGTGCGACCCCTCGACGAGCGCCTTGTAAAAGTACAGCTGTTGGCGGTTTTTGTGCAGATTATATTCTCGTGACCATTTGTTGTGCGAGCGTCCGGTTTTGTAGTCGACGATAACGATCTCTTTGGTCTGTTTATTGATGATGAGCTTATCGATCTTGCCGCCCAGGTGCGCGTCGCCGATAAAGACGCCCTCGTGCCTAAAGTTGTGCTCGACGATGTTATCGGGGGCGACGGTTTGCATGCGTTGCTGTAAGTAGGCGTTGAGCGCCTCTGTGCCGCGCTCTAGGTATAGGCTGTAGTCGTGCTCGGGCAGGCGCTTGGCGCTCAATCGCTCGGCCAGCGCCTTGTGAGTCGCGCTGTTGCTTGGTGTGCTGCCGGTTTTTTTGGCTTGAATGTGGATCCATTCGAGTGTTTCGTGCATGGCGTTGCCGTATTGCAGCTCGGCGCGCGGCGCTTGCGGAAACCGCAAAATACGTAGCATAAAGAACGATTGCGGGCCGCAGTGCACAAAGTCGACAAAGTCGCTGATGTGCGTGGCGCTAAGCTGAAAAGTCTTAAGACGCTCGCGCAATAAGGCCTGCATGCTGGGGTTTGTCAGTGCTGCCTCGTGGCGTTGTTGCCAGTATGCGGCTAGCTCGGTGGTGGGCTCGGGTACGCCGTCCTCGGCTGGGAGGATGATCTGACTGCCCTCCGGCAGATACGGGCTGACGATCTCCCCTGCTTCGCTTGGTGTTTCGTTTAGGTATTTGAGGCGCGTCATGTTTTTGCCGGCGTAGTTTTGCGTGTAGTTGACCAGATACAGATGTTGTTTGGCGCGCGTAATGGCCACGTAGAACAGGCGTAAGCGCTCGTCCTCGGTTGTTCCGGCGTAGCGGATGTACTGGAGGTTAGGCGGCAGCGTAATGCGCGCGCCGATGTTGCGGGCTTTGCCACCCCAGGCCTCGTCGTTGGCGTCCAGGATAAAAACAGCCTCAAACTCCATGCCCTTGGATTTGTACGCGGTCATCAGCTGGGCGGCGTTGGTGCCGCTGGCGTAGGGGTTGGTACTTTGGATTTTGATCTCGGCCTCGCGGTGGGCGCGGACAAACTCTACAAAGTCGCCAAGTGTGAGCCGTTCCTCACTGTCCTTACGATACTCGCGCAGCTTAGAACGCAGGACGATCAGGTTAGAGAGGAGGTTCCAAAAGTCGGCGTTAAGCTTGGATTGCTGCGTCTCGTCGCTTGCATCTTGCTGATCGTTTTGGGCAAGGCTCGCGTTCAGGTTGCTAAAATAATGCTCGTAGTAAGGGCTTTTGTAGGTTGTAAGGTCGGTTTCTTTAAGATCAAGGGCATGAGTGCCGATAAGATAGTCCATCATGGTCTCTAGGCTTTCGGCGCCGGACAGTTGACTGAGGCGCACAAAAAACAGGGCGATCGACCGTAGGTGCTCGTCCTTTAGTAGCTCGTCCGTCCAGCCTGCGGGGTTGTTCGAGGTCTCCCAGCTCAGCTGCCAGATGGTGCTGGTGGGCAGCTCCCAAAAGCCAAAGCTGAGGACTTGCGGCCACAGGGCGTTGGCACGCGGGGTGTCGTTTTGGGCGAGCGCGAGAGTTAGCTCGGCCATGCGCAGCAGTTGGTTAACGGCCGGGTCGTCTAGGACATTGTCGCGCTTTTCGTATTTGACGGGAATGTTTTCTTGAGTAAGGAACGGAACGAGCGGTTCGAGTTGGCGGTGTTTGGGCGCAAGCACAGCGATTTCCTCTGGCTGCATCCCCTGCTCTATCAGCTTGGCGATGCGCCGCGTTACCCACGCGTACTGCATGACATCGCTTTTGGCCTCGCGTCTTTGGATTGTGGCGCGCGCGGGCAAATTTTTACCGGCGGCGGTCAGTGTTTTTTCTATCGCCGGAAAGTGGTGATGTAAGCGTTCTTCAATCTGCTCGCCAATACTGTGCGCGGTGTGTAGGATATCGGCGTGTGAGCGGTAGTTTTCGGTCAGCGGAATCGCCGTCACATCGCGGTACATGTGATTGAACTGCAACATGTGCGAGTAGTTGGCGCCCTGAAAAGCGTAAATCGCCTGGTCGTCGTCGCCCACGGCCAAAACATTGGGGCGTCCTTCATTGACGGGGTTGTCGGTGAGCAGCTGGACGATGCGTAGCTGTGCCTCATTAGTGTCCTGAAACTCGTCTAGCAATATGTATTGGTACTGCTCTTGTAGGGTAAACTTGAGGTCTTGGTTAGTCTGGAGTGCGTTGACAGCACGCAAGATCATGTCGTCGTAGTCAAAGAGTCCGCGGGCTTTTAACTCTTGCAGGTATGCTTGGTAGACCTGAGCGGCGGCAATGATTTTTTGGTTGGTGCGTTGGCCGTCGGCGACAAACTGGCCGTTCTCGTCTTTGGCGAGCCAGGCGTTTTTCCAGGCGGTGAGCGTAGTGGTTTTGCCGGATTCTTCGGCGCTAGCAACGGCGGTTTGCAGGGATTCTACAAAGAGCGTGGCGAGCGGGACAGCAGCTTTACGAGTTGTGCTCTCGTCTTGGCGTGATGCATCGGTCTGGCTGCTCTCGGATGCGATCGGCTGCAGTTCTGACGCCAGTTTTGCAAACAGCGGTATCGACTTTTTGTCGATACGAGCAACACCTGCCAGTGTGGCGCGGACGATCGGATTAACGCGTTGGATGAATTGCAGATTTTGAGCGGCGGCACGCTGTAGGTCCTCGGGTGACAATAGTGCACGCTTGGCGTCAGAGACGAGCGTCTTGACGTCGCCCAGATAGGCGTCAGAGTATTTGAGCGGGTTGCTGTACGGCAGATTACCCACGATCTGGCGGAAGATTCGGTCGATCGTTAGGTCGTCGGCAGGTTGCAACGTCGCTTGGTCGCTAAAGTACTCTGGAAAGCGGCGGATAATGTCACTACCAAACGCGTGGTAGGTGCTGATAGTTACGTCATAGGCGCCTTGGCCGATCATACCGCTGAGGCGCTCTTGCATGGTTTGCGCGGCGCTGTCGGTAAAGGTAAGGCAGAGGATGTTTTGTGGCAGCGTGTCGGTGACGGCAAGGATATGCGCGATGCGCGTGGTGAGCAGCTGTGTTTTACCGGTGCCCGGCCCGGCAATAACTAAAACTGGCCCGTCAATAGTCTCGACGGCCTGTCGCTGCGCAGCGTTGAGCGTAGCTAACGCCTCTTTGTAACTTGCCATGCTTAGTATTGTACAGTAACGCTCCCATGCATGTGAGTCGTCTTGTGAATTGCTATACTAACACCAATGGAAGATGAACAAACGCTGCCGTGCAGCGAAAAACTGGCTTTTGACACGCGCAAGGATGCGCAAGCGGCTGCAACGGTGGCCGAATATCAGCATGGGGCTAGACTGCACGTGTATGTGTGCAGACACTGTAACCTGTGGCACTTGGCTAGCGGTTAGCGGGTGCGTTTTGTGCCGGGGCTGTACCGCAGTGCGGACAGTTAAGCTCTTCTTCGCCGAGGCTTTGAATCCATTGTTCGCCCGCTTTAGGCCAAGACTGCAGGTCGTGGAATCCGACTAGGTCGGCCATGCCACGGAGCATCCAGCCGGCCCAGCCAAAGAGGAAAACCTTGCCCCATTGTACGCTTGCCCAGCGTGGTCCTACTGGGATAACGCTGATTGGCGCTTTTGGTTTGTATTCTTCGGGTTGTTCGCCACGTAGTTGGCGTGCTATGTTGCTTGCGACAAATTCGCCATCGTGCAGTGCGGTCTGCGCCATGCCGCTGTAGAGGGTGTTGGCATTGTCGCCTAGAACAAAGATGCCCGGTTCGGCCTCGAGGTATTGATTGACCTCTACCTTGCCCCGCTCGGTCAGCTTAAAATCGTTGTTTTTGAAGAATGGATTGTTGGCGACGCCTGCAGTCCAGACAACTGTGGTACTGCGCAGCGTTTTGTCGCCGAGCATCAGACTGTCCCGATCCTGACCCTTCACAGATGTGCCGAGGTATATTTTGACGCCAAGGCTACGCAAACGTTTGGTTACTTTGCGCGAGATGATCTTGGGTGAGCGCGGCAATAGGCGCGGTGCGGCCTCGATAAGGCTGATGTGCAGCTTGCGGTCCTTAATGCCGTGCTTTTTCATGATGCGCTTGATGTACGTCGGGAGTGCGCCAGCTAGTTCGATACCGGTGGGTCCACCGCCAACAATACAGTAGTTTAGGTCTGGTCGCTTATCGTCCAGTAGCTGTTGATGAAGGTGTGCTTTAAACTCCTCGGCCTGCTCGGACGATTTGATGCTGTACGAATATTCTTGCAAGCCCTCGATGCCAAAATAGTTGGTCACATTGCCTAAGCCCAGGACGAGCTTGTCAAAGTAAACTTTGTCGCCCTCTTCGGTTTGGACGTACTTTTCGGCGCGATTAAGCTTGGCCGCTCTGCCACGAATAAACTTGCCCGGCGTATCGTGCAAGATGTTCTCTAGGCGTATGCGTGCGCCGGTTCGTAGACCGCCGGTTGCAGCTTTGTAAAGTCCGGGATAGTACCGGAAGTGTGTATGGTCGCTCAGTAGTGTTAGCTCGACGTCTTTGCTTTTGCCAAGCTCCAGTGCTGCTTTTACACCGGCAAAGCCGCCGCCAACCACGAGTACCCTTGTTTTTTTATTGCTCATGCTTGGCATTATACAGGTGACGTTCCGATTTGCCACTAGATCTCGTGATTTGTGGGCTAGCCTTCGTTGTCGATGATGCGCTGGTTGGCGCGCAGCCAGGTTTTGGTAGTACCACAGTCCATATAATGGCCCTTGGCACGAACAACCGCCATCTTGTTGCCTGCGGCAGCATAGGCGTTGGCCGGGTCGGTAAAGAAGTGCTCGGGCGAGTTATTGTGCTCCATGTTTTCGTTTACAAAGGGCAAGATGTCCGAGTTAAGCAGCCAGCAAGTCGAGTTGTTGAGGTTGGTCGTTGCTTCCTCGCGCTTGGGTTTTTCGAGCACCTTGTCCAGGATCTCTACGCCGTTGTCTTGTTTGGTCGAGATAATACCATATAGATGCACGTCTTCCCAGGGCACTTCGTTGCCGAGCATGGCAGTTGGTGTGCCGGCCGCGTCTGCTTGCTGCAAAAAATCGGCCATTTCGGAGCTGCCGTCCTCGCGCCAAAAGAATTGGTCGCCAGAGACGTACAAAAAGCTTTCGCCCGGCTTGATGAGGTGTCGACTAAGCCATAGCGGTACGGTGGTGCCGTATGGTTGATACTGGTCTTGTACGACATAATGAAAGCGCGCGCGCTTGTTGAGAGCGCGGACTTCCTCTAGCTCTTTGTGTTTGCCCTTGCTCTCGAGATATTCTTCGAGAATCTGATTTTGGCCGTAGTATCGCTTAATCTGATCAAACTCTTCGCCCACGACAAAAATAAATTCGGTGATGCCGGCGCGGATGCAGTCCTCGACCACGTAGTCGATGACCGGGCGGTTGCCCACAGGCAGCATGCATTTTTCGATGGCTTTGGTAATGGGCAGACGGCGCGTGCCGTAACCTGCCATAGGGATGATAGCTTTGGTAACGTTCATGCGTCTCACTGTACCACGGCTGCGCGCGATCTGCAGTAGTGTGTCGGCCACTTTGTCCGAGTCGTGTCGGATGAGCGTGCGCGACCCGCCGTTGGTCGGGCTTAAGAAATTATCGCCAACTGCCGTAAAGTGCGTGTGCTGGAGCTTGGCGCGGTCAAACGACACCCAGGTGCGGTCCTCGGACTCGTAGCGCTGGAGTAAGTCGGGGTTGGGCTCGTGGGTGTTGTACAGCACGTAATCCAGTTTTACTTTATTGTCTAAAAAGCGCTCAATCTCGGCAGCATAGTCACGCACATCAAAACCGTCGGTTTGGCCGTGTTCGCTCACTAGGTTACAGACAAAAATCTTTTTGGCGCGTGATGCGGCTAATGCGTCGGCAACGCCGTCGACTACCAGTGCTGCCGCCAGCGAGCTATATAGGCTGCCCGGCGCAATCACGACGGCGTCGGCGTCTAGGATCGCGGCTTTGGCCTCGGCCGTGATGTGCGCTTGCGGTTCCAGCTGCACTGTAGGGCGTGGGTTTTGGAGTGTGACTCCCCTGCTCAGTTTTGCCTCGCCTCGAATGGTACGGTCGCCATCATGTAGTGCCAGGGTCACCTTATCTAAGGTTATCGGCAGCACCTGGCCTTGAATGTTGAGTAATGTTCCCGCCAGCTGCACGGCGTGCGCAAAATTGTCGCTCATCTTCTCGACCGTGCTCAAAAAGAGATTGCCAAAAGAGTGTCCGGCTAGCCCGCCATCAGAAAACCGATAGTCAAAGAGGTTGCGCATTTGCGGCGTCCGCGCCAGCGCTATAAGCGCCTTGCGTATGTCGCCGGGTGGCAGTACGTCGTATTCGTCGCGCAGCATGCCTGTCGAGCCGCCGTCGTCGGCCATGCTCACCAGCGCTGTTAGGTGAGGTGTACGATCCTTTAGTCCGCTCAGCAGCCCGAATGTCCCCGTCCCGCCGCCGATCACTACAATGTTTGGTTCGTATATATCTGCCATCGCCACGTTATTCTATATAAACGTTATCAGGGTATCAATTAACGGCGTGTCAAAAAAGTGACACCCATTGCTGTTTTTGGTCTGATGTAGGTCTTGCTCGCCTTATTGCATAGACCATATCGTTTGTCATAGTCTCTAGTTTTGCGCATGTGATATAAAATCTATTGCATGTAAGGATGTGTTCGCGGTAAACTCTGATGATTGAAATTAATGGCAAACTATGGGCAAAAAAGACATTACACAACTTGAGATTCAGTATTTGTCAGAGTCTTTCAATCTGACCGACGGCTATGCACATCGAAGTCTTGTAGGGGGCGAACTCAACATTATAAAGAATATGTCAGCGCAGTTTCTTTCGGCCAACCGAGAGAATCAGGCAAAGTTTGAGTCGGACTACCTCGAGGCTTACTACACACTTACACGACAAACGCTCGACGCCGCAAAAGTGTCTTATATGCTGCTGCCGGCAGCCTCGTTTAGTCTCGAAGTTATTGCCAACTATCTTCGCACCAAAGGTTTGGGCTTAGCACTTATCGATCCGTGTTTTGACAACCTTGTTAATATGTTTGTGCGGCATGGCATCGCGCTCGAACCGTTGCCCGAGGAACTGTTGGTTTCGGATAAAATCGAGTATTTTTTGGCCGGACTGCAAAGCGATGCGATATGCGTAGTCTCCCCCAACAATCCAACCGGTATTTATTACACGGAGCAGAATTTTCGGGCACTTGTACGCTTTTGTAAGGAAAATGACAAATTACTGATTATCGACTCGTCATTCAGACCTTACCGTCCTCTCGATGACGTATTTGACGAGTACGAGCTGCTTATTCAGAGCGGGATTGACTTTATAGTTGTCGAAGATAGCGGCAAGACATGGCCGGCGCGAGGCCTGAAGGTCTCGATCTTGGCTGTTGCGCCACGCATCGCACAGGATGTCTACGATATCTACACCGATTTTATCTACTATCATTCGCCGTTTATCGTTGGCCTTATTACGGAATTTGTCAAAACCTCGATCGCAGACGGCTTGCAGGTAGTACACGAGCTACCTAAGAACAACAGGCAGTCTTTAGCAGAGGCAATAAGCGGCACATGTCTAGAATTCGCCGATAAATCCCCGACCGGCTTGGCGTGGCTGAAGGTCACGAATCACTATACCGGCGATCAAATACAAGAACTCCTCGCGCAGAATGACGTATTTGTGGTCGCCGGCAGACACTTCTTTTGGCACGACAAATCTGCGGGTGACAAGTACATCCGGGTATCGCTTTTAAGAGATGAGCAAGTCTTTAGGGCTGCGGCACAGAGGATGAGAGAAAGTTTGTTGGAGCTGGTGTAGGTTTTATACTGTGTTCCAGTAGAGCTCAAAGACCTGACGGAACATTGTTGCGTAGTCGGTATTAACTATCTCGATCCCAACCTTTTGTTGATGTCGCCAGTGGTAGGTTGCGACAGTATCGTTGTAGACGGCAATCTGATTTTCGAGCAACAGTATATCTTCGGGTATGATTTTGTATTGGTAGTGTTGTGAATGTGTTCGCTCGATTGTAAAAGTTTTGTCGTCTTCGCCGGGGTTAATGAGCTCTTGTGTCTCGTAGCCCGCCTCCGCTATGCGGTTGCGGTGCTGTTCGATCCAGAGTTTGCTTGAGACTAACTCGTTTAAGGACCCACATCCGAATATTTGGATTCGACCTTTCGTCCTCAGCTCATGCCAAAGCATCTGCTTAAACCCCTCCTCGCCCTCGTAAGTGTGCACGATAAAGCTGCTGTTATCCTTGCTTTTGACTTTTTGCAGCATGGGAAGAAGGCTTTGGAACGCCATGCGCTGTGCTTTGAGCTGGTTTTCCAGGTTGACGAGCTGCACCTCTAGCGTTGCCGGATCCGATGCAATAACAAAGGTGCCTCGATCATCGCTCCGGACGCTCACTAAGCTGCGTTTCTCTAGTGTCTCGACAATTCTGTACACTTTACTGCGATTAATGCCGGTGGTACGCGAGAGTTTGAGGTGCGTTGCCGGCTCTTTAAGCAATTCGAGATACACACGGGCTTCGTCCCGCTCCAGATTTAACAGCTTGAGTTGCTGCAAAATGCTGCCCGTGTTGTTCGCCATGGTGAACAGTTTAGCATATTACACCATGTCTGTAATGCTATGAGTAGATTAACTAAGTAGTGAGGTTGGGCATGAAACAAGTAGCACTCTCAGAAGCAAAGGCAATGCTAAAGGAGATATTGGCCGTTAAGCATGCGCGTCCCGAGACAATGGCCGCCGTTTTGGCGCTAGGCACAGGCAGCGCAAACAACGTCGCCACCGTCAGCGAATTCGAGGAGCTAGACACATCCATTCAGGCAATCGCATCCGCCGCCCAGAACGTCCAGGGCGGCGTTATTGTTGTTGATGACGGTGTGTGGGGCGACCTCGAGCACATCTATCACGACCAAGTCGTCAAGCACGTCCTCTTTTAGGCTGTCTTAGAGCGGGCTAAACTTGCTATACTCGTAACCAGTAAGGGAGTCCGAGATGCTTAAGGGTTTGTACAGCTTTTTCTTAGGATTATTAATTGTGGCATTTGTTGGGTTGGGTGTTGCGTCGTTTTATCCCAAGCCTACGGCGCCGGATTATCCTATAACCGCCGACGTCACCGATGAAGCCCACGTCGTGCAGCAAGAGCAAGCCCAGCGGGATTACGAGGCGGCAAGCATGACGTACAGTGACCGTCTAGAAGACTACGACCGCAATGTCGCAGTGATTATGCTTGCCGCGGCTATTGTCTTGATCGTACTGGGTCTGACGCTACACACCAAGATAAGTGTGATTGCCGACGGTCTGCTGGCGGGAGGTTTGTTTGCGCTGCTTTATAGTATTGCACGTGGCGCGGCTAGCGGCGAGCCGATATATGGTTTTATGGTTACGGCCGCAGGATTGATTGCTGTTATGCTGGTCGGTTACATCAAGTTCGTCCAACCGCAGCCTGCCAAAAAGCGCGCTAAGTAGCCCGAGCTTGCTATTGCTGACCTAACTGGTTAAGCTTATCGTATGGATGATTTTAAAAAGAAGCTGACGGCAGCAAAGTTTGCCGGCGAGATTAAGGATGACGACGAGACGCGTGAGTTTTATAGCCACGATGCCTCGCTGTTCGAGATCAAGCCGCAGATGGTCGTCATGCCCAAAGACAGTAAAGATATACAAACGCTCGTCAAGTTGGTTGCCGAGAACAAAAAGAGTATGCCCGACTTGTCGCTGACCGCACGCTCGGCCGGTACCGATATGTCCGGTGGTGCCGTCAACGACAGTATTATTGTCGACTTTAACAAACACCTCAACAAGATTATCGGCGTTACGACTACCGAGGCACACGCGCAGCCCGGCGTCTTTTATCGTGACTTTGACGTGGCTACCCGCAAAAAAGGCGTGTTTATGCCCGCCTACCCTGCCTCGCGCGATCTCTGTACGATTGGCGGCATGGTGGCCAACAACTCCGGCGGCGAAAAGTCGCTGCAGTACGGTAAGGTCACCGAGTTTGTCAACGAGCTTAAGGTGGTGTTTGGTGACGGCAACGAGTACGTCGTGCGCCCCCTTAATCGCACCGAAATCGTCAAAAAGATGGCGCAAAAGGACTACGAGGGCAACCTATATAAAGAGTTGTTTGAGTTGCTCGAAAAGCACTACGACAAAATCAAGGCCGCCAAACCGCAGGTTAGCAAAAACTCCATGGGCTACAACCTCTGGGATGTTTGGGATCGCGACACGGGCGTCTTTGACCTGACTAAGCTCATCATCGGTAGTCAGGGCACACTCGGCTTAGTAACCGATATCAAATATCGTTTGGTGCCCGCCCCCACCCACTCTGGGTTGTTAGTGTGTTTCCTGCGCGACATGAGCGTTCTGGGCGAGGTTATTAACAAGGGGTTAGAGCACAAGCCCTCCAGCTTCGAATGTTTTGACGACAAGACACTCTGGCTTTCTATCAAGTTAATGCCCTACTTTGTAAAGACGCTGGGCGTGTGGGGTCTTATCAAGCTGTTGATCAGTTTGATTCCTGATGCGTTCCTTATGCTCCGCGGCATCCCCAAGATGGTGCTGATGGTCGAGTTTACGGGCGAAAGCGTGCAAGATGTCGAGGACAAAATTGACAAGTTGCGCATCGACTTCCGCCGGTACAAAATGGCGATGGAGCGCGACGAAACCGAGGCCAAGAGCGAGAAGTTCTGGCTGATGCGCCGCCACGCCTTTAACTTGCTGCGTAAAAAAGTCAAAGACAAGCACACCGCGCCGTTTATCGACGACCTGATTGTGCGCCCCGAGTACTTGCCGGAGTTCTTGCCCAAGCTCCGCAAGATCATCAAAAAGTACAAGCTCAACTCGACTATCCAAGGTCACATCGGCGACGGCAACTTCCACCTTATTCCACTGATGAAGATCGAAGAAGAGCAAGAGCGTGCTAAGCTGTTGCCCGCCATGGAAGAGGTCGATCAATTGGTGCTGCAGTATAAGGGGTCACTCAGCGGTGAGCACAACGACGGATTGATCCGCGGTCCATGGCTAGAGGAGCAGTACGGCCGCGAAATCGTGCGCCTGTTCCGTCAGACCAAGCAGATTTTTGACCCGCACAACATCTTTAATCCGCACAAAAAATCCGACGCAGATTGGGACTATAGCTTTAGCCACATTCGCAAGTCGTTCTAAAACCTGTGGATATCCGCCGTATGCCGAGGCAACTTGTGGTAATATTTACCAGCTATGAATGAAACAATTGTTACGAAACAGGATCTTCAAAGTATGGAAGATCGCATGACCGATTTGCTAGCGGCGGGATATGGCACGATTACTCAGCGGTTCGACGAGCTTGACTCGCGTTTGGGTAAGCTCGAAGCGCGTATGGACAAGATTGTCGTGCGTATGCAAGAAGTCGAATCCTTGATTGCAGAAGCTACAGCCTCTGCTCCTCAAGACGACATAGAGTCTGTCGATATTCTGGAGGCAGGTTTACAGGGGTCGGCACTGCGGCTCGACAGCGCCGCTGCGGATGCGTAAGGTCTGATCGATACGGTGACCCATCGGAGCTGATAAATGTATTTCCGTTTGTCATGATTGCGGTCTGCGGGGAACATGATCGCCCATTAGGGCGGCTGATTTTTTGACCTGCCGTAGCCATGCTACAATAAGCATAAGCATGGGGGTGCGTGCGGAATATGATATTGGAACCGACAAATGAGCAATGAAGTCGTCACTCTACTAGGAATTTTGACCGCGCTAAGTCTGTATAGTGTTTTGAGCGCTATCGAGTTGGCTGTGGCGCTGATGCGCGTCGAGCCGCGCTTTGCCCCTGTTCGACCTGCCAAGCGGGTATTTACACCTCGCTGGGAGATAACCAATGTGCTTTTGGCGGCCGGACTCCTCGGGCTTACAGTGCGCTTTTACGACGCAACCGTAGCTATCATTCACGCCACATGGCCGGTCCTGCTGACCGGTTTTTTGGCGCTAGTCGCCCGTGCGGGCATGTTGATATATCTGTATGCGACCAAAGCCAAGCCGGGCGGTCGCCTCTCTAACTACGTGTTTGCATTTGCAAGTACAACCGTCCCGCTTAGTCTGGGCTCGGCCGGTATTTATATGCTGACCGGAGAACCGTTTTGGCAGTCAGGCGTAGGAGTAACTTTGTTTGCGGCACTAGTTGCCGGACTGGTTGCCTTGGCGTTTGGATTTATGTATTACCTTGGCGGCAAAAAAGCTCCACAGGGCGTCGTGGTGCTGAGTCGTGTAGCCAATCTAGCGATGGCCAGTTTGCTTGCCATCGTACTCGCTGGCGTGTTGAGTGGCGACAGTTCGCATCTGCTCAACTTGCCATACGCCTATCTGGCGGTCATCGCAGCCAGTATCGTGCTCATTCAGGCCGTATTGATGGCGGCCAACCGCGAATGGCGCATGTGGTGGTGCTTGGCGGTCCTGGCTTTACTGGTCCCGTTCTTGGTGTGTTGGGCCAACTATCCGTATCTGGTGTATCCCGAGTTTATGCTGGACACGGCAGCTACGCCACTCAGCCCATAACAACAAGTTCAAAAATAAAAAAGAGGAGCATAATGCTCCTCTTTTACTGTAGTGACCGATACGTATTAGTAGCGGTTGCCACCACCGCCGTTGAATGGGCGTGATGGGCGGTCTTCGCGAGGACGAGCCTCGTTGACTGCGATTGGGCGGCCTTCCAGCTCTTTGCCGTTCAGCATGTCGATAGCGGCCTTGGCCTCTTCGTCAGTGCTCATTTCGACAAAACCGAAGCCCTTAGAGCGACCGGTGTCGCGGTCGATGATGACCTTTGCGGATACGACGGTACCGGCGGCTGCAAATGCGTCCTTAAGTTGGTCATCGTTTACGCTGTAGCTCAGCGAGCCGATGAATAGTTTTGTTGCCATTTCTAGCTTTCCTCTTTCCCTGCGTCGAGGTAAGCTGGCATCGAGTTCGTTTCCAGATTAGCTGCTCCTCTAGCGACTGATTATTAATTACTTCTAGAACAACTGTTAGCAGCATATTTCTAGCTCTGACATTATAGCACATAAATTACGTTTTTGCTTACTAATCCATAAAGCTATTGCTTTTTTGGTCAGAAAGTAGTATAATATAAGTATTATGACTTCCGAGCGTCCTGTGCGTCCCCGTGCTTTCCCAGATGCCCACACTGCGAATCACCCGTTTTTAAGCGGTCATTACGGTGCAGAGAGCGCTAGCCAAGTATCCGAGCATTCCGCCCGCCCTGCTCCGCTTGTAGGGCCAATCGGTGCTGTAGTGATCTTGTGGGGTAAGGACCACGATACAGCGTTAAGGCTACAGAAGGCTGCGGACGACAAGGTTGCTGCGTGTGTAGAAAAAGTCCAATCTGCCTATAGTGGATTTAAGACGGCGATTGCGGGCGAGTGGGCGCGCCGTGCTGTCCATCGACGTGCCGAGCGCAGCGGTGCGATTGCGACGCTAAACGCGATATTTGACGATCAGAACCCGGTAGCCGTATCTACTGAGTTCGCGGTAGAGCCACAGGTAGACGAGTATCCATTCGTTGCTGTAGACGACGCTGTTGAGGTTGTGCCTCTCTCTGATGTACCTCGTTTTGTGGCTGCAGGTATGATCCCCCGGCCTCGCAAAGGGAATGTATATGAGACTGTACCGCGCGATCCGCGAGAGCCAGAGATGGCCGTAGCGCGTGCCGAGTGACCTCGGCCCTGCAGTCGATCGTATTTCTCTATTACTAGAGTTAGTGACATAAGTGTGGCCGTCAGTCGTGTTTAGGGCGTGAAAACCCTGTGACTTACAGGAGTGTCCGCAGGTTTTGGCAGGATTTTTATGGGTGTAATATTTCGTACACACGATCGACCCGGGGCTTGCTACAATACTCATTAGGATTTCTAAAGTTAGGTAGTTTTATGGGTGACATACTTAACATAATCCGATCTAAGGCTACGGTTCGTTCATTCAAAAAGCGCTCGATCTTGTTGTACCAGGGCGAAGCGCCCAGAATGGCCTATGTCTTAAAAAGCGGAGTGGTTAAGCTTTATACAATCAATAATGCAGGCGAAGAGCAGATTGCGGCGTTTCACGCCAAAGCTGACATCTTTCCTTCTTCGTGGATCTTCGGTAAATCGACGACCACATTGTATTACTTTGAGGCGTTGACAGACTGCGAAGTGCTGACGATGCCCCGAGAGGAGCTGTACAAGATATTGGTCAATAGTCCGGAGTTGCTGTCGTCAACGCTGGACTATTTTGTAACCAACTATACCGGGCTAATGATGCGCGTGACCGCGCTGGAGCAGTCGCGGGCGCGCGAGAAGATAATGTTTACGCTGTACTACCTGCTGTTCCGCTACGGGCGGCCGACCAAGTCCGGCAAATATGTGATCGAGCTCGGGCTCACGCACAGCATTATCGCAAGTCTCGTCGGCCTCACGCGCGAGACCACGACGACCGAGCTGAGCAAGCTCAAGCGTCAAAAGGTGCTCGACTATAACCTGCACAACTACACTGTCAACAAGCAAAAGCTAGAGAGAATGCTTGGCGAGGACAGCTTCCAGGACATCATGATTAAGTAGTAGGCATGCGGATAGAACTGGGGACATGTTGCCTGTGCAGTACGGTAAAATGATGTACCGGGAATGCTGTAGAATAGCGAGTAGTATTTAGCGGTTGGCGGAATGGCCGGTCGGTGGCCTCCAAACACGGTTTATAAGAAGGAGCGGTAAGCGTGAAGCGATGCCTTATTATTATTCCCGGGCTGGGCGATCGGGACTGGCTGTATTACTTTCTGAAGCCCGTCTGGAAGCTTTATGGCTTTGATGCGCATATCTTTGTATTTGGCTGGGAGACCGACATGTCGTTCGCGGCTGCATTTGATCGGCTGCTCGATTATATTGATACGCAGCCCGGTGAAGTGTATGTCATTGGGGCAAGCGCTGGCGGCACCACCGCAGTAAACGCATTGGCTGCAAGGCCTGCGGTTGTGTCGCGCGTGGTGACGGTTTGCACACCCTACGCCCCTATACCAAATCTTGTCAATACACTTTTGCGGCAGTCTATTGCCCATGTTCAGAAAAGTCTGCCCACTTTGGGCGAAGCCAAGCGCAAGGTTCTCTCTGTGCACGCGAGCTTTGATTCAGTGGTACCCGTTGCGCTCAGCAGGCCAAAAGATATTGCCGTCCTACGGTTGAGATCAAGAGGGCACGCAGTGACAATCATGCTAGCTCTTACCGTTATGAGCGGAGGGCTGCGGCGTTTTTTGTTACGCTAGTGCTCGGCTACTGCCCTTTTGAGGTGTGGCCGTCTGCGAGTATATTGTCGACAACTTGCAACAGTTCTTTGGGAGAGGCTAGCGCCTTCATAAAGTATCGGTCGGCGCCCAGGCTGTAAGCTTCGTCAATCTCTTTTTGCATATCGTAGTTACTAAAGACCACTACCTTAACATTTGGGTGATCTTTGCGCAGGTTGTAATTGCGCAAAAACTCAATGCCGTCCATTCGTGGCATGCGCAGGTCGAGCAGGATAATCGCCGGCTCTTCCATGGCGGCGATCTCGAGCGCCTCTTGTCCGTCAAACGCAACCTGCACATCGTACCCTGCTTTGCGCAGAATAGTTTGGTAGGCTTCGTTAAGCGCCTGTTCGTCCTCGACGATGAGGATAGTTGGTTTTTTTACCCGCGACGTTGCATTCATCTTATACCTACTATACGTTATGCGTCCCTTGGGACAGTGAGATTTTTCATATTGTCTGATCCCGAAAGATGTGTTGGTAGGTTAATAGTAAAGGTTGAGCCGGTTCCTGGGTACGATTGCACCGAGATCGTGCCGCCGTGTAGTTCGACTAAGTTTTTGCTGAGGTACAGGCCGATACCCGTGCCACTCACGTGCTGGCTGGTGTCGTTTTCTAGGCGGACAAATTGGCGAAAGATGTTGTTGATGTCTGACGGCTTGATGCCAATACCGGTGTCGGTTACGGATATCTTTGCAATATCGCCCTCTTGATAGACACGTACGGTGATCGTTCCGCCGCGCGGTGTATATTTTATGGCGTTGGATAGCAGGTTTTCGATTGCCATGCGCAGCATGTGGGCGTCGGCTGGCAGCACCACCGGCTGCGGCGGCAGCTCGATTCTGAGTCTATGGTTGGCCATGGCGATGTCGCTTTGCTGTTCGTTAGTAACGTCGCTTACCAAATCGCCCAGGTTGATGGGCTTTTTGGCTAATACGATGCGTCCGGACCCGATTTTGGCCATGTGCAGGATTTCGTTGATGATCCGCAGTTGCCGGTCGTTGCTGGCGTACGCTTTTTCGAGTAAGGAGCGTTGCGCGGGCGGCACAGTACCTGCAAAGCCCTGTAGCACCATACCCACGTACTGTTTGACGCCCGTTGCCGGGGTGCGGAGCTGGTGTGAGGCCAGTGATACAAGCTCGTCTTGGGCGATCTGAATTGCCCGCTGTTGTTGCTTGTAGGATTCGTTGCTGCGAGCCCTGATAAGCATCAAGATAAAATACGCGATGCCCGCCGCTGCCGCGGTCGCTAACAGCAAGATTCTGCCGAGCGGCACCCCTACGGACTGCCAGCCAAATAAAACCGCCGCCAAAACGGCCGCAAAAATAACCGCGGGCGGCACTAGAATCGATCGGTAGGCCCACTTACGCAACCTTTTTAGATTGCGCCCCAGCACGTCTTGTTGCTGCCGCTCTAATTTCTCGAATTGATTTGACATCGTGCTACAGTCAACCACAGCGCACCTTATGTGGGCTGTAACATATTTTACATAAGTAGTTACCGCCGTTTGTCACGATATACGTATGAGTGGCGGCGCGATGCCTGCAGTAGAAGGAAGAACCGTAAACGATACCATACTGCCATTCGGTGCGTGGATGGAAAATGTAAGAGGTGAATTCGACGCCGTTGCCAGCAATCCAAACGCCTATCCCTACAGTGCTCCGCTGGCGAGAGCTATACAGGTTAATTTTGGCAACGAGCGCGGCGGCAGATTGGCTCGCATATTATACGAGGCGCACCCCGAGCGCTCGGCTCCCGAGGCCTATCGTCTTATACGATCGGCGTACGTTGCGCAGCTCTTACGCCGTGATGGCGTGCAGTTTCCTGACGATTACCGTACGGCTGGGCACTGCCTGGAGGGGCTGCGTTGGGCGGAACGTACCTACCCCTATGGCAACCGGTTGACCGAAATTTTTCAGCATCGCGACCTAAGCACTACCGTGTGGCGACGCTACGCAACGATGAAGTTTTTGGGCCAAGTTATGGTGCATCGCAACGGCGGCGAAGGCCGAAAGCGTGGCGATATCGGCTGCTCGGATTTTACGGGCAGTCTTGCGGTTAAAGCGAGCGATATCGATCCCGAGTTCCATTTTTCTGACGTTGAGGTGCTGTATAGGCAGGACGGACAGTTGGTCGCCTCTAAAGAAGCCCGGGCGATCTTTGACGAGGTAATATCGCAGCGGGATAATGCCGCCTTAACCGTAGGCGTAGACAGGTTTGACCCGAGCGACCCTAAATTGCGGGATTTTGTGGCCGGCTCGATGACGCCCGAAGAGATAAAAGACGGCACCTTGCCGTCCGGCCACCAAAAGCTATTAAGGCTCTCGCATCTGGGGGTATTTAGGGATCACCTAAGGTTTGTCCGGGCAGACATCACACACAAAAAAGGAGTAGAACGCGCCAAACAGGCGGCCGGCGGCCATCTTGACGAGGCGTATATGATTGTTGCCTGGCATCAGGGCGATGCCGAACGGCGACGAAAAAAGGACGAAGGCATGCACAGTTTGATAAAAAGGGACGGAATTGTGGTGTACGCCGACTTTGCAAATCTAGTCGAGACCAACAGAGGTGTGCAGATGACGCCGCAAAGGAAGTGGCGTAATCTTAATGTTATTGTCTCTGCATCCGACGAAAAAGGTAAACGACGACTCTTTAATCCGTTTGCATGGACCGACGGCCGGTGCGGACAAGTGAGATTTACGAAGGATCTTGTTGAGCTGGCGCAGGGCGGACCGTACGAGGAGCATGCGCGATTACTGGCTGACGCGGCTTAAGACTCTGTCGACTGTTTCCGTATAAGCTTGCATAAAGGTGTGATGCGCCTGATTGATGTTACTAAAAACCTGAAAGTAACTAAAAATAAGCGCGCCACCATCGCGCGATTTAAGCGGAAAGACTGCGCTAAACTCTATGCCTCCCCCGGCCTGATTAAAGCGGGCAGCTCTTTCGTCCATGGCTGGAATAAATAGGTACTTCCAGTCGGACACAAATTGCGGTGCACCGGTGGCAATTGCCTTTGCGATGGCATTTTCTTTGTGTCCGAGCGGTATTTTGATTTCGTTAAACGGCTTTTCGGACATCTTGACCGTGCCGGTCGCGGCTTCGGTGTCAGAGAGTGCTACGCGGTCGATCGTCCCGGTCTCTTTGTTGACTTGGAGCAGTACGACAATGCCGAGATCTAGCTCGGTTGCTTTGATAATCTTGTGGAATGGTGCGTTGACAATAGCAGCAAAGAGTTCTGGGTCGCTATTCGCGGCGCTGAGGATCTTATTTAGCTGTTGGAAGTAATTGGTACCCACCAAAATGGAGTATAGCATATCATGTATGTGTTTTTGTGACGAATTGATGATTTGTCTCGTAGTTTACGCGCTGCATGACATCGCGCGTAGGTTTAACCCCTTAACACCCTGGCCGCGAGCTGTCGGTCCGGCACTTTCTAGTTGCAGCTCCGCATAGTCCGATCCGGCTAGTTCGGTCGGCCAGGGTGTCAAAGGGGTAGGGCTCGGCATCATGACTCTCCGTTCCCGCCGGTCCGAGTCCGAGGGTGGTCACTGGTATCTCTGGTTTCGATAGCTAGCGTGATAGACAGCGCGCCGTACACAAGCGCATACAGGCCAAGTATCCAGACAAACGCTACCCCGCCCGCATCGGGCTGAAAGAAGAGCACGATGCCTGCGACCAGCGCCGCAGCCCCGGCGGTCATCATAAGGGCGCGGTGTGTGGCGCTGCGCTTCTCGAGGAACGAGCTAGCGATATCAAGTAGGCCGCGGCCGACCAGAATAAGGCCGATGATCAACACGAGCGCAGTAAACGAAACGTCGGTATTGCGGACCAAATACACTCCGGCAACCAATCCTGCCAGGCCAAAGAGCACCGTAAGCCACCAGGTGTCGCGGTAGCGGATGCTGAGCAGCCCATGGATAATCTCGACAATGCCCCACGCCAGGATAAACGCGCTAAACAGATACACCAGCGCTACCAGCGTGAGCCCTGGCCAGAAAATGGCGGCGATTCCAAACAGGATCGCAGCAATTCCTTGCAGTAATCCCGGCCACCACAGACCCATCATTTTTTCTGCTGCGATTTTGGCCGGTCTTGGGCTCCTCTTGGCGGGCGCTGTTGTCTTCTTGGGCATTTGATTTGCACTATAAAGCAAAAGCTTTATTAGCAGCTGTAATATTGTCAACAAAAATGGTGTGGCATAATCCACTCTCCATCTGTTAGGTGAGTAATTTTACTTCAATAATTTGGCTGGAGGTGTTTGATGATAAGGCAATTTAAGGAGGGGTGCTTATGAAGATCACCGCTAGGCTCGCCGCGCAGGTTGACAACCGCGATTACGCGCGCGGACCAAAAACCGCCCCGGTAACGATCGTTGAATACGCCGATTACGAATGTCCTGATTCTGCCAAAATGTACTACACGCTTCGGCGGCTCGGAAGTGAGATCGGCGAGACGTTCCGGCTGATATTTCGTAATTTTCCGCTGACGCAGATCCGGCCTCGATCTTTGCAGGCGGCGCTAGCTGCCGAGGCTGTTGGCATGCAGGGTACGTTTTGGGAGATGCACGATATTTTGTACGAACATCGTGACGGCTTGGAACCCGAGCATTTAATCGTGTACGCGCAGGTGCTGGGGTTGGATATCGAGCGTTTTATCGTGGATTTAACGTCCGATGCCGCCGCCGAGAGCGTGCGCGAGGATTTTGTGAGCGGACTACACAGCGGTGTAAACGGTACCCCCACCCTGTACATCAACGGTGTGCGGTATGACGGCGGACTGGGCTATCGGGCACTCAAATCGGCAATAGTCGAGGCAGCCAAGTCGCGTACGCAACGTGTGAGTAAGGCTCAGAGCATCATCGCAAGAGGTCATGGCGGGCTGCACTTTTAGATACCCCGTCTCTCTATTGAGTGCAGCCAGGTGGCGAAGTTGTGATTGTTTTGCGCCATGGGCCGTCGGGCACTTGGCTTTCGGGCACAAATTCCCACGACGTTTGGTCTTGACCGTCTAGTCCCAGATATTCGGCTGTAGCCGGGCTGACGTCCAGTCCGGCTTTGTCGTATGCCGGTTTGGCGTCGCCAAACACGTATGCGGCGTCGTCCTCGCCCATTGGCCCGGCGTCTTCCCACTGAGCGTAGGCGGTTTTACCGTCAAAGTCGATCTTGATCCATTTGTTTTTTACGATTGAATCGCCTTTTTTGGGCGGCCCCTCGTACCATGGAATGTCGCGCTGCGAGGCTTTGGCCTGACAATCGTCATTGAGGTCGCTATACGGCAGCGCAAAGTAAAAGGGATTTTCTTTGGGCGTAAAGTCACACGGCAGCATATTGCAGCGTTTTTTGGGGTCGTCTACGCCGCCAAAAGCGCCTTCCCAGTCCACCAGCCAGGTCGAGGAGCGGTTATGGATCTGTGCGTTGGATTCATCGGCGTCCTCGCCCACCCAAAAGACGGTGGTCGTGACGTTATTATGAGAGGTGCCCGACTGTTGTTCGTCTTTGTCTGATACATTTGCGATCCAAAGAATTGACCCGGCAACCGCAATGGTGCTTATGCCCGCCAGTAATGCAAGTTTAAGGTGTCGATGGGGAGGTTTGGGGCCGCGCTCTTGCTCCATGTTTTTGATGATACGACCACGTACTATCAGGGGTCTGTAAATTAAGTTATGGGCAAAAAACGCCGTCACCAAAATAATAGTCGGGAGTTATGGTGAGGTAACGACATGGCAAAAAAGGAGCTACCGGTATTTTTTGACCAATCGGGAAAGCGGTGGCGCCGGACCAAGATAGGTGCCGCCGGGCTGTTGGTCTCGGTAGTAGCTGCCGTGGCCTTTTTGATCCCGCCGGCGCTTAAGCCTGCGGGTGTGTCCTCGAACGGCTCGTACAATATGGCAGATGCCCCTACTACGCAGGAACTAGAGAAGGCATTTACCGAGCGCAACGTGCCGGTTATTGGCGAGGGGCCGTTTATCCGGGCGGTGCGTGTTGACCGCGGCGAATCATCGGGTGGCTTGCGAGATGCTTTAAGCGGCAAGTATATAAGGGGTTTGAATGCGCAAGAGGCAGCGGCGACCGGAACTCACACCTACGCGTTCGAGCGCTTTGGCAAATTGCCCGATCGCCAGATTGTATTGACGTTTGATGATGGGCCTGACCCGGTTTATACGCCAAAGGTGCTCGATTTGCTATCGAAATATCAAGTCCCCGCGGTGTTTTTTGTGGTTGGCGCAAACGTAGCCAAACATCCCGATGTTATGAAGCGCATCGCCCGAGAAGGTCACATAATCGGCAATCACACCTTTAGTCACATAGATTTTGACTTTAAGGGCACCGCTCAGGCAAATCAAGAAATCATTCAGACCGAGCGTGTTATTCGTGCGACCAGCGGTCATCAAACGGCATTTATGCGTGTTCCGTACGCGGGCGACACCGACGAGGCGCAGCGCGATAACGCAAAGGGGATCTTGCAGGCGCAGCGTCTTGGGTATATCGAGACATCGTTTGATTACGACAGTAACGACTGGACGTTTAAGACCAGACACGACCCCAGCCCACAGGTACTCAACGGTAAGGGGATGGTGATGCTTTTGCATGACGCCGGAGGCGATCGAACCAACACGCTTAATTATCTTGAGCAGTTGATCCCACGCGCCAAAGAGGCAGGCTATACCTTTGTCGGACTGGATGACGCGTACCCTGGCCCCCCGCTGCAAAATCCGGTTTCGCCAACACTTGCCGATAAGACATCGCTCGCTATTAGTCGGACGCTCTTGGTGTGGCCCGAGCGGTTGATGTACGGACTGTTTGCCTTTAGTGTGCTGCTAATGTTTGCGGTAACAGGCACGAACATTGTCCTGGCCTTGGCTGGACGGCGCCGCGAGCGCACAAATAAGATCGGCGTGCCCCGTTCGTATAAACCCAAAGTTTCGGTGTTGGTGCCGGCGTACAACGAGGGCGCGGTGCTGCAAAAATCGGTTCATTCCCTGCTGGCCTCTCGGTACAAGCGCCTGGAGGTGGTCATTATTGATGATGGCTCAACGGACGACACCTTGCAGGTCGCCAAAATGTTGTCTGCCCGATACGCCCGTGTGAGTGTGCTGGGGCAGCCAAACAGCGGTAAGGCCACGGCTCTTAACAAGGGGCTGCGCTATTCGTCGGGAGAGATTATCATCAGCATCGACGCCGACACGGTGTTTGACCCAAATACCGTCGGGCGGTTGGCGCGGCACTTTTATGACCCGGAGGTGGGTGCCGTGGCCGGTACGGTTCGGGTTGGAAACATTCGCAATTTGCTGACTCGTTGGCAGGCGCTCGAGTATATCACCAGTATCGCTATCGAGCGCGCCGCGCAAGCCTTTTTGGGCGCTATTATGGTGGTGCCGGGTGCTTGCGGCGCATGGCGGCGCAGTACGCTCAAGAAGGTTGGCGGCTTTTCGGATCGGACACTTGCCGAGGATTGCGACGAGGCGTTGTCGGTGCACGAGGCGGGCTACAAGATAGTCCAAGATACGACCGCAGTCGGCTACACCGAATCGCCAATGTCGCTTAACGATCTTGCCAAGCAGCGTTTTCGCTGGATATTTGGCAATATTCAGTCGTATTGGAAACACCGTAACATATTCTTTAATAGGCGCTTTGGCTGGCTGGGACTCTATGTGCTACCGGTGGCGTCCTTGACGCTGCTGCTCCCTCTGCTTTTTTGGCCGTTGCTTTTTGGGGTGGTGGTCTCGAATATTATAAGCGGCAATTGGTTGATCGTACTTCTCTTCCCCGTGGTGATCATGTTGGTGCAGACCATGGTTGCGTTTGTCGGGTTGCGATTTGCCGGAGAGAGTTTGCGTTATCTGGCTGCAGTGCCGCTTACCCGTCTGGTGTACGGGCCGCTTAGGACGTACATACTGGGTCGAACAATTATAACGGTGTTGCGCGGGGCGCTGGTGGGCTGGAACAAGCTCAAGCGCACCAATACTATAACTGCTGGGCGAACTCGATCTTTTCGGATAAATCGGCGAGTTGCAAAAGACTAGGTGATTTTTGCGCCAGATTGGTCATCATCTCTTTGTCTTCGACTTCGTGTTTGAGGGTGATTTGCTCTAGAACCTTGATGGCGCCATAGGTCTCTTCGTTAGAGGAGTGGTTAAGTCCCGCGCCCAAGCGGTTAAATTGCGTCGCGGCGTTGTCCAGTGTTTGCAGGCTATCGCTATGAATCGGCTCAAAGCCGGGCGGTGGTTTTTGCTGGGCTAATTTTTGCCTATGTAGCTCTAGTTCTGCGCCCGTCGCCGTCATCTCGCCTCCCTGCCCCATCAGCTTATTAAAATCGTGTACCTGATTGAGCGCAAGGAGTCGACTCTCCAGATACGCGCGCGCCTCGGTATAGGCGCTGGTGTAGTGCAGGGTCGCCGTGTAATCACTTAGAACTTGCTGACTTTGCCGAATAATATTATCGATACGCCCTTGCCTGACAATGGCTCTGTGGTACGCGCCCGCAAACCCGTTGCCCGGCAAGGTAGTCAGCTTATTGGCGTTTTGTAGATTATCCAGGCTGGTTTGCGCTTTTTGAACTCGCTCCAGCGATCTTTTGATGATTGCCGGGCGATCCTCCATCTTGATGCCCGGATCCTCGAATATAGCGACACTAGAGCTGCTGGATACCGCCTTGAAGTTATTTTTAGTCTGGGTAATCGCGGGATTAAGCTGGTTTAGATATCGATCGGCCACCACTGTAGGTACAATAAACAGATAGGTTATACCGACAAACGCCAGCACCCCAAGTATCATGAACGCCGTCCGCGGTTTAATGCGTAATTTTGTAAATTTCACACTCTGATTATAGGTCGACACGCTATCTATGGTGTGTGAAAGATTTGACATACACCATATGGATCGATATACTGGATAACGTTGCTTGAGAATCGACCGCATTAGTTAGCCGATTCAGATAGATCTCTTGAGGCAGTAATACAATCAGCAACACCGTCACGCATACATGTGGCGGTAATGGATTATAGAAGCCGAGTTGTAATGAGGCATGGGGGATTGACAATATGCCGTCAGATACAGCAAATAAAAACTCACTCTAACAGTCAAATATCTACAATTAAGTCAGCTTGATTATGTATTAAGCAGGGCCTGAGTGCGCACATGCCAAGATTCGCGCACAGAGGGCTTAAGGAGGATTTTAAACCCTTGGTATCTAACAATTTGAAGAAGCTTGCGACGAAGCTAAAGCAGGCGCCGCTAGTCCTAGCTGTGCCCGTCGTAATGCTGACGTCGGCGGTCTCGCCAGTGGCGAACGCCGTCGGATTCGATGAACAGGTACAACAACTCAAGCAAGCCAACGTAAGTGTAGTCGAGGATAAGAAGCAACTAAGTAGCGAAGCAGTCAAGCTGAGCGAGACTATCGCCACGCTTCAGACCGAGACCAACACACTTAATGGCAAGCTGAGCGACACCAACAATAAGGTAGAGCAGCTCAAGAAGGATATCGTCCAGTCCGAGAAGGATTTGGCCGAGCAACGGACAGCGCTGACACTCGCCGCTCCTAAGCAGGATCGTTCTAGCCTTCAGCATAAGGTAGACGACGCCGCTAAGCGCATCGACAAGCTCAATAAGCAGCTTAACGACGAGAAGCAGGCAGCAAGTAAGTTGCAGTCCGACAAGAAGGCCAAGCAGAAGCGTCTGGGCGAGAGTCGCAGCGAGAGTACTCGCCTGTTGGGCTTGAATCAGCAGCAGCAGGATGCGTTTGAGCAGAGCGTCAAGGCTAACGCCGACAAGATTGCTCAGGCAGAACGCGAGAAGGCTGTGCAGAACAATAAGGCAGCTGAGAGCAAGCCGGCCGAGGAAGCAGCACAGCCTGTATCAGAACCCGAGCCAGCACCAGCGCCCGAGCCTGATCCGATTCTTTCCAGCGCAAGCTATCCGTGGGCAAGCGTACCATTCCCTAACGAGGTTTCTGACCCTTGGGGTATGTACCTCCGCCAGTGTGTGTCTTACACAGCATGGAAGGTAGCCGCAAGTGGTCGCCACATGCCGAACTGGGGTGGAGTTGGTAACGCAAACCAGTGGGATGACAACGCTATTGCAGCTGGAATTCCTGTAGACACCACGCCTCGCGTGGGTGACGTCGCAGTAATGAACACCGGATTGTACGGTCACGTGATGTACGTCGAGGAAGTATACGACGACGGAACTATCTACATTAGTGAGTACAACTACGATCTTGCAGGTAACTATAGTGAACGTCGTATTAGTACCGCCGGACTCGTATTCATCCACTTCTAACAACCAGCGACAGTAAATCTACCGCCGGGCCTCGTAAGGGGCCCGGTTTTTTAGTGTCTTGGTTTTGCAGCCTGGCTGTTTTCTGAAAAGCGCCAGACGACGCTGGATAATCGCGCTATTTTCTCATATAGATTTAATAATTGCCTACTCCTCAGGTTGATGTATGTAACAGATAAAGTAATGCATCACTTACTACAACGATAAGTTAATGATTGATCTATCTGCGAGTGGTACACTCAAGTCGACAGATTATAAATGCAGGGGGAAATAATGCGCGGCCTACACAAGGGTTTATTCAGGTTGTCTTTTTTAGTGCGAGGTCGTGCGGTCAATAGACCGATAAGTTCGAGTCGAACTTTCTCTGGTGTGTCGCGGCGCGTTTCTGCGCTGTTTTTTGTATTACTATTGATGTTCGGTACGGTTCAGCTCACATTTACTGACATCCTTGTCGGGCGCGCCGAAGCCGCGTCTAGAACTCCGGGCGCACTTAGGAACAATAAAACACAAAGTTACAATCCCGAGGGGGGAGCATCTGGCAAACCTATTGAAGGGCAAGAAGTTCCACTGGTGAACGACCCCTCTACCTACAAGCCGCCAGCTGCGCTTAAAGAAGAAGAGGTAGTCTCCGAGAGATCCGCAGACAGGACAGTTACCCGTAAATCCGACGGTAGTTATGAGGCTAAGGTGTTTTTTGATGCCGTAAACTACAAAAAAGATGGTCGGTGGCAAGAGATAGATAAAACTCTGATCGAGGACAAGAACGCAGTCGATTCTAGCAATATCCTAGGAAGACTTTGGGGTAACGCACGCTCGGCATTCACCGAAGAGAGCACGTACAAAGTCAAGGCTAATGATTGGCAGGCCAGGTTTGCGCCAACGAGCGATAAAGTGGGCATGCTGCGCTACCAGAAAGACATCTTTGATATTAGCTTCAAGCCTGTGAATGCTCGTCCCGGCATCAAGCCTGTTATCGTACACGAGGATGGCGTTCAGAAGGTCAAGTACAGCGATGTCTGGAGTGGTGTTGACCTGGAATATGAAGTCACCGGCTCCAAGATCAAGGAGTTTATTATTATAAAAAACGCGGGCGCAGAAACCCAGATATCCTTTGATATCGCTGGCGCCGAGCTGGAAGAGGACAAAGACAATCCCGGTGGATTCAAGATCAAAGGCCTTGAAGGAATAAACATTGCGCCGCTGTCGGTTAGTCTTACTAATTTTGGTCCGTGGACAGATTCGGTGGTCGCTACCCAGTCCTACAGTGACAGTAAACTAAGCGTCTCGATAGATAAGAGCTGGCTCAAGAATCTGACCGGTGATAAGTTCCCCGTTGTCATTGACCCAACTGTACAGAATTCAGGTGTTGGACTAACTTATATACCATACAAGTCAGATGGGTTTGTCGGCAGTTCCAGTAATCTATGGATGAATGCGGGTACTAGCTTAGATAACTACAAAAAGTGGCGGACTGCTTTTCGGGCTGACTATTCGTTTCTTCAGGGCAAGACTTTGCTGGGCGCAGGACTATATCTGAGTCGGACAACATACACGACCGAGTCCTTGTATTATGAGGTGTCACACGCTAATTGTTTGTGTTATGGCGGTATAAACTGGGGTGCGCCTAGGACATCAGCGTGGTTTGGTCAGGATGCCTGGATAGACGTCTATCCGCAATACAAATGGTTAACAGATAACGGCGATTATGGCAGCTGGTTGATGTTGAATGGTGAAGAGCGAAATCACTATACACTTAAAGGGTTCAGAGATAACGCGTATGTCAGTTTTACATACACAACTAAGCCACCGATAACGACGCCCGCTCATCCTGTAGATAAGCAAGTGATGGTGACTGACCAGCCAACACTCCGCGTGAACACGATCGCTCCTTCTGATAACGATCAGATTAAATACTACTTTAGGGTTGCTACCAACTCTAATGCGGAATCCGGCACCATATTTAACTCGGGTTGGATCGATAGCCCTACCTGGACTCTGCCCGAGAGTGCCCTTCAAGATAACATGACCTACTACTGGCATGTATATTCATCAAAATGGAATGGTACCACTTATTACACACAAACAAATCCAGACTGGGTTAGGTCGTTCAAGGTAGACCTGAGGAATGGCAAGGACACTACGCAGAGTTACGATACGGCTGGTCCGGTTTCTGTTAATCTCGCCACCGGTAATGCCACGACCAGCGCATCGACTCATAGTATGGCAGCGCTCGGTGGCAATATAGGAATGGGCGTGGAATATAATACGCCCTATGCGTCAAAGCCAGGTGTACTGGCCGAATATTTCAACAATACAACGTTCGCTGGTACGCCGGCTGTTACGAGGGTGGAGTCTAACATTAACAATCTATGGGATCTAGGTAGCCCGTCGGCTGGTGTGGTTCCAGTAGATGGCTTTAGCGCTCGCTACACGGGATACTTTGTTGCGCCGAAGACAGGTAGCTACTATTTTGGTGGAGTCCATGATGACTCGTACAAAGTGTATGTTGACGATGGTCTAGTCTACAGTGCGCCGACCTGGACACCCGCACCGGCCAAGTATGGAAGCGCAGTTAGTTTGCAAGAAGGACAGGTTGCAAAAATTAAGGTCGAGATGACGGAGACTGGTGGACCTGGCAATGCACAACTTTGGGTTAAGGGCGCAGTCTTGGAGCAGATCGTTCCGACAGAGATGCTAAGAACCGCGCCAAGGTTGGTCAGTAACAATCAAGGCTTGAATGCTAATTACTATTACGATTCGGGGAACCATGTCTTCCCGTCTAGTGCTACTTCGGCGTTTGCGTCGCGTAGAGAGTCAAAAATAAGCTTTAACTGGGGTGGCGGATCGCCGGTTCCAACCGGTCCAACGGACAGCTGGATGGCTAGCTATGACGGTTATGTAACAGTTCCGACCACCGGCACGTACCAGTTTGGGGCCAACAACGATGATGCCGTTCGTATATGGATTAATGGTCAGCTGGTTATGGATCAGTGGGCTAATGACTCCAATGTAGGCAGTCAATGGGGGTCAAGTATTTACCTTGTGGGCGGCAAAGCTGCACAGATCAGGGTCGAATTTTACGAGAAGACAGGCAGCGCTCAGCTGTACCTCAATGTCCGCGGAGCTGTGACAGAGCAGGAAGTACCCTCCTCTTGGCTGAGCGTAAAAGCGCCCTTGCTGCCGAACGGTTGGAACATTAGCCTGGATGCAGACGGTAGTCTCAAATATGACTATGCAGTTATACGGCCAAGCAGTGTACTACTGGTGAATGCAGACGGCAGCACTTATGATTACACCTGGACAGGTAGCGGCTATAAACCGCCTGTCAATGAATACGGCACGCTAGTAAAGAATCAGGATGGAACACTTACTCTGCAGGATGCAGACGGCATGACTTATGTATTTGCGGCAGACGGTACGCTCAAAAGCACGACTAGCCCGGGCGATGATCGTAAGCCAACATCTTTGCAGTTTGAGTATTCCTCCAGCCCGACAAGGCTGACTCGTATTATCGATCCTGTCGATCCGAGTCGCTTTGGGACGGTTCGCTACAAGGGCGACAGCGCTTGCCCATCTGCTCCATCGGGCTTCGATGCCGAGGCGCCGAGCAACATGATCTGTTCATTCGACACTACCGACGGCAATACCACCAAGTTCTTTTACAAAAACGGGCAGCTGGCACGTATAGAGCAGCCTGGCGAAGACATTACAGATATCGGCTACGACTCGCTGGGAAGGATAGTTCAGCAGAGGTCTAGTCTTGCAAACGACGTCATCAAAGCAGGTTTGCGCGCCAACGATGCAGGGGTTACGACCGAAATCACCTACGACGCGCTTGGCAGAGTGAGTAAGGTCACAGAACCGGCTCCAAACGCGGGCGATATCAGAAGAGAGCATACATATGCCTACCGTATTGACGCAAGAGTTACCGAGATGAGGATTGCGAATACCAGCGAGCCCAATGGCTACTCCAGCAAAGTCGAATACGATGCGCTGTATCGAGCAGTCAAGGTGTACGACAAAGCAGGTCTGGTAACGCAAACCGAATGGGATCCGGTAAAAGATTTAAGCCTCAGTGTCACCGATCCCACTGGCTTAAAAACCACCACTATCTATAATGCCGACGATCTACCAATAGACGGCTACGGCCCCGCTCCCTCCGCCTGGTTCGGCACCGACCGCAAGCCTCTCGCTGCACATGCCGCTCAAGTGCCTCGCACCGAGACAAAGTACGACGAAGGCATGGTGGGTCCGGCGGTCGCGTGGTACAACGCTAAGGGCAGTAGTTTGTTTGGTTCGCCAAAGCTGCACACCTCAGGTTTTGGTCACGATGGAAGCTCTATACATCAGGGGCGCGACTTTCGGTCGAATGCCGCACCAATAACTCCGGATGCAGGAATGGACGGGTACGGTTTTAGTGCAACGGGTAAGCTCCGTGCGCCGGGTACCGGCACGTACACATTTAGGGTGTGGCATGATGACGGTCTGAGGCTCTGGGTTGATGACAAGCTGGTCATCGATAATTGGAATTACCGTTCCGAGGGTATTGCACAAACCTCGCCCATTGGGACATTCGTGGCAGAAGCCGGCAAGACATATCGTTATCGACTGGACTATATCCACTTTGGTGCAGCAGGAGGGCTTGAGGCTTGGATTGCCGGTCCGGGTATATCGGATACAAACCCGGGAAGCGGTTTAGGTACGAGTAGACCGAACTTTGTCTCTCCGGGGTATAACCTCGCGACTTCTACCAAAGTGTATGACTCCCAGATAGGCGACGTGACCAATGTTACGAACTACGGCACTAAGCCGGAACTAGGGCAAGTCGTAAGTATGACCGGAGATGTCGGAGGACTTAATTTGACCACTGGTTTTGCATACGAGCCATATCAGACCGGTTCCCTGCTTCGCCAGACCGGCAAGACTTTGCCCGGCGGCAATACCTTTAACTATAACTACTACGGTGCCACCGAAACGCGCGATAACCCCTGTACTGCCGAAACAGAATCCTATAAGCAAGCCGGTTTTATAAAGCAAAAAACCGAGCCCGATCCGGACGGCACAGGCAGCCAAGCCAGTCGAACGAGCGAGACCATCTATGATGACACTGGTCGCACCGTGGCATCCCGCTTAAACAATGACCCATGGACGTGCAGTACCTACGACGCTCGCGGTAGAGTGATTAAAACTGATGTACCTGACATAAACGGCCGCCCTGGGCGCACAGTGACGACCGACTACAGTTACGAGGGCAGTCCGCTCAAAGTTCGGGTGCTAGACAGTGTGGCGGGCGCGACGGTATCCGAGGTAGACTTACTGGGACGCGCGACCAGCGCCGCCGACACCTTTGGTAACGTTTCCACCGCAACCTACGATAATCAAGGTCGCCTGATTAGCAAAACGTCACCGCTAGGCACCGAAAGCTACACGTACGACAACTACGACCGTGTAACAGCTTACAAGGTAGATGACGTAACCTACGCAACCGTGACATACGACACCTACTCCCGCGTACAAGATATTACGTATGATCAAGCAAAAGACGATTCAGACAACAAACTCAAGCTAGAGCAAATAAAAAGGGACGCTTTGCAAAGAAACTCCGGCGCAGTCTTCCGGTTTAGTAATGACACGGCATTTGACGAAACAGTGACGCTCAGTCAAACCGGCAGAGTGATCGCCTACACCGATGCTTTCGGTGGCAGCTCGGCCACTAGCACATATGCTTACGACAAAGCCGGACGCCTAACTGCTGCCAATATAGACGGCAACGCCTATTCATACGGTTATGGCGCGCCGACTGGCTGCGCCGGCACTTACAACGCGAATGCACACAAAAACAGCAATCGAACCACCTTTACGGCAAATGGCGCGACCACTACGTATTGTTACGACCACGCCGACCGCTTGATCTCTAGTAGCGACGCCCAGCTCGGTACGCCAACGTACGACGACCACGGCAACACTGTAAGTCTGGCCGGCGGTGGTACGCCGATAACCTTTACCTATGACGCCAGCGATAGTAATATTGCCATCCAACAAGGCGACTACAAGGTGGAGTATGTAAAGACTGCGAGCGGTAGCGTCCTCCGTAAAAAGGAATATCAAAGTAGTACGTTGACTAAGTCATATCGATACTTGGCCGGCGGCGCGGTTTTGCAGACCTGCGACCTAGCAGACGACAACAACTGCGCGACTACAGATGCATACATCGGCCTCCCGGGAGGCACGACCCTCACCCTCTCCCCCGCTAATCCCGACGAGTCCAAGCGCACTACCTACAGCATCAAGAACTTCCACGGCGACACCTCCATAACCGCAGGCGCCGACGGAACACCAACAAGCAGCATATTCCTCTACGAACCATTCGGCCAAGCAGCTCCATCTGCAACCTTTGGAACCAACAGCAACCCAGAAAACGCCACAGACCAATCCATGGGCTGGGCAGCTAACC
>JAEYSX010000003.1 GCA_023434325.1 Candidatus Parcubacteria bacterium | reverse complement strand
GGCTTATGCGGCGCGCTACTTGCTACAGAGTATAGCTCTGTAAGGGGTTAGACGTCTAGATCGTCTAGTTCCTCAAGTTCTCGGCGTGTCTTGCTTACGACGCTTGAGCTGTCGCTACGGCGTCGGTCATCACCGTCGTCGAGGTCGGTCAAGTCGTCACGCTGCGATGCACTACCGGTGTTACCGTCACCATAATCGTCTTGCGTGTCATCACCCACAGCACTGCTGCGCGACGCACCAGGCTCGCCATTGTCGACGATTTTGAGGTTATAACGTGCGTCGTTCTTTGTGCCCAAAGCGCGCAACAATGTGCGAAGGCTTTGTGCGGTTGCACCACGTTTGCCAATCACCCTACCCAAGTCCTCCGGATCAACGGTAAGTTCGAGCAGAACCCCCTTTTCGTCGATGCGCCGTTCGATTTGTACGGCGTCCGGATTGCCCACCAAGGACTTGACGATGAACTCTACAAACTGTTGGTCGATGCTGCTCATGTCAGGAACTCCTCGTTTACTTCTGTGTACTGCCTCTATATTATAGCAAAATTTAATAATTCACCAATTGGCTGTTGGCCGTTTTTGCACATTATCACACGTGGCTCGCCTGTCTCTTTGGGTGTGCCATGTCATTATCACATCACATGGCCTACACGCGCAGTAAGAAATGAGGGGCATATTATACGGCAGCTACACCCCTCACGCCTCGCGCATACGAAACGATTGCCAAAAAATACCCTCCTGGCTATGAGGAGGGTATTTACAAATAGTCTTGCTGTTACCAGGTGCGCTTACGCTTCGGCAGCAACTTCTTCAGTTGCAGCTTCTTCGGCTGGCTCGACCGGGCGGTTCTTGCGCAGCTTTTCTGGGCTCTTAAGCTTACCGGATTTATCGGTGTCAATGCTTACCCACTTAGGAAGGTCGACGCCCTCGCGCTTGAGTAATAAAGCAGCGCGGTCAGATGGCTGAGCACCATTCTTTAGGAAGGTCGCAGCCTTTTCTTTGTCAAGCGTAGTAGTCTTAGCGTGAGGGTCGTAGCTGCCCAGCAGTGCAACAATTTTGCCACTGGTCGGAGTAACGCGTGAATCTTGAACGACAACGCGGAACATAGCGTGACCTTTGCGACCGGTGCGTTGCATGCGGATAGTTAACATATTATTCTAACTTCTCTCTTTCCTGATTGATTTAAGATTATTGAAACAATCTAGTAGTATATTTTACAGATAACCACCTCTGATGTCAATCCCAACCCGCATATGCCCCAAAAAGCTACCTAAAGCTGACGGGCCGGCTGCTTGTCGCCGTACTCCACTAACGCGACTTCTGCAGCCTTTTGCTGACCGGCCTGCTTGCTTGGTCCGCTGCCGCTACCCTTAAGCTGACCGTTGACGAACACACCTACCGTAAAGGTCTTTTCGTGATCTGGACCCTCTTCGCTCAACACCTTATATACCGGGGTGTGGCCCTCTTTACTCTGAGCCACCTCTTGCAAGCGCGACTTGGGGTCAAGCCACGAACCGGTCTTGAGGATTTGCTTAAATGTTACCAAAATAGTCTTGGTAATAAAGGACTTAGCTGCGCCATATCCCTTGTCCAGGTAAATAGCTCCGACGACCGCTTCGTAACTGTTGGCCAAGATCTGGGCACGTGCGCGTTCGGTGCCGCGCTTTTCGCCGCGACTCAGGCGCAGCAAAGGCTCAAACTCAAACTTGGCGGCGGCCGCGCCGATACTCTCGGTACGTACTAAACTCGAGCGCCAGTTGGTCAAAATACCCTCCGGCTCGCTGAAGTTGGTATAGAGATACTCGGTCACGACCAACTCCAAGACGGCATCGCCCAGGAACTCGAGCCGCTCGTTGTGCTCGCTTGCAGACTTTTTGTGCTCGTTAAGATACGAGCGGTGCGTAAACGCAGTTACCAGCAACTCAATGTCATCGAACGTCACACCCAAGACCCGTTGGGCAAAATCGTGATATTTAGCGTAATCCACAAACACTCTCCTTATGATACCTGTCAGTCGCGCGCAAATCCCCGTACTCTGCACCGCCTCTTGCGACGACTTGCCTTAAGTACCTGGATCCGAGCCTGAAGGTTCTACAATTTTGCATCTCTTATTTTTTTCATTCCTACCAGTATTAGCTTACCGATATCGTCGTACGCAATTTTGTCGATAGCGACGCCGCTCGGAAACCAGCGGATGTCGTTAAGCCAGTCCTCGGGCATGAGCTTGTCGGTGTCACCGAGGGCCTGCACCAGATAGATGTGCATAGTCATAAGCACCAGCGTCTGGCCGCGACGATAGCGAAAGCTAACCTTACCAAGCCAGTTAAAAACCTTCATCTCTTGCAAACCGGTTTCTTCGCGAATTTCGCGCTCGGCGGTCTGCTTGGGCTCCTCGCCCTCTTCGACGTGACCTTTAGGGATCGTCCAACGGTCTTTGGCATCCTGAATCAGGAGTATTTCGAGTTTTTTAGTCTGAGGGTCGCGGCGAAAAATAACGCCTCCGGCGGTAGTTTCATGTACTACCTCTTGGATAGCGGGACGACTGCGTCCTGGAACAAAGCGTTTTAGTCGTGAGAACTTGGGGCTCTTCACGACACCGCCTTTTCTTGTGCCTTCTGCTCCTTATCATCGGGTTCGCCGGTGATGTTGCGCAGCGCCGTACCCAGTACGCCGTTTACAAACTTGGACGAGTTCTCGCTACCAAAAGCCTTAGCCAGCTCAACGGCCTCGTTGATCACCACCTTGGGTGGCACATCTTGGCCGTGTTTTAGCTCGTATAGACCCATGCGCAAAATTACGCGATCCATACGTGCAATCTGATCAATGGGCCATTCGGGAGCAATCGGCTGCAGCTCGTCGTCCAGCTCTTTTTCTTTGCCTGATACGCCATGTACCAGCTGAACGATAAAATCTTTGTCGTCCACGGTCGCCTGATAGCGTCCTATGTTGCGCCCTAACACCTCTTCGATACTAAACGTAGCGTCGCCGGATGCCCGACGAAAATCTTGCTCGAAAAGGGTTTGCAGCGCAATGATACGGCCTAAATGACGATTGGATGCCATTGTTCTACAGTTTCCCTCTCATTCTTCCAGTATAACGTGCAAATGCGGTACGAACTAGGCAGCTTTTGCGTTTTTGCCGCTTTCGCGACGTGTCGTGAAGGCTTTAACAGGGGACTTGGCGTTAACTTTGCGTGCCAATTCCAATGTCAAATGACTGCGGCGGGTGCCGGTGCGGCGCGGACTGGTTCGTTTCTTTGGCTTACCCATAGGTAAAACTCCTTAATTGTTTGCAACTATTGGCTCTATTATAGCGTATTTTACAGAGATAGCAAGTCAGGTAGCCCCCTCACGGCGCCGAGCGCCACGCAAAGGCCGCTACACCACGAAGCTAACGAGCTTACCGGGAACGTAAATAGTCTTCTTGGGGTTCTGCCCGGCCAAATATAGTGCGACTCGCTCGTCAGCCTTGGCTTGGGCGATTATGTCGTCCTCTGCGGCATCGGCAGCAACCTGCAACTGCGCGCGAACCTTGCCATTAATTTGAACGACAACCGTCATCGTGTCGCTCACAAGATATTGCTCGTCATATGTCGGCCAATGATCAACATTAACGCTGTCCTGGTGACCGAGCTCGTGCCATAACTCTTCGCTCATGTGCGGAGCAAACGGTGCAACAAGCATGACCATGCTCTCTAGCGCAAACCGCCACGACGCTTGGTCGTCAAAGCCATCTTGCTTGGCTTTGTACAAGTCGTTGACGCACTGCATCATCGCGGCAATAGCCGTGTTGTACTTTTGCTGCTCGAGGTCTTCGGTGACCTTTTTGATCGTCTTGTGAACAGATTGCAAAACAGCTGTATTTTGCAGGGCGCCTGCTTGCTCCGGCGCGGCAATAAAGTCTTGGGTGAGTGCCCACAAGCGCGACAGGAATCGGTATGTACCGGGTACACCGTTCGGGTCCCAGCGCGTCCACAGCTCAAGTGGCGAGGCGAACATCAGGTACGTACGCAGCGCATCGGCGCCATACCCTTGATCGATAATATCCAGCGGGTCAACCACGATGCCCTTGCTTTTACTAAACATCTGACCGTCGGTGTTTACAACCTTACCGTTAAACAAAAACTTTTTGAATGGCTCTGGATCGTCAATCAGCCCCTTTTTGTAGAAGAAGCGCGTAACAAAGCGGGCGTAAATCATGTGAGCGGTTGCATGGTCGGCGCCATTGTAAAAGTCGATCGGCATCCACTTGTTGGCAATAGCTGGGTCAAATGCCTTATTCGGGTCATGCGGATCGAAGTAGCGAAGCATGTACCAGCTGCTACAGATATAGGTATCGAGCGTGTCTGTCTCGCGCTCGCCTTCTTTGCCGCAGGTCGGGCACGGCGCTTTGAGCCATTCGGTAGCCCGGGCAAGTGCGCTGCGACCATCGCCGGTTGGCGCAAAATCGGTAATCTCGGGCAGTACGACAGGTAAGTCCTCATCCGGCACTAACACGGCGCCGTGGTCCGGGCAGTGGATAATTGGGATTGGCGCGCCCCAGTAGCGCTGACGGCTCACACTCCAGTCGCGAATACGGTAATTGGTCTTAGCCTCTCCTGCGCCGGTAGCGACCAGCTTTTCTAGGATCTTTGTCCGTGCCTCGACAAAGTCCAGGCCGTCAAACTCGCCAGAATTAGCCAGTTTATATGCCTGCGGGTCGGCCTTAATATCGGCATACGGCACAAATTCCTGCTGCTCGGTTGTAAAAATAATTTCCAGTCCAAACTTTTGCGCAAATTCGTAGTCGCGCTCGTCTTCGCCCGGTACCGCCATAATGACGCCGGTACCGTACCCGGCCAATACGTAATCGGCTGTCCAAATGGGAATTACTTTGCCGTTTATAGGATTGATGGCGTATGAGCCTGTGAATACACCGGTCTTCTCGCGGCCTTCTTGCTGGCGCTGCACTTCGGTCTTTTTAAGTGTCTCGACTTTGTATGCGTCTATTGCAGCCCGCTGGCCGTCTGTAACCAGCTTATCTAGCAACTCGTGCTCCGGCGCGATAACCATGAATGTAGCACCGTATATAGTGTCATGGGCAGTCGTAAAGACGCGGAGCTTAAGGTCGGAATCCTGCACCACAAAATCAACTTCTGCACCAGCGCTCTTGCCGATCCAGTTCTTTTGGGCAAGTTTGACGCTTTCGGTCCAGTCCAAGTCATCAATCGCATCCAATAGCTCGTCGGCGTATTCGGTCACCTTAAAGAACCACTGTTTGACCTCGCGCTTTTCTACCAGCGGATCGTCAGGGCCGTCATGTCGCCAGCACTTGCCATCGATTACTTGCTCATTAGCAAGCACCGTATTGTCTTTGGCGCACCACCACTGCATGCGGCTATCCTGATATGCCAGACCGGCGCGCAACATCTCGCTAAAAATCCACTGAGTCCACTTGTAGTACACGGGGTCACACGTAACCACCTCTTTTGACCAGTCGTTGCTCCAGCCCATCGCCTGGTACTGCTTGTGGTAGTTAGGGATGATGGTCTTCATTGACTCTTGAGGCGACACGCCAGCTTTGATGGCGTAGTTCTCGGCGGGCAAGCCAAAAGCATCCCAACCCACCGGGTGGTAGCTCTCGTAACCCTGCTGCCGCTTAAACCGCGCTAGTACGTCGCTGATGGTGTAGTTCATGGCGTGGCCGATGTGAATACCCGAACCACTCGGGTAGTTAAACATGCTCATCGCGATGTACTTTGGCTTGCCACTTTCTAGGTCGGCCTCGTACGTCTGGTGCTCGTTCCAGAACTCTCGCCACTTGGGCTCTATCTCTTTTGGATTATATCGTTTCATTTGCCAAGAACTCCTGTCGGTCTTTGAATCAAATTATAGCGTAGAAACCAAACCAACACGAATACGATCGCTTGGCCGACACCTCACGCCTCAATCCCTCGTATTATAGCCCAAAAATAAAAATTACACCCTATCGAGCAAACATACGCGCGATTTACACTACCACGCTCATTACAAAATATTATATCGTGAGGCTTATAGCATATAATGACAATATGAGACGGGCAATCAAATACCTCGTTGCAAGTCAATTGGTGATGTTGCTGTTCGCTGTTGTTTGCTTTTTTATCGAATCAGAGGCATTCCTTAGCAATACTGCAATTAGCTACTACGGCACTCTGCTTTCTACGATCGTACCCTACTCGCTTGGTATGCTTTTAACAGCCCTTTTGATATACAAAAGCACGTGGTATCTGCGTGACCAAAAGACCGTGGCGATACGATTATCTTTAAGGCTAATCGCCGCGCTCATGGTCGCAACGTGGGCGACCCCCTACAATGGCGGCGTCGTACTATTTTGGACACATATGGTGGTCACTTTTATCATGCTACTTGTCGTACTGGGTACATCGGCATATATCGCGGTAAAGATACATCGACATCCGCTTAACCTTGTGATCGTTCTCGCCGAAATGCTCATGACGGCAATACTCATTCTTTCGCTCGGCTTTTGGGATATTTTACACCTACAGGCGCCCGCCCAGTTAACCATCAGCCTGCTATTCGTAACTATTCTCTGCACGACACTCCGAAGTCTGGAGCCGCAATCACAAGTACTCAGTCCAACACAGACTCAACGACTGTAGAATACGCCCTGCTGACCAGGGGGGATGTCCAAGAGTTGACTGACGGTCACAAAATGATACTGCTGCTTGAGTGCCACGAGCATTGGCTCCAGCGCATCGGCGGTGACCTGATGAATATCGTGGAGCAGAACAACTCCGCCGGGCTTGGCGCTGTTAGTCACAAAATCAATGATCTGTTGAGCGTTCTTAGCCTCCCAGTCTCTGGGATCAATATTCCAAAAGACAACCGACATTGGCACGTGCGTACGGACGACCGGATTAAACAAACCGTAGGGCGGACGGAAGATGCGGGGCGCAGGCACACCGGCGGCCGCAATCGCCTGCTGGGTGCGGGCGATGTCGTCCTGAATTTCCTGAGGAGCCATTTCGGTCAGCTTGGCGTGCCCCCAGGTGTGGTTACCGATCTCGTGTCCACTCGCGTGCATGCGACGAAGCAGAGCTTCGTTACCCGACACGTGCGTACCTGTCACAAAAAACGTCGCGCTTGCCTTGTGCGAATCCAGAATATCGAGAATACGAGGGGTAAGCTGAGACCTGGGTCCGTCATCAAAAGTCAGTGCCAAGCAAGCTACGGCTGCACAATCCACCGGCTCGCGCGCAGCGACCATAGAAACTTGCGGCTGGGGTGCCGGGGTAGTTATTTCGATAATCGGCACAGCCGATGCTTCAACCGGCCTTACTAGCTGCGGCAACGAAGTAAATCCGCCGATGGCGGCCACCGCAATCGTTACCAACCCCGTCATCAAACGGGGACGGAATATGGCCAAGCAAGCTACCCTCAATCTCCACATAACGTACACCTATTTTACACCCCTCGGCAAAAGCAAGCCAAACGAATAACCGACGCGGCTAACTAAAACTGCTTGAGGAAATTAGTCGAAAACGCCGTGCTCAGGTTCTTACGCTGCTGCGCCCGTTCCTCGGCCAGCGCAACCAAACGAGCTACCAGATCAACGTTGCTCACACCTTTGGCGCGCCAGTTATGCGCATATAGACTACCTGGCAGCGGGTTGATTTCGTTGACAAACACTTCGCCTGTCTTGCTGTTAATAAGCATGTCAACGCGGGCGATGCCGGTGCAGCCGAGCGCCTTGTACGCTGCCAGACCGATCTTCTCGGCTTTGTCGTACAAATCCTGAGGAATCTTGGCCGGAATATTACTGTACCCCTGGGCGCCGCGCTCGGCCTCTTGGGTCTTGGAACCACCGGTTTTTTTACCGCCGTTCATATACTTTGTCTCGAAGTCAAAAAAGTTCTCGGAATCAACCAAAGGCTGTTCAAGGTACGCCGGCGTCAACTCGGCATTACCAATGATCGGCAGCGTCACTTCGATAAGATTGTCAACCGCCTCTTCGACGATAAGTTTGTCGTCAAAATGCGCCGCAACCTCCATCGCGTTGCGCAATTCGGTGTCGTTTTTGACCTGCGTAATGGCGATACTAGAGCCGAGGTGAACCGGCTTAACAAACAGCGGATAGCGCAGATCTTTGGTGATTTGCTTGAGCACCGCCGTAGCGTCCTCGGCCAAATCCTGACTGGAGTACACCAAAAACTTATTAGACGGCAAGCCATGCGCCACACAAATCTGCTTGGTAACGGCCTTGTCCATCGCCAGCACCGAGGCCTCTAAGCCGCACCCTACATACGGCACCCCGGCCATATCCAGTAACCCCATCAGCGCGCCGTCCTCGCCGTATGTGCCGTGCATGGCCGGGAACACGATGTCGATCTTTTGGCGCTTGGCAAAACGTCCGGCGCTCACCAGTGTTAACCCGCCGTCAAACTGCACACTTACCGGTCGGGCTTTAGCGAGGAACGCATCGATATCTCCAGAGGTAAACAATTTGATGTCTTTGAGCTTGTCCGCCCAATACCATGTACCGTCTTTGGCGATATACACCGCCTCGGCGCGGAACTTACCGCCTAGCTCGAGAGGCTTGATCACACTCGCGATAGCAGTCACGATCGATACGTCATGTTCCGCACTTTTTCCGCCAAAAATTACTGCGATTGTCTTCATACTTCTACCATACCCCTTTACGCATAATTATCCGGCCAGTCATTCTGTAACATCACCAAGTCGCCGCTGGCAACAAATAGGCCGAGGTTCTGATAAAAATTGAGCGGATCAGTCTCGATAATAAGCTCCCCTCTGTACTCGGCATCTTTAAGGCCTTTACGAATATGAGAAGTAACGGAATGCTGCATCAGAACTACCATGTCGGGACGTGCTGCCGCAATCAAACGACCCATCTCCTCGTGGATTTTACCAGCGTCTTTGCCTTGATCGACAAGGCCGGGGGTCACATAAATCTTGCGTCGGGCAGGCAGCTCTTTAAGCAAACGTGTGCCGGCGCGGATACCCTCGATATTACCGTTGTAGGTGTCGTCGATAATCCACGCGCCGCCCAGCTGATACGGCTGCATGCGGTGTTCGTATGGGGCTACGGCGGCAATGCCTGTCTGTATCTGCTCTTTTGTCAGTCCAAACTGGTGTGCAAGCGCGGCCACAAACGCTAGCGGCCCCACCTGATGTCGGCCGACTAATGCGCTACGCAGATCCATTTTTTCTGTGCCCTTCTGCATCCTAAATTGCAGACCCTCCAGACTTACCTCGATATTCGTCACCTTCCAGCCAAGGACACCCTTTTCGCTATACAACTGATTGCCGGGAGCCTCAAACTCCAGGGCGTCATGCGACTCGCCGTTTATAAACGCTTTCTCCGGTTTCACAAAATGCGCCACCGAGAATATATCCTTGGCAGCCGTGCGCAGCGTCTTATACATGTCTAGGTGAGCGGGCGCCAGACCGGTAATTACTGCATGTGTCGGCTGCGTGATACGCGTAAAGCGGGCAACGTCACCCGGCTTACCCTCGCCGTACTCGATCAGCAAAATATCTTCGTCACCCCTCAGCTTGCGTGCAAAGTACGCGTGAGAAATTGAGACATTTTTGTTGGCAGGTGTCGCCGAGACTTTTTTGCCCTCACTCAAAACGGTGGCGAGCATTTCCTTCATGCTCGTTTTGCCGTAGCTGCCGGCTATGGCGATCTTTGCCCCCTGAAAATTGGCAAAAATAACCTCGGATCGTTTGATCAAGAGCCACTCTCTTGGCTTGACGATACACATCCTACCGAGCGCCAACGGCAACGCGATAAGATGTGCCCACACAACCGGGTAAACCAAAATAACCGCCAGACCAAACGCCAAGCCACCTAAGACTTTGCCATTAATACCAAGCGCAATCAACGTCGCACCGACAGCAAGCTGCAACAAAATTCCGACATATGCCGCAAGCAACAACAATCGCGCAGCTTGCGTATAGTGCAGCTTTCGGCGATACATCACCCGGCTAAAGTCTTGGGTACGCCAATACCAGCGCAAATAGGGCAACACGCGGTACTCGGTATTCTGCAACATATACACCAATGTCACCGGGTAGCGCGGCGAATACAAATGGAGGAGTGAACGGATCACTTAAGAAACTCCAGCATCAGCTTGACCACTTTTTCGTGCTGATCGTTATGAACAAAGTGTTCTGCGTCCGGCAGGATCTCTAGACGCGACCCATTGATGGACTGGTGGAATATCTCGCCGTAGCGTGGCGGAGTGGACTCGTCATCAGCACCATAAATAATAAGTGTGGGCGCTGTTATTTTAGCGGCGTCGGCCCGCACGTCGTCGGTTACAACTTTTTTGAACGTCTCTTGCAGGTGCTCAGCGACCAACATGTCCGATCCAATCGTCTTGTACGCTTTTTTGCGGATACCCTGCTTGAGCGATTTTGGAAACAGCGCGGTTATGGCCTTTCCGGCTTTGGCAACCAAACGCAGCATCTTAACCCTGCCCTTATACTCGCCACGAATACCGGCAGAAGCTAGAAGTATTGCTTTGTCGGCACCAAGCCATCCGCGGCCAAGACCACGAACGACAATAGCGCCGCCATTACTGTGCCCGGCAATCGCATACGGCTTGCCTGCATCAATCTTGGTCAAAAAATTATCAACAAAACGTGCGTAATCGTCCAATCCCCATGCCGACGATGGCGCCTGCGTACCGCCGAATCCGGGTAAATCGAGTGCGATAACGCTGTACTTTTTTGCCAACGCAGTCTGCAAGGCACGCAGTCCGGCCGCACTGTCACCCCATCCGTGCAACAACAGCACAAGCTTGCCTTTGCCCTGTGTATCGTAGCGCGTCAGTAATGAATCGACTATAACCTGCATCGCTATTGATTATACCCCAGTAGCGAGCATCCGCGGTATCAAAAAACAACCATGCCGCCCGGGGTCTTACAGCGAGATGCCTGGTGGAAGCTCTGCTGACGTAGGAAGTGTCCCGTCCATAGGAATGTTAGCCTCGTTCATAAAAGCACCGAAGGCGCCCATGAGCTCAAGAAGCGATTTTGCCTCAGCGGGTTTTTCTACCTTAACCTCCTCGTTGTAGCTGTCGATAGTTACGCGGACATCCAGTTTGTCCCCGTCTTTCTCGTATTTTACTGCTACCTGACGGATCATTTTACTGTCCTTAGAGACCCATACTTCAAAACCAAGCGCATTAAAATCGGCCTTGTCTACAAGCTCGTTAAACTCGCGAACCTCTTTCTCTTCTAGCTTTAGAGACTCAATACGTGCATCTTTTACCGCCGACACAAAAGATTTAAGTTTTTCTTTGTCGATACCGGCTTTGTAGTGATATGATTTATCGCCTTTGATTTCCTCGTCGGCCAACTTCTCTCGGACCGTCAAAAATGTGTGCTGATCATACAACTCGGCCAGCTTAGTGCGGTCAGCATCGGTCAATGAACCGGTATCGGGCACGCCGGCGCCATCCTGAAGTATACTCTCGCTCACCTCAATCCATTGGTCATTCAAAGACTCGATAAGCGGTCCAAGCACGCCAAGCATGGCCATTTCCGGCCGCTGGACGTCCTCGGCCGCTACGCCATCTGGCAACGCTGCGCCAGAACCTGCCGCCAGTAGTTCCGGCAGACCTTTTAAGCCGCCCACCTTTAGGTACAATGTTTTACCGTCAACACTCCGCACGTCCATCGTGACCTTAGTCACCATAGCATCCATATTTGCAGACAACATCATGGCGCCTGACTGGTTGTCGCCAGCTCCCTCAAAGTTAGCCCTCAACGTCATGTCCTCATCGGCTGGTTTTGCCATCATCGAGCCGCTAAACTTGACTGTCTTGGCCTTGGTAGGATCGAGGCTGTTCGCAAGCGCTTGCTTGAGTATGTTCTCGGGTTTTGCGGCCGTAAGGTAGTACGCAGCCACGCCACCAGACAATAGCAGAAGGCCGGACGCAACTGCGACAATAAGTCCTACGATAAGTTTTTTCTTGTGCTTTTTGGGTTGATTAGTAGCCTGAGGGATAACCGGGATATCCAAAGGAGCGACTGGCACTGCGGGCACATCCTGTTGTTGACCCGCTTCGGCCGTAACCTGTGGCTCTGCGAGCACGGCTTGCGAACTGTCACTTCCGACCGCTGGGGCCACTTCGCCAGAAGTAGCAGTGTCTACAGATTGGGCGGGCGTTTCGACCGATGGCGAACTTAGATTGGTTGGCTGGGACGACACAGGGTTCGTTCCAGTCGGAGTCTCTGCTCGCGGTGCTACGCCTCCAGGAGGAAACAAAGGGTCGCCAGCCGGCTTTGGTGCAGCGGCAACCGTAGAGCCACTTCCTGCGAACGTATCACTACCGGACGCACCAGTTTGAGCATCTCCCGCGTTAAAGTTTACGTCTTGCACATCGCCGCCTGGTTGCGGCGCATCAGAATTCTTTTGAGGATCCATGCCTATAAAACACCTACATTAATACTATGTATTAGCGTAATACATAAGCGGAATCTATTGCAACTGCGAAAGCATTTGCTGCAACTCAGCACCGCTGATCGCATTCTGAGGCGGCGTCACCTGGACAGGAATGCCGTAGCCGGAATACGTTTGACTACCGCCCCTATTTGGGTCGCTCACGCGCACAATCTGTTGCGCGTTTACATCTATGGTCATCTGTAACGATAGTGAGGGTTGCCCCTCATATGCTTTGGGGTCTAGTTGGTCCAAGTCGTGTAGGCCCAACCCTTGTGCAAAATGCTTCATAAGCGCCATGTACGCAACCGGCTGCAAGCTAACATCGTACGTGTAGTGCATACGTCCGTTTACCCGCTCTTTTTTGACCTTATCGAATGCTACCTGATACACATGATCGTCTCGGATTTGCTTCATCAACGTAGCCCGCTTTTGAGCCGGAAGCTCACCGATAGGCACGCCAGTGCCGCCGACCGGCAAAGATACCCCCAGCAGCGTCTGGGCAAAGAACTGACCACCTACACCGTCTACTTCTGACCATATGCCAACGAGCTTTGAGAAATCAATCGGAGTACCATCCGTTTTGGTCTGGTCGGTCTTAACATCTAAAAAGCGGGAGTACGTTGCAGATGCCGTGCCGATCATTTCGGTCTGCACCGTCGTGCCCCCTTGGGTCAAAGTGGTAAACGAGTGCGCAAGATTATCCACGCCCAGAGAGTACCGTACGGTCTCTTTGGCGGTCGACCCCTCAGCCGCCTGGTCGGCCTGGATAGTAACGCTACGCGTTGCCAACCCTCGCTCAATCGTGTTCCAAAAAACCCGCTCGGCATTAAAGCTCGCGTTATAACACCAAACACCTACCGCAGCAGCGAGCGCAACGCCGCCGCCCACATACAGCCACGCCAGTGGCCTCTTTTTGAAGAACTGCAACATAGTCCCACTATAGCATCATTGTGCCACGCCACTAAGCGTAAAGGTAACATTTCTTATAGATAACACTTGGGCACGGCGGTATTGTTAGGGTGCCACAAACGAAGGAGGAAAAGATGGCACAAAAGTCTACTTCCGGTCGTGGTTTTCGCGGGATGGATCCCAAGAAGCAACGCGAAATAGCCGCGAAGGGCGGACGCGCCAGCAGGGGCGCCCGCAAATCCAACAAGAGTGGCATCTAGCCGGCGTTTGGCTGGCAACCAGCGTAGCGCCATTCCCCCAGGCGACTACACCCTTAAACCGGAGCGCTCGCTCCGGTTTTCAATTACCTCTAAACACCCCTTACAAAATAAAAATCCCAGACCGTAGCCTGGGATGTTTATTTTGGTGGAGCTATGGGGACTCGAACCCCAGACCTCTTGCATGCCATGCAAGCGCTCTAGCCAACTGAGCTATAGCCCCACGTCGGAGCAATTTTAACAGATAGCAGGCAAAAAGAAAAGATTAGAAGATTCGTTTGCGCCGAGCAACAACCACAACCGCGATGTTAAGAGCAATGGTAAACGCAATAATGCCGGCAAACGCCCAGCTTGCATGCATAAACGGCAGCTCAATATTCATGCCGTACATGCCATAAAATGCACTTGGCAACATAATTAACACGGTTAGGATAGTCAGAATCTTAATCGTGCGGTTTAGGTTGTTAGAGGCGATAGAGCTGTAAGCCTCGCGGATGTGCAGAATTGACTGCATGTTACTGTTACAGGCCTCGATAGATTGTTCGTTATTAAGCAAAAGGTCCTCGACAATATCTTGGTCTTCGGCAAACAGCGGCACATAGCGCCCGAGCAACAAGCGCCGCAATGTCGCGTTGGTTGGCATAAGGCTGCTCAAGAACTCGTTCAGCTCGTCTTCGATCATTACAAAATCAACAAAGTCTTGGTTGGAAATCTCGTGACCGCGCAAGCGCGAACGGATCAGCTTAATCTGCTTGCTGGTCTTAGAAATATACGAATCATACCGCTCTACGATTTGCTGCAAAATAAGCAAGATGAGCTTGGCGCGCTGCGTAGTCGCAAAGCTGACCTTGCCCTTCATAAACGCATCCAGTGCCGGCAGCCGAACCTGCGACACCGTAATCACAATGTCGCCACCAAAGATAAACAAGAGCGGCGCGGTTTCTGTTGTGCCCTCGTCGGTGCGGTAGGCAAACCTTACAAATATATAGCTCTGCTCGCCTTCTTTCTCTAGCCGAGGCATCTCGTCTTCGTCGAGTGCGTCGTGTAAATGCCCTTCGGTAAGATCAAATTTTTTTACAAGTTGCTGAATTTCGCTTTCGGTCGGCGACTCTGCGTACACCCAACATCCTGGCTTGTAATTTTCTAACTCTTGCATGCGCTCGCTGCGCAAACTCTTGAAGTAGTATTTGATCATAGTAGTTGGCCGCCTTTTTAGGCATTATAACGCAACAGGTTAAATCTGCTGTGTACAGAAGTTGGCGCTCAGTGCACAACTTCTTCCGCATTTGCATTATAACAGCGAATCCAAATACTGCTTAAGTTTTGTCATTGCCGGGGTGCGATACGAGGTCTTAAAATAGGTGTCCTCGTCCATTTGCGCCCGGGTAATGTCGTACCCATCATTGACGAATATCGGGTCAAACCCAAAGCCGCCGCTACCGCGCGCCTCCGACGCAATATGTCCGTGCATTTCGCCGTCAAAAAACTTGAGGTCTTGCCCATCGTAATATGCGTAGCACACCGTGCCATGTGCCCTTTGACTCGGCAGCGACCCGGCCAAATGCATCAGGCCGTCATAGCCAATCTCCTCGGCAAACCACTTGATAAACGTACCTGGCAGCCGTCCCATAGCCATAAACGTCAGTGCTGCATCCTCTACCAAAACCGGTTGCTTGACGATCTGATACGCTTGCCTGACTTTGTGCTCGGCAATTTCGTGAAGATCGAGCGACTGGATTTCGTCCAGATCAAGTTTGCGATGCGTAATCGGGCGCCCCAGCCACTTGGCCAAAAAATCGGCTTTATTTTGATTGCCGGTAACAAAAACGAGATCCACGAGGTTACTCAACGTCATCAGTTACGGAAACGTTTGCGTCTGGAGCAATAGCATACTTTTCGCCGCGAATCTTGTTACTGACAGCTTGTAGCTCGGTCGCGGCAACGTCAAGAACAGTACCCTCGCGCAGCTTAGCCTCTGTACCGTCAAACCAAATTGACGTCCATACACTTACCCCGTTTTTTTCGTTCGACCAGTTTAGGTCCGACTCTTCTTCCAGTACGGCCTTAGTATTAGTCTCTTCCATGTCCATAAAGTCAACGTGATCAAGGCCGAGCCCGTCGTCCGAACCAGGTCGGCGCTGCATCAGCTTAATAACTTCGATATCGCCGCTAAGTTTGATGCTCTTTAAGTGCATTTCGGTTATCCAACGGTCGTTGAGCCATACGGTATGAATATGGTCGCACGCGTCGCGCCACAAGGCGACAAGCCGGTCGTGCTCGGCAACATCAGCCACCTTCCAGCCAACGGACGTGGGTTTTAGTCGCTCAAAAAATTCTTTGTTCTTTTCGTCTTTTCGGTTGGCAATTAGTCTACTCCACTTACCAAAATACTCACCTAACTCGCGATTTACTTCGTCGAACATATTATCCCCCTATTATTTTAAGTAGCTCTTCTTCGGTCATCCGCTTGGTTCCCAGCTTGTCGGCCTTAGCCAATTTGGACGCGCCAACATTTTGGCCAACCACCAGATACGTCGTGTCCTTGCCCACACTCGACTGGAACGTACCGCCCAACTGACGAATCTTTTCGGCGGCAATATCCCGCCCCATGTGCTGCAAGGTGCCAGTGATAACAAAGTTTTGGCCGTGCAGCGGGCCTTGAGCACGAGATTCAAAATGAGGCTTTACACCAAGGTCATCAAACTTACGTAGCAACTTTTGATTGTCCTCGTCGGTAAACCACGCGGTTAAAGATTCGGCCACCACTTCGCCGATACCTTCTACTCGCCTAAAGTCGTCGAGTGTAGCCTCAGCCAACGTATCAATACTGCCAAAGCGCTCGGCCAAATCAATCGCCGTCTGCTGACCAACGTGCCGAATCCCTAATCCGTAAATAAAACGCGAGAGCTCGGGGTTCTTTGCCGCTGTAATTGCCTTGATCAGATTATTCGCGGATATCTCGGCAAAGCGGTCCAAAGACAACACTTGTTCTTTTGTCAGCGCGTAGATATCCGCCATGTCCTTAACCAATCCGGCGTCCACCAACGCAATCACATTCTTTTCGCCAAGCGTGTCGATATCCATCGCGCCCTTGCTGGCAAAATGTATAATGGCACGCTTGAGCATCACGTCACTGTTTGCGCCCTTTACGCGGTACACCGCCTCGCCTTCTGGTCGCTCGAATGTTAACTCCGGATACTGTCGTGCAAGTTCTTTTTGCATGTCAAATTTTGTGGTGTCTTTAGGCCGCAGCTCGGGGAGCACTCTGGATACCTGTGGAATAATATCTCCCGCCTTAAAGATAATGACCGTGTCGCCAATGCGAATATCTTTGCGCGCGATTTCATCTGCGTTATGCAAGCTAGCGTGCTGGACTGTCGTACCCGCCACCACAACGGGGTCAAACACCGCTACGGGGGTTGCGGCGCCGGTACGCCCAATGCTAATCACGATATCTTTAACTACCGTCGTAGCTTCCTCGGCCGCATACTTGTACGCAACCGCTCCGCGTGGCGCCTTGCCAACGACACCCAAGTCTCTAAACAACTTGCGGTCATTGAGTTTGATAACCAATCCGTCGGTGTTATACGGCAATTCATTACGCTTGGATTCCCATGTGTCAGCGTGCTGCATCAGCCCGTCTACGTCTTTGTACGTAGCGGTCGTGTGTCCGTTCGCTGCCACGCCCAGCGCGCGCGCCGCTTGATATGCATACGTATTCGTCGGCACCTCAGTGGGATCGTCGCGCAGCAAATCCCAAGCGCGGAACCGCAGTGGTCGGGCAGCCGTTAACTTGGGGTCGAGCTGGCGAATACTGCCGGCAGCCAAGTTACGCGGGTTAGCGTACAGCGGCAAATTCTCTGCCGCGCGCTGCTTGTTAAGTTCATCAAAATCCTGCTTGTGAATGATGACCTCGCCGCGAATCTCGGTACGTCCCTTCAGAAAATGTGCAAACTCCGGGTCGTGACGCAAGGTTGTGGGCACGCTCTCTAGCGTGCGGATGTTAGCCGTGACATCCTCGCCGGTAAAGCCGTCGCCTCGTGTAACCGCGCGTTCCAGCACCCCGTCTTGGTACCACAGCGCCACCGCAAGTCCGTCCATTTTGATGTCTACAAAATACTCGGGGCGGTGATTTGGTGCCAGCTTTTGCAGTCGTTTAGCCCATGCTTCCATCTCGTCACGGCTGAATACGTCATTGAGGCTTAACATCCGACTGGTGTGTTTTACCTGCGAAAAGCCCGGCAAAGGCTCGCCGGCTACCCGCTGACTGGGGCTGTCGGGCGTAATCAGATCCGGATACTGCGTCTCTAGCTCGACCAACTCATGCTTTAGACTGTCGGCGGCGGCCTCGCTCATGATCGACTCGTCGAGTACATGGTAATGATACCGATAGTCGTGTATCAACTGCCGCAACTTTTCGAGCCGGGCTTGGGCCTGCTCTTTACTTAAACTGCTCATAGCATCTCCCTATACAATGCGTACATATAACTGTGAACAACGGGTATGAGGAACGTAGTAAGGAGTAGTACTACCCACATCGCCAGAGAGGTGGCAAAAAAGACAAACGGCAACACGATAACTGCGATCAATACCCCAAGCGCCAGCGGCAAAAACAATACTTTACGCATGACACTCCATCGCCGATGAGCCACCAACTGGCGTGCAGATCTGAGCGCGCGCATCGGCGTCATATCCGGCAACGTTACGATGTACAGGGCAAAGATCGAAGATGTAACCATATACAAAGACAATACCGACAACAAGAATGCGATAAGCGCCCACAACACCTCTTCGATTGCGTTCACGGCAATACCCGACGAGACGGCCATCGAGTACAGCGACCAACCGGCAGCCAGCGGGATGAGCTGCAGAGTAACCACGATCAACACCAAAAGAAACGTGACGAGGGGCGTCATGCCGCGATAAAATCCATCCCGCACCCGCACGGTATTCCCGGCGTACACCTGACGTAACAGCCAAATAGTCGCCAAGCTTACGACAAGCATCAGCATCAACTGGTATGTACCGGCCACAGGGGTAGTCGTACTACCGGAGGACTCGAGCAAGAACGCAAACACCGACAAGCCACTAAAGACCCTGCCCCAGCTGTCCGAATACAGCTCGTCAAGCAAAGACTTGGCCTCCGTTGCGCTTCCTGTATCAAGCTGCAGCCCCTGAACCAGCACCGCGTTGATAACGCCATACACCAGCGCGACAATCGCAAACACCCTCCAATGCCTCGCAAGCATAGTGAGCGAGGTTTTGAATACGCTAAAAGCGCTCGGAAGACTCTCGCCCTTTATGCGCTTGTGCAAGCGAAAAGACCGATACTGCGGCTTTTTGAGCATACGAGGCTCTTTAGCGACATCTTTTGCATCGGTCTTCTTCTTACCTTTTGTTATCTTGGTTGGAGTTTTAGCCACGATGAACTTATTGTAGCATCAGAAAACGGTTGGCACTTTACGACCTACGCGTGATCGCCCATTTTGCGCAGACGACGAATACGGTCCTCTACAGGAGGGTGCGTACTAAACATCTTAGCGAGACTTTGACCCTTTAATGGGTTTGCAAAAAACAAGTGAGCCGTTGCGGTGTTTTGCTTTTGCATAACCGAGCCGTGATCTCGAATCTTCTCGAGCGCTCGCGCCAACCCCTCGGGGTAACGTGTCGTCAAAGCGCCCGTACTGTCAGCCAAATATTCGCGGCGGCGAGACACTGCCATCTGCACCATCAAAGCCACAATAGGCGCAAGAAGGGCGGCGACAAGGCCAAGCACCATAAACAACGGGTTACGGTTGTCGTCATTATTCCACCAGAACATGTGCATGATGATATCGGCAATCAGACCGATAGCGCTAACCAAACCGAACACAATCATCATCACGCGGATATCATAATTTTTAACGTGACCCATCTCGTGTGCCATCACCGCCTCTAGTTCGCTGTCGTCCATGATGTCCAGCAATCCGCGACTTGCGGCTACAACGGCGTGCTTAGGGTCGCGGCCGGTCGCAAACGCGTTTGGGGCCGGATCCTCGATCACGTACACCTTTGGCATTGGCATGCCGGTAGCAATCGCCAGGTTCTCGACCGTGCGGTACAGGCGCGGCTCTTGCTTTTTGGTTACTTCGTGCGCGCCGTTCATGGCTGTTGCCAGCTTGGCTGCCAAAAAGTACTGGATCACCGCATACACGCCGGCGATCACAAACGCCAGTGACAAGAACGACGGATTGCCGTAGATATTACTTACAATCCACCCAAGCGCACCAATAATCGCCACGAACAGGGCGATAATCAGCCATGTCTTGCGCTTGTTCGCAGAAATCTCTGAATACATAACTCCTTCACCTCTCGTGACTCCCGCGCAGGCGGGAATCTCATAACAACAATTACTCTCACTCGCGCGTTCCTGCCTGCGCAGGTAGTGCGCCGACACTAAAACTCAACAGCAACAGGCTTGCTGGCGCTGGCCATTTCGGCCTCGTCCAGCTCAAAGAATTCTTTGTCGGAGCGGAAGCCCAGCATACCCGCAAAAATGTTGGTCGGGAATACGGTGCGCTTGATGTTAAAGTCGCGCACGACGCCGTTGTAAAAACGGCGAGAAGCCATAATCTTGTCCTCGGTGTCGGTCAGCTCGTCTTGCAGCTTTTGGAAGTTTTCGGTCGCACGCAACTGTGGGTAGTTCTCCGAAACAGCAAAGAGACTCTTTAGCGTGGCCTCAAACTGGTTTTCGGCCTTAGCAACCTCTTTAACGTCGCCTTGTTCCTGAGCGCTTAGGGCATTGGCGCGGGCCTTAGTTACGTTCTCAAACACCTCACGTTCGTGCTTAGCGTAGCCCTTTACCGCACTAACGAGGTTGGGGATAAGGTCGTATCGGCGCTTGAGCTGAACCGTAATGTCGCTCCATGCCTCTTGGGCCTGCTGGTTCAGGCGGACTAAGCCGTTGTACATCGAAGCCAGTACGATTACAAGCAGCACTACTACGCCACCAACAATAAGCCATGTCATATCTATAATTTCTCCTTTATGTTTGTACTTCTTATTATAGCAGGTATGATAAGGGTATGCAGCGGTATCTCGTAACTGTCACCGGCAAAGTTCAAGGAGTTTTCTTTCGTGATACGGCCCGGCGCGAGGCTCGCAGACTAGGACTGACCGGCTTTGCCCGCAACGACCCTGACGGCTCGGTATATATCGAGGCCGAAGGCGACGAAGACTCATTACGCCAATTTTTGTGGTGGTGTTCCAAAGGCTCCACGCAAGCAAAAGTAACCAATGTAACACATAGCGCCCGCGAGCCCCTGGGCTATCAAAGCTTCGAAGTCCGCTAGGCAACCCCGACCGCTGCTTTTAACGCTGTGTGAATTTTTTAACAGCTTTCGCTCGCTCTACAGATACACTTGACTCCAATAAGGAGATCATACTGTGCGTAATTTTTCACCCTCTCACCTCGCTTCACCACGCGAAAAGCTCGCAGGCTTCGGTGTTGGCATAACCCTCGCCGTAGGCGCGGCGGCATGCGCTCCTCAAGAATCACCCCAGCCCACGCCCACACATAGCACCTACGAAACGCCAGACACCAACCAAACACCGCGTCAAGGCGGTTTGCCAACATGCGCCTCAGGTATTCCTACGCCACTCAATATCAACATCAGACAGGGCATGCCGGGCATGCACGCCTCTTACGCCGAGAAATGCACTGTCCCAGTCCATGATCCAAACGACCCCGACAAAAAACAGCCCCCGCTCAGTCCAAATGTCGAATTTAAAATAATCTGCATTAATGGCGAAGACGAACTCCGAGTCCAAAGAGCCACCGACCCCGAGCCGCTCGTGGCCAAGACAACTATCGCATCGGTCGGAGTACTCAGGGTAATCAGTAGTAATGTCGACGCTCAGTACGCCATTCGCGACTGCAACCCCAGCCTCCTTCCAGCAACCACACACATATAAACACACGTTAGCATTGAGGGATGTCATGCAAATACACCTACAGTAACGACATGTAATGATTATTGCAAAATGAACGTTGTTGCGTTAAAATAACAGAGTTATGTAGGGGTGATTAGCTCAGTTGGCTAGAGCATCTCGTTTACACCGAGAGGGTCGGGGGTTCGAGTCCCTCATCACCCACCAAAGTAAGACCGTTGATCATACGATCAGCGGTTTTTCTTTTCATCCACCGGAACGCTGTTTGACTACAATCGAAGGCGATAAAAAAAGAGACGACCGCAGATCGGTCGCCTCCTACTATAATCTTTTGGTGCGCGAGAGAGGACTTGAACCTCCACAGGATTGCTCCCACTACCACCTCAAGGTAGCGTGTCTACCATTCCACCACTCGCGCGTTAACTCTGCTATTTTACATTTTAAAGCGCAAAAACTCAAGCGGTGCGGCGTTTTTTGCGGTGCGTATACGCGCGGCGAATAAATACGCTCAAGCCAACCATGGCCACGGTTGCCCAAATGATGTTCACAAAAACCGTGACAAAGGCGTGATAGTACAGCTGATAGGCCACGATCAGTAGTGCCCCCACAAAATTATCGACCTCGTACCAAAACGATTTATTGGTCCACTTGCCCGAGTTTACTCGGTAAAAACCAAACAACAACAAACCCGAACCCACCACCGCTGATGCGTTGACTAAAATCTCGACAGTACTCATGAGCGAGGCATGTGATCGTAAAGGTGATCCATACTGTAGCTCGGGCGCAAGTATTGCTTTACGCTGTCCAGACTTGGATTTATCTTGACACCGGGGTTGAGCGTGCCGTAAGGATCAAAGATCTGCTTAACTTTAACAAAAAGCGCATAGACGTCAGGGCCGTAGAGTTTTTCGAGATACGGCGCACGCAAGCGTCCGTCACCGTTGCCACCGCTGGTCGTGCCGCCAAGCGACATTACCAGGCTGTAGTACTCGTCAATCAGACGGAATGCGCGCTGGCGGTCGCCCACCTGACCGAGGTCGAGCATCGGCTGGGCGTGCAAGTGCCCATCGCCGGCGTGCCCCCAGATCGCAGGCTGTAAATGATTACGCTCAAACAGCTGATACAGACCCTCGATATATTCACGCAAACGCTCTGGCGGCACAACGCCGTCTTCGATGATCGGCAGCGCACGTGCGGCGCCTTCGGTGTGCGAAATAAGCGCCGAGGATGCTTGGCGGATCTTCCATAAGCCCTCTTGCTTAAACGGATCGGTCTCGACCAGCACACTTACAGCCTCGGTCTCGAGCACCTTGTGCGCTTTTTTAGTCATCTTCTTTTGGGCACGCTCGCTTGGGTTGTCGAACTCTACAAAAAGCACAGCCTTAGGATACGGTCGAGGCACAGCATCTTTAAGTAAATTGGGATTAATCTTATCAACCGCTTCGAGCATGCGACCATCAACCATCTCAATTGCACTGGGCATATCCGGCAGGTTGCGCAGCTCTAGCACGGCGCGCTGCATCTTTTCTAGATCGTCAAAAACCGCCATTAAGAGCGTTTTGTGAGGACTATAGGGCTCGGTTTCGAGCGCGATCTCGGTGATAACACCTAATGTCCCCTGACTGCCCACAAACAGAGGCGTTAGATCGATCGACCCGTCGGGGCGCTTAATGTCCTCTAAGAAGTATCCGGCGGAATTCTTGGTCACCGTGAGGTTGATCTTATCGATGAGCGCCTGATTCTCCTCGAGCAACGTGTCGATTGCGCGGTAAATTTCGCCCTCAAAGGTGGCAAGCCCAAGTTTTTTATTGAGTTCTTTTTTATTAAGTCTGGAAGTCTCGATGACTTCGCCGTTGGCAAGCACTACGCGGAGGGATTTTACAAAGCCTCGGGTCGAGCCATACTTTACGCTATTGTAGCCGCCGGCATTATTTGCAACGGCACCGCCGATAGTCGAATACTCTAGGCTCGGAGGGAATGGCGGCAAGAATCGGTCGTGCGTGTGAAGCGTTTGCTGCAATTTGCCGTAGTTAATGCCGGGCTCTACCACCACGACGCCGCTTTTTTCGTCGAACTCAAGCACCCGGTGCATGTGCGCAGGAAACGCCAAAATAATACCGTTGCCTAAAGCCGCTCCGGCTTGGTCGGTACCCGCTCCGCGTGCAGTAACCGGAATTACGCGGCCACGCTCGGCCAATTGCCACGTAAAGCGAGTCACTTTACGGACATCGTTTTCGCCCCGCGGATACACTACGACCGCGGGTGGGATCGCTAAAATGCTACCATCTGTGGCGAAATAACGACGCGCGTCCGTCGAAACCATAACTTCGCCAACCAAATGTTCTTGCAGGTAATGTGCTACCTTACTCATAAAATTCCGAATATCCTCTAACCTTAAGGCGCGAGATAAAAATGCTTACTCACCTCATAATACCATAAGCTGTATAATTTACAGCTAAATATTAGATCAACAAGAGTGCGGCGACGGCTACGGCGGCAATAACTACAACCAAACCGATTAAAATAGTAACCTTGCCATTATTCTTGGGTGGTTGACCAGAAGGAACCGTTGTTGGCGAAGGTGCAACTGGGTCGGCAGCCGGCTCGGCAACGGGAGTCGAAACTACCTGCGGGCCTGGCGTAGGAGCAGGAGTAGGAGCTACAGGGCCGGCGGGCGGCACGGTATCAACCGGCGGCATCGGAGCCGACTGAACAGGAGCTGCCGGAGGCTGCGTTGGCGTTACTACACCTGGCTGCTGAGACTCGACGGCCGGAGCCTGCGCCATGCCTGGCATGTCTGATGAAGGAGCTTGATTCGGGTTTTGGTTTTGTGCGTTAGGGTCCATTATGTATCCCTCCTAGGACTAATGCTAACAATGTTGGCATTATAGCGCAGGCGCAAGAGCAAAACAAAACACAGACCTCTCACTAAAGTAAAACGACCAGCTTTAGCCGGCCGTCTTGCTTTGGTGCGCGAGAGAGGACTTGAACCTCCACGCCCGAAGGCACTAGTACCTGAAACTAGCGTGTATACCAATTTCACCACTCGCGCGAGTAACAGGGGTAATTGTAACGCACAATGTGCCCAATAACAAGTCCTGTCGGCGTCACCTTACCTAACGCGCACGATATTACGGCGTAGCCCAAGCCTTGCGGATTTGCCAGTTATGCACATTGGACAAACGCCCCGCATCGTTGTTTACCACCTTACGGTCCAAACCATCCACCGAACCGCGAGTCAGGTACAAAAAGCGCGGCTGGTACAGCCCCAAAGCCGGAGCATCATCCTTCCACGCTTGCAGGAAGGGTTGGTATTTTACCGCTCGAAGCGAAGCGTCCATGCGGGTACGGCCGGCCTCTAGCGCCGCGTCGACAGCGCCCGGCGACGAATATCCCGAGAAGTTCAGGCGCGAGGGCGAGCGCAAGTCGATCTGAGAGCTGTGCCAGTACACATACACGTCCGGGTCGGCACCGATTGATATGCCGTACAACAGCGCGTCGTACACGCCACTGCCTGGCGAAGGAGCCTGCGCGAGCACACTCCTCATCTCGACCTCTCCGCGGGCTGCAAGCTTGACGTCCACACCCACGGCCCTCCAGTAATCTGCCAGCTGCTTAGCGATCGATTGATACTCTGGCGTGTCAAGAAAGTACATACTAAATGTCAGTGGCTTGTTGTCCTTAAACCGTATACCTCCCTTTCCTGGCGTCCACCCAGCGTCGCTCAGCAACTTTATAGCAAGCGCGGGGTCGTAGGTGCCTTGGTCGTACTTTCTGTCATATCCCACCTGACCGCTCAACAGGGCTTGCCGCACAGGCTTTGCCGGATACGGTAAACTGGACAAAATGCTGTTGGTATCGGCCGCGGCAACCAGCGCCTGACGGATACTCTTGTCTGCCAAAATACCTTCTTGCGTGCGGAAAAACGTCATCACCGCAGCTGTCATCGGCAAGTTATGTGTGCGAACAGAGCTGTCACCCTTCAGCGCTTCGGGCACTTGCGCGAGCCCGGCTACGCCGTTTAGCTCTTGGTTCAAAAAACTCTTGGTCAAACGATCAGCATCACGGAACGTTCGTACGGCAAACGCGTTTAACTTAGGCTTCCCGGCGTGGTAGTCACTAAACGCCTTGAGCGCAATACGCTCCTCGCGGCGCTCTGACGAGCCCCCGGTAAGCTCGATAGCCTGCCACCTAAACGGCCCGGCACCCACCGGCTGAGTACTGTTAAACGAGATAGATCGCATATTAACCATGGGCACGTCGCCAAGAATATGGCGCGGCACTATCCCAGTCGTCAATGAGTAAGGAAACGAAGCAAGCGGGTTGGGCAGCGTAAACACCACCGTGCGCTCGTCCGCGGCCGACACATCTATACCAGCCCAACTGTTAAAAAGCGGTGACCGGGCGTCCGGATTCTGGATAACTCTATACGTAAAAACGGCATCGGCGGCGGTCAGCTTGGCACCGTCGTGCCACACCAAATCGGGTTTAAGGGTAACCGTATACGTGGTGCCGGTCTCATCGACGGTCCAACGCTCTGCTAGGTCGCCGGTCAAGCGATTATTGCGGTCATATGTCAGCAAGCCAGCAAAGAGCAGTTCCGAAACCGTCGTGTCGGCCAATGCCGTCGCATAAATAGGATTGGCATTCGTAAACGCCCCCAGCACTCCCTCGGTGTAGGTACCACCGGGCACGGCTGCCCGCGTCTGGTAGTAGCCGCTCAGTGCCTGCGTCTGCGCCACCACGATACCGATGAGCAGCGCCAGTAGCAGCAGCCACGACGAGACAAAACGCTTAACCGCGCCGAGGCGCTCCAATCGCTTAAAAAAGTCATTCTCTAAGCGGCGCTCGGCCTCTGCGCTTAACTCGCCAACTTGCTGCTTTTGAATGTGCAAGCGACGGCGAAACCGCAGTCTCATCGCACGCTGGCGACGGAAGCGCTCTTTCATCTTTTCGCTCGGCTTAAACGCACCTAAACCCATATGCGACAACTCTCCAAACCCAAGGCTACGACACGATTACTGCGGTGCGACGCAAACAAAGCAAATAGCAATAATCGAGCTGTCCGCTGCTGATGAAATGTCAGTCGCATTGTCATAGGCAGACCAGCCGCTTGCCCTACGCTACGAGGATCCCTACGAGTATCGAACCGGCAAAGATAATGGCCAAGATAATGGTCAACTGGTAAATCGTCTTATCGGTGCCACGACGCTCGGTGTTGATTTCGCCCGCAGAACCCAAGCCGGCGCCCAAGCTTGCGCCACGGGTTTGTACCAAAATAAGCAAGCTCATAAGCAGCATCGAAGCAATCGTGATGTAGTTATAAATCGTCATGGTCTTTTCTTTGCCTCCAAAATAGCTGTTACTAGGTAGTTTACCAGTCCGATGATCACACCTGCAAGCATCGCGGTCCAAAAGTTCTCGATGTGAAGCGGATCATACAACCAGCTCGCCAGCAATACGGAAAATCCGTTGATAACAATCATAAATAATCCGAGCGTCAACAAAATAGCCGGCAAAGACAAAAGCACAACCAGCGGCTTAATAACAGAGTTAATGAGCGCCAGAATGAGTCCCGACACAACAATAACCCTAAATGCGCTTCCAGTTGTCTCGAACTCGATGTTCGTGCTTAGCAATCCAGCCGCGATCCACAAGCCCAAGCTACAGACCAGCCAGCGCACCAGAAAACGATATAACAGCCCTCTGTTCATAATGTTAGTGGTATTATACCACGCTTACGCCAAGTCGCGCGGCAATTTCTTACTGAGGATTTCGCAGCCTTCTTCTGTGATAACCGCAACGTCCTCAATACGAACGCCGATGCCTTCTTCTTTTACGTATATACCGGGTTCGGCCACCAGGACGGTGCCCGGCTCTAGCGGACGATCATAATCCCCGGAATCATGCGCATCTATCCCTAGGTAGTGCGTAGTCCGGTGCGGAAAAAATCCATCGCGAACCGCGTCTGTACTAATGGATTTTATGAGTCCGAGCTCGCGCAGCTTTTCGCCGATAAAATGCTCGACCAACTTCTCGTACTCGCCCAGCATGACCCCCGGCTTTAATAGCGAAAACGCGTAATCTTGCGTATCGCAAACTGCCTGCCATATCGCCTGCTGACGACGCGAGGGCTTGCCGCCCAAGCTGACGGTGCGCGTAATATCTGCCGAGTAGTGCGCGTACCGAGCGCCTACATCAACCACAACCAGCTCGTCGCTAGCTAGCGGCGTGTCGCCCACACTGTTATGCACGATGCAGGCCCGTTCGCCTGCGCTTACAATAGGATCAAAGGCGTGTCCTTGGGCGCCGCGCATACGAAAACCGTGCGAAATATCGGCCTCGATCTCGTACTCGTACGTATATTTAGCCAACCGCTGTGGCCGAAAGACATGCTTCAGCGTATCGACAGTAATATCCACGGCCTGCTGCAACGCCTCGATCTCGGACGGCTGCTTGATCATACGCATGCGCATCATGTGCTGGCGCAAATCCAAAAGCTCTATATCGCCGTTAATCTCCTTCAACTGCTTAATCAACATGGCGCGCGCCGGGTTGGTGTACATGCCGTACACATCGATATACGGCGGATTGGCGGATAGCGTGGCCACATGAAGCACTTTTTTGACCCGAGAAGCAAGCTGTTTCCAGCCATCTCTGTGATTAAGTATGGTCTCGATACCCGACCGTCTTGCCAGTTCTGCGTGATCAAGCGCGCCTTCGGCAGTTTCTTGCCAGTCGCCGCGATCAGGGACAATCAAATACTCGCGGCCTTTATCCATCACCAATACTATATCCGGCTCGTCGATGCCTGTCAGATACCAAAAGTTGCTGTCTTGCCGGAAGGTATAGGCCTCGTCAGCCGTCTTTTGCAGACGACCATGCGCTGTAATAACAATCGGTGCGGTGCCCGTAAAGAGCTGGCGCAGGCGCTCTCGGTTACCGGCAAAAAAATCACTACCAAACATGTCTCTCATGACCAAACCAGTATACTACACAACGCAAATGCCCGTTTGCGCTAGAGAGTTTTGTGCTATTCTAAAAACAACATGACGCTTTTGCTTAAAATCCGCCTGAGCTGGTTCTTTTTTATCTTTTTTGGTATGTATTTTGGGCTCACGTACGTGGTGCCGGTCGTCGAAAATCTAGACCGCGCGGCCTTTGCTCTGCTATCTGTTAACTCGTTTCTATACGGCTTCTTTATCACCCCGGTGCTTACCGCCCAAAAAAACCGCATAGACGAGCTGGCCAAAATTATCCGCGCCGAAGCCAATGCGTTGTTTGATATCTTGATCAAAACGCAAAAACTGCCGGCCCAAAGCCGCAACCACATCCAAGACATGTGCGCCGACTACATGGATGCCAGCTTTCGGCAGCGAAAGCCGGGCGAGGGCGAGCACGAATACGAGCGCATTATCTCTTACTGTCTGGACTATCGTGGCAAGTCGCCAGAAGTCATCGAAAAAATCCTAGAAAAGCTAGTAGCCAATCAAACCAACCGTTCACAGCTAGCTATGCAGCTTGGCAACCGCGTTTTTTCGAACGAGTGGTGGATCGTACTGGTACTCTTTAGCGTGACGCTTGGTTTTATCTTGTCGCTGGACGTTCCCGGCGTTGCCGGACACACCGTAAAGGCATTGCTTTGCACCGGCATCAGCATGCTGATGATCAACCTGCTCAAGCTCAGCACGCTCAGCCACAAAAAAGCCAAGGACATCTGGAAGCCATTGGACACCCTCAAAACTTCGCGCTTCCGCAGGTTTGACTAATCATCCACGCTCTACAGTCACGCAGTCGTCGTTCGGAACTGGTCTGCAATTAGCTTTGCCTTAGCATTACCGACAGCCTCCGCCAATTCTGATTCTGTAGCAGTCCGTACAGCGCGCAGTGACCCAAAGTGACGGATGAGCTTTTTGCGGGTTGTCGGTCCGATACCGGGAATTTCGTCAAGAACACTAGAAGTCTGGCGCTTTTGCTTAAGGATACTGTGGTAGCTAACCGCAAAACGATGCGATTCATCACGAATGCGCTGCAACAACTTGATGACATTTGTACTGTGAGGAACATTTACAAGTAAGAAACCTTCGCTCTCCGTAACGAAGCCGCCCAAACGGTGCAACGTCTTTTCGTTGAGTACGACTCCCGACCCAACGCCTTTACCGTCCTTTTTTATAACGATCTGCTCCTCGCGCTTGGCCAGCCCCACAAACGCGATTCGTTCCTGGCCCAGCTCGTCGCGCGCACTAATGGCGGCGTCAAGCTGACCTTTACCGCCGTCGATCAGCACCAGATCGGGCTTGCCCCACGCCTTGACGTTCTTGTCGCTAAAGCGTCGTTTTATGGTTTCGTTCATGTTATAAAAATCGTTATTCTGATCTTTACGGGTCTTAAACTTGCGGTATTCGCCCTTATTGCTTACTCCGTTACTAAAGACCACCATACTCGCCACTACATCACTGCCTTGCATATGGCTAATATCGTAGCCCTCTATGCGTGCCGGGAACCGCACCAAACTCAGTAACTCGACCAGCTCGCTTAGTGCGTGATCTTTGCTGATATCCAAAAATTCTTTGTCACTAAAAATTACTTGCTTACTTAGCCGCTGCAGCGCAAACAACTGATTGCGCGCCTTAGCAGCGCCCTCAAAATCCTGTTCTTTGGCCTTTCGCTTCATATCCTTTTCGAGTTCACGCTCGATGGTCTGCTTTTTGCCCTCAATAACCGCCATCAATCTGCGCAGGTTGGCGCGGTAGTCCGCCAGCGACGTCTTGCCGCTCTCGAGTCCCGGATCCAGACCCAGGTGGTAATACAGATTTGCTCGTTTTTCGCCCGGCGTACGCTTGACCGCAAATGGAAAGATTTTGCGCAGCACCTTAAGCGCTTGTCGGACCGTCAACGTACTGAGATACGGACCAAAATAGTGGGCGCCGTCATCCAACGGGCGCCGCGTTGTGCTGACTGTCGGGTAATCACTGTCGTAGTCGACACGGATATACACCATACTTTTGTCGTCGCGCAGCAAGATGTTATAGCGCGGCATGTAGCGGCGGATCATCTCGGCCTCGAGGAACAACGCCTCGATCTCGCTATCTACCACCATCCAGTCAGTATCGACAATTTCGGCCACCAGCGCCTGCGTCTTTGGGTCACGAGACCGGCTCTTCTGAAAATACTGGCGTACGCGATTATTAAGTCGCGCCGCCTTGCCTACGTAAATAATCTCGCCCTTCGCGTCCTTATGAAAATACACGCCGGGCTGCGACGGCAACTCCTTTAACTTCTTGGTCAAAGCCTCTGTCATATTCTTATTGTATCTTGTTGGCAATTCCTCAAGAAACGCCCTTTAACTTGTTCCAACGCTCCTCTGTGCACAGCCTGTGCCAATGGTGAATATTTTCGGGGTACAACAGCATCTCCTCGGTGTGAACCCAGTGGCGCTTTGCATCATTTTTAATACGATCCGGAAACCGCACACCATTTAGATGATCGAGCTCGTGCTGCATAATTCGCGCCGTAAAGCCTTCAAAAATACGCTCGATGTATTTTCCCGACGGTGCCAGTGCGCCGATCTTTACGGCAACCGACCGGCGCACCAATCCCCATACCAGCCCTGCCGAAAAGCACCCTTCTCTATCCTCTTCTGTCTCGCGCGAGCTCCAGATAATATGAGGATTGATAAAACACTCTAGCTTGCCTGCTCGTTTACGGTCGACTGTCACCCTGGTGTCAGCCACAAAAATCCGCAGCCCTTCGCCAATCTGCGGCGCAGCCAACCCAACCAGCATTCGCCTGGCACCCGGCTGCTTACCCCGTACCTGCTGACTGCTGGCCACGGTCATGAGCCTACTTACCACATCTTTTACCGCCGGTGTGCCAATATGGTCGACCTCGACCGGTTTGGCTGTCTTACGCAGCACCGGATCATGTGGGCGTACCATGCCCAGTGCCCACTCCTGTTCTAGCCGCGCTGTATCAGCGGCGGTTAAGTCGTAGTGGTCAACTGGCAGCAGACTGGATGACGGCCCGCTGGCACGCATCAGAGCATGTTTCCTTGTTAGTTCTGCAGTCTTCGCAAATTAGGACCAAGTTATTACATGGCATGTTGGCACAGTTTTCGTAATTGCTAGTGTTGGCCGAACAGTGCACGCATACCCCGATATCTTTTGCCTTGTCAGAAAATTTTACATTCATGCGCCCGTCAAAGACATACAGCGAGCCCTCCCACAGTCCGTCGTCTTTGTATTTTTCGCCGTACTTTACGATGCCGCCGTCCATTTGATAGACGTCCTTAAAACCGCGGTTCTTCATGAGCACGCTTAAGATTTCGCAGCGCACGCCGCCGGTGCAATAAGTAACGACTTTTTTGTCTTTTATATCGGCGTATTTATCACCCTCTAGATCCTTAAGAAAATCGCGCGTTGTGCGGGTCTCGGGCACAACTGCGTCTTTAAACTTACCGACCGAAGCTTCGTACGCGTTTCGGCCATCAAAGAACACGACGTCTTCGCCGTACTTCTCGACTAGCTCGTGCACCTGCTCCGGCTTGAGGTGCTTGCCGCCGCCTACTACGCCGTTGTCGTCAACCTGTAGCTCGTTAGCAGCGCCAAAGGTAACGATCTCGTCGCGTACTTTGATGCTGAGCTTAGGAAAATCCTCGCGTCCGCCGTCGGACCACTTAAAAACAGTCTTCTTAAACGGCGCGTAACTCTTGGTCGTCTTAACATAGCGCTTGAGGTCCTCGATATCGCCGCCGAGCGTGCCGTTTATGCCGTGCTTTGACACCAAGATCCGACCGCGCAAATTATACTGCTCGCACAAGGAGCGCTGCCATAACCGGATGGCCTCCGGGTCGCTAAGCGGTGCAAATTTGTAGTACAGTATGATTTTTTGCATTACCTGTAGTATACCACATTTCACCTCTGTTGTGTAGGATTAGTACTTGCGGGATCAAGCAGTGGGCTGTACAGTTGACAACAATGACAACCTATAGCGTGAAGTTCTACTCAAAAAAGACAAGCTCCAAGCTTCGGCCGTAGCGCTCTTAGACACATACGCTTAACAAAAAGAGTCCCGCGCTACGGCCGGGACTTTTATTATCTCTAACACCAAAGGCTGACATGTTACAAAATTTTACAATCCAAGACAACAAATTACAGATCGGCGGCGTACTCGCCGAGGATCTAATCAAGCAATACGGCTCGCCTCTGTACGTGTACGACACAAACATTATCCGCAGACAATACCGCACACTCCGCCAGGCAATTACCTACCCTAACACCCGCATCTTTTATGCCTGCAAAGCCAACTCCAACCTGGACGTTTTACAGACGCTTCGCGCCGAAGGTTGCGGTATCGAAGCCGTAAGCTACAACGAAATTCTGTCGACGCAAAAAGCCGGATTCCAATCCCGGGATATTGTTTACACGTGTAGTTTTATTAGCCGGGAAGAGCTGCAGCGCGTCATCGAGACCGGCGTTATGCTAAATATCGACTCGCTTACCCAACTGGAGTGGTTTGGACAAATTAAGCCGGGCGGGAGCGTAAGCCTACGCATCAACCAGGGTATTGGTGCCGGACACCATGCGCACACAATTACCGGCGGCCCCGACAGCAAGTTTGGTATCGACATTTCGCAGATCGAGGAGGCTCAAAAAATCGCGGCGCAGTACGATGTAAAGATCGTCGGCGTTCAGCAACATATCGGCTCGCTCATTCTCGATCCGGAGATATTCATCAAGGCGATCCGAACGCTCATGCAAACGGCGCGCTCCTTTACTAACCTATCGTTCATAGACTTTGGTGGCGGCTTTGGCGTGCCCTACCAAGAGAGTGAAAAGCCACTGGACATGGCAACGCTCGGCACACTGATCACACAAGAAGTCCAAGAGTTTGTCAGCTCTTACGGCGATGTAGAAATCCGTTTTGAACCCGGCCGGTACCTCGTAGCAGAAGCAGGCGTGCTGCTGGCTACCGTTACCGACATAAAGCACACGCCGTACCACACGTTTGTAGGTATAGACACAGGGTTCAACCACTTGATTCGCCCGGCGATGTATGACTCGTATCATCAGATCGTAAATACGTCTCGCGTTAGCGGGCAGACACAAAAGGTATGGATAGCGGGTAATATCTGCGAATCAGGTGACATCTTTGCACGAGATCGAGAGCTAACTGAGTGCGCCATCGGCGACACCGTTGCAATTCTCGGGGCGGGCGCATACGGCCGCGCCATGAGTTTTGTATATAACGGACGCGAGCAACCCAGCGAGGTAGTGGTCGCCGACGGCACAGCTCACCTTACCGGCGGGCAATAGCAATACCCACTTGACAGATCGTTGTCAACAAAGCTACATATTTTTATCTGTTATCTTTACGCATGTGCTATAATTGTGAGTGAACAATAACTAACGAGTTTGTAAGTGGCAACATCACTTCTATAAACCTCGTATAGTTAGCATGTCGCACTCTTGTAGTCGCAGCGATTTCATGACGACCTGCTTGTAAAAATACATCGCATAACAACTTTTATTACCGTCACCGGATAGAGGACCCGTGCCCATGAATGCAGAAGATACCAAAACAATAAAGTTTGACGCGCGTGCCGTGGTCAGTCTTTACTGGAGCCACGTCACACGCTACAAGAAAAGCCTCGTAGCTGTACTCAGCCTGCTGCCGCTAACTATCCTAATTAACAGCTATTTGCCACCGCTTGTTTTAGCCTATGTCCTCGGACGACTTGCCGACCAAGACTTTATTCCAGGCGATATCTGGCAAAGCTTTGGACCTTCTCTAGTAGCGTACGCCGTACTGTTGCTTGCCGGCATTGGCATGTGGCGACTTATCGACCGGTTCGTATGGTCATTAGAAGGAAATATTCAACGCGCAATCGCCCAACAAATCTTTCAGCACATGCTTGGACGCAGCGCAGATTTTCATGCCAACCACTTTAGTGGCTCTATTGTTTCTCAGTCCAATAAGGTCCTCGGTAACTACATCCGTATGGCCGACACCACGATATTTAATACACTGCCCCTAGTATTTGGTGTGCTGATTGCGGCTATAATCCTGGCGCCGCGAGCACCAATCTACGCAGTGGCGCTCGTTACATTTTCTGCACTCTACGTATGCGGCGCACTCTGGGTCAGCCGACCAGTTCGGCGACTGAGCGGTACGTTTGCATCTTACGAAAGTCGACAAACCGGCTATTTAGCCGATGCAATCTCTAATGTCATGGCAATCAAGAGCTTTGCCCGTACCAAATACGAGAAGGATCGCTTTGCCCAGGCCACCGATGCGACACACCACCATCTTATGACCTTTGCGCGCGCACACCGCAAGCAAATGAACGCTCTGGGGTTTATGAACCGCATCATATCCGCCAGCTCGCTACTTATCGCCGTAATCGCGGTTATGAAGTTTGATGCCGATATTGCGACTGTCTTTTTGATCTTTAACTACACCGCCCTCACTGTCGGCCAGCTATTCGAGTTTAGCAACAGCGGACTCCGCAATTACAACCGCGCAATCGGCGACGCCAGCGAAATGGCACTCACACTGCGCCAGCCGGCCGAAGTAAAGGACCCGGCTAAGCCGGAACCGGTGCGCATGGACAAGGGAGTTATCGACTTCCGGGAGGTCACGTTTAAGCACAAGGGCGCAGATAGCGCTATCTTTGCCGGGCTAAACCTGCACATCAAGCAAGGCGAAAAGATCGGCCTAGTCGGCCATTCGGGATCCGGCAAGACCACCCTCACCCGTCTGCTCCTACGCTTCTCGGATATCGATGACGGCGAAATCCTCATCGATAACCAAAACATCGCCAAGGTAACCCAAGACGATCTGCACGAAAAAATCGCCTACGTGCCCCAAGAACCGCTACTATTCCACCGCACTATCCGCGAGAACATCGCCTATGGCCGACTAGAAGCTAACGACGAGGACATCATCGAGGCCGCCCGCAAGGCGCACGCGCTCGAGTTTATCAAAACACTCCCGCAAGGCTTTGACACCATGGTCGGCGAACGCGGCGTCAAGCTCAGTGGCGGCCAGCGCCAGCGAATTATAATCGCCCGAGCTATCCTTAAGGGCGCACCAATACTAGTCCTCGACGAAGCAACCTCTGCACTCGACAGCGAAAGCGAAAAGCTCATCCAAGACGCCCTATGGGAGCTTATGAAGGGTCGCACCGCCATCGTTATTGCCCACCGATTAAGCACCATTCAAAAAATGGACCGCATTATCGTACTCGACAAGGGCAAGATAATCGAAGAAGGTAGTCACGCAGAACTACTCCACAAGCGTGGCACCTACGCCAGCCTTTGGGCGCACCAATCCGGCGGATTCATAGATGAGTAAACAATCGACCGTCTACGCACCAGACGAGATAATGCCGCTTGCAACGCTTAAGTTATATTTGCGAGTAACTCTAGAGAACCGCTTTTACGCCTGGGCGTCGCTGTTAATGCCGCTTGGCGTGGTTCTTTTTTCGGTTGCAGTTCCGTTCTTTGCCAGTAAAGTCCTAGCTGGCATTGCACAGCAAAGCACAAACCTGACAAACGATCTGATCTGGCTTGGCACAAGCTCACTCGCGGGAATGCTCTGCAATCGCTACGGATTCTACGCCGCGTGCCGTATGCAAGCCCAAACGATGTCGCGCCTTAACGAAATGGCCTTACGCCAGCTACTTAACCGTAGTGTAGGATTCCATGCCAATCGAGTAAGCGGCAAGCTGGTCTCGGATGCACTGGATTTTGTCGGAGCATACGGGGACTTAGCAAACGCGACGCTCACCAGTGGACTACCGCTATTGGCAAGCATCTTTGTGGGCCTAACGATCGTAACGCTGGTCTCTTGGCCGTTAGGCTTATTCCTCATGATGGTTGTAGGTGTCACTCTGACGTGGGCGTATCTTTCGAGCAGACGCCGGGCCACGCTTCGCCACCGTCGTCTCGTTGTTACAAAACGAGTTACTGCCCACCTCGCAGACAACATCGTCAACGCACAAACCGTCAAAACTTTTGGTCAAGAAAAGAGCGAGCTAAAGCACAACCACACGCTCAGCAAAAAACTAGAAGACCTGCGTATCCGCGACTGGAAAATGATGGGACGCAGTGGCAGCAATCGAATGGGCACTCTTTTATTGATGCAGTTCGCGATGATCTTCCTTATTATTCACCTCACCCGTAACGACCCTTCTACCTTGAGTGCGGGTATTTTTGCGCTTACATATACCTCGATGCTGACCAGCCGTTTGTTCGACATAAACGCTCTGCTCAGAATCTTTGATGATGGCTTGCTCCGCGCAGCACCGATGAGCGCGGTTTTGCGCGAGGACGTAGAGATCGAAGACGCTTCAAATGCCGCCGCACTTGACGTCACAAACGCCGCGGTCGACTTACAGAATGTGCGCTTTGCGTATGACGAAAACAAAAACGATGCCATATTTTCGGGTCTCAACTTGTCTATCCGTCCCGGCGAAAAAATCGGCTTGGTTGGACCGAGCGGCGGCGGCAAATCAACTCTCACCCGCCTATTATTGCGATTCGACGACATACAAGACGGTACTATCGCTATTGACGGTCAGGACATCGCAAAGGTGACACAAAACAGCCTGCGCAAATCTATCGCGTACGTTCCGCAGGAACCATTACTCTTTCACCGCACCGTAGCAGAAAACATTAGCTACGGACGCCCCGATGCAAGCCGCGAGGATATTATCGAGGCAGCGCGCAAAGCAGAAGCCGACACGTTTATCACAAACCTAACTGACGGCTACGACACCGTCGTCGGCGAACGCGGCGTTAAGCTGAGCGGCGGCCAGCGCCAGCGCATCGCCATCGCCCGTGCAATCCTCAAGGATGCCCCTATCCTTATACTCGACGAGGCAACGTCCGCCCTCGACAGCGAGAGCGAAGTGCTCATCCAAAAAGCCCTGTGGGAACTCATGAAGGGTCGTACAGCAATCGTAATCGCCCACCGTCTGAGTACTATCCAAAAAATGGATCGAATTATCGTACTGGATCAAGGTACAATAGTCGAGGAAGGTACCCACAAGCAGCTGTTGACCAACAAAGGCTTGTACGCCAAACTCTGGTCGCACCAATCAGGCGGGTTTATAGAAGAATAAATGACGTCCAAAACAAATAGTAAAAAACGTTGGCGCACACAAAGCGCAGAGTTTAAGCGCTTATTTAAAAACGCCCGACGCACCTTTGCATACGCATGGGAATTCGACCGCGCAACACTTTTCCGCTACGGCATTGGTATCGTCACACAAATTGCCAGCAGCCTGGCCGGTGCGTACTTTGCGGCACAGGTTATCAATGGGCTGGTGCAATATTTGGGCGGCGAGATCGATAGCACGCGGCCAATCTTTACCCACCTACTCCTTGGCGCAGGACTGCTTACTCTCGAGCAACTAGCCTGGCGATACATGACCTATGCCCACAGTCGCTCGTTCCTTAACTGGGGCACGCAAATGACGCCGCGCTTTTTGATGAAGATTTCCGGGTTGGATATCCAGCGGTTCGAGGACAGCGAGTTTAACAAACTCATTAACAAAATCGGCGGCGAATATGGCTGGAAGCCGGCCGACTTTATGAACCAATGTCTAAACGTCCTGCACGGCTTGCTGCGCATGATCAGTACGGCAATCATACTGATTAGTTTTGCGCCGTGGCTCGTCATTCTATTGCTGGCGGGCGTGATTCCGAGCCTTTTGATCGAGCAATCACAAGCCAAGATCAAGTGGGGCATTTGGAACCTCAAGGGCGATGCGTCGCGCCGCTACTTTAAGGTCAGCGGCATGATGCGCGACAAACAAGACATCAGCAACATGCGCTTATTTGGCCTACGCGAATACCTTGCCGATTATTGTCGTAGGATGCTCGGCGAATTTAACGACGAGCAACAAAATACCATCAAGCGCTTTATCCGTCCGGCTATGGCGGCGCGACTTTTTGAGGGCGCACTGGTCGCCGGCGTGCAAGTCTGGCTGGTGTTCAAGGTCTTGGCGCGCGACGGCAACTTTAGCATTGGCCAATTTAGCTTTTATAGCGGCGTGGTATTCCAGTTTAACAGCTCGGTCGGCGTAACGCTCAGCAGCCTGACACAAGCGCTCGAGACCAACCGTTTTATGACCGATTTTTATGGCTTTATGGATACGCCAAGCATGCTGTCAAAATCCAACAACCCGATTGTCCTCGCCGAGGGCCACGTGCCCGAGATCCGGTTCGATAACGTCAGTTTCCGCTACCCCAGCAGCGACAGATTTGTCTTTGAGGGCATGAACCTCACCATCGCCCCGGGCGAGCGCGTTGCGCTTGTGGGCGAAAACGGCGTCGGCAAGAGCACACTCATCAAACTATTACTCCGTTTTTATGACGTAACAGACGGCCGGATCACAGTAGACGGGCATGACCTGCGAGATCTGGACCTCGATAGCTGGTACCGCCTGATCGGCGTGCTGTTCCAAGACTTTAGCCGCTATCCGTTTAGCGTGCGCGACAACATCTGGATGGGCAATATTCGCACGTCAAACCACGACCAAGAGATCCGCCACGCCGCCGCCCTAGCCGGCTTTGACGAGATCGCCGACAACCTGCCCAACGGCTACAACACCGTGCTTGATAATTCATTTGACGAAGGCGTCGAACCAAGTGGCGGCCAATGGCAGCGCGTCGCCCTGGCTCGCGCATTCTACCGCCGCGCCCCGATACTCATCCTCGACGAACCAACCTCGGCCATTGACGCCAAGGCCGAATACGAAATCTTTAATAACATCTTCCGCGAGCACGACGGTCACAGCGCGCTGATTGTCAGCCACCGTTTTTCTACCGTGCGCAAGGCCGACCGCATCCTGGTATTCAAAAAAGGCAAACTATTCGAGCATGGCACTCACGAGGAACTTATGACCAAGCGCGGCCTGTACCACGACATGTTCAGCAAACAAGCCGAAGGATACCTATAGCAAAAACCCGCCGTTGCTGGCGGGCTTTTGTTGACGTAGCTTTGGTGGGCAGTCTTACTTCTGCTCGTCTTTACTCTCGGCTTCTTCGGTAGCTTCGCCTTCGGCAACTTCTTCGGCTTCGCCTTCATCCTCGGCGGTGCCGCCTGCTGCGTCATTTGCAGCCTGCAGTGCGCTTGGCTCAAACACGGTGGCCAATGGCTGAGCCGGGTCAGTCTTAACCGTTACATTGGATGGAACAATCAAATCGGCAACCGTCAGGCTGTCACCCACCTCAACAAGCTTCTCTCCGTCAAACTCTAACGCCTCTGGCAAATCTCGTGGCAATGCCTCTACCTCAACCGCGTCAAGTTGGTTGAGTACAATCAATCCGGCGCGCTCGGCTGGCGAAGAATCGTTGTCCTCGGCGTAGCGGATGCGTACTGGCACCTCTGCATCAACCTTTTCGTTGGCTTTTACGGCGTTAAATACGACGTGACGCAGCTCGTGTCGCTCGGGGTCAATGTCGACATCACGAATCAAAACTGTGAACTTGCGGTCAGCAGCCTTCAGGTCGACCGGGTGGTGCTTACCGGCCTTCTGGTAAGCCTTTACGACCTCGACGTAGTTGCCTTGCACATGCAAAGACGGCTTGCCGTGATCGTGCACGACGGCAGGCACAAAGCCTTCTCGTCGCAAGTGCTTGACCGCTTTACCGGTAACTTCGCGCTTTTGAACTTCTAATACTACGCTTTCCATATATCCCTGTCTCCCTCTGGATAGAATCAAATTGTACCTACCAGTATACCAAAGAGGACAGTGGCGAGGCAAAACCTGGTGGTCGACCCTGAAAAAATGTAGTACATGCGCATTCCATTTGTGATACCCTTAGCAAGTATGATTGATGTTACCAGCTGGCTCGAGGGTGCGAGCGTCCTGACTTTTCTGATTATCGTAGGGTCCATTGTATTCGCCGAATCCGGCCTGCTGGTCGGATTTTTTCTGCCCGGCGATACGCTGCTCTTTACGGTCGGGTTCTTTGCTGCACAAGGCCACGTACCACTTTACTTAGCGCTCATTGTCATCTTTGGATGTGCAGTCATCGGCGATAATGTTGGCTACACAATTGGCCGAAGGCTCGGACCACGGCTTTTTAAAAAGAAGGACGGCATCTTTTTTCGGCAAAGCTACGTGGCACGTGCCGAAGGCTTCTACCAACAACATGGCGGCAAGACGATTATTATGGCTCGTTTTGTACCGATTGTGCGTACCTTTGCGCCGATGATTGCCGGCGTGGCCAAAATGCAGCGGGGCCGCTTTGCACTTTATAACATCGTCGGTGCCGGCATTTGGACCGGTGTCGTCGTAATGCTCGGCTATTGGCTGGGCAGTTTGGTCGACCCGCACTTGGTCGAAAACTTCCTACTCCTTGCTATCGGCCTAGCCATGGCAATCAGCTTTGGCCCGATGATCTGGCACATTGTGCGCGATCCTCGCATCCGCAGCGGCGTCCGCGACAAAATTGCACTTCTCCTCCGCCGGAGCGCACGCAAAATCGACCCCGACACCAAAAAATAATTCTATTTAGCCATGGCGCGCGCGTAGACGATAATCGCCATCCCGACAAGTAGCACCGCAAGACCGACGCCCTCGAGCACAGTGATCCTTTCTTTAAATACGAGCGCGCTCAGCACGGTCGATAGCAAAATCGCACCGCCAAAAACAACGGGCGCCACAATTCCAACTTTGTTTAGTGTAAAGCTTTTGTTAAGTGCCATCGCAAATATCGCAATACAAATACCGCCCAAAACGGCCATAATTACACCGAACTTGTGATTCTGGATCGTCGCCTTGGTCATGTACGGCCAAGCAACAACGAGCGGGATGGCCGCAGCAAGAGCATTTGTGATACCCCAGCCAAGTTGGTATTTACGTTTCGGGAGGCGGCAACACCAAACAAAAGCCCTACCGTATAAAAACCAAGCGCAATAAACAGGTAAATCATACGGACACTATATCACAGCCCAGGTTATAGCATCCGCTTGAGGAACTGCGCAGTGTGCGAGGTCGGATGCTTAGCAACTTGCTCGGGCGTTCCCTCAGCCACAACAGTACCGCCGCCGCTACCGCCCTCGGGACCCATATCAATAATGTGGTCGGCGTTCTTTACGACATCAAGGTTGTGCTCGATGATAACCATGCTGTTGCCGGTATCAACCAAGGCGTGCAACACTTGCAACAATTTGTCGACATCGGCCATATGCAAACCCGTAGTCGGCTCGTCCAAGATGTACAAAGTGCGGCCGGTTGGTCGCTTACTCAGCTCGGTAGCAAGCTTAACACGTTGAGCTTCTCCACCGCTTAGTGTGGTTGCCGGCTGACCAAGACCGATATACCCTAAGCCCACGTCCACCAACGTTTGGAGCTTTCGGGCAATCCCCGGAATATTCTCAAAAAACTCTAGCGCTTGCTCGCAGGTCATGTCCAGCACGTCACTAATCGTCTTGCCCTTGTAATGGATCTCTAATGCTTCGCGGTTGTAACGCTTACCATGGCAGACCTCGCAAGGCACGTACACATCTGGCAAAAAGTGCATCTCGATCTTGATAATACCGTCACCCGAGCAGTTCTCGCAGCGGCCGCCCTTAACATTAAAGCTAAAGCGTCCGGCTTGGTAGCCACGCAACTTGGCCTCGGGCGTGGATGCGAACAACTCTCGAATCGGCGTAAACAAGCCGGTATAGGTCGCCGGATTAGAGCGCGGCGTGCGGCCAATCGGCGACTGGTCGATAATAATGGCCTTGTCCAGATGCTTGATGCCCTCGATCTCGTCATGACGGCCAGGTACGGCGTTGGCACGCATCAGGCGAGCCGATAGTTCTTTGGCTAAAATATCGTTAATAAGACTGGACTTGCCGCTACCCGACACGCCGCTTACTACCACCATCTTGCCAAGCGGAATCTCAACGTCGACATTTTTGAGGTTGTTTTCGCGTGCGCCGCGGATCACCAATTTATTGCCGTTTCCGGCGCGACGCTTTTTGGGTACGGCAATTGTCTTCGTGCCAGAAAGGTACTGGCCGGTAATGCTCTCGGGATTTTTCTCGACGTCCTTTGGCACACCGCTCGCGACAACGTGGCCACCGTGAATACCGGCACCAGGACCGATGTCGAGCAAGTAGTCGGCGGTACGGATGGTGTCTTCGTCATGCTCGACAACCAACACCGTGTTACCTAAGTCACGCAGGTGCTTAAGGGTGCGAATAAGTCGGTCGTTATCGCGCTGGTGAAGCCCAATGCTCGGCTCATCAAGCACATACAAAACACCCTGCAAGCCGCTACCGATCTGCGTGGCCAACCGAATACGCTGCGCTTCGCCACCGCTCAATGTCGTGGCGCTTCGTAGCAACGTCAGATAATTAAGTCCAACATCCTGCAAAAAGCCCAAACGCGCATTAACCTCTTTCATCACCTGCTGTGCGATATGCAGCTCTTTGTCAGAAAACTTTACATGCTTAAAAAACTCAATTGCGTCGTCGATAGACAACTCACAAATATCCATAATTGAGTAGCCGCCGACCGTAATCGCCAACACCTCTGGCTTAAGGCGCTTGCCTTTACAGGCATAGCATGGCTTTTGCACCATAAAGCGCTCGATATCGGTGCGCATAAACTCGCTGTCGGTCTCTTTGTGGCGGCGTTCCAGATTAGGAATAACACCCTCGTATGTCGTGTCGTACGCTCGGCCGCTACCCAAAGAGACTCGGTACGACTCGTTACCTGTTCCATACAGAATTTTGTCCAACTGATCCTGCGTCAGCTGACCAGTGGGAACATGCAAGCTAAAACCATAGCGCTCGGCAACGGCCGACATTTTCTTCATATACCAAGCATCTACATTAACGCGGTTAAACGGACGAATTGCGCCCTCGGCAATCGTTAAGCGGCCGTTAGGAATCACCAGCTCCGGGTCGACTTCGAGCCGCGATCCGAGCCCGGTACACACAGGGCACGCGCCATGTGGGCTGTTAAAGCTAAAGGTGCGTGGCTCCAGCTCAGGGATCGCGACCTCGGGGTGGTCGATACATGCATACATCAGCGAATATACCGACTCTTCATCGGTGTCGGCATTAAGTACCTTTACCTTACCCTCGGCGACCTCTAATCCTTGTTCGACCGATTGTGCCAAACGCGTACGACTGTCGTCGTCGTTAACCAGTCGGTCAATCACAACCTCTATGGTGTGCTTGTAGTTTTTGTCGAGTTCCGGGAATTCATCCAGCGCATACACCACGCCGTCCACACGCACGCGGGCAAAACCGGCGCGCATGTATTGCTCGGGGATGTGCTCGAACGCACCTTTTTTATCGATAACAACAGGCGCTAGAATCATCAGTCTTGCGCCACTTGGTAAACCGGCAACCTGATTCACGATGTGCTGGGTGGTCTGACGAGTAACAGGCTTGCCGCACACCGAACAATGGGGTATGCCAATTCGCGCAAACAACAAACGCAAATAGTCATAAATTTCGGTAACGGTCGCAACGGTCGAGCGCGGATTACGGCTGGTAGACTTTTGGTCGATGCTAATCGCCGGCGACAGGCCGTCGATCTGATCCACATCCGGCTTTTCCATGAGCCCTAAGAATTGTCGGGCATAGCTGCTCAGGCTCTCGACATAACGCCGCTGACCTTCGGCGTAAATAGTGTCAAACGCCAGCGAAGATTTGCCAGAGCCACTTAGGCCGGTCACAACAACCAGCTTATTTCGCGGCAACTCAACGCTTACATTCTTGAGGTTGTGCTCGCGTGCACCCTTGACGACAATCTTCTCACTCATAAACAGATATATTATAGAGCAATATTATACTTTTAGCCACCCGCCCAGTACATCTGCACCCCGCTCGTCAGAGAGCTACTTAACAAAACGATGCACGAACCGCTCGATCCGTACACGTTGCCAGTACGCCACTACACCGACAATCAGAGATCCGCCCAACACCGATGCGCTCAGTATCCAGTTACTTTCGGCGGCGCCGCTCCCTGTTAAACTGAGCACAAAGAAGCCAGGCAATCTTCCTAATAGCGACACGATAATCAGCGTGCGAATCCGTATCTTGGTCAGTCCGGCGATAAAACAGATCAAATCATCCGGAAAAGCCGGCAGCAAAAAAATCAAGAACAGCACAAACACGCCGCGGCTTTCTGACAAATAGTCAAACTTACTCAAAGTCTTTGCATTAACAAAATATTCGACAAAGGGTCGCCCCAACCTGCGCACCAGGACGAATATCAGCGTAAACCCGATCGCCGCCCCAATCATGCTATAGAGCGTTCCGAGCCACACTCCAAACAAGTACCCGCCGGCAAAGCCGACCACCTGGCCGGGCACAGGCGCAAAAAACACCTGCACCACTTGCAGCAACATGTACACAAGCGGCCCCAGCGGCCCTGATTCATCGACAAGCTGCTGCAAGCGATCGGGACTACTAAAGATATCGTACAGCTGTTCGCCAAAGAGTAAAAAAACCGAGAGGATCGCCACCAACATTACCGCGATCGCGGCGATAAGCAGTGCGCTCGGTCTCTTTTTTTGGCGTCTGTCCGGCTGATTCATAGCTGTAGGTATTGTAACGCATAACGTAGTGCGTACCACCACTCGACACAGAGTCAAGTTACAGCCGGCCCCAGCATGACTTTACTCAGGCGCCCGCTTTTACCTCAGTGGAATTACCTCCCCTTAGCCAGCGTACCCCCAAATACACGAGCGGTGTCTGCAGCACCGAGAACGCACATTTTACAAGCCAATACGGCACAATCATACCAACCAAAAATCCGACATTGTCACCGAGCGGCTTATCAAGTGCATAAAACGCCAGCGTCAAGAACACCGTAGAATCCACTAGCATCGAAATAAAGTTAGACAGGTTGTTGCGCAGCCACAACGCTTTATGATGCAGCGCGTGACGTAATTTGCTAAATATCGCCACGTCCAAAAGTTCGGCCACACCAAACGCCACAATGCTAGCCGCTGCGATGCGCATAGACGCCCCAAAGACTGTGTCAAATGCCTCCTCGTCGGCAGCAAACCGCACCGAGGGCGGCAGACTTGTCGCAAGCGCCGCAAAAGCCATCAACAGCGCAACCATTAAGATACCCGCAAACACCAAGCTGCGCGCCCGTGCCCGGCCATGCACCTCCACCACCACATCGGTAATCGTAAACAACAGCGGCAATACAAAAATTGCCACACTGGCGTTTAGGTGCAGCCAATCCTGCTGGATCAGCGGAAACGTCTTTGCCCCCATCAGCTCAGCCGTCATAATCCCAAACACATACAAAGCCACCAAAAAATCAAACTTCCGAATCATAAAAAACCTCGCCAGAATTCAAGTAATAAAACTGAGTGCGAGGACAATAACCGCCCCGCTAGAGAGTGGAGTCAACAAATCCAGACCAAGTTCGTACGTGTTTATTGTGCAGCATGGCACTACCTCTTTTATATGAGCTTACGGCTGCGTGTCTTGACCGTCAAGCTCGTCGGGCATGATGCTTTCGGCGTATAGTTTTAGCTCTTCTAGCAGATATTGCTGATGGCCAGTCAGGCCGGGGCGCGCCGCCACCTCTTGCAGTCGTTCAAAATACTTTGCAAGTTTACTTTTTTGACCGCCCTCAAAGAGTTTACGACCACGAAATGCTTCCCACTGCTGCCGTTCTTCGGTCGTAAGCGATTTGGGATAATTACGAGCTTTGTACAGCGGCAACAAAGCCTCAAGACGGCTATCCTCAAATGCAAGCCCCAGCTCGCCCAACTCCTCGGGCTTTGCCGCCCGCACCACCCGCATCGCCTGCCTGTCGGCACCACCAAAAAAGCCGTCGTAGATACAGTTGTCCACGTCTTTATCGGTGCTCAGTAGCGTGGTTTGGAATTTCTTGTCCAAAATTTCGGTAGCTTTACAAAGCTTGTCGGCAAAATCTTTGTCTTGGCCCAGCAGCGCGGCATGTTTTTTGATAGCAGCAAGGTCGACACTTAAACGCTGTTGACTGTTGACGTCGAGCACGCTCAGGGGCGCGACCGCTGGGCATCGGTTAAACATAATGGTCTTAACAGGCAACCGCGGCTCGTCGCTGTCTTTCTTCCAGCGCCAGGCTTCGGCCAGCTGCTCGGCCGACTTGCCCATCCACTCGGTAGGATCGTGACGCAGATCGTATACTAACGCGCTGCCGTTTCCGCCGTTGCGCGGATTGTCACAAATCTTAAGCGCCACGGTGGTTTTTTGATACTCGCCCGGATACTTACCGCTCGTGTACACAAACGGCTCGCTTTTATTTACTAGCTCGGCGACCTTCTTTTTATCGCGCATCGTAAACAGGTACTCAAACAACTTGCTATGTTTGTTATAAATCAGGCGCGCGACCTCGATAGTCGCCGTCACATCGCTCAGCGCGTCGTGGGCATGCTCGTGACTAAGGCCGTTCATCGCGGTCAGCAACTCTAGGCGGTTTGTCGGTTTGCCGTTAATGTCGAACGGCCACTCAATACCCTCGGGTCGCAAAGCCCGGGTCATACGCACGACATCAAGCATGTCCCAGCGCGAGCGGCCATCCTGCCACTGCCATTCGTACGGATCGTAAAAATTGCGGTAATGCAGGCAGCGCATAAACTCATCATCAAAACGCACCGTATTGTAGCCGACAAATACCGTACCAGGAACGGCAATATTGCTTTCGAACTCTCGCAGAAACTCGGCCTCTGTCAGGCCGTCGGCAATTGTCATTTGCGGCGTAATGCCGGTAATAAGCGTGGCATCGACATCAGGCAATATGTCGTTGGTAAGTTTAATCAACAGATTAACCGGCTCGCCAACGGGTCGAAGCTCCAAATCGGTCCGCTGACCCGCGAACTGCATAATCCGCGCCTCTTTGGCGCTAAACCCACTGGTCTCTAAGTCATAAAAGAAAAAACTGGTAACCATTACAGCTACCAGTGTACCAAACAATCGCGGCGCCCCCTATTTGCGGAACAGCCACCCTAGCCAACGCGTGCCCTTTACTCCCCTAACCTCAGCCTGCGAAGCTGCCTCGTCCCGTGCAGGATTCTCGCCCATAAACTCCTGCATTTGGCGTATCAGGCGACCGGCGATTTCATCGCTCATGTCTGTCACTGTAATATCTGGATCACTCACCGGATCTAGGCTCTTATCCCAACCTATTATTCCTACTACTTGCTCCCTTCGTACACGCTCGCGCGGATCTGTGGAGTATGTTTTCGTAATCTGAATTACACTGGCATCCCCCTCATATTCTTTGCCGGGCATTCGTACCCGCTCCTCAAGTCGCCAAACGCCACCTAGCTGCTTCATGCCAAATTCACGGAGATCATAAGGGGATGTACCTCCCCTGATAATTATCTCATCATCTTTTGAAGTAATAGCAAGACCTTCATGGGTAGTCTCGCGCCTAGAAGCACGCATGACGAGGTCCGTCCACAGCCTATCGGCGGTGTCTGCTAACTCCAACCCACGCGTCAATTCCGGCATTTTTCCCTCAAAGGAAGCAGCGTGATACACGGTTCCAGCGTATTGCCGTTCAATACTCATATAAATATATTATACCACTTATGGTTACTATACGTCAATATCGCTTACGCTTAGTATGTGAATTCGCCGTGAGCGATAGAGATAGTGTCGCCGGGGTTAATGCCTTGGCGAATAAGCTCGTGCATAATACCCTGCTTGCGCATAATGTCACGCAAACGGTCTACACCATCGGGGTTATCAAAGTCGGTACGCCGCGCAAAACGCTCGATCTTGGAGCCGCGGACTACAAACACGTCGTCTTCTTTGGTTACTTCCCATGCGTCGTCTTGTTCGCCAAGCGTCAAGACTGGCACATCCGGCTCGTGGGCGGCGGCCTCTGCAAGCGCTGCCTGTTCGCGGGCACGCTCCTCTTCGACAAGCTTACGCACCGTGCGAAGCAACTCGGGCACACCCTGCCTGTTTTGCGCGGATATAGCAGTAAGCGGCGTGCCCTCGGGAATAACTTTTTTAAGTTGATTCATCTGGTCTTCGACAATGTCTTGATCCAAACCTTCGATTTTGGTCAATGCTACCACCTGCGGGCGAGACGACAGGTCAACTTTGTAGGCACGTAGTTCTGCCTGGATCACCCCGTATGCTTTGACCACGTCCTCTTGATAAACATCAACTAAGTGCACCAAAACGGCGGTACGCTCGACGTGACGCAAAAAGTCATCGCCCAACCCCTTGCCCTCGGCGGCGCCTTCGATGAGGCCGGGAATATCGGCAAACAGCAAGCTGGCCTCTTTGTCGACGTCGACCACACCAAGGTTTGGCGTAATGGTAGTAAAGGGATAATTAGCGATTTCTGGCCGGGCATTGCTGATAACGCTCAAGAGCGTGGACTTACCAGCGTTCGGCAAGCCTACCAAACCGACGTCGGCAATCATTTTTAGCTCGAGCTGCACGGTCAATACCTCGCCCGCCTCGCCTTTTTCGGCGACACGCGGTGCTTGGCGACGCGAGCTAATAAAGTGCGCGTTGCCAAAGCCGCCCTTGCCACCCTTGGCGATCACGACACGCTTGCCGTCCTCGTCTACATCGGCAAGCACCTGGCCTGACTCGTCAATCGCCATAGTGCCTACCGGCACCATTACTAGCAAGTCTTCGGCACTTTTGCCGTGTTTTTTGGACTTGCCGCCCGGCTCACCGGATTTTGCTGCGATCTCTCTTTGGTAGCGAAAGTTAGCGAGCGTATTTTGGTTACGGCTGGCCACCAAAACTACGTCGCCGCCGTCGCCGCCGTCGCCGCCGTCAGGTCCGCCTCGATCAACAAACTTTTCGTGCCGAAAGTTAACTCGACCGTCGCCGCCGTCGCCTGCCTTAACCGTAACTGTCGCTTTATCTACAAACATACTTATATTATATCATTAATCTGTTAATTTTGCACGTATAACTCTGTCGCTGCCGGGTTGGAAGCTAGTAAATAAATCGATAGCTGCCAAACTCGCTCGGCTGGATAGTACGAGTCGTGACCCTACCGTAGTAAGGATAATTCATGTCGCTTACCAAAATGGAACCATCAGGATTGACTCGCTCGACAAATGCTACGTGCCCCAAGCCGCCCGCAATACTGGTGTCGACGTGCCATAACACAGCATATTGACGGGGTTCGTAACCGGCGTCCATACCGTTGGCAATTGCGTTACGATACCACGAGTTCGCGTTGCCGAGATTCGTAGGCAGCGGGTTGCCAACTGCGGCTCGACGGTTTGCAGCGTGCCATGTGCAGTAGCCACGAATGTAGCCGTTACCGGCGCCCCAAACCAGTCCGCTAATTGTCGAACTACTGCTCTGCCTTACGACCGGTGCAGGCTGTACACCATTTGGAATAAGAATGCGCTCGCCCTCTTTGAGGCCGGTGAGCTCGATGTCGTTAAATGCCACCAGCAAGTCCTTGTTGGCACGGAATTTACCGGCAAGGCTATCCGCCGTGTCGCCGGGCTGCACCACGTATACGATCCCGTTATCAGGAGGGATCAATAAGCCAACACCCTCGGCAAGGCTGTTTGCACGCAGGCCATTTGACCACATAATGCTGTCAGAGGTAACTCCAAACTTAGCGGCTACGCTAGCCACAGTGTCGCCAGGCTGCACAATATACTCTTTGATGTCTTTACGACTTTTAAAATTGGTAGGTACAATGAGCGGCTTGGCTACAACAGCCGTGTCGGCAGGCGCAAGCGCCAACTCTGACCGAACGGTGTGAGATTGGTTGGCAACCGGGGTAATACCAAACTCTGGGTCTAATCCCGCGGCGACTGCCGCCTGCAAGGCTATATCGGCAGACGACAACTGGTCGAGCGGTTCGGTAGCAGTATTGTCGACAGGAGCAACAACTCCTTGACGACCAAGCGGACGACCCTGGTATGTCGACCCTAGCGTAAACCATGCAATAGCCACAAGCATTGCCACGTTAAGGCTAACCAAACCGTACCGAACGATCCGGCGATCGCCTACGAGGCGTAGCGTTTGCTTTTGAAGCTTTGTTGTCAGCGATGGCCGGCGAACCGTGTCCGCGCGCGTAGCCACGCTTTGCGAATGAGCATTAGTATGATTCATAAATACATGTCGTAGCAGTTGCTACTCGCTTAAGTATATCATAATTTGGCAACTGCTACGTGCAGTGGTCTTCGGCTCGCGCTACGCCGTACTGCTGCCTGAGCGACTCATGCTCGCCTGCCGTACTGCTAAAACGCGTGACACAGTCGCGCCCGGACACGAAGTACAGGTAGTCTGTCGCAGCCGGAGAAGCAACCGCCTGGAGCGAAGTTGCGGTAACGTTACTTAGGGGGCCAGGGGGCAAAGCCGGGATCGAATAGGTGTCGTACGTGGGCGGATACGTATCAGTCGTGTTGGACTGTAGCTTCATCCCAATCTTCAGCCGCTTGAGGAACACTTGGGCAGCCTGGGAACGATCAAGAGGATTCTTGTCGCTTACTTCTTTGCCGACGATTGATGCCAAGATCACGCCTTCGTGCACGGTCAAACCTTGCGCGACTATGCCGGCGCGCACATCGGGTGTAAGTGCGGACGCCATCTGGTCCAGAGCCAAACTGATAACAGTACGCGCGGAGGTATCGGCTGCAACATGGAAGGATTCAGGATAAATGTACCCTTCCAAACTTGCCCCGAATGGTTTGTCTGCAAGCGCCGGGTGCCCCGCGTACACGACAGGATTAAGCGCCTCGTCAACCTCGCCCTCTCCAAACCCGTACGCGATCAGCGTTTCTCGTATATCCTCGATTCGTTGGCCGGGCAAGATCGTTATTAGATTGGTGGATATCTTTCCGTGCGTGAGCTGGGCAACAATCTGCTCCAGACTCTGACTTGGGCTTAGTACATAGGTTCCGGCCTGTAAGTTAGCGCGTACGCCCTTGAGATTAACATACAACTTAAAGATCCAGGCTTCATGGATCAACCCCTCGTCCTTGAGCTGTTTTGCAATTTCGTCCAAGGTTGCGCCCTCGCGCACTGTCAACTTGCGCATTTCTTCGCTGCCGGCATTGACTGGCTCGAGGCCTTTCTGGTAGACAGCGCGCCCCGCCAAACCGCCGCCGATTGCTGCCAAAACCAGCACCACGAGACAAACGAGCACGACCTTAAGCCAGCGTCGCCTTCTTCTCGGCCGATTATTGGCTAGATACATCCTATGCTACCTCCGGATTGTCGTACATAAAATCATCAAGAATGTATGTCGCGCTGAGTGCGTCAATATCGTCTTTTCTGTACGGTTTGCGGCGATCGCGGAGTTCGTCCTCGGCCTTTTGCGACGTCAGTGCCTCATCCTGCCAGTAAACAGGAATCGAGATAACTCGCTCGAGCTCGGCTTTAAATTCCTCAACGGCCACCGTTTGCGCGGTATGCTGCCCGTCGAGCCCGCGCGGCAATCCGACCACCAGCGCGAGAGCTGCATGCTCATCTATGAGCATCTGGATATCGTGAAACGTAGAATCACCGCGCTGCAACGTAGTCAGTGGCGAAGCAATACGGGCCTGCAAGCTGGCAACTGCCACGCCTATACGTCGATCCCCGACGTCCAATGCTAGTAGAGAACTAGGATGATGGTTCTGCGTCATCGGTGGTGACTTTTGGCTCCTCAATAACAATCGTTATCTTACCGGTTTTCTTTGGTATCGCCCTCACCCAGAACGGCCCGTAAGTAACGTCTACTTCTGTAACACCGGGGTTATCCGAGATTATTTGCTTGGCATCACCGGCCTTCTTGCCCGCTACCTGCTGTTTAATTGTCTCGGCATCAAGCGCTGCGCCTGCAACCGCTGTGGTTTGGACAGACACGGTGGCCTCGCCCTGACTTACTCCCTGCAAGCTAAAGTATGCTTTATCCAGGCCGTAGCTTTGAATATTCTGCTTTTTGATGTCGATCTTTTTGCCCACGTCCTCGGCAATAACCTTCTCCAGATCCTCTTTGTTGACAGCCATCATGGTGTACGTGATCGTTTGGGTCACGGTCACCGATTCGGCCTCGGTATTTGCCGGAACGCTCAGTTTAGTCTCGGGCTCGGCATTATTAAACGTCGCGTCTATCGGGAAGAACCCACGGCCGATCAGCGCACTGCTTAGCTCTTGTTTGATAGGGTTCATGTCTTGCTCAGTGATTTTTTCTTTGGCAGTGTCGATGTCACCCTGCGTAACAATCTTGATGATGTTGTCGGTTCCGCCCTTCATAGCCTCTGATGAGCTACCCGAAACACCCGAGTAGCCGCTGACGGTAAAGTTAGACGGTCCGATATTGTGGTCAGCGCCAGCGGTCTGCGCAACCACATTAACGGTCGCAGTCGAATCAGTTGGATACCTATTGTTGTCGCAGCGTCCAGCAACTTTCACACTGTCCATCTTGACCGTTTTTGCAGTGATAAACACCTTGCCACCCGCACTTACGCCCGTGCCGGCTGGAACAGTTACTGAGTCTCTGGAACAATCAGTAAGTGCCAGTTTTACACTGCCGCTCGCCTTTTCGCCCTTGTTCACCTGACCTGTGGCTGACACTTGTTCGGTCATCGTCTTTTTAACTTCTTGTAACTGAGCTGACAGTACCGCCTTTTCGGTATCCAGCTTTGTGGCAGAATCAACCTTCATAGTTACTGTGCGGTTTGCGTTGACAGCCTGACTATCGGTCTTGATGACGACCGTGGCTTTTGGCCATACCGCAAGCATTGCGTACGCCAATACGCCGAGTAGCAACACGCCTACTCCTGCCAGTACCAAGACTAGCCGAAAGCGATTAAAGTCGGGGATTTTAAGCTTTTTGTCTTTGGGCGGCTTTGCGCCCGCTGCCGCTCCTGCGACTCCGGCGCTTTTGCCCTCATCATCATCTTCTTCGTCGTCAAGCTCGATCGTATCTTCGTTGTCATCGCTATTGCGAGCCCGGGTCGTAGATCGAGAATCTGATTTGTCCTTGGATCCCGACTTCGGCGTTGACTGGGCCGACAGTTCGCCGACCGTCTTGCTTGGGTCGACAGCCATATCTACAACTTCTTCTGCTTCGTCTGCGCCATCGGAACTGCTCATGTCGTCAACGGGAGCGTCCGGCACCTCCGGTCGAGAATTAAGACTCTTGGCCACGTGAATCCCAACGCTGCCAGCAAGCGGCATCAGGCTGGACTCCGAAGTAATAAGGACCAGGTTCTTTTTTGCATCACCTGCAGCCCGCTTGAGCAGTTTCATATTAACAATGCTCTGCAGGACGGTTGCGCGCTTGGGCAAAACCAACGCGATGATCTTTTGGTCACTCGCTTGCACCTTGTCGATAATCGCGGTAATCTCGTCGTCGACATCGATATAAATAACGTCCTTGTTGGCGTTTGTGCCACCTTTTGCGTTGGTCATATTAATGCCTCCTACCGGCAAGATGCGACACGCTGCACGCGTATTGCTTGTTTAAATTTTTGTGGTTTGTCATGTGCGAAGTATCCTATCAATCTTGTCGCGAATAGAACCGCTAGCGCTGACATCACTTGCAAACTGAAGCGTGTCCAGGCCCACCCGCAGCAAACCCATTGCGGTTATGAATGTATGGTCGTTTACATTGCCTGTTTTGTCAATAATGCCGACAACCTCGTCCGGCTGAATATGCTGGACAATCGGCTTGCGCGTAAATGGCAAATGCGTATACCAGTCGCTTTCGGTGAGTTCTTGGATGAGCATATCAAGGCTGGAACCGCCACCGCAAAGCAGTAGTTTATGCGGCAGGTTGTCGAGTTTGTCAAACTCGGCCAGAGCCAGCTCAACGCCGCCGATCCACACGCTGATCGTCTTGCCTAAGGCTCGCTCTACATCAGCCTGTTTGCTTTGCGGAATTTTATCATAGCCGAGGTCGATCTTGAGCTGCTCGGCGGTGGTAAATTCTACGTTAAGATCGCGTTCGATCGCCCTCGTGTAGGCACGTCCACCGATGCCGAACATCTTGGTGCCCTGCACGCCGCCGTCGGTAATAACGGCAATATCGGTGGTGCCGCCGCCCACATCCATCAGAATCGCGTTCATACTGGCGCTTTGATCGTCGCCGATAACCGAGCGAGATACCGCAAATGGCTCGGCTGCAACGGCCAGCAAGTCAAGATCGAGCGCCTGAGCAGTTCGCTCGAGTGCGCCAATGTGCACCAGCGGCGCAAACGCCGTATAAAGCTGCACAACTACGTCGCGGCCCTGAAAGCCAATCGGACTTGTCACTTTGTAGCCGTCGATCTCTATGCCCACCAGCGCACTGTTAACCAGTCGGACCTCGACCTCTTTGCCGCCTAGCTCCCACGCCAGCTGTCGCTTAGCCTTGGCCTCGGCGCGCCCTTGAACGGCCTTGATGATACGTTCCATTTCGCCTAGTTCCAGCGGTTTGTCGGCGTTCTTTCGCGACACGCGCACAGTCGTGGTCATTCCCTTTACCAGCTCGCCCGCAATACCGATTACTGCCGTGCGCGCGCTCACGCCGGCCTGTTGTTCGGCCATGCCGAGCGCTTTGTCGCAGTTTTCTACTACGCTGGCGATATCGGCGATGGCGCCCGCCTGCATGTCGCTCAAATTTTGATGCGCGCGGCCCACGCCTATGATTTCGATGTGATTGCCGTCGACTTTGCCAATCAAGGCCTTTACAAATTCGGTACCAATATCCAAACCGACGATATACTGCGTCGTTTCCTGTTGCTTAGAATTCTTTGCAACACGGTCATTTACTTCGGCAGCCTTGGAGGCGACCTTGTTGGCCAGCCCGGCCACGGAGTTTTTTACCCTATCAAGCATGATCGTACCAATTATACCACGGGCTATCTAGGAGATTTCCTGGAACCGACCACTTTTTGACCACTCTTTAAGAGAGCTTTCTGGTGGCGCGTTTTATGATCCACTGTGTACTGGGATTAGCCGACTGGCGCCACTCATCAATCAGCTTGCGCGTGGGATCTGGATTAACCTTGAGATAATCGGTCAAATGATTGGCAACGGACTTTTGCACAAATTTTATCTCGTCTTCTTTGAGCTGGCCGAGAATGGCAAACACAGGCAGCGGATCCTCAATAAACACGTCCAACTTGGGCGCCCAAGGAAGTTTGGGACGCAGGCCCTCGGTTGCCAAACGGCGCAAATGAAAATTATCCGACCTAGCCCACGCCTGCAGATACTCGAGCGCCTTTTTGGGGTTCTTGCGAATGTACGGCCGCACGGCATATTCGCCGGTGTTGCGCTTGGTGATCTCGGCAATCGCCTTCATCGAGACATCAAAATCATTCAGGCCGTACTTCTCGATAAACTTACCTACGGGCATCAGCCAGTAAAAATGAGTAAACATGCCCGTTTCGTTGGGATTCTCGGGCCCCAGAGTTTGCAGCAACACCGCGAGCGCCTGCGGATAATCAGCTGGCAGGCGGTCGCGCAGCTCATCGGCAATCGTTTCGATGCGCTGCGTGTACGTCTGACCAGACACGCGCTCGCCTACATCACGTACAAAAGCCTGATCGTCAAACCCGGGGTACGCCGGTTTAATTTTATCGGCCAGAATCTGCGCTAAGTTAGCGCCAAACATATCGGTTATTTTTATATTCGTAGCCATAATTTAGTGTAATTGTACTATATCGATAAGGATGCCGTTGGGATCCGTAATAGTAAAATGCCTACCATTAAACTCTTCGTCAACGAGCGGCAGCGCGATCGGAACCCCCTCGCGCTGCAATCGCTCGTACTCAGCGTCTACGTCGTTGACCTCGATCTGAAAGATCAAGCCCTGACCGTTGTAGGCTGGGCGAAATATCGGCTGCACAAAGGGCGAATCTGGCTCGCAAAATAGTATCTGATATGCCTTATCCGTCGCGTGCCGAAGCACGACAAAGCCCTCTGCCTCCGTTTTGACCTCAAACCCTAAGTGGTCGCAATAAAAAGCCCTGCTTTCGTTGACCTTGGTCGTATAAGCCTCGGGCGCAAACCTCATCTTAGCCCTCGAGCTGCTGGACGACGTCGATCACCTCTCCGGCGACACCTGTGATCATAAAGTGCTTTTGACCCCACTCTTCTGTTGTCAGAGGGTAGAATATATCCACGTAGCCTTCGAGCCGCTTAAACTCTTTCTCTGCGTCCTCGACCTCAAAGCTGTAAACTAGGCCGTTGCCGCCAAAGCTTGGATGCAGCTGCTCTGGCTGGTTTTGCGCACCTGGTACCATAAACGCCAGCTCGGCGCCACTTTTGTGCACAAGCTGTATGTACCAGTCTTGCTCAAACACCTTCTCAAAATCAAAGTGCTCGACGTAGAAATTGGCGCACTCTTTTAGCTTTTCGGTGATAAGTAGTGGGTAGAGTTTTTTCATATTAGCTCCTTACTTAATTACGCTTTTAGAATAACGTAGCGCAGTAAGGGCGTATTGTACCAATCGGACATTAGTATTTGGCTTTAAATGTTCCTGGTGTCAGGCCGGTGATGCGGCGATAGGCCTTGGTCAGATGTGACTGGTCGGCGTACGAGTGATCGAGATCTTCTGCTAATGTCCGCTGAAAGCGCAAAACTGCCAGCACTTCGCTGGGAGTCATTCCTGTCTTTCTAAGAAAAATCCGCTGCAACTGTCGGCGGCTGTAGCCGCTGATATGCTCGAAGTCGCTCACTTGCCGAACGGCGTCACTCTCGCGGAGCAAGCGCTCCATTATGCCGTCTTCGGCCAACTCGCCTTGCGCTTGTAACGATTGCACCAGCTGTGCAAGCACCGTCAGATGCCCAGACCCAGCCGCCGATTGCACCAACTGCTGCCATGCCTGCGTCATATGCTGGCCAGTAAGCTGCAGATTGTCTTGGATAACACCCGGCAATAGCCGCACACCCACATAATGGAACTGCTTGCCAAGATTGACCTCTTGGACTTTGTTGCCGGACTTCATCACTAGCACCCGATCGTCCTCGCTCTTGGCGTGCAGATTAAAAATAATGTCAGCACAGACATCGGGCAAAACAAGGTACAGAAAATCCTCGTCTAGCGCCTCTTGTGTACGAAGCTCCCAGGCATAAAAGCACAGACCGCTCAGCTGCCTGGGCAGCTCGTATTCCTTGTAATAGGTTTGTGCCGAAAACTTGTCCGGGATGCCAACTTGCTTTGGTCTGTACATGTACCCCCGGGCAATCCTTTACTGTAATACGGCTTTGATGCGGCGGACGCCGGCGCTGCTGGCTTCTTCTTTAAGAATCTTAAAGCGCTTACCGTCTTCTTTGAGCTGGGCGGTGTGATCGACGTGCGGGCCACCGCAAATCTCAAAACTAAAGGGTTTGTCGGCGCCGTCGGCGATCATCTTGTAGACCTTGACGGTGTCGCCATAGCGGTCGCCAAACTGACCGAGCGCGCCAAGCGGGCCAGTTGCCTCGGCAGTCGGATACTCTGCCCACGATACTTTAAGGTCGTTGTCGATCTGCTCGTTCACAATTTTTTCGACCTCGGCAATTTGCCCGGACGTCATTTTTTCGCCGTGCGAGAAATCAAAGCGCAGACGCTCCTCGGTAATATTGCTGCCGCGCTGGATAACGTGTGTGCCCAAAACGTCGCGCAGCGCCTGGTACATCAGGTGCGTGGCGGTGTGGTACTTTTTGTGCTGCAGCGTGTGGCCGCCGAGGCCGCCCTTGAATACGCCCTTGCTGGCGGTTTGCGAGCGAGCCTTTTGCTCGGTCATCTTGGCATCAAATTCCTCGCGCCACGTATCGGACAATTTGATGTCCTGCTTAAAGGCTTCCTCGGCGCTCAGCTCCATCGGAAACCCGTACGTGTCGTACAAAGTAAAGATTTCTGCACCGGTTAGGCCGTCGGCGGCAAACTTGTGCAATTCCTTTAGGCCTTTGCGCAAGGTTTGACGGAAAACCTTTTCTTCTTTGACAAGTACGTCGATAACTTCTTGCTTTTTGGCGGCGACTTCTGGAAAGTCTGCTTCGTACAGCTCGGCGATAACCGGCACCACCTCTTGCATAAAGTTTTGCTCGACTCCCAAGTCGAACGCCTGGCGAATAGCGCGGCGCACCAATCGACGCATCACGTACCCCTGCTCTTTGTTGCTGGGCACGATGCCGTCTACGGCTAGGAATGTTGCGCCGCGCAGGTGGTCGGCGATCACGCGCATGGCGTTAGTGTGGCTGTCGTAGCTTTTGCCGCTGAGCTGCTCTAGCTTTTGTACGATCGGCCACAGCACGCTGATCTTGTAAGCATCGGGGCTGTCGATAGCAGCCATGGCGATGCGCTCTAGGCCGCCGCCAAAGTCGACGTTTTGCTTGGGCAACTTCTCAAACCCAGTTTCGGTTTTGACGTATTCCATAAAGACACTGTTGGCGATCTCTACAAACCGTCCGCAGTCGCAGTTAGGGTGACAGTGTGGACCGTACGCGGTGTCGTGCTCGATAAAGTCAAATTCGTAAAAGATTTCGCTGTCGCCGCCGCCTGGTTCACCAACCGGCATGTCGCCGATCTTACCGGCACGGCACCACCAGTTTTTGGCCGCATCGTAAAAGAAAATTCGCTCGCCGGGCTTAATACCGCGTTGGTAGCCGTCTTCTTCGCTGCCGATGTCGGCGGTCTGGGCGTCCACGCCCTTGCTGGCAAAGATCACTTTGATGATCTCGGCGCTCTCTTCGTCGCGTGGGATATTGTGTGCTTCGTCGCCAATAAAGCATGTAGCGTACAGCTTATTAGGATCCAGCCCGACAACATCGATCAAAAACTCGTAAATCCAAGGCAGCTGCTCTTTTTTAAAGTAGTCGCCAAGACTCCAGTTGCCGAGCATCTCAAAAAAAGTAGTGTGGCGGTTGTCGCCGACTTCGTCGATGTCTTGCGCGCGCAAGCATGTCTGACTGTCGACAATGCGCGTGCCGTTTGGGTGCTCCTCGCCCAGCAGATATGGGATCATCGGCTGCATGCCGCTGCCGGTAAACAGCGTAGTCGGGTCGTTCTGCGGCACTAACAATGCGCGCGGCACAATAACGTGGCCATTATTTTTGTAAAATTCTAAGTAAGCGTTACGGATTTGTTGAGCATTCATATTACTGCAATTTTAACAGATTAGATCAGATACGTCATTTTTACGCCAGTAAAAAGAAAAGAGGCCTTCGTGCGGGCCTCTCTTCGTTCGTATCGCCGTCTTTACAACGCGATGTCGTCGACGTCACCGCCGGCGGCAGGATCGGTAGGTGCGGCCGCACCTATGTCTGCCTCGGGGGTAACGTTTTCAGCCGGTTGGGCTGGCGCAGCAAATACATCTGCAACAGGGGCAGCGGGCTCGGCCGCAGGTGCGGGAGCCGCGGTGGCCTCTGGTGTCCAAGGAACTACAGGGGTTTCCGGTGTTGTTTCCGGAGCCACTGCAGCTTGGGGTGTGTCGCTCACCGCTGGCTCTTGCGGAGCGGGACTAGGTGCCGTCACCGGATCTACTGCTGTCGGTTGGACAGGAGCAAGACTCTCGGCGGGCACATTCCCGTCTACAGGAGCAGCGCCAAAAGTGGCGCCCGCATTGGGGTCGACGCTAGGTGCCGGTGGCATGCCCGGCATCGCGCCCAAAGCGTTATTATCAGCGGCGGGCATTCCGGCGCCACCATTTTGTTGGTTATTCGTCGGGTCCATAAACCCTCCTTTGATTTTTAGTTTGTATTTTCTGCTTACGCTTTATTAGTATAACATCATTTTCACCTTACTCACAGCACTACACGGCGCTGCTATCCCGCCCAACAAGACATCTTAAATATGCAAAATCAAAAGAAGCGCAACACCCTATCTCATATCGACAACGGGCTTACGATCGCCGCGTATTTCAAGCAGTCGTCGTCGTAACTCTTGGTTCGGCGCTTGTTCTGCACTGCCTAGGATTTTGATCAGCAAATCTACCACTTCTTTTATGCCCAGCTCCTCCTGCTCCTCACGAGCGGCCACATTCTTAGCCTCGGCTTTTGCTGATTTCCGCTCAAGCTTGCGGGTATACATAGCGCTGTCTGCGCGATGTCTGATACCGTCAAGCCGCTCCCCAAAATCACCAAAGGCAAAACCTATAGATGCACCCGGTTCCGGCCTGACATAATCGACCTCCGACAAACCTGATTCCTGCCACATCTCGCCTGCAGCAGTCTGCATAATTCTATCGAGCATGCCTTCTAACCTGTTCGCAAACCCCCTCGACTTATGAGCTGCGATTATTCCCGCATTACTCCTATACCTCTCCGGTAGCACCTGTAGCAAATCTCCAATCTCCTCATCGGTGAGATCGCTCGGCATTTCGGTTTCGTCGACCTCCATTGCGAAGGCCACGATAAATTCATCACCGCCAGGTCTGGATCCGACAACGTCAGTATCTTGTCTGATACCTCCAGCCACCTCCTTTAGCATCTTGTCTCCGCCGCTGTGACCATGCGTATCATTAATCCGCTTAAAGTCATCGAGATCGACCTGCAAAATAGATACAAAACGAGCCTTACCTTCTGGCGCATTACCGCACCAATCGTGCATCAGCGAGAGCTGCTCATCAAGCCCCTTGCGATTAAGTAAATTCGTAAGAGTATCTCTGGCCGAGTCATGTTGCCGACGCTCTATGCGTGGCGGTCCGGGTGTCCAATCGGGATGCTGCCCCTCCCATGCCTCGTGCTCTTTATATGCTTGGTCTAAAACATAACTTGCATACTCTACCTGCGTTGGTATATCCCCCCTGCCTTTTGTCGGGGCCACCGGCACTCTTGTATACGCCAACTTAAAGGCGACTTGACCAATACGCTCAGCCGTCCATTCGGGACACGCCTCCCTGTACACCGCAGCTATCCTATCTGCGTCATAAGTATCACCATTTAGTTTGTAGTTAACGAGAGAAACCGCCCGGGAGATCTCGCGGCTATCGGGGGACGCTAACGAAACAATTCCAGGAACATCAGCTGGCCATGCCACACGGGCGGTAATTTCTGATCCCACACTCACAAACTACGACCTTGTATTATCCAATAATCGGCTGTATTGTATCATTGAAGTAAGCTTCTGCACATACTAACCGAGCGACATCAACTACCATGAATACTGTGAACAGCGAGCCAAGACAGCACGAAACCCAGAAAGCAGCAGATCCAGCAACCTGCGAAATTGTACCTACCGGAAGACCACTTACGCAAGGCGATATCGATGAAGCGCTACAGCATCCAGCGCTAAGTGGAAACGTAGAGACCGCAAAAGCCGGAAGTAACGGAGTCTTCGTGGGCTGCTTAGTCTGCCGGGAATCATGTCAACTGACAGTTGGTCGCGTAATCCAACCGGACGATTTCTGTACCAGGGCATTGGCAAGGCGCAATCGCCCCGAACAACCGCAACTGCCACCATCACCGATACCCAACCAACCCAGAGCAGTCGACTAACCGACGACCAACCCACTGCCCAGTACGCGGTCGCCTTGGTAGACTACTGTGGACTGACCGGGGGTAAGGGCACGGACTTCGTCGTGCAGGACGATGCGCCAGTCACCATTTGACAGCTGATTGATGCTGCTCACATTGAGGAGCTCGGCGCGGTAGCGTATGCGGACGGTGTAGACTTCACCTTCTTGAGGTTCGTCATTAATCCAGTGTGCGCTGGCGAGCGTAATTTCGTTGTTCCACAGGCGTGAGTCTTGCAGGTCGCTGGTTACATATACCTCGTTCTTATCCATATCTTTGCCCACAACGTAGTACGGCAGACCGCCGCCCACGCCCAAGCCTTGGCGCTGGCCAATTGTGTAAAAGAGCGCGCCGTCGTGCTCGCCGATGACCTTGCCATGCTGGTCGATAATATTACCTGGTTGACCCTCGACAAACTGTTGTAAAAAGTCCTTAATCCCGACCTTGCCTACAAAACAAATGCCTTGACTATCCTTCTTTTCGGCCGTAGCCAGGCCGTACTTGCGTGCCAACTCACGCGTCTCGGGCTTGGTCAGTTCGCCGATGGGCATAAGTGTTTTTCGTAGCGCCTCTTCGGTCACTCGGCACAAAAAGTAACTTTGATCTTTTTCTGGGTCGATGCCAGCAAGCAGCTGACCATCTTTGACGCGGGCGTAGTGGCCGGTGGCGATTAAATCGGCACCGTCCTCGAGCGCGGCGCCCAAAAACAGTCGGAACTTTACCTCTTGGTTGCACATAATATCCGGATTTGGCGTACGGCCAGCCTGGTACTCGGCAATCATGTAATCGACAACTTTTTGCCGATACTCTTTCTGAAAATCAAACACCTTAAATGGAATACCCAGCTGCGTAGCCACACGCTTGGCATCCTGATAATCCTGCTTCCATGGGCAAATCATGCCCGGCAAATCCTGCGTCCAGTTCTTCATGTACACGCCCGTGACGTCATAGCCCTGTTCTATTAACAGCGCTGCAGTCACCGACGAGTCAACCCCGCCGCTCATTCCGACGTATACTTTTTTTGCCATGATGTTATTATTTTAGCAAATTATTACAGCCGCTTCCAGCAAAGAAAACGGCTGTGATAATAATACGATTCTGCTACGCTCTAGTATCGACGACGTGGGGATGAGCGTAGGATACGGCGCTTGTACGACCGGAGGAACATCCACGTTCCAACAATCAACGCAAGCAGCAACACGATCGCACCGATTGCACCAAAGATGTACGCAGTTGGAACAATCCATACGGTCTTTTCGACGTTAAGCGTCTGGCCTTGCGTGCCATAACCGAATGTACCGGTAACAGTATACTTACCAAATTTACCAATCTCTTTTAGCGGGACTTCCCAGCGGCGTGCACTGTCTGGCAAAATCGCACCTTTGGGGTCTTCTTGATTAAAGTTGTAGGTGTACACAACTTTGTCGCCCTTTTTGACGTTGATCTGACCAAACGGTGTTAGATGGACGTTACCTTTGTTCTGAAAGCGTACCAATAGCTCTAGGTTGTCGGGCGAACGGAAGTTACTGGACGAACTACCATTCTGCCGCACTTCAAAGTTGGCCATTGTTAGCTCTTCGACCGCAGGGCCAGGAACACGAAGCAAAATTAACGAAGCAACGCTGGCATTGAGGTCTACCGGCTGGCCGCTACTGTTAGCAGGCGCAAACCTAATCGCACCGTAGTAACCGCCAGCTTGCGCGTCTGCAGGCACATCAATCTGCACCTCAACTAGCTTTGTATCACCTGGTTCGACCGTAATGTTTTCGATCGGCCGCATAAAGCGCTTTAGGCTGTGACTTGGCGCAAAACTGTTCTCATCCAGGATAATACTAGGCGTACCCTTTTCGTCACCAGATACAAAGTCGTTGAGTATTGGCTTAAGGGCAACCGTTTTGCTAGTGATGTTGGTAATGTAGGACTTTACAACATGACTTTTCCCAGCCTCAACCACAACATCGGTGCGCAGTGGCGAGACCTTCAAGCTGTTAGCGCTATTCGTGGCACTATTCTCGGCCGTTTCTGCAAAAACCGTACCACCCAAATGACTACCAACCAATACTAAACTACATGCCGCAACCAATAGGTAACTGCGTATTTTAGCTACTTTCACGTTATTATCCCCTCGTTTGTCGTTACACTTATGGTAGCAAACAGAAGCAGTAAATTCAAAGCAAATCCCCCGCTAAATTTGCGGGGGATTTTACGGCTAAAGTACGGTTACTTTAGAATGTGCCGGTTGCGATCATGTTAAGCGTCGCGCCGTATGAACCAGCAGGGGTGCTGTTGTCGATGCTTGCACCGAATGTAATCGGGACATACTTGTTGCTTACAGGAGCGCCGTTCGAAGAGAACAGTTGACTACCGTATGAACTTGTCACACCTGTCTCGTTGTTAGCAGCAAAGTCCATGAAGTACTTGCTAGAGCTGTATGAACCAGCTGGCGCGAGGGCACCGGCAGTAGCAGTTGCTCCTGGAGCGTCAGCACTAGCGCCCACTGTCAGACCAAACTTGGCAGTTCCGGCTGTAATTGTGTCACCTGCACCGCTTGGGGTGTTTTGAGCGGTAATATTACAGTTAGAGGTGTTGCCGTTGCGGAATAGACCGCCACAGCCAACTGCGTTGCTCTTAAGGTTGACGACTGCACCACCACTAGCGTTAGTCGAAAGCTGCGCGTACACCGTGCCGGTGCTTAGGTTGCCTACGTTCAGAGCTTTACCACCTGGCATGTCCTCGCCCAAAACCATGCTCGGGTTTACGAGGTCGTCAGGGTCACAGTTAGCACCTGGGGCTGGGGCAGGATTTTCAGGGTCGTCACCTTCGCCAGAAACACAGAAGGTCATGGTTTCTAGAACGAATGCGTCTACGCCAATACCCTCGGTTGCAGCTAGAGCGATCGCACCTTCGTCGTTGTAGTTACCTGCAACTCCAATAGCATTAGCGGTGTCTAACCTAGTCTTGTCAGCGTAGGTAGTTACGCGAGCATAAAATGTACCTGCATTTGTTGGGTTAGTAATGCCACTCAGTGTCATCTCGAACGCAGTACCGCCTGTGTAGGCAGCGCCTGCCGTCCAGACTACGTGGCCATTTGTTGTAGCAGAGAGAGTACCGTCTGCAACAGCTGAGTTAGCATACTTAACCTCATCTATTGTTGCGCCAGTTGTCGACATGCCAGTTGGCACGGTACAATCCTCGCCAATTAGCGGAGACTCGCTACAGAAGTCGACAACAACACCGCCTTCCGCGTCCTCGGTAGCACCGATTCCGGTTGCTGCCGTAAATTTAAGTGTGTATGAAGTGCCCGTGGCTTCTACTGCCGAGGTGCTCATTGTTATGCTGCGCTGCGACATTACAGCGGCAGATGCTAGCGCTGGCAGGGCGACTGGTGCCACCATACTCAGCAGTAAACCTAAGGAAGCCAGGCTATAACCAACCCGTCTATCCAGCAATCGTATAGATTTCATGCTTTGTTCCCTTTTCATTTATTATTTTTATTTTGTCTTAGACACTTACATTTATATCACGCTCATGTTTGCCGCCACAATAGTTTTTTGGTTTGGGTATTGACAAGTTTTCCACAGTTTTTCATCTTACAGGGGTGACGATTGTAAAAATGCTTGACAAGTTTTCCACACTACACCGATGACCTCTGTCCACCTCTGTAAAGCCATACAGTGCGCATCTCGCGCCAAATATAAAGCGCCCCACTGGGCGCTTTATAGCTCTTTGTAGTTTTCGACGTCGTGTTCGAGCTTGCGGTGCAAGCTGACAAGTTGGCTCTTACGGCCGAGCCAATACGTGATCGGCATCAAGACCAAGCACGCTACGGCAGGCCACCATACGACCCGCGTGATCGTTATAGCCGTCTTTTCGGCAGCCGGTTCTACTGCCGCGGGCTTACCATTGGATATGGCTACTAATTGTAAAAACGCGCTGACACCGTTAACGTCAGTCACCTTGATTGTCACGCGGTAAATACCGGCACGTTGATATACATGCGATATATCTATCTCACCTGCGAGCGGCACACTCTTTAGATCCGCCTCGCTGCCATCGCCCCAGTTAATGCTAAACGCGTACGGCCCGGTACCGCCAGAGAGTTGCAGTGGCCACACCAGCGGCTGGCCGGGGTCTGCGGCGCGGCGGCCGTAATTACTGGTCAAAGTAATGAGAGTGCCGAATGCGGCAAAATTAGCGTTGTTGTACGTCACAGTTACGGTGGCGCTCACCGGACTCGCCTGCCCAAGCTCGTCGTACTGGATGGCCGTAAGGTCATTCTGGCCAGCAAACAGGCTCACCTGTAGACTAAAACTGCCGTTTTCGCAGTTAACCGCACCCACAAGCACCCCGTTGTTATATACCTGAACTAGCAGATCATCGGTACATAAACCACTGACAGTAATAGGCGACTCACCAAATGACGCACCGTTGCCTGGAGTAGTAATTGTCGCAACCGTAGTGGGCGGCGGCTTTGGCTTGGTAGCCTCTAGACCATACGAGCCAACGCCCGGCTGGGGATTAGGTAAAGGGTTAATGGCGTGCGTTGTTGCAGTGCCCGCTATCGTGGCCGCAAATAAACCTGCGGACAATAATAGCGCGGATCGTATCTGTCTGATTCGTGCTGCAACCCTCATAGCTTATGCTTATTCTACTCCACAACCTGCGTGCCGCCAAACTGTAGGCACGATTATTTGATTTGCCCGCAAGCGGGTCGACGACTAGCGCCGACGCGCGCCTCTACCCGAGCGTGATGTACCGTTTACTGCGGCGCGTATTTTGCGCTGCAAGCGCCAGATACCGTAGCCCGCACCACTCAGTAGTACAACCATAGTAATAATGAACCACCACGGCAGAATCCAGAACGAAGCAGTTGCCGTAATTTCTCTGGTTTGGTTTCCGTTCTGACCATACATGACGCTTAGCTGAGCGGTGTAGCGACCAGGCATAAGCTTAGGGTCGACACAGTTAGTATTTTTGGTCGTGCCGCCCATGAACTGGACTTCGTCTTGTACAGTACGAAGACAACTTGCAAACAACCTAGTCTGCCCAATCAACGCAAGCGACTGATTCGGGTTCGTTACCACATTCACCACTTCTTTGCCAAACATGTTCTTGACTATAATGTTGCCGGCGGGAGCCTCAAACACGTTACCTTCATTCTTAACAGTGTAGGCGACCATCTTTGGTGAACCCATAGTTGCGATAAATATATACTTCCCGCTCACACCGTTATTCTCGGATGCGTAAGCACCGAATTTCTGCAGGGTGAGTTTTTGGTCTACTACACCCGGCACCGAGACAAACGCCAGTGTCACTCCCGAAGCATTCAAGCCGACGTTGCCACCGGTACTACCACCTGCCTGGTACATGATGGCACTATAGTAGCTACCCGCACCCATGTTTTCGGGAATCTTAATGGTGTAATCTACAGTCGCCGTCGCACCTTTGCCAACCTGAACCGTTTCGGGCAATGAAGTAAACGGCTTAAGCGACCATGCGGTTTGCGGCGCATTAGCAGCGATACTCAGCTTTGGCGTACCCGATTCATCAGAGTACGTGAAGTCGATCATTCGAAGAGTCACCGTCAAATCGTTATCTTTGTCTAAGTTGCCGATACGCAGAGTGTCGGTAATCGTTTCACCCGGTTTAATCGTATAATTCTTACGCGGCGTAATACTCAGGCCGGATGACTGCCCAGGCGATCCAGAATCCTCTGCATATATGGCACGCGGCATTGCACCGATTGCCAATGTCAAAACTATGAGGGCTGCGCCCATAAAACCCACGAAACGTTTCATATGTATATGTCTCTCGTCTGTTTAATTTCTAACTATAAGCGGTATTGTATAGTATCCTGAGAGCGTTTTCCAGCCTAAATTCTATGTATTTGGGCTGGTTGTCGGCACGCCCTAAAATCGCCCAGTCGTCACGTACGTAAGCGTTGTCGTATATATACCCGGGCGCAAATCAGGGGCACTGTTAACGATGTAACTAACGGTAAACCGTCGCAGTAAACTCACGTTCGGCGCCGTCACTATCTCGTCACCGTCCTTAAACTTAAAGCGATTTGGGTTGGCGTAATCAGGGCGCACCACCGCGTTTGTCGATTGTCCGTCCGGGTCTGCGCCGATAAACGGATCGTTATTTGCCACGAGGTTTATGCCGAATTGACTGTTACCAAGAATACTCGGCGACGGCGCCTCCAGCGGATCAATAACACTCACTCCCGCCTTCATGCTCGTACCGTAGACAACGATCGAATATCCTGCCGTGGCATTGGTGCCCACCGCCATCTGCGAGCTTGCCGTTAGCGTATCGAGCGGACCGAGCGTACCCATATCCGTGTAATTGACACCATTGTCATCGGTACAGTTTAGGCTCACCTGGGCGGCCACACAAAATACCAATATCGGAGGCACCTGGGTCTCGAGCATAATTGATCGGGTTGTCTGCGTTGTGACGGACCCCAGGTCAATAACCGGGCCACTCGCTGTGGTGTCGGCGTGGCTACTTAATCGGATAGAATATGAGCGGCCTATAAAATTAGGGTTAACGATGCCGGTAAATTTATACGATGAAGGCGTCTGCCCAACCACCGCGGGCGTGCGACTCAAGATAATACGATTGGGCGCAACTAAGTTCATGCTGTAGTCATCTACCCCCGTCTGCTCGGCTAGTACGGCACCGGACAGGTTTAGCCCAGGAGGCATCTCGCATGGTTCGCTCGGAATAGGATTAATGCAGAACTGCATGTCCAGCGAGCCAACCGTCGTCTCGGTAGTGTAGGTCAGCTTAACGGTGTAGTCCGTCGTAGCATTCGGCTCGGTATTTTGGATAAACAACGAGCGATTCTGAAAGCGAATCACTACCGTAGCATCTACCGAGGCAATCATAAAACCACACACCAGCGCAACCAACGTCTGCAAAACAACCAAACGGTGCGGGTGATGTGCGCCCGTAAAATGCCTCTTTAACCTGTGCATGGCTTTATTGTACTAGATCCGCTATCGGTTATGATAGGCGCAAAAACTTATCTTGACTTAGCGCAGCGACAAAATCCACAAACAATCCTCATTCTATTGCTTCTGCCCTTTACCTGTCATTCCTGTGAATGCAGGAATCTGGGGCAAAAATAGTGCCACTATCCCAGCCGTGGCTTCGCTTGGATATTATGTATGATGACTGCAAGCTCAATAATTATCCTGACTAAAAGCACTCGCCATTCCCGCGCGGGCGGGAATGGCGTTTAGCAGGTATATGTGATGTCTAGGTTCAAAGTACGCGTTTATCTATAGTCCTGTTTTGGCATGAACGACATCACACGTGTTATACGTGTTGATATAGCTATCACATGTGTCACTTGGCACCAAACCCAATCTATAAGAGTCGTGGGTATTATAGATTACCGCCTTGCTGTTTGCAGATATAAACGCTCCTGAACCATTATTCAACACGTACGTCAAATAACCTCCCGGCGTACGGTATTGGATGTTCTCAAGCGTACCTGATCCGTCGCCAATGTGCTTGAGATATATTGGGGTGTACGTCGCAATACTCTGCGTAAAGGGCACAACCATAAGCGTATCCCCGTTGTCTGCAACAGCAAGTGGAACCCCGCCCTTCGCGAATACCCCCGAGGAGTTGCTATCTATATATGCAGCAGCGCCAGTGATGCGGTTATATTGCACCACATGAGGTTCGTTATTAAGACCAGTGGGCGTAGGTGCTACTAGATTACGGTCGGAACTGCTAAAGACAACAAACTTTCCGTTGCAAGATATCGATGCGGTGCCGTAATAAAGCGTTCCTCTAGCAGTTATATCAGTGACTGTTAGCCCATTGCGCATATCAGCCAAAAACACGTGGTCACCACTTCCAGAATAACCAGAAACCAAGTTAGTTGCACTCGAGGTAAATACGATGTATGCGCCATCGCAGCTCATTGCCGACCTTGACACGTGCGCAGAGACAGCTTGCATACTACCGCTGACAGGCGCATTAACCAGAGTCCATGCATTTTTGGCAACATCATACAAAACCAGGTCAAAATAACCGTTATGCGCACCTGGTATCAGCGCGCCCGTTTCGTTAGACGAAAATAACACGAATCTGCCGTCATTACTAATACTTCTTGGAAAGAGGGATCCGGTTGCGAGAGCCGTAATAGCTCCCGTCTGCATGTCTTTTCTATAGTACCAGACATTAGACATAGTAGTGCCATCAATCAAATTGGTTGAGCTTGCGCCAAACACGACGTAACGCCCTGATTCGCTCATTGCAGCATCGCCATTAATATTCGAGTTTCCCCCTGCGCCACTGGCAGAAACATCAACACGCGTATTCGTGCCGGTGCTAATATTCCTTTGATACAAAAGTTCATTTGTAGTCCCATTTGAACCGGCAATATCGGGCTGCGAGGAAGAAAATAATACTATATTCCCATCGGATGATATGCCATACCCCTTCGCGATCGTGCCATTTTGACCGCCCCCGCCAGAGCTGTTGACGTTTACCAGTGTGTTCACTCCAGGGAATGTATTTGCCGCATCTACACGCATCTGTGTCGGTAAGCACACGATAAAGGCGAGGGCGAGGGCCACGGCAATCAGCACTCCCGATTTTATATTTTTGGCATATGCGAACGTCATTGTTCCTCCCCCTGTTTATATCCTCATGATAGGCTTCTGTCGCTTATGCTTCAAGTGATTTATCACACCTAAAAACCCAGCCCCCGTCGGGGCTGGGTTTTTCCTTTGGTCGGTTCAGTCAGGCCGGCCGTACAAGGGTTTTTATTTTCTCCTGACTAGTATTGTGGAGAAGCAACGTAGTTGATTTTGGTTGTGTAAATACCTGCAGGTGTGGTCGCAGCGATGTTCGCTATGTAGCGCATCTTTGCGGTCACGCAGTTTACAACTCTTGTGTTATCACTCGCAAGCGGTATTGCATAAGTATCAGCATTGGCATTGAATGCAAACTTAGGAGTGGTCGTAGTGATATCACCCGCACCCTCGTTGTAAGGTGCAAGCGGTTGTAGCGGGAACAATCGAGGCAAGTGACTGTGCTCATCAGGACGGGGAGAACCGCCATTGTTCAGGTAGTAAGCAAAAGTTCCTTCTGTCGCGGCATTACCGTATGTTTCCGCCTTGGCTGGATCTAGCCATACAGGGTATGCTTCTGCGTTGCCGATAGCTGTGATTGACGTGTCTGACCCATGAGCAATTGCTAATCCGAACTGCTCGGTACCGGGGTTAGAAGCTGTAGCCGTAGAGGTTAGTGGTGTAATTTCATCGCCCACGGTGTTAGTCAATGTATGACCCGTGTAGTACACGGTCGCCCCACCACTAGAGTTAGATGATAGACGCCAGTACGATTGTGCACTGTGAGCCTTCCCGGTCTCTAGCGAGTTTTCTGCATTAGTATCGCCCATCTTAATAACATTGTTCGGATCATTCGAGTATGAGCCCGAAGTAGGATCTTTCATCAATAAAGTACTACACTGACCGTGAGCGCTCATTCCAGCAACACCCAAAGCGCTTGTATTGTACAAGTTTGGATCATGTGTTCCCACCGAGAATTGCATGGTTTCTAGGACCTTGGTTCGGATGGAGATCGATTCGTTCATGACGTTAGCTACAGTCACACCACCGTCGACCAATGTTGCGTCACTAAAGTTAGCAGGGTTGTCAGTGTTGTAGGTGTTCATGCGTACGAAGAACGATCCGGAACCTGGGTTGGTGATGTAGTTGTCGTCTGTACCGAAGAAAATAACCTTAAAGTAGTCACCGTGACCGTTGCTATCGAGGCTTCCGCTTAAGGCCTGGCCATCAGCACTTGTAATGGTGATGAGGTTATTCTTATTAGTTGCGCTTCCAGCCTGAATTGTGCCTGTTTCCCCATTAGTGGAGGTCATCTCCCATCCATCGTCAGTCGCGTATGTATAGTTAGACCATAGAGGGAGTGGGCTAGCCATTGAGGTGCTAGCATTGGCGTGCAACAGCACAAAGTTACCCTGAGACCCGTCCCGTGCAGGAGTCTTGTTATTGCTGGCAAGAATACTAGTCCAATCAGCTGAAGCGATCATACTAGAATCATCTTCTACAATGTTTAGATCGCTTGTACTGTCAGTGTCTGCTTTGCGGAAAGTAAAGGCAACACCTGACTCAGTCACTGTTGCCTCTTCTGTCAGAGTTAGGCTAGTAGGACTGTCGATAGCTGCCACCTTATGTACAGCACCGCCTGCAGTAACAATAGTAGCACCTACGTTAAGCTCGGTTACAAAGCTTGTGCCGACACCCGTAACTTCATCAGACTCGTCAGTAACGGTAATCGTACCGGCGCCAGCCTTAGTAGTCTTAACCGTGGTTCCATTGTAGTCACTCGCCTTAGTAGTGTTATCGCCAGGAGCAATACAGTCACCGGCAGGCGTGGTGCAGTACTGGAACGTGATCCCTTTAATAGTTGCGCTAGCCGAACTCATTCGGAACGAAAATTCGTTACCAGTCTTTTGACCATTGGCACCGCTGTGTGGTGGAGCATACGTTTCGTTACCCGAGCCGTCCTTGTATGACCATCCTGGGCTGGAGCTAGAAAGCTTCAAGCTACGCTCGGTCAGCGGGTTGAGCGCATCTGCAAAGACGCTAGCCGGGACAGTCGTAACAGCAATACCTGCCAACAGTCCCGCCACGCCAAGCAAAGCACCGCCTCGCTGAAGAGCGTTCTTAAGTTGATATGTCTTAAACATAAATATGCATTCCCCTTTGCTATTTTTGTTTTATATATTACAAGGCGGACTATAACAGAACGTTATTTTAACCACAAGAGGTTTATCCACAAGAATCTGCGCCTCCTGCTGCGCGCTGCGTACTAAAACGTCGGCGCAACAACCGCCGAGAACATGCTGGTATACCAACCACCGGGCGTGACGTTCGAGATATTAAGAATCATAGAGATAGTGTAGTCGGTTCGGCCGCTGTCGGTACGGCTAAACGCCACGATGTCGCCGTCTTCGTACATAAAACGGTCGGCAATTTTGTAGTTATTTGCAACCTCGCCAAAGCTCGTCTGATTGGATGGCACTTGCTCCGGGTTGCTACCTACTTGCGGCACGCCATTTGCAACCAGATTAATGCCAAACTGCTCTACGCCCACCTGCGACTCGGTTGGTGTGGTCAGCTTGGATAGCTCATGAGGACCATAGCTGGGGGCAGAGCCGCTAATCTGCATACTGTAACCGCCGGTCATGTAGCTGCGAACGCTCACGTTCATGGTGAGCGTGGATGTTTTTTCTGGACTTAATGCGCCCAAACTCGCAAGCCCGCCCAAAGTAACTACCTCAAGCAGGGGCTCGCCGGTAGTATTGCCGCCTGTCATCGCGCGGTAGCGGTCACTTGCCGTCCGGCCAACCGTCGTGTCGCCCGACGAGGAGTTAGCACAGTAATTCTCGGAACAATCATTAAGCGACGACCCCGTACCAAACTGAGACTCGTTAATCATATAGTTAGAGGACGACGACTGCGAGGACTGCGCCGCCGACACCGTGGCCGCCAAGCTCGTAAACGTTACTGCCGCCAGAACCACTACGGCTGCGCGCACAAGGCTCGCTGCGTAAGCACGAAACATTTCACCTCTTCTGGGACCCTTTTTGTACACCATATATACGACCATTATCATAAAAAACCGGCTCAAACACAAACTGCTTATGTCCAATGGTATTTTGAAACATATTCTAGTACTATATATATAAAGGTAAGCGACATAAGTAGACAAACATGGGTGAAGACCAAAAACCAGACCAATCGGCAGCGCCGGAGGCTGACTCCTCTGCACAGAGCACGCCGCCAGACGCGCTAGAAAAAACCAACGAAGAGCTAAACGAAGAGACAGCATCGCAGTCTGGTGTTGACCTCAATGCCGCAGGCGCAGCCGCATCGGGCGATAACCCCGACGAACCAAAGAAAGCAAAACAGCCAAGCGCGTTTAAAAAACTGCTCAAACGCTTTAACGTGTACTTGCTACTGTTTTTACTGGTGGTCGCGATTGGCGCAATAATCTCTGTGGTCGCCATTCTTAACAGCAGAAAAGAACCGCCGATCCCTGCCCTCACTAACCAGACACTCGACCCCGAAACCCTTCGTCAGCTTGCAAACTCGGACGCAACCGTTGGCGACACCGGACAAACACTGACCGTGCAGGGCAACGCCATTTTCTCGGGACAAGTGCTGGTGCGCGGCAACCTCAACGTCGCCGGTACGATTCAGCTTGGCGGTGAGTTCTCGGTACCTTCGCTTCGCGTCTCTAGCAACGCTAACCTTGTCGACACGCAAACCAACACATTACAGGTAGCCAACACGCTGATCGTACAAGGTGAGGTAACGCTGTACAACAACCTCAACGTCGCAGGCACGACATCGTTTAACGGCAGGGTCAACGTGGCAGAAATGGCCGTTACCAGACTCATCATGAGCGGTAACGCCCAGCTCGAAGTGCCCAACCACATCAACTTTAGCGGCGCCAGCCCTGGCCGTGTAATCAACGCCGGACTGCTAGGCGCAGGCGGCAGTGGATCGGTGGCCGGAAGCGACACGACCGGCACTATCAACCTCAACACCGGCAGCAACCCGGGCGCCGGATGTCTGGTCAGGATTAGGTTTAACCAGCCGTACAACAACACGCCGCACGTTATCGTGTCGCCAGTTGGCGCAGCGGCCGGGCAAATGAACTACTACGTCGACCGTACCGTCAATGAATTTAGCTTGTGTAGCACCAACGCGCCACCGGCCAACCAAGTCTTTGCCTTTGATTACTTTGTCACCGGACTTTAGTCTGGCCCGCTAACGCACTCGCTTTATCTTGCGACGAGTGCCTAGATGAAGTCGTACCGGCGCTATCTATACGTCAACAAAAACTGTCACTTTTTCGGCTTTGACGTGCATAAACGCGCGCGAGATCTTAACCTTTTTTTCGCCGTTGGGCGTCTTGATCACCAAATCACACGGCACAAGCATGCACAAAAAGTTGTGGTGGTGCGGCAAAATATCAAACGGCCCGGACTCGTTAATGCCGGACACGCTATACGCCACCCCCTCAAAATACACGCGAAATGGTGCATACACTTTGACGGCTATGGTTGGCTTGCCCTCGGCATCCGTGGGTTGCTTGCCGGCTGCGGCCTGCTGCTCTTGTGCGGCGGCAACGGCCTCGCTGCTTTGGGTCTTTTCTTCGATCATCGGTCGGCCTTATGACTCATACGATTATTTCCTCGATACCATTGAGCGTGTCTTCGCGCGTGTGGTGCTCACCCGGAATACCTGTCATCTTCTCCATCACGTTAAACTGCTGGCTAAAGTATTGGATCAGCTTTTTGGCCTTGTTGTAATCTTCGCGGTCCTCGGTGCTCAGCTCGGACTCACCGATAATCGCGATAATACCCTTCAGCGAGTTGTACTTTTCGAGGATAGCCTGCACACGCACGTTGAGCATGTAGTGGCGCTCGCCCACGATCTCGGGCGTCATAAGACTAGAACTACTCGCACCAATATCCACCGATGGGCGAATACCCTGCGCTGCCACTGCACGCGACAGCACGATAATGCTGTCCAACTCGTGCTGAATCATCTGCACCGCCGGGTCGGACAAGTCGTCTGCCGGCACGTAAATCGTTTGCAGCGCGGTAATCGAGCCGTTCTGGTTGGTGGTCAGGCGGTCTTGCAGCGCCTTTACGTCGCTAAAGATTGTTGGCTGGTAGCCGCCTTCGGACGGCGTCTGGTCGATAATCGTCGACATCTCGTTCTTGGCCTGAATGTAACGGTACATATTGTCGGCAAACAGCAGGATGTCCTTCTTTTTATCGTCACGAAAGTGCTCGGCCAGCGTGATGGCGCTCAGACCAATCAACGAACGCTGCACCGGATTTTCGTTCATCTGCCCAAAGAACATAGCCGTAGTCTTAAGCAAGTCGTTATCTGCCAAGGTCTTGTACAATTCGTGACCCTCGCGAATACGCTCACCAATACCGGCAAAAATCGATAACGCGCCCGAACCGACGGCGACGTTGTTGATCATTTCCATAGTAAGCACCGTCTTGCCCACACCGGCACCACCGACGATACCGATCTTGCGGCCTTTTACGAACGGTGTAAAGAAGTCGAGCACCTTAATGCCGGTCTCCAAAATTTCGTCTGGCTGGTTTTTAAGGCTGGTCTCCTGGAACGCCGGGCGGAAGATAGACCGCTTGGGCATGTTTGCCAGCACTTCGTCCGGCAACGGCGGCTTGCCGTCGATAGGTCGACCCATAGCATCCCACACGCGGCCGATCATCTCGTCGCCCACCGGAATCTCTAGGCTGCGGCCACTGCGGTTTACCTTATCGCCTTTTTTAACCGAGTAGTCACCCGAGATGTTAAGACATATCGCCATGTCGCCATGGTCAAGGCTGCTTACAATCAGTGGCGTCTTTTTCTCGTTTTCGACATACAACATTTCGTTGACGTTGGGTATATCTTGATCGAACTGAATTTTGATAACCAGGCCTTTTAGAACCCGTACAATACCTTGAGCCATTAGTCGTCACCTCCTGCGCGCAACTTCTTGAGTCCGGCAAGACTCTCTTTTAAGCGCACGTCCACCTGCGCACGCTTGGCTCGCCGAAACTGTGTCTTTAGATCCAATGCGACCTCGAGCGAGCGCTGTTTGGCAGCGGTCATGGCCTTGAACCGGCTGGCCGTCTGCGCCAAACGACTGTCATAAATAAACTGCGTCAGTGTCAGGCGCAATATCGAGGTCTCTAGGTGCGCAGCCACCGCGTAGGGGTTGGGCTCAAAGATATAATTGCGCTCGGTAATCTTCTCGTCGTCGACGGTATCGAGGTCGGCGATCTTACCCATGCGGTTAACCACTTCGCTCAAGTCCAGATCCTCGATGACTTGCTGGCCGAGCGACACATAACTCTGGTAAAACACGCGGCTACTGCGGTATTTTTTGATCTCTTTCATAAGCGGGTCGACGTTGATAAAGTCTTTTTTGGGCAGTTCAAAGAAGTATTTGTACTTGATTGATGCTTGGTCCAACTGCTGTGCGCCGTGGCGACCAATCACGATAATCTCGTGGTCATCGGGCTGATAATACTCGCGGAATTTTTTGATCAGACGCTGGTCGATGTCGCCGCTTAGACCGCCGGGCGCCGTGATGAGGATCAGCAGCTCCTTATCAATCGGCTTCTCCGTAGTTGTGCGTCCAAAATTAAACATCACATCCATGCGGATTTGCTTGTAGATATTCCAAACCTCATTAAAGAAGCCTTTGCTGATAAGCACCTTGCGTTTGGTCTGCGCGATGCTCATGCTACTGAGCGATTCGAACGCACTTGTCAGCGACACGATCGTGTCCATCGACATCGCTTCTTGTTGGATCTCGAGCGGTCTGCGCATTACTTCTTGTCCTCCGGCGCTGCCTCGGCGGGTTTGGCGCCAACAGGGCTACCTGCGGAGGCGGCTTCGGCTTCGGCAGCCTTGGCTTCCTCGGCTGCCTTGGCGGCTGCAATCTTTTCGCGCGCTGCCTTCTTCTTTTCGTCTACGGTCACAACCTGCGCCCTCAGCGCGTCGCGGAGCTGATCCCAGTTACCGTTCAGATCCTTGTCTTCTTGCACCTTGGCGGAGTATTCGCGCACCAACATCTTCATTTTTTTCACGTCGATGGTTTCTTCTGGCAAAGAATTGAGCACGATATCCAACAAAAACTGCTGATCCATTAGCGAATAGCCCTCGCCGATATCCTGATTCATCAGCTTAAAGAGCATCTTACCTTTGTCGTAATCTGCCTGCGACTCGGCGCTCAGCTCGGTACCAAAGTGTGCGTATTCGTCTGCCACGCGGTAACCCGCAAGCGTCTTGTTAAGCTTTGCGGCCAAGCCCTTTTGTCGCTTGTTCTGACCGACACCACCAACACGCGTCACACTCAAACCGGTGTTTACGGCCGGGCGCATGGTATCCTTAAACACCTTCATGTCCAGGATCCACTGTCCGTCGGTCATGGACATCACGTTGGTGGGCAGGTAGGCGGTAATGTCACCAGCCGGCGCATAAATGATCGGCAGGATTGTTTGCGAAGCGCCGTTACTGTCCAAGCGACCGGCGCGCTCAACTAGGCTCGAGTGCGTGTAAAACATGTCGCCCGGGTAGCTGTCGCGACCAGGGGACACACCGGCAATCAAAGAGATCTCTCGGTATGCCTGGGCGTGGCTGGTAAGGTCGTCGTAAATCACCAAGGTGTCCATCCCTAGCTTTTGCCAAAAGTACTCCCCGTGGGCAGCGCCAATGTATGGCGCCAAATAAGTGGCGATCAGCGATTCGAACATGTTGGTCACGATGATAATCGCCTTGCTCATAGCGCCGTTTTTCTCGAGCCGATCCACCAACTGCGCAACGTCGCCCTGCCGCTTGGCGATCAACACATAAATAACCGTAATGTCGGTGTTCTTTTGGTTGATGGCGATCTGAGTTGTGAGGGCCGTCTTGCCCACCTTGCCGTCGCCGAGCACGGCCATACGCTGACCGCGCACTAAGCTAAAGTTGATGTCCAGCACTGTAATGCCGGTCTCGAGCTGAGTGTCAAGCAAGCGACGCTCGTACAGCATGGGCGCATCGTGGAACACTTCCCACACAGCGTCGGAATGAATCGGGCCTTTGTCGTCGATCGGTTCGCCGTACACGTTGATCACGCGGCCGATGTAGTTTTTGCCGACTTTTGCTAGTAGCTCGGGATGTTGCACGACGCAAATCATGCCCACACTCAGGACAGTCGTGCCGAGCTTCATTACAACCACGTGATCTTCGTACACGTGGTGAACGTACCCCTTGCTGCCGTCCTCGAACCGAATCAGCGCATGCACGTTGCAGGGCTGAAGACCGCGAACTTTAATCAAAAACGTATCAACACCGATGATCTCGCCAACGGGATGACCCTTTTCTACCAACTCGGTAAACAGCTCGTCTTGCTCCATTACAGCTTCTCCTCGTCTGGCGGAGCCACGTAACTCGGCGCTTCTACTACGGGAATAGCGTGCATCATCTGATCGATATCTTGTTGAATAATATTGCGGTTTTGAGCCAGCTTGGCGCGGATGCTAAAGTCGTACGCGCGGTTGGGCGTACGCATATACACGCCGCCGACCAACGTCGGCTGTAAGCCCACATGCAGTAGCGCCTGCGGATGAAACTCTTTACGAATATGCTCAGCCAGCTGGCGCAGCGTTGGCAAGTCGGCCTCTACGGCAAAAGTCAGGTGGATAATGGGCGCTTTGTCCTTTAACTTCTGGAGCTGTTTTCGGAGATGCGTACGCACGTGGTCGTCCATCAGGTCAATCTTGTTCAGCTCTAGCAGGTCGTGCAGAGTCTGGCTAATAGCTGGCATGCGCCGCTCGTGATCGTCCTCGCCGGCAGTGTGATTACGGGCTTTTTGCGAGCCCAAGTCGCCGTCCACATCCTCGATCTCGCGAACCAAACGCGCCAAATCCGCCCTGGTAATGAGGGCGGAAGGCAAAACGTACTCGGCTATGTCGGACTGGTTCACAGACGCATGTCCTCCATGATCGCTTTTTTGTTGTCTTCCATTTCTTTGATGATGTATGGCATTTGCGACTTGAGGTCAAACTGGCTACCGAGCGCTTGCAGCACATAGTGCTCTACGATCTTGGCCATGTTTTCCTCGTAAACCTTTAGGAGCGCCTCTTCGCGTTCGGCCACGTCCTTGCGCAAGGCATCGGCGAGTGCCAAACGCTGCGTTTCGATCTCTTCGGCCGTCTTTTGTAGCGAGCTCAGCGCCAGCGTCTGCGCATCGTGCATGGCTTTGGCGTACGAACCAAACTCTTCGTCCAGCTTGGCGGTAATCTGTTTTTGCATGTACTGGTTCAGCTGGGCGGTGGTAGCGTTTAGGTCTTGTTTTAAGAAGTTAGCGTTCTCGTCGATGATTTTCTCAAACCGCAAGCGGCCGCGGTTACGCAGCTCCTCGCGGAACTCGGCGTTAAACAAATGCAAGGCGTCTTCCTCGGCCATGTCCGAGTACGTCTTATTCAGCTCGGTTAGCAAAGCCTGCTTTTCTTTGTTTTCTTTATCATCTGCACCCTTTTGCGGGGCACGCTTTTTACGAGTACTCAGTACCGCCCACGCCGCGCTACCCAGTAGTAGCAGACCGCCAGTTATGATTGCCAGAAACGCAATTACCATATCGTCCGTTTCTTATCCCGCTTATGCTTATAGTCTTAGTAGTAAATATACCGCAAATAGGCCGATTATTAAAATCAAAAAGCCTGTCAGAATAATCTCGAACAACCCGCGGAAAATTGACTTTTTGCTAAGCGGGTTACGACCAACCGAGATCATCGCGGTGCGCACTCCCGAGTGCAGCGTTACCAGCGCCACCATAATGGTCAATCCGGCCACCCCAATAGCCAAGTAAATACGAAACGGACTGACTTCTTTTTCGGCAATCGCTTGGCCGAGCCGCTCGAGCATCGGAGGCAAGTTGGCCTTGGTGCTGCGGTCGTTAGGATTACGCTGAATGTTAATCGCCGCCCGAATCAACCCAAGCTGCACCGTCTCTTTGTTGTCGCCACCCTCGTAGCTCAGCGTCATCTGACCAATGCTGGTTGCCTTGCCGTCAAAATCAGCCGCCGCCCGTCCAAACACCATATTGTGTTTTTGATAATCGCCCGCCTTCATCGCTACGCCGTCAATTGCCGACAGCGTTAGATAGTCGCCAGCCTTTATGACCCCGCCCTCTGTGCTGACTAGTACGTTAAATGTGCCCGAGGTAGCAACATGGGTTTCGTTTTGCAGCGATGAGTCGGACACCGTGACAGACATATGATTGGGATCAACGGCCACACCGTACATCTTGGACAGATCTTTTTTGCTGGCAGGCGCGACTTTTTTAGCCTCTTGGTCAATAAGCTGCACGATTGTGCCAAACTGTAGTGCGCTGTCAGCGGAGTGACTGCTGACACTGGCCTTGCCGGTGGCGTCCTTTATTTCGGTATCTTCTGCGGCAAACGCAACGCCCGCTACAGAAGTTAGACACAGCAGCAGTACCCCTATCAAAGCTACGGATACTTGGCGTAGTTTCTTCATACCCAAATCGACACTATACGCTCGGGCCAGACATGCCAGAGACAATAACCATCGTCCCGGCCAAAAGAAGCCCCAGGTGCAGCGCCCGCTTAAAATTCTTTTTGTTTACATGCCTACGCATTAACCTCAGTATACTGCTTATGTAATAAGCCAACAATACCGAGAGGTAGACGTTTAACTGGTTTGAAGTGCTGTCACAATCGCGTCCTGCGAGATTTCGGTTTGCTCGCCACTTTGGAGCCATTTGATTGTGACTGTGCCGTTTATCTTTTCGCCCGGGCCAATAATCGCTACGGCCGGGATGTTCTTTTTGTCGGCGTACTTAATTTGCTGACCCAACTTGTCGCTACCGAGGTAAATCTCGGCCGGAATACCGGCGTCGGTTAATGCGGCATACAGGCGCAGCGAGTCACTCTTAGAAGCTTCGTCAAATCGCGTTACCAGTACGCGCGTCAACGCCGCATCTTCTGCAAGCAAACCCTGCTCTTCGATCAGCAACATGATCCGCTCGAATCCAAACGACACGCCCATGCCCGAAAAGTTCTCTTTACTAAACGCGCCCGTCAGATTGTCGTAGCGGCCGCCTGCACAGATGGTGCCAAAGTCAGAATCTGCGCTAATTGTCTCGATGATAATGCCCGTGTAGTAATCCAGACCGCGCGCAAGCGTCGGGTCAATCATAATCACGCCGTCCGCAACGCCTGCATCAGCAGACAACTGCAAAAATTCCTGTAGTTCGCCGGTATCGTAAGCCGCAAGGTTTCGCAACGTCTGCTCATTAGATTCGCCGGGGCTCAACGCCTGCATCAGCTCGACCGCGCGCGTAACACCCAACTCGCTCAGCTCAGCAACAACGGCGTCCAAACCAATCTTGTCGAGCTTGTCGATGATACGGATAGTTGGAACAACCAACTCATCACTCACTTCCATGGCACGCAGCACGTCATTTAATAAGCGCCGAGAGTTGCATTTGATCGTAATGTTTTTAATCCCGAGCGCGTCAAACACCGTAGCGATTACCTTGGCCGCCTCGACCTCGCACATCAAATCCTTGGTACCGATAATGTCAATGTCGCACTGATAAAACTCACGCAGACGCCCCTTTTGCGGACGCTCGGCGCGCCACACCCGCTGCATCTGGTAGCGCTTAAACGGGATCGGCAGCTCGCGGTAGTTAGCCGCAAAATAGCGAGCAAACGGCACGGTCAGGTCGTACGGCAGCGCCAGCTTGCGGTCGCCCCGGTCGGTAAACGTATAGGTTAGCTGGTCGCCTTCCTCGCCATATTTGCCCATGATTGTTTCTGCTGGCGACAAGATCGGCGTTTCTAACGGCGTGTAGCCAAACCGCTCAAACACCTCGCGCATTACACTCATAACCCTGTTGCGGCGCACCATTTGCTGCGGCGTAAAATCACGGGTACCGCGCACGATCACGGGTTCGATAATTTCTTTGCGATCTAACATACGAGTTCTCCTTATTTTTGTATAAAAAATACCTTTCGTTCGATGAACGCCAGCATAGCAGCTGGTGGTTCAAGGAACGAAAGGCATCTATCTGCTTTCCGCGGTCCCATCCTTGTTCCTGATCAAATTGCTTTCATCAGGCGCTCTGCCCGGCTCCGTTATAGGTAAACGACACCAGATGCTGGTTTTACAGTTCAGCCTCTGTAGTGCATTTTGGCACTCAGCTCGCGGATCGTGACTCCGCTCGGACGCTTTTGCGTGCGTGGTAATTGCGCACAAGCTTAAAATACCACTCCCAGCCGATCTTGTCAACAATTACGTTTATGTTTTAATAAGTGTTTCGAGGATTGTCAGCGTCCGGTCAATGTCGGACTCGGTAGTGCGAAGGCCCATGGTAAACCGCAGCGAACTTTGGGCGTCTTGATCTGTTTTGCCCATAGCCTTTAGTACATGCGAAGGCTCCTCGCTGCTGGCGCTGCACGCCGAACCGGCGGCGCACAAAATGCCCGCTTCATCGAGCTGGAATATCAGACGCTCGTTGTCCTGACCAACAAAAGTAACATGTACATTATTTGGTAAACGATGCTTGCGCGATCCGTTCACGAGCGCGTCAGGAAACTGCCGCTCGATTGCGTCAAAAAACTTTGCCTGCAAACTTTGTAAACGCGCTACCTCTTGATGACGCCGCTCTTGCACCAAATCCAACGCTTTAGCAAGGCCGATTGCCCCCGCTACGTTCTCGGTACCACTGCGCAGCCCTCGCTCTTGCCCGCCACCAAATACTTGCGGACTCAATTGCACACGACTACTTACAAACAGCGCGCCGACTTGCTTAGGGCCATAAATTTTGCCCGCGTTGATCGTCATAAGGTCGACGCCTAACCTTGCGGTATGCAAATCAAGATACGCTGCCGCCTGAGCCGCGTCCGTATGCAAATATAACGGCCGGGAGTTGCTCGCCTTCTTACGCGCCCTGCGAATACCATCCAAAGCCTGTGCTAACTGACGAATCGGCTGGATCGTGCCCACCTCGTTATTGGCGTACATGACGCTAACGAGTACCGTCTTGTCATCAATAAGCGCGGTCAGTTTGTCGACATCAATCAAGCCGTCGGGATTTACCCCTGCCTCGCGGCAATCGTATCGATGAGCTGCCGCGAGCACCGACTCGTGCTCGATAGCACTGACCACGATATTGCCATCCGCAAACTGCCTCATCACCCCATGCAGCGCGAGGTTATTGGCCTCGGTACCGCCCGCAGTAAACACGACTTCGCTCGGGCGCGCGCCCAGCCAATGCGCAACGCGTCCGCGCGCCGCATCCAAATCTCTGCGAACCTGCTCGGCTGCTGTGTACGTAGCGGATGGATTATAAAACTGCGCGCCAAAATACGGCTGCATCACCTCTAGCACCGCCGGGTCAACGGGGGTGGCTGCTGCATAGTCTAGGTAAATCAGATCCGTCATTTCGATGTTTATTTTACCATAAATTGTGATGTCCGTCACCGTTGGCAACGTAGGCCTGCGCTATAGGTCAAAGAGTTTTTGAGCATTGGCAGTTGTAGCGGCAGCCAGGTCTTCTGGTAATTCGCCGCGCAGATTAGCAAGAAATGCTGCGGTTAGGCGGAGGTGCTTGGGTTCGCAGGCTTCTTTGCGATTAGGAGCCGGGGTTAAAAACGGCGCGTCGGTCTCTAATACCAGCCGATCCAGCGGCACAGCCTTGGCGGCAGCCAGCTGCGCCTCGCTCTTGGTAAAAGTCATGATACCGTTAAGCCCGACATACAATCCGCGCTCTAAAATCTGGTCCAGCTCTTTTTCTGTTGCGCTAAAGCTATGAATGACGCCGCGAATATCTTTGTAATCGTCAAAAATTTGCCAAAAATCATCGAAGGCATCCCGCACATGAAAGATCATGGGCAAGTTGTGCGCAAGAGCCAACTCTATCTGAAACCGCAAAATCTGCTCTTGCTCGGCCTTGGGCGAGTGGTTATGAAAATAATCCAACCCGCATTCGCCAACGGCCACTACCTTAGGCTTGCTTGCGAGCGATGCAAAATCTTTTAGCTTGTCATCAAAATGAGCATAATCCTTGGCCTCGTGCGGGTGCAGCCCAATACTTGCCCATACGCGGTCACGAGATTCTACAAAATCGACCGCCATCTTGCTGTCTGGCAGCGTCGTGCCTACGCAAATCAGGCGCGTAACATCTGCATCCAGAGCGCGAGCGATGATGTCATCGGCCGGTGGGTTACCGGCTTTTGCCCAGCGCTCGGCTGTGGCATCGTTGCCGTTTACAGACTTCCAAGCTTCGTGAATATGACAATGTGTATCAGTCAGTTGCATAGATGTTATGGCTTGGCGTGTTCTATCTTGGGAAAGAGTGTACCGTCAAGCATCTTGATCGTTCCACTCTCGAATATGTGTTTGATCTTGCCGGCTGTATCGGGCAAAAACGGCTCGAGCAAATCGGCGATCTGCAGCAAGCAGCTCACCTGATAAGCCAACACCTCACGCAGATGGTCGGCGTCTTTGGCTTTGGCGATTTCCCACGGCTTGGCGGTGTCGATGTATTGGTTGAGGCCGCGGACTTGGTCCCAAATGTGGTCCAGTGCGCGATCAAATCGGCACTCGGCAATCGCATCTGTGACAGGCTTGCTGTCGTGCTCGGGCCCGGGAATGACGCCGATAATGCCATCCTGATACCGCATAACCATAGCGGCGGTACGCTGCACGGCGTTACCCAGCTCGTTGGCCAGCTGATTGTTGTAGGAGGCGTCAAACGCGTCCCAGCTAAAGTCACCATCGTTGTAACTTGGGATATGACGGAGGAAGTAGTAGCGGAAGGCGTCTACGCCGTAACGCTTTGCTACGTCTGCCGGCGCGATGACGTTGCCGATAGACTTGCTCATCTTCTCGCCCTCGACGGTGATAAAGCTGTGAACATACAGCATTTTGGGCAACGGAATATCTAAGCTCATGAGTATGGCCGGCCATATAGCCGCGTGAAAGCGCACGATATCTTTGCCGATCACCTGCACATCTGCGGGCCAATAGTCCTTAAAGTCCTGATGCTCGGGGTAGCCAAGCACAGTGATGTAGTTCATCAGCGCCTCGACCCAAACGTACATAACCTGACTGTCGTCGCCCGGCACCGGCACACCCCAGGACAGTTTTTCTTTGGGGCGCGATACGCTGATGTCGTCCAGTCCCTCGCGTAAGACCGAGAGGATCTCGTTGCGGCGCGTCTCTGGCACGATCTTAAAATCACCGGACTCGATCGCCTGCAAAATACGGGCGTTGTACTTACTTAGGCGAAAGAAGTAATTTTCTTCTTCGATGCGCTGGTACGCCTGCGGGCGATCGGGCTTCATGCGGTCAGGGTCGGCCTTGCCTTCTGGCACAAATTCTTCTTGGCGAACATCGTACCAACCAACGTATTTACCCTTGTAGATGTCATCGCCCAGAGCACTCCAGATAAGTTGTGCGCGCTTTTCGTGATTGGGGTCGGTGGTGCGAATAAAGCGGTCGTTGCTGATGCCGAGCAGTTTGGTTAGATCGCGGAAGTGGCCGCTCATTTCGTCGGCAAACGCCTGCGGTGTTTTGCCTGCCTCGGCAGCCTTTTCGGCCACCTTGGTACCGTGCTCGTCGGTGCCGGTAGCAAAGATAACTTCGTCGCCACGCTGGCGTGCAGCGCGGGCCAATACATCGGCCTGCAACAGTTCTAACGCGTACCCGATGTGCGGCGGTGCGTTAACGTATGCAATAGAAGTGGGAACATAGTATTTTGCCATAATTATAGTCTACCTGTTTTTAGCTTGATAAAAAATTGAATAAGAGAAAACCTGCCCGCTAGGGCATCATGCGCAACATGGTAACGGGTGCGGTGGCGATCATTAGCTATAAGTATAACAACTACAGAGGTAGATTAAAATAGACTGGTTTGTGGCGTAGTATCTTGTAGATCGATGCCAAGCTTATCGGCCAGCTTTTGAAAAATGGCAGTTTGACCTTTGACAACTTTTTGGGCAGCGAGCGATAGCGGAGTCCATGCCGCGCGGTCGTTCTCGGGAAATTCTTGCATGCGACCGGACTTGGGCGGCCACTCCATCTGGAACATGTTGCAACGAAAATTCTCGAGGTTAAAGTCTGATTCTAGCGCAAAGGCATGCACGATCTTGCCGCTTGGCTGTTTAAACTCGCCCAGCGACACGCAATCACCGGCCGGCAGGGCCGCGCCCATTTCCTCGGCAAACTCTCGCTTGGCGGCAGTCAGCGGCTCTTCGCCGGGTTCAAACTCGCCCTTGGGGATCGACCAAGAGCCCAAGTCCTTTTTTGCCCAAAACGGACCGCCGGGATGCACCAGGATAACATCACAGCCGGCGGATAATCGCCGATACAATACGATGCCTGCGCTACGTTTGGTCATACATCCATCATACCGCACCCGAAGTAACTTACGAGAACCGAAGCGGTTCGCCGCGAAGTAGCGCAAACCCGCGCTTGATAATTGCGCGCTCCGGATCGTCGCTATCCCTGCATGGCGTCGCATCAACTTCGTCCTCGGTGACCCAGCGGTATTCGGCGTGGTCCTGTGGGTTAACGGTAATACCGTTAACGCCGTCCACAAATTGCGCAAAATACACGATCTCGACAGAGTGCGAACCCTTAATGGGGTTAGTGTAGGTAAACACAGCAAAAGGATCGCCAAGCGTTATCTCTTTGCCAAATTCCTCTAGCACTTCGCGTTTAAGACCGGGCGCGACCTCTTCGCCAAAATCGATGTGGCCGCCCGGCAGCTCAAAAACTCCCGGCAAGAACTTCTTCGTCTCTGCCCTTCGCGGCCAAAACATTTTAGTCACGCCGTTAAAATCGTGATGAATAAAGGCGCAGGCCGTAATTACTTGCTGGCCATGCGCCGGGGTTTCACTGTCGTGAGAAATCTTTGTCATAAAGTCTGACGCAATTATACAACGGAACCAAAAACCACTTCCAGCTCAGCGTCTGAATAAGATCCGGAATGTTTTGCAAAGGGGACGGATTGAGTTGCGGCAGCCATAGCCAGACAGCGCACAAAGTGCATCGCCTACAATGTCCCACCCAACTGATTCACGATGGACCAATCGTCTACTATGGTCGCAGACGGTAGTGGCGACGTAGTGACTTCAGTCACCGAGCCGCCATTGGCCAAAAACTGACGACCAGATACGTAGCCGCGAACTTGCGTACCATTTGACGGGTAACCGAGCAGCTGGTTACTAATCGCCCAGCCGTCAATATTTATCCAGCTGCTATAGGGTATGTTGTTCAGACTGGATACACCTGTGGGAGCGCCGCCAGCAATCACGTATATACCACCACTACCGTAATTACGTATGAGTGTACCCTCTACCGGATAATTCGGCATGGAGTTTATTACTGCGGGAGTTGTATTGACATACGAGCTAAACGGCGGGACGTTCGCAAAGCTACTAATGGCCATCGGTGCGCCACCGGCCACTACGTACCATGAGCCTTGAGCATTTAGATATGTACCGTCAGGAAAGCTAGTTGGAGCACTGGTACTGCCGCCAATACTAATGTAATGGTCAGCGGTAGTCCACCGGTTGTTCGTGAATCCGCCGGATACCGCCCAGTTGTATTCCGCTACGCGAACCTTGCCAGCGTTAGCGCCCGTACCTATTTCTTCCACATACGCCACATGGCCAAATCCACCAGCCACATTGTCCCACTGAGCGATATCGCCAACCTCGGGCGTTGTATCCACCGCGTAGCCGGCGGCAGTGGCCTTTGTGTCCCATGTTGTGGCGCTACCCCAACCAGTAGGTATATTGATGCCAAGTCCGCTTACCCTCCAGGCGACATACGAAGTACAGTTGCGGAAGTAAAAATTCCTTGCATCGTACTGACCATATGTCACACCATTTTTTACATACGTCTTTGCCATGCAACCAAACGCCGTAGTGGGGCATGTGGCATAGCCCCAGTCATAGGTTGCCGCATTTAACGTTGTTGCATTCGACCATATGTATCCACCGGTGGCCGAGGTTATCTTTGCGTTAGGGAGTTGAGGACATATAGTCGCAATTAATAGCGTAACAACAAAGAGCACCCTCTGCCTGCCTATCATTTGTGAAAGCAGTTTTCTTGTTCTTCTCACGTACTCTCCTTCTTGGGCACTTTACAGAGAACTGACTATTTCAGCTCCTGAACCGTCGAAAGCGCACCGCCAAGCTGCGACTTCCAGCTGCCATCTGGAGGAGAGGGGAACGAAGGGTCGGTCGAACATACACCATTCGGATACCAAGCACTAATGTAAAAGTTAGCAAACTGCTTAACTAGCTGCCCATACTCCATCGCGATGCTATTATCACCCTCGGCAGCTTCCGGGTATCTGCCATCAACCCTTGCGATTGAACCCATTGGTGAATTATCCGGCCCACACTTTGGATCTGCCCTTACTAAGGATTCAGTCGAGAACGAAACCACAGTCACCGCCTTATTTTCAGGCGTCTTCCGGGCAGACACTTCGTACACTAAGTCTTTGATAGCGTCTGGCACCACAATCTGCACCCCCAACTCGGGAATTCTAACGACATTTTGGAGCTCTGGAGATGTCGCATTATTCGGCTTATTCTGGCTACTTGACGAACCAATATCAGTAGCCGCATCGGTAACTTTCGTCCTATTCTTTTGCCACACCCACCAACCACCAACAACAAGTGCGGCAACGACTAACACTGCAACTACTCCCTCGAGTATAGTAAATCCCTTTTGTCTGAAATTACTCTTCACCTGCCCCCCTTAGCGCTTATCTTTACAGCTGCCGCCATAGTAGCACCGGTTGGGTAGTGGCACAACCTGCGATTTACGCTTGTTTCTACAAAAAACGGAAAGTCAGCATTTTACACCGACTTTCCGTTTTATATTCTTCTGTGGTGGGCGAGGTGGGACTCGAACCCACAAGACTTTTGGTCAGCGGATTTTAAGTCCACCGCGTATACCAATTCCGCCACTCGCCCGCTGCTTGAATTATTGTAAAATTGGAGGCGCCGACCGGAATTGAACCGGCGTACGAGGTTTTGCAGACCTCTGCGTAACCACTCCGCCACAGCGCCATTAGTTAGGATTATATCCTAGCGACCGAAAGTAGGCAAAGTTTGGTTTATCTCTTATTGCTCTCGCCTCCTGTCGTATCATCTTATCCTCAGAGCGGTTGTTAGATTTATTGCAGAAAATATTATATGGCTGTTTTAGTCTACAACCACATATGAGCGCGGAATTGACTATCCCTCACGTAGCATCGGGCGAGATCGTAGAAAAGACCAAAGTCGGGATTATTGGCGGCTCATTCTTTCGTCCAGAGACGATGGAACCGCTCGCAGCCTTTTTTCGGATTGGCGGGCACGACGCGCAGATTATCAGCGACTTGCCAACACACGACCCGAACGCTACACCCGAAGACCACGCCACCGTGCTTGCCTCAAAAATCAAAGACTTGGGCAACAGCGCTATCGTTTTGGGCTGGTCGGGCGGCGGTGCGCATGTGCTACGGGCCATCGAAAAACTGGACCAAGAAGAGGGCGGTCACAACGTAAAGCTCGCGGTGCTCGTAAGTGGAAGCTTGGGCGAGCTGCCGCCTAAAGCAGGTAGAGGCAACCCAGCGCCTCGACAACCCCGCAACAGCCAGCAATTCCGAAACGGTATTACACACCCCGATGACACCGACGAGCATTTTGTCGATTTTAACCGCGAGATGGCACTTGATGTCTTTTTTAACCTAGCTCCGGATATCGGCAGGCTGCTCGTTAGCCAAACAATGCAGCCCCAATACCGGGTTGATGCCTCGCCGATGCCCAAAAAACTAAGCGCACCCTGCCTGTACCTGCACTCTGAGTACGACCACGTGCGCAACCTCCCATCGGTGTTGGATGCAGTAGAATACTACCGGGATAGCGATCCGCATAAAATGGAGCTGCAAATTCTGGAGGGCAAAGATCACGCCGTGCCCATAACCGATCCGGCCGCGGTTTGGCATGCCGTCATGGACTATTGCGTGCGCCGCGAAATCGAGATAGTGCCGCCCGTAGGCGGATCGATGATATCAGGCGTTGCGCCTCAACAAAGGCATGCAAATCCATTATCCGCCCGTGATAGATTTATCCCAGGATCCCTGTAAACCTAGATTTTGCAGTTTTACCCTGTGTATCGATCGCTCGGAATAATAACCGCGGCAATCACGTAGGCGATTATGCCCGGAATAAAAGTGGTTAAGGCGGTAGCGATAATCCACACCAAGCGGATAATGTTTGCGTCTACGCCAAAGTACTCGCCTATGCCGCCGCACACGCCGGCAATCCTACGGTCTGTCGACGAGCGGTACAGCTTTTTGAATTCTCGTTGTATCTTGTCCATATTTATCATGATAACACTCCTTACCGCTGGGCGCAGCCGCCCGCGCTACGGAGCACCGCGCCGACTTTCTACATAGCTCACAAATTTGTCGGCATGCGGGATTTTGACGTAGCGCAAATTAAACGGGCCGATCTTGGTCATAAGCGTCACCGAGGCAAACGGCCATGCCTTTAATGCCTCTGTACCGGAGACCTCATCATATTCAACCGCGTCGGCATGCAAAAAGCCTGGCTTGCGATCTACAAATAACACCCGCTGATCCGTAGCCGCCAGCACTCCCTGCTCCCACTTCCACACGTTAGGGCCGTCGCCCATGCTATAGCGCCCGTATGCGACAGCTTTAATATGTTCGTCAGGTTTTACGACTTTTGGTAAATACCGAATACTAAACTTAAGCAAACCTGCAGGTGTCACTCCTGCCGCCAACAACTCTTGCCGGATACGTTCTCCATGAGCCGTTGCATATGCCGCCATAATACCCCCCTCACGCACACATAACAATCAAGCTATTATGACGAACACAAGATATTTTTCTGTGAGCAAAAATACAAGGCGGACTTTGGTTAACTGGCTACAACCTACATGCGGAAGTTAAAGTCCATGGCGATGTGCGTGTAGTACACCAACACCGCTACCACCAGCCAGCCGATGCCCGTCAAAAACAGGGTAACGCCAGTTGCGGCAAGCGCGCTGCGGCTGCGGCCATAAAACGCCAATGGAGCCAGCAAGCAGCCGAGCGCAGGTAAAGCATAGAGCAAACTCAGCGATGCGTTAACTAAGCCCTTTGGCCATGTTCCCAAAACCGGCTCCTGGCTTGGCGCGGTTGCAAAGACTTCGTACTGAAAAGCCGCTACCGTACAAGCCGCGAGCACCAATCCAAGACTAAATACGATCCACACAACCGGCTGCACGACTGACCGGAGGTACGCCTGAGCCTTTTCTTGTCGATCATCGCCCTTCGCCCCTGACATTTCGACCAGCAAATCGCCGCGCCGCCACAAGAAGAACCCCGCAAGAAGCAATAGCACGCCTAGCACAAACACCGGCTCGCCAAACATAAAGTTCTTAAACCGCTCGGGGTTCTGCAGCGGCCATGCAATCGACATATGTGCCCCAAGCACCGTCAAAATCCCGCCCAGTCCCGCAAACGACAATGCCCAACCATCAAAAGTCGTCACAGCCGATCGCTTATAAAACAACTTATAGCCCAGCAGCACCACTAAGATCATGGCTACGCCAGCGGCCATACCCATCAGCGTTGTATAGGTAATCATACTAATCCTCACCCCCTGTTATTATTCTCAATAAATGATAGCGTAACGCTTATGGTTATTGCAACGCCTACAGTAGTGCACCCGTAATTACGCAATCAGGCGGCGGTCTTTTTTCTTCTGCCCAGCCAGAGCCCCAGACTGATCCAAAACGCCGTGACCAACGTGACCACGATGAGTACCGGCACTTGTCCAAACTCATGCAGCACAATAACCGACCCTACCGTCACGATACCGCCGCCCATAAACGGCTCAAACGCCAACTGCTTATACCCAAAACTTTCGCGCGCTTTTGAGTGGTTGCTCGGGTCGGCCAAACGGCCAAGAAGCAAACCGGTGGCGGTCATACCCATGGACTGGCCCATGTTGGTCAGCCCCTTCTCGAACCAATAGGTCTTAAACATGCGCGGGGCAAGCACCAAGAATCCAAACACAATCCACACGATACCGATAATCGCAAAGGTGATAAACACCGGCAGGTTGCTGCCAATCGCGCTCAGCGAAACCGTTGCAATTGCGCTGGCGATCAACACATCCAATGCCATAGTGCTGATATTGGCAGCCGTGCGGCGCTGGATCAACTTTTCCTGCCCCACTTTGCGCAGCACCAGCTGCACAATAAGTCCACCGATCATCGCAAGCGGGAACAATGGCAAGTGCGTAAAGAACCGGATATTGGCGCGGCCGCTCAACAATAGATCCTCTAGCCAAATAAAGCCCTTAAGCATGAGCCAGCCAATCGCGATGGCAACCGCAAACGCTAGGATGTTTATAATAATCGCCTTGGGACTGGTGCGGATCTTACGGCCGAGCGTAATCAGATTGTAGCCACTGCGAACCATCTGTTGGCGCTGCTTGGCTTGCAACTCCGGATCAAAATATTTCCCGCCGCCCCGCCGACTATGAATGTTAACAAACACGATGCCGATGATAATCGCCGCGATAATACTGACGGTGGCAAGACCTAACGCGATGTCGGTCGCCTCGCTCCAACCTAACTGCTCGAATGTCGGCGCAAGACCGGCTGCCGTACCGTGACCTCCTTCAAAGCTAACCTCTATCAACGCACCTGCCAGCGGATTAACGCCGAACACCGGCCCCAAAAACAGCAAAGTCGCCAAGATACCGAGCACATACTGCCCCCACGCCAGCGTGTTACCAAAGGCGATCATCGGCCCCGAGATCTTCCAGATCTCTTTGGCGCTAGGGATCACCTTACCCAAAAACAATCCGGCAAACACGACGGTAATTAGGTACTTAGGCCACTGCGCCCAGTAACTGGTTATCTCTTGCGGAATAGTGTTCAGTATCTGCGGCCCCAAGATCAAGCCCATAACACCAGCGACCAGCGCGCTCGGTATAAAGAATTTTTGCAGCACATCCGATCCGCGCTTAATAAAGCGGGCAATCGAGAGTACCAAAATAAGCACAACTATACTTTGTAGTAGCGGAGACATATTAGTTCTATTCTACCCTAATAGCCGCACCGAGGCCAATCCGCTTACCCCTATACATACCTGCGCCCCAAAAGATTACAAGTGAGTGCCGATAAGATTACCGATAAGCGCCGTAATAGCCATCGCCACACCGCCGCCCACCAGCACGCGCAAAGCAGCGCGAACCCTGTGGCCACCGCCAATGTACGCGCCAATACCTCCGGATATCGCCAGTGCAATCAGCGAGAATATGACAATCGGCAGAGCCTGATGACCTTCCCAAGAAATAAGCGCAGCCAAAACAGGAACGGCAGCACCGATCGAAAACGCCGTGGCCGAGGCAATCGCAGCTTGCATCGGGTTAGCCAGATCTTCGTGGTCGATTCCCAGCTCGTCCCTTGCATGTGCCGCTACGGCGTCGTGGTCGTGCAACTGCTGGGCAACCTTTCCGGCCAGCTCGGCGTCGAGTCCGCGGCTCATGTAGATCTCTTTAAGCTCAGCCAACTCGGCAGCAGGATTGGCGGCGATAGAGCGGCGCTCGATCTCGATGTCGGCCTTTTCTGAGTCGCGCTGCGAGCTTACCGACACATACTCACCAACTGCCATAGACAACGCACCCGCCGTCAAACCGGCGATACCTGCCGTGAGGATCGCCTTAGGGTTGGGCGTAGCCGCAAGCACACCCACCATCAAGCTCGAGGTGGATACAATGCCGTCGTTAACACCTAATACTGCGGCGCGGAGCCACGGCGCGCGGTGCGAGCGATGCTCCTCATCCGGGTGTGGTGATAATATCTCTGCCATACTCTTGTCCTTCTTTCTATAACAATACTACTGATTCTCACTGTCTGACAACCTCAATCCCTCTCACCTCTAAAAATCACAGAGTCAATGTAAGGTTTATTACATATTTCGCGTAAGCGCACTGTTTAACATAAACAGCATGATTACAAACCAACCCCCAACCATACCAAACTTTCCATCTACACCACCTGTATCGCAAACACAACCCAACAATCAGATCGGCGGCCATCTAAGTCCGGTCAAAGATATATTCCTCAAGCATCTACTTAACCTCTCGGTATTCCGCAACGAGCACCGCCAAGTCGTCACCGGCGCGACAATCATCGACATCAGCAGCAACCGTACCGTCTACAGTCATAACGACGAGACCGAGCACTTTGCGGCAAGCGTCAACAAAGTGCCCGTATCACTCTTGATTTTAGAGGACTTACGCAGCGGCAAGCTACAATTAAACCAAACACTAACCTGGCAAGCCAGCGACGTGCGTGCCGGCTCCGGCACCTACGACCAACCGGGCGCACCGCTGCAAGCAACCCTCGGCGATGTCGTATACGACTTGCTCCACAACTCTGGAAACACGGCCGTCAGAATACTCGTCAACAAAGCACTGGGGGGTAACGCAAACGTCAACCAACGCTGGAGTCAAAAGCCGGAACTGAACCACACCTATCTCATACCGCTTGATAGCGACCGCTTTTACCTAGGCAACACGACTACCAGCGACTCGCTCTGGGCACTGTCTGCCCTCCTTGCCAATCCCGACTCGTACAGCGACTTTATGAAGGACGCTATGGCCGACAACATCTTTACGGACATGGGCGTACGCAGCCAACTAAAAGGCAACGACTATGTCGTGCTCGTTAATAAAATCGGCATCCTAGATGACCCCGACGGCAACAACCGCCACGACGTCGGGCTAATCTACAACACCAAGACTCACAAAACCTATGGCTACTCGTTTTTGACAACCGCGCCGTACGATGAATCTAACAGTTCAGCCACAAAACGCGCCGACAAATCACTCAAAGAAATGGGACTATACACACTATGGTACGCTGGCGACCGAAAAGAAAGGCCACAGCCGAACGGCGACCTGCCGCCATCGATCAACTCGCAGCCGTCCCGAAAGGTGCCAACAGAGTCACGCATTCTGTACTAGTGGCCAAGTCAGCTATTTCTTGATGAGCGAAGCAAACTTAATTCGCTCGCTGTATTCCAGCGTACCAAGACGAAAGGCCTTTGCAGCCAATACAACGGTAACGGCAGTTGCAACTATCAAAATAAGCAGCGCGGTAACCCCCTCGGCAACACTTAAGTTACCAGCCGCGTTGCGCAGCAAGGTCGTCGTTGGCGACGTCAGCGGAAAGTACGTCAACGCTTGCGCAAAGGTATTAGGAGTCGAGCTAACAACGATGTCGAGACTCCAGAACGGTACGGCCGGCAACAAGTAAAACACCGTTGCAAAGCCATTGGCTTCCTTGGACGACGGGAAAATAGCGCCAATCATCGCCATCATCGCAACATAAAAGATAAATCCAAAGACAAGGAATCCTGCACCAATCAGGATCTCGGATGGCACAAACGACAGATCCGAGACATTAAACGGCAAGGACAGCTCGTTACCAAAGGCGCGGGCAATAAAGTAGCCGGTTGCAGCAATCAGCCCGATGATTCCAATCTGTGTAAACGTCACTAAAATAATGCCCAAAAGCTTACCCAAAATCAGCATTTGCGGTTTGACGTAGCTGAGCACCATCTCGATAGAGCGGTTCTCTTTTTCCTCGGATACAGAGGTCAGCGCATAGCCCACCGAGAAGATCAGCACGACGTAAAACAAGAGCAAAAATGCGCCGGGCACGATGTAATCGGTAATCTCGCGGGCAGGCTGGCCCTCGTTATAACTCTGTAGCGAGGCCTCGCCGCCAGTCAGCGCCAGCGCAGATACATCATCGTCCAGCGGCGCAAGAAGGCTTTGCTGCAACATCACTCGCCCCAGTTCGGTCACCACGGCTCCGTTATTGCGTTCGGTATCGTCTGCGAACAACTGGTACTTGCCGGTCGTGCGTAAATCGGCAGGATATACCACCAGGCCGTCAAGGTCGCCATGGCGCACCGACTGCTCCAGAGCCGGCCGCTCTGCGGAGCTCTTAAGCTCAACGCCATACGTACTGGCGGTGTCTGCGGTTATGAGTCCGCTCTCGTCCACCGCGGCAATAGCCACCTTCTCTTTGGACAAATCGACGTCTTTGGACGAGTCAGACACCACATTAATAACAACAATCGCGGCAAAGATAAGCGGAACCGAGATCAGCGAAATCCAAAACGATGGCTGCTTGACGATAGTCAGGTACTCGTGCCGGACCACAGCCCGCAGCTTACGGCTACTAAACATCGGCGCCCTCCCCGTTGTAGATCGACACAAAGATATCCTCGATAGTCTTCATTTTATACGTCTTTTTTAACTGGTCCTTCGTACCATACGCCTTGCGCATGCCGTCTTTGATGATCAAAATCTTGTCAGCCAGGCGCTCGACCTCTTCCATAAGGTGAGTAATGTAAATGACGGCTGTGCCCTTGGCGCGGTGTTCCTCTACGATCTCGAGCAGTAGCTTGCGGTTGACCGGGTCGAGCCCTTTTGTCGGCTCGTCCAAAATAAGTAGCTGCGGGTTATTGATGATTGCTACGCCAAGCTGTACCTTCTGTTGCTGGCCGCCGGAGAGTTTCTTGACCTTAAGCTTGGCTTTGTCTGCAAGACCTACACGCTCTAGGTAGCTTAGCGAAAACTCGCGCGCCTCTGCGCGGCCCATCCCCTTTAGCTCCCCAAAGTAAGTCATGACATCGATGACGGTGCTGCGGACATACAAACCACGCTCTTCGGGCAAATACCCCACCAGGTGCGCCCGCTCCGGGCTGTAGCGCTCGCCGCCAACCAACAGCTCGCCCGAGGTGGGCTGATAAATATCCAGCAGCGCACGAATAGTCGAGGTCTTGCCTGACCCGTTCGCGCCAAGCAGCGCAAAGATTTCGCCCGCGGCCACCTCAAACGACAAGTCGTCAACAATCTGCTTGCCGCCGAGGCGCAAACCAAAGTCTTTGACACTCACAATTGGACGCGTGTTACCCTGCATAATTACCCCCTATTTTAACATCTCACCCTCTAGATCACCTACTGCCATTTGCAAAGTCTGTACAGAAAAAAGCAAAATATCACTGTAAATCAGCGTTATTATATCGACATATCCACACATAATACACTTAACATGTTGAGCTTTACAAAAACCCCAAACTACGGTGGCGGCACGCACAGAATGGGAGCGACGAAAGAGATTAGCCACGACGGGCAGCTGAATAAACTTGCCGCGCTCTTGCGACGACGCGAGCCAGGCTTGCCCATCTGGGACGACGAGTACTAGCCAGTAGCTATACTGCGATAACTTTGGTGCCAGCAGCCAAGTCGTGAGCCGAGCGCCGGTCTTGCCGCCATACTACCAGCGCCACGTACACCAAACCAAACACGAGCGCAGCGTTTAATCCTGCAAAAATCCACGCTGGCACCGCAGCTTCGTATCCGTCCATATAAAACACGTATTGCAGCTGCCAAACAAAAGTGTGGGCGATTTCCCACGGCAAGAGCTTGACGATAGTTCGGATGGCCACCTGGCTTTTTGTAGCGTGCCGGCCGCTTGTCCTAACGACCCGCAGGCTGGTCAATCGTTTGCCAATTGTGGCCTGATGCCTGCCCGACTCTGCAATAAACAAATACAAGCCTACGGGCAGCGTAAGCAAACAAAAGAACAGCAACTGCGTACCAACTGGCCCTAAAAGACCAAGATAATCCGGGAATCCGTCCAAAATAACCGCAAACAAAATCACGTTAACGATCGCCAACAACCCCATGTACGCCAAAATAACCAAATAATCTATGCCAAGCGCCAACAGGCGCGTTTTGAGCGGTGGTGTCTTCATGCTGCTACCAATGACCTGCTAAATATTAGGATACGGGTGCGCGGTTTCGCCGACGGGCTTGATACGAATCGCAAAGCCGCCGCCCGGAGCCATACGGATTGCCAGCGAGTCGGTGCTCGCGACCTGCCGCTCTTCGATAGCGTATGCCTCGGGATTATCTTGCCAGTGCGCGTCGTCCGCATCACGGTAAATAACCGCGGTATAGCTGCGATGCTCGGGCAAAAACCCCAGATCAATTGTCACCGGCCGCTCTTGCTCGTCGGCCACGCCGCCGACGTACCAATCGTCGCTACTACGATCTTTACGCGCGGTCACAAAGTAATCGCCAATCACACCGGCAAGCGGAATAGTCATCTCCCAGTTTACCGGCACGTCACGGATAAATGCAAAGGCCGGGTGGCCGTCATAGTGCTCGGGCAAATCGGCGACCATTTGCATTGGGCTGTACATAGTGACGTAAAACGCCAGCTGTTTGGTCAACGTTGAGCGCACTTTGCGGCTAGTGCCGCTCAGATTAAACAACCCCGGCGTGTAGTCCAGCGGACCGGCCAGTAACCTGGTAAATGGCAGTACCGCGGCGTGCTCGGGCGTGACCGCACCACCCTCGTACTCTTGACCCATCACCCCCTCGCGGGTCAAGAGATTTGGCCAGGTGCGCTCGATGCCCGTGCCCTTTACCGGCTCGTGGATATCGAGCATCATCTGACGCTCGGCGGCCATCTCGACCGTCTTTTGATAGTGACGAACGCCAACCTGCGACGAGTGAAAATCGCCGGTGTTGAGCCGCGGCGAAACGTAGCCGGTCTTTACATAACGAACGCCCAGTAAGCGGTAATAGTCGTAAGCCTCGGGCAATTCCCACTCGTAGTGCGAGATGTTGCCGGAGGTCTCGTGGTGCCCCACAATATCGATGCCCTGCGACTTGGCGTATTGCGTCACAGCATGGATGTCAAAATCAGGGTACGGCTGCATGCGGTTCATCTTGTCGCCGTTTTTGGTCCAGTCGCCGTCCCACGTCTGGTTCCAGCCTTCGATCAGCAGCGCAGGAATGCCAAACTTTTTGGCAGCGTTGATATACCGAAAAGCATTGCCGGTGGTCGCACCGTGTTTTTCGCCGCTTGCCCAGGTAAAGTAGCCGATGAACATGCCCCACCAAATGCCCATAAACTTGGTGGGCGTAATCCATGAGGTATCAGCAATTTTAGAAGACTCGTTAAGATTGAGCATGACCTTGGGCGTGCCCAAGCCATATGCCGTATCCGAGGTGATGACAGTGCGCCATGGCGTGCAGAATGGCAACCCTACAACCGCGGCGTCACCACTGGTAAGCGGCGTGATGCTTGACATCAGTCCGCGCTCGGTCGGCACAATGTTCATGGCGCCGTAATCGTACAGCGCCGCCTCGTGAATCGCCAGATATCTGTCCCCGCCCAGCTCCAATGTTAGTGGCGTATGGGCGGTGTCGATGTCTTTGGCGGCGGTCTTTTTATACAAATGCTCGTAGTGATTTTGCCCCAGCGCCGGAATCCACCAAGCTGCGGCATCTAACGGCACATTAAACTCGGTTTCCTCGCGCTGGATTGTTAACTCGCCCTCGCCGCCAAGCTCGTAGCGAAACCCGAGTCCGTCATCAAACAACCGAAACCGCACCGTAAAAGCATCGGTGCTCAGCGCCAACTCTTGGTAGTTATTCCGCACAAAACGCTGCTCGCCCCACGGCTGCTCCCAGGTCTCGTCCAGTGACGAGCGACCTACCTCGCAGTCGCCGTGCACGGTTAGCACGTTTTTATCTTGCGTAATTAATGCGGTGCGAGAGGTATCTATCAGCGTTTCGCCGCGCTCGTTCAGCAACGTATAGCAAATCTGTGAGTCGATAATCTCAACCCTTAGCAATAGTTTGCCGCTTGGTGAATGCAGCTCGTGCGCGTTTTTGTTTTGGTCATCCATTTACCTTCATTATGACGCATATGCTTATTGCTGACAATGAGCAGCCGCTTATTGATCTGAGCAATGATGAGGGCTACCATATTGTTACAAAATATGGTATAATTATATAAATATATGCCTACAAGTGTTCGAGTACCGCTTAGCTTTAAGAAACATATCCTGCCGCCGCTCGGTGGCCTAGGTGTAGCGCTGCTTGTTTTTGGCGTATTCAACTCCCAGTACCTCTCTGGAAGAGTGGCATACGCGGTAAAAAGCCGTGATCACAGCGCCATCGCTCGGCCCCAGGCCGCACCCCGAACACCGGATTACGTCATCGACGCCAATGCGCCAGCCGTTATTTCTATTCCTAAAATTGATGTGCATGCACCAACTATTTATAGCCAGCAGACCGTCGACGAAAAAAGCTTTCAGATAGCGCTGCGCGACGGTGTGGTGCATTATCCGCAAACCGCTCTGCCCGGGCAGCCTGGTAATGTGGTGCTGTTTGGCCATTCCAGCGGCCAATGGTGGGCGCGCGGCGACTACAAGTTTGTGTTCTCGCTTTTGGATAAACTTACCGTCGACGATTTACTGTACATCGACTACTCGGGTATTCGCTATACCTACAAGGTATCTGCAAGTTACGTGGTTCTACCCGACAACGTACAGGTTTTGACCCAAAACACCGACGAGTATAAGCTCACTCTTATTACCTGCACGCCAGTCAGCACCAATACCAAACGGCTCATTATCGAGGCAAAACAAATCTCGCCGACTCCACAAATCGAGCCAGCCACAGACGCAAAGCCACATCCCAAGCCGCCAACCACAAAGCTACAGCTACCCGGCAATACGCCATCGCTCTGGCAAGACGCCAGCGGACTCTTTTAATACCGACTCGTCACCAGTAGAGTCAAGTTATCCGGCAGTGCGGTAGCGGGCAGGCGGCTGCCAACCGGCAGTCGATTCGGCGCGGAACTTGCGCAAGAGCATCACCTCTACAAACGCTCGCAAAAACACGAACATACTCATCCAACGCAGGCCGTAGATAATCGGAAAAGCGCCAAGAATATCCCAGCGTTTTGCCCGCGCGGCTACCGCGAGTGTGATAACCCACGTAATAAGCACGTCGTACAAAAACGCTACGGCAATAGCGTCCGGCGTCTGGCGACTTATCGCAACATAGGGCAGCCATACAAAGTAACTCGCAAAACATAACAAGTTAAGCATCACCTGATAGCCCAGGTAGACGTCAATAGACGACAGCTTACGCCCTACGCGGTGCTGCAAAATACCCTGCATGACGCCGCGGTTCCAGCGCGTGATCTGGCGGTTAAAGTCCTTTACTGTCGGCGGGTCTTGCGTGTAGGCAACCGCATCATCAATAAACTGAATTCTGCCCAACTTTTGGCGATGAATTTGCATAGTTACGTCAAAGTCTTCGGTAAGCGACTTGTTGGCAAAATTTACTTTGTCAAAGACATCGGCGCGAAAACACGATGTTGGGCCGGGGATTACAGGTATAACGTTAAACAGCGATTGAAAACGGCGGTGAATCTCCATTCCGACGGTGTACTCAAACACCCGATACTGGCTTACGTTTCGACCGGGCAAGCTGCGTATATAGCCGGTTGCGGCTGCGTATTTGACGCGCAAACGCTTGCGGAACACCGTAAAGTAATCGGGCGCAAACGCACCGTCGGCGTCGGCCACGTGTATCCAGCGATACCGCTCGGTCAAACCAAATTTTTTGGCGGCTTTGGTAAGAGCCAGACCCTTGCCGCTGCGCCTGACACGGTGCACGTTGCCAGCGGGCAAAAGGGTGCGCGCAATCTTGCTGGTCTTGTCCGAAGAATTATCGTCCACGACGTAAATGTCCTGGGCCTTCATGCCGGCGTTTATAGCCGAGCGTATGGTGCCGGCAATCACAAGCTCCTCGTTGTGACCAGAGATCAACAGCGCAAGCATCGTCTTCATCGTTACTTCCGGTTCCGATCTATAGCGTCAAGCACGGCACCCAATGGAGCTATCCGTACCGACGATCTGTTGAGGAGTGCCAGCTGCTCTTCGAGCTGCTCACGAAGGACGCCGTATGTTTCGCCCTCGGACAGCACCTCTTTGCCCACCTGGTGATACGTCAGTACCAGCCAGCCGTTGTGCCGCACGGTGTAATCCAGTAGGCGCTGAATGTCTTCGATAGTGGTCGTGGCGCGAACCGTATAGGCAATGATGTTGCCGCGATTAAAATTGCTTGCCACGTTTACGTCTTTGTCATCCACCTGGGCCGGGTCGGCTATGGTATTGCGCTGCGAACGATAGACCTTACTAATAGCAGCGAGCGTTCGGTCGTCATATGCCCCAAGCGGCGACGCAAAATCGCGGATTGGACCAAACAGGCGCTGCAACTCGGCGTGCGATTCGCGCAACTCACGCTCGAGGTCTTCGTCGTCAATGGTTGTCAGGTTGGGGTGGCTTGCCGTATGCGATCCAATCTCGTGCCCGGCTTTTTGCATAGAACGAATTTGTTTTTCCGACATATATACAGGGTTGGCCATCTCGCTGGACAGCACGTACTGTGTCGTAGGGATGCCATATTTTTGTAGTAGTGGGAACGCCTGACTGTAAATAGACTCCCATCCGTCATCGAACGTAACGCTTACGATGGGCTGTGCAAATGGCGTGAGGTCGCCGCTTTTATCCTGATCTCGCAGTTGCAGTGGTTCGACAGACATCACCTTACGGGGGTCGTTACCAAAGATAGCCCCCTTGAGCCATGTGACGGTTGTGTACAGAGGCAACGCAACCAATATGACAGCGAATACAGAAACCAATGCTCGGCGTAAACCCTCGCGCCAAGAGTTTGAGCCTTTTTTTGCTACCTTGCTTCGCATGAGTAACGTACTTCGCAGAATCCCGAGCCGCTTACTTCTTGTTAGACAAGGCGTACAGACCGCCCCAAGCGACCAAACCCATGGCCACCGAAACAGCTGCGGTAACAATCATGTTACTGCCTGTGTTAGGTAATACTGTTGCTGCAACCACTGGGACAGTAGAAGCGCCCAAAACTCGCCCGTAAGACACTCTGAACCTCCTCACACCGCCACCCGTGTGAATTCATGTTTTCTTAATAATCTCGCAAGTATACAACAACAATGACTTTTAGTCAATATAATTAACTGGCGACAACTTCACGTAGCAAAACAGATAGGAGTGGTTCCGTGACATATCGCAACCAACACGAGCAAAGGCTCAAAAGGAACTTGGATCGGTATCGCATAGCAAAGCGGGGCCACTTGTTAGACAAGGTGACGCAAAGAGGCACAACTTGCACTTTAACTCGTAAAAAATGACTGCACAATTGGCCGGAGGACTTCGGGGTCAAAAGCGTGCGTCTGACCGGGCACTGTTTGCCGTCGGGCGTATGGCAGTACTGCAGCGAGTGCCGCCGCGCCGTTGCGGATCCACTCCGGGCTATTGCCACCATCCACGACCAGCACCGGCAGCGCCGCATTCTGCCAGCGATTGGCGGGCAGTGGGCGCCCAGCCATGACATCGGCGACAAATGCGCCGTCGTAGGCGATAGTATGCGCCACGGCCTCAAAAGCACCCCATACCGGAGATTGTCGCATACCCGCCACATCCTGCTCGCTTGCCCCCATAGCCGCTGTCATTGCGTAGGCAACTGCCTCACTTGGCTTGCCCTGGGCTATTAGCGTCTGTAGATGCTGAACGTAATCATCTGGCACGGGCTGCCGAGTGCTGTCTACTATCAGTGGCGGCTCGTATGTAACCAACTTTTTGATAGACAGGCCCGCTGCCGCTGCATCAAGCGCCAAAACAGCGCCCGATGACATCCCAAACACATATGCCGAGCCGCCCGCCTCTTCGATGAGTGCGGCAAGGTCTTCTATTTCACGCTGCGTATCGTACGGGTGGACATCGGTGCTATCTCCACGGCCACGGCGGTCGTAGTGATATGTCGTAAATTGATCTGATAGCAACGTCGCAAAGTGTGCGGTTGCGACGTCAAACGAACGATACTGGAATGCTCCGCCTACAAAAATAAGCGCTGGCCCCACGCCCCGTTTGTCATAAGCGATGCGTGTGCCATCTTTGGAACGTACGGTTTGCATGTTAGGCATCCTTATGAGGCACAATGTTTAGGTTGTGATCAAAAATATTATCGGGGTCGTACTGCGCTTTGATAGCCGCGAGCCTAGCGTAGGTTGCGGGCGGATAAACCATAGCCCGCTCCCTGCTGGTAACTTGTGACATAAAGTTAAGATAGGCACCGTCGGCATCTACAGCAACATCCCAATATGGCTGCAAGATTTTCTCGACCTCGGCTTCGGTCGCATCCAGCGGCACAAACGTTGGCATCAGCACCATAACCTCTGCACCACGGTGAGCAAATGCAGTTTTATCGGCAGGAATCCGATTTATCGCACCACTCAAACTGCGTATCTGAACAACACGCCTGTGATTATTACTTGCATCGACAATACGGTCGATAGTCTCGTCGCTCAAATCATTAAACAATGCGTTATTGGTCTCGATCCGTACGTCCGCTGGCGGATGTGCCTCTTCGAGCACTTCGTAATATGGCTTTCGTGCGATATCCTCGGCCACTACCGTACCGATTGTGCGCAGAGGGGCAATTGCCGCCTGCATCTCGGACTCGTCTACGCCGGCCCAGCAGCACTGCACCATGCACATCGCCGGATGCTCGCCCATTACATTGGCCGGAACTATCATTATCGAAGTCGTTAACTCCTCGGGCGCAGTGCGCATGTAGGTGCGCCAAGCCTTTAGTACCGACGGGGCATCGGCCACGTCATAACTGATAAATCCGTAATAAATATCTGTTACGGGCTGCGCGATGCACTCTATGGCAGTCAGCACACCAAAGTTACCGCCGCCGCCGAGCACCAAACCGCTCGCACCAACAGATTTGGTGTCACCCGAGCTTATGGCCAGACCCCAATCGTACAACTGCCGGGCGATATCGCCCCACTGAGCACCTGCGCCAATGCGTACCACGCGGGATTGCTCGTCTAGAAGTTCTACCTTATTCATTCGACTTACATCGACAATGATACCGCCGTCATTCGTGCTCAGTCCGGTGACCGCGTGACCGCCGCTGCGCACGGATATTTTTAGCTTTGCGCTTTGAGCATACGCCAGCGCCAAAGCTACGTCCTCGGGCGACAGAGCCATCACTATAAGTTTAGGGCTCCCTTTGCGCATAAGGACGGCTCGCGCCTGCTCGTACGCCTCGTCTTGCGGCTCGATTACAGTGCCACCCAGTTGATTACGAAATTCCTCGAATGTCATACGGCTATACCAAAAAACCTTCTAGGCGTGTAAAGATTCCCTTCCAGCCTTCTAGCGAGCCCTCGCCGTGTTCGTTTTCTACAAGTGTCTGCACCAGATGTACCTCTGTCTGATTGTCATCAATCTTTGTGAACGTTACCGTCACAACCGAAGATCTGTCCTCGGCGGTGGGCTCGTTCCAGTCATAGACGAGTTTATGCGGCGGGTCAAACACCGTGTAATTGCCGGCTAACTCAAACAAATCGGTACCCACCTGCATAACAACAGACCGCTTGCCTCCCACCTGTTTTTCGGACACGGCACTGGGGATAGCAACATCGCCAGGTGCATGCCATTGCTTTAGCGCCTCTGGGTCGGTCCAAGCCGCAAAAACGTCTTCGATTGGCGCCTTAAATACGCGGCTTAGCTCGAGTGATGGTGGGTTCATGTTTGCTCCTTTTGTTGTAAAAATTTATCCAATGCATCAAAATTTGATTCCCAGTACTGGCGATACGTCTCGAGATACTGTGCTGTCGTTTGAAACGTAGCAGTATGAAGACGGATAACCTGCTCTTTACCCTGCCTACGTCGCTGAATGAGCTTTGCTTTTTCCAGCACATGCAGATGCCGCGAAATCGCCGGCAGGCTGACGGCGTATTTTTTGGCAATCTCGGTTACCGTCAGCTCGCAGTCCTGTAGACGCTCTAATATATCGCGGCGCGTCGCATCGCCAAGCGATTTAAAAATAAGATCAAGATGAGCCGAACTAACCGAATAGTTAACCATAATGTTAAATGTACACTTTGCAGTTCTTCTTGTAAAGTCAAGATTGTCTTCGATCTGTATTATGATATGATTGGACGCATGAAACTATTTTTATATTCATTCGCCTTTACATTTTCTGACGAGCAAAGTGCCGCGCTAGCCGCGCTGGTAGGCAAAAAGCCCGAGGAAATTCGCCTTGCTTGCATCGATAACGCAGCCGACATCATCCCCGACTCAAACGGCTGGCGCGAGCAAGTCCGCGACCTTATGCAAAACAAAGGTTATCAGGTCGAAGTCATCGATCTGCAAAAGTACGTCGACAACAACGACGGACTGCAAGAAAATTTGACAAGTCAAGATATTATCTGGCTGGGCGGCGGCAACACGTTTTATCTGCGCTGGATACTCAAAAAAACAGGAGCGGACACCATCATCACTTCGGCAGTCCAATCCGGTACCGTATACGCCGGCTGGAGCGCAGGCGGGATTATGGCGGGTCCCACGTTGCGAGGTTTTGAGGCCATGGAAGATCTGGATCAAGTCCCAGAGGTCATATACAACAGCCTAGATCTTACCGATATAGCGATCGTGCCACACGTCGACAACCCCGACTTTGCCGAGGCCGCCGAGATAACGATTGATTCACTTGCCGCCGATGGCCGCAAAGTCCAACCGCTCACCGACACGCAAGCACTCGTCATCAACGGCGACACGCAGACAATTATCTAAGCCCCCTCGACTAGCGCCCATACCCCCCTGCGCCGCAACACGCGAGCACGGCACTTCCACTGCAGCATAGCGTCGCGTTTGACCGGGAGCTACTGTAATACTTAGGCATTGACTTAATTAAGTAATTGCCTTATTATTGCCAGTATGAACACTTTTGCCGCCCTTGCCGACCCCACACGATTACGCATTTTTGAACTCATCGCCCAGGGCGAAAAAAGCGTTAACGAGATCGTCAAACACTTTTCGTTTACCCCACCTACGATATCGCAGCATCTCAAAGTACTAAGACAAGCGCATCTGGTACTGGTACGCTCGGAAGGCCAGCGGCGCTATTATGCGGTTGACCAACAGGGATTTAAAGAATTAGAGGCCTGGATACAGCAAATGAGCGGGCACTGGAATACACACCTCGACGACCTAGAAGACCTATTGCGCGACGAGCAAAATAAAGGAAAGTCGTAGCATGTCCGCTACACAACAACCACTCGTCATACGACGCACACTCGACGCACCCATTGAACTTGTCTGGAAAGCCCTGAGCGATGCCAGTCTACTCAAAAAATGGCAGCCATATTTTACCGACTTTCGCCCAGAAGTAGGATTTAAAACTCAATTCCGCTTAGGCGCGCCGGGCACAAACACCTACATGCACACATGCGAGGTTACCGAGGTTATTCCGGGCCAAAAACTGACCTACAGCTGGCGCTACGACGGCATACCCGGCGACTCGTACGTCACCTTTGCACTGACGTCGCTTGTGCCCGACAAAACCGTGTTGACGCTCACTCACCGCATTACTGAGCCGTTTCCTCAGGACAATCCCGACTTTACCAACAGCAATTTTGCAACAGGCTGGACACGTGTCGTTACAAACCTCGAAGCACACATTAAGCATTTACATAGGAGTAATCATGAACCAACTACTAACCAATAAAGTAGCAATCGTATATGGTACTGGCGCAATCGGGACTGCCGTCGCCAAAGCGTTTGCAGCCGAAGGCGCTACGGTCTACCTGGCCGACCAAGACAAGGCAAAGGCCGAAGCAGCCGCTGGCGACAATATCCGTGCAGCGCAAGTTGATGCCTTGCAAAAAGACGAAGTTCAAACGTTTGTTGACAAGGTCGCCCAAGAGGCGGGCAGCGTCGACATATCCTTTTGCGCCACCGCCACCCATGTACCGGGCGGCCAGCAGGGCGACGCACTGTCCGAGATAAATTACGAAGATTTTTCGCTACCGCTCATCGACTACACCAAGGCTCAGCTGTACACCAGCACCGCTGCATCTACGTACATGAAACAACAAAAGTCGGGCGTCATTATGGCCATTACCGCCGTACCGTCACAGGTACCTTACCCCTACACTGCAGGATTCGGCCCTGCCTGGGCTGCTGTCGAAGCGATGTTTAGAGTTCTGGCCGCCGAACTTGGCCAGTACGGAGTGCGCGCGCTGTGCCTGCACTCTGCCGGCTCGCCAGAGGCCGAAAAGAGCATCCAAAAAACGCTGGCCACCAACAACGACCAGCTTGGCGCGCGCGCCGAAGGCTGGGGCGCCAAATCGGCTAGCCGCAACCTGCTCGGCAAGATGCCTTCGCTCGACGAAGTGGGCTACATGGCAGCCTTTATGGCTTCTGACAAAGCGGGCGCAACAACCGGCACAACGATTAACCTCAACAGCGGAATCGTCAACCACTAAACTCCGTCAATCTTAGCAGGTGGTTTAAGGGCGCACTAATGATCGCTTTACCACTGTTACAGCTTTTCTGCTTTTTCGATTCTGATAACGCCTGACATTTCGTGCGTCGTTGACGCTTCTTCGGTTAGCGTACCGGTTACCCGTATGCGGTTGCCCATAGGTATGTTGTAGAGAATCTGAGGGTCTTTATCAGAGCGTAAGCCATACGATCCGCTATCGGTGTGTAGCCCCATAGCACAATCTAAAGAGTGTGGACCCTCGCCCAAAGGACGCAGACACTCAAACACCCCCTCAAATACCACCTCGGTTGCTGGTGCGTTACTTGCAGTAGCAGGGTTTTGAGTGCCGCCCGATGACATATTTGAATTGTCCGATGAATCAGCGCTGGCAATCCACACAATCACCGTTCCAATCACTATAATTGCAACTCCTATCAGCACATACGCCAATGTATTCTTCTTCATGTATCTACCTCATTAATTCTTTAGGGCTTTGTTGGTCACATCATCGATTATAGTGTCCCGCGTAGCGATCTTCCATACAAATTAGCCGAAGAGCTGGACCAGTGCGGCCTTTACTTCTTGCAGCCAGCCAACACTGCCATTTTATCAATTTATGCTGTGTGGTATTGCAATAGTGTGCGGCACACAGTATACTCATGGTCATGGAGAACATAGAAGAAGCGTTTCAGAATCAAATCCTCGAGCTCCGGCGAGGAAGTATCGTCATCGCCATAGTCGGCAGTCTGGCCAACAAAAAGCTCTACGGCTATTCCCTGCTGCAAGAGTTAAAGGCTGCAGACATTCCCGTCGATGGCGGGACGCTGTACCCCCTTCTTCGCAGACTAGAGAAGCAAGGCGTGCTCGAAAGCAGCTGGGAGGTAACCGAAGGTCGGCCGCGCAAATACTATAGCCTTACGGCGGACGGCGCGCAGCTATACAAAAAACTTGCCGAGGAATGGCATTCGCTCAACGAAAAAATCAATCATATTCTTAAGGAGGACTCATGGAACTAATCGACAGATACATTTACGCGGTAACCCACCGTTTGCCGGTAGACATGCAGGCAGACGTCAGCGACGAACTGCGGGCAACTATCGACGAAGCCCTGGACAAAAAAGGCTCGCGCTCGCCAAAAGCAATTAAAGAAGTGTTGACCGAGCTTGGCAACCCGGCCATTTTGGCAGCACGCTACAGCAGTACGCCACAGTACATTATCGGGCCCAAGTTTTACCCCATTTTTGTGCAAGCCCTTAAGTTGGTACTTGCTATCGGCTTGCCTATCGCGGTCGTAGTCGGGGTTATCATAAATATTGTCGACCCGCCAGCCACGATTATCCAAGCGATCATCAACATCATCGGACACACGATTAATCTGGGTATCCAGATGCTCTTTTGGACAGCCCTCGTATTCTTTATCATCGAACGCTGCGGCGTAAACGAGCGGGATCTCCGCAAAAACTCCGGCTGGACACCGGACATGCTACCGGCCGCCACAGCCAAGCGCCAAATCCCGCTTGCCGACGGTATTGCCGAAGTGATCTGGTACTCCTTGGTCATTGCGCTACCGTTCATCGCCCGGCCGTTGGTCGGCGCCCACATCGATGGCAAGACTACGCCATTCTTTAACCCGGATATCTGGACTGTGGGCGGTCCTGTCTTAGTCGCACTGGGTGTTTTAGGTGTCGTAAAAGCAATCCTTAAGATTCGTCTTGGCAAATGGACAAAGCCGCTGGCGCTCTTTAACACCGGCTACGCCCTTGCCTTCTCGGCTCTGCTTATTGTCGCCGCCGTTGCCGGCTCGCTTGTAAACCCGGCGTTTCTTACCGAGATCGACAAACACATTACCACCGCAAACCTCGATCAGGTAACTCAGACTACCAATTGGACGGTTGGTATCAGTATCACGGTATTCGTCGGCATTTACCTATACGACGCTGCGCACTCGCTCTACCGAGCGTTCCACGCCAAGTCTTCTACGCCCACAAAATAATTAGGAGAAGCGGGGACTGTACTACTCAGATCCAAAGGATATGATCTGATAGCCAAATTTGTCTATGTCTGCCGCGCTCCAGGTACTGTCGCCCTTGGTTCTGCCCACATACGTGACCGTCTTTTCAATCTCTCGGCCCGTGTATTGTTTGGCAGCTGCATCCCACTCTTTTAGCACGAGTGTGTCGCCCTCGCTCACGCTAAAATCCGCCAGACGCAAATCGTACGTCTTTTTGCCAGACACGACAAGATCAAAGTACTCAGGAAGGATCTTTTTCTCGATTCTCATCAGGTACCCTTGCCTTACCGTTGCATCTATTTAGTAAATGACATCTTTAGCCAATGCTTCCATTCGCCATTTACGTTCATCTCCCAGTCGGCCTTCATGGTCAGATTATCCGGCTGGATCGTTAATGTGGTCCGCACGTTATTGTCGCCCGCTCTGTATACATCATCTTGGTCAAACGTTCCGGACATCTTCTCGACCGAGCCGTCCTGATTGTAGGCGGTCATACTAAAGCCGTCTTCTTCTACCGTAAAGATCTCGATAGTTCTTTGCACTGATTCGCCAAATGTTACGTCCGCATAGTGCACCAGAAACAATTCGCCCAGCCACTCGTACCTATCGGTGCCGTTTATAGTAACGCCATCATTTTTGCCGCCATCCACCACTACGCCTGTAGTATTCCAAGTGCCTACCAGTCTGTCCAAATTTTCTTTTATAGTCATGGGTTAATAATAACAGGAATGGTAGCTTGAATCCTTTTGCTGTCGGATGGCGGGCGGATTTCTATGTCAAAACGAATAATGCCACTCCAGACTACGCGCTTGGCGCCCCGCCAAAGCCTATTTCGTTTCCGTCCGGGTCGATGTAGATAGCTTTGCGAACACCGTTAGAATATTCTTCGCGCCTGCTCGGCTCTATCCCGCGCTTAGCAGCCTCGCTTACAAACAAGTCAAACTGGTCAATAAATATGGAGTGCAAAGCGCCACCTGCTTTTGCCTCGTGCTTTTCGATGAATAGCGAGCGGTGCTCTTGGAGCTGCCATACGGCCTCGGTCTCGCCTGCAACAAACGTCGGCGGGCAGCCGAGTAGCTTCTCGTACCAGTTCAATGCCTCGTCATACTTTTTTACCGGAAGGCCTGCGAACAAGTCTACAATGCCGCTCTTTGTAAATACGTTTTCGTTGTCTGTCATAGACTGTAGTATAGCACATTGGGCGGTACTTTAGTTTTGCTTCTCAAGCTTGAGACAATAAATGAGCTTAGTGGCTCCCGGGTTTGTACGTATCTCGTATTGGTCGCCATCAAACTCTACTCTCACGAAATTATCATTCATGCCCTCACCGCCATGGGTACTAATAAATTTTACTTGCGGCTGTGGAGTAAAGCAGTTATTGCGTATTGCTAGCTCGATCGCCCTAGAAGTACTCATTTCTAGGTCATCATTGTAGCGTTTGTTACTATTTGTGGTATCGCGATAGATAACCAGTATTAGCACAGCAATTATAATCATGAAAAAGTAGTTAACGGACTGTGCAGTCGCCAGCCATCCACTACTCTTATTCAATCCCAACACTAAGAATGCCAAGGCATTCACGAAAAGTAATCCCAAAAAAATACCAATTCTATTCTCACTATTAATCTCAAAAGGACGGTCTACCTTTTTTGCATCCAAGCCGTTTAGGAACTCAGTAATCTTAGCTTCAGACGCCTGCTCGCCATTCACAAAATTCATTGCAGCAGAAGCTTCGTATCTTTTCTGTTGCCAAGCATTGTATTTTTCCATTTGCTTTTTATGGAACGGGAATACAAAGGTGAACCAAGGACGCGCTTTGTAAGCCACGATAGATATGTAACTCATAACTAATGTCACTAATGAAATACCTAGGAAGGCATCCCGCTGTATAAAGACGTCTTTTAGCCCATCCGGCAAATAAATGAACGAGATCTGTGCAATAGGCAATAAAAAGGCCAGAAGACTAGTGGCGTCTAATAGCCAACTATTTTTTAGATTACCTTTATCCATATTTTTTAATACTAAGCTATTGTGCAATAGTATCCAAGCATTAGCAAAATACGAAAACATCTGACTGGAGCACTCTTATTAAACAAAACCCCGATCAAGGGAGCTTTTCTAAGTATCGTCCTAGTGCGACTTTACAGAATTTACCTAAGCTTTTGAGACATTGGCTGAAGGCAATCTCTTGACCGTGAAAGCTACTGCGCGGCGAGAGACTTCTCCGCAAAAACAACCTACTAAAAAGATCCGGTCTCCACAGCGCCGGCTCGTTTGTAGTTTGCGAAGATTATCCCGCCAGGCGTGGTTTTGGTGTCCATAAGCTTGAACGCTGCCGGCTGTGTGCCTTCGGCAAATAACTTCTTGCCGCTACCTAAAGTAACTGGGAATATTTTTAGCCACAGCTCATCTACCAGATCATGCTCTAACAGCGTTTGAACCATATTGCCGCTTCCGTGCACCTGAAGCATAGGGCCGTCCTGCTCTTTCAGCTCTTTGAGCTTGGAGACGACGTCCCCGCTAATAAGAACAGATTTTTCCCAGGTTAGTGCAAGCGGGTTGTGCGAGACGACGTATTTTGTCGCCTTGTTAAAGGGGTCGGCTATGGGGCCGTCCTGCTTTGGCCAATAACTTGCGAATATATCGTAGGTTTTTCGGCCGAGCAGCAAATCGTACTCGCCGCTCATTTGTTCGATCAATAGGCGACCAGAAGTTTCGTCGGAGTGCGGAACAGTCCAGCCGCCATACTCAAACCTACCCGACCTATCCTCGTCCGGACCACCGGGCGCTTGCATAACTCCATCCAAACTAATAAACGACAAGACGACAATTTTTCTCATATCCTTAGTATAGCAAAATACGCTGTGCGACGGGTTTGATAGAGTGGCTACGCTGGCGCGGGATTACATACCCGACTTTAACTCCCAAGTGCTTCAAAACATATCATTATTTCTACACCACCACACATTCCACCGCTAAGCCGAAGATGCAGAAAATTATCTTTTCGTTACTTTGTGGACTTCGCCTTTGTCGTTATACGTAGTCCATTCACCAACTGCTTCGCCCAGCTTAAAGTGACCCGAGCGCTTGAGCGTTCCATCGGGTCGATACCATTCCCAGTACCCATCAGGCTGGCCGTCCACTACTTTGCCCTTCGACCATCGCGTCACGCCATTGGCGTGGTACTTAATCATATAGCCGTCTATAACCTCGGCTTTCTTTGGTTTTATGCCTTTAGGCGTAAGCAGGCACATCTTATTCATATCAAGGTGTTGCTTTAAGATAACTATAGCCTTTGGTCCAACACCATGAAGATCGGCAAGTTCTTTTTCGGTCATTTTGCTTAAATCCTCTATGGACGTTATGTTCGCGGTCTCGAGTGCGCGTGTTGCTGGCTGTCCGATGCTTTTGGGTAGCGGTGTACTCATGCCTTAAATATAGCAAGAATACACCGTTAGGTGTGACCAGCAAATATGTGAGGCCTATAAGGGCGCTGTCGTCTATTACCGATTTTTTAAGCCGTCCAAGCGCAGCGTGTCACTATCGTCACTATGCGCAGTGCCGCTATTCACGTGCTTGTCGCTAATTTTTGGACCCGTCTTAATAACTTTCACCAGAGCCATAGCGTGTCCATGCCCTAGTCCAAAATCTTCCTTAAGCCAAGATACTATTTCTCCGGCTTTAGTATCCGGGCCAAATCCCTTTTCTTTAGCAAGCGCAATAAATTCATTAGGCGTCTTGCCTGTCGTTGTTTCAATATTGTCTAAATATGCTTGAAATGACATATATCTATGATAACAAAATACGCCTTGTCGGCGTATTTGACAGTGATACTAAATTGGTGCGGGTAAGGAGACTCTAACTCCTGGCCTCTTCCTTGGCAAGGAAGCGCTCTAACAACTGAGCTATACCCGCATGTGATGTCCGCTATTATAGCCGTTTATAGTTATCGTTGCAAGTACCTTGACCCCTATTATCTTGCTACGGGCGCCACCACGCTTTTGCCGCATGCCCGACCGGCAGTTGCGCTGCATCTACATTCTCGCCAATCCTGGGCAAGATAGCTGTGCACTTGGCTTTTGTGGCGGCGATGACAACGCGCTCGGCAGGGTTCGTCCACGCGTGGGGCGCCAGCGCAAAGGCTCCCCAGTGGATGGGTAGCATGATTTTTCCGCCAAGATCTATGTGTGCCTGCACGGTTTGCTCTGGTGTCATATGGATCTTGGGCCACAGCGGATCGTACTGGCCGCATTCTAGTAGCGTAGCCGTAAACGGGCCGTACCGCTTGCCTATCTGTTTAAAGTGCGCGCCGTAGCCTCCATCGCCACTAAAAAAGAGACGGTCCGAAGTGCTCTGTACTACCCACGAACTCCAAAGAGTGGCGTCGCGATCGTGCAAGCCTCGACCCGAAAAGTGCTGGGCCGGAGTGCACGCAATCGTCAGGCCGTTGTAGACTGACTCCTGCCACCAGTCCAGCTCGGTGATACTGTCCTCGGCTATTCCCCACCGCCTCAGATGAGAACCAACGCCAAGCGGCACAAAAAAGCGCTTCGTCTTGCTTTTTAGACGTTTGATCGAGTAGTAGTCTAGGTGATCGTAATGATCATGCGAGATTACGACGGCATCGATTGGTGGCAAGTCCTCGATCGCAAGCTGCGATGTAAACGCAAAACGCTTGGGCCCAACCCACGAAAACGGCGAGACTCGCTTACCAAAAACGGGGTCGAACAATATGGTTTGACCGCCAATTCGAGCTAAGACCGTCGAATGCCCCAGCCATATAAGTTGCAGCCCCCGGCCAGTCCGAAAGGCATCAAAGTCAGGCTTTTGCATGGTAAGCGGCTTTGCAGGCTGGGCGTTGGCGCGGCGAGCGATACGTCGCAAGAATGGAAGCAACTCTTTAGAATCCAAGCGTAATGCAGTAGGTGGGGTATTCCGAAATTTATTACGATTATAGTTTTTAGAGGAGCGAAACGTCTTCTTTGGGCTGCGTCCCCCAAAAGGCGGATACCACATATACAGCCCGAAAAGTACGCTCACCGCCAAAAGTACTATCATCAGAAACATCATCTACTTGATTATACTCTTCGTTCCTCTCGGTGATGCAATGACAGAAATAGCAACGGAGGATTTTACTTATTATTGCCGCTACAAGAGGCAGGAGAGGCAGAACGTATATTTGCAGTAAGTTAACGCACTCTAGACAATAGACCCCGTAAACAATCAGCCTACGACTTAATCTTTGGGCTGACGGTCGCTTGCCCACTCAAAATTTTTCTCAAAATCCTCGCGTGTGCGGTACGTCATTACCGGCGTACCCTCCCAGCCTTCGCGCGTAAACAATGGCACATATACGACGACTTCTTCGTGAGTCTCATGGTTTTGGGCGAGTCCAATAAATAAATACTGCAAATCGGGTCACTGACAGTGTTTGTAAATACCTGCTTTCATAAAATTATTCTAACATCCGACACAGAACTCAAACAGTAATGAAAGCAATAAAAACGTAAGCAGCAATAATGGAGACTCGACTAACGAGTGGCGACTTCGAGTAAGTCAGGAAATCTATCCACCTTTAAACTCCCCCGTGTAAAGTGCCCTTTGTCTACATATTCTTTAAAGGATAGGCCTCTCACCTTCTCTCGCAATATATCTACCGTTTTGACTACGCTTTGGTCATCGTCGCTTGATACAAATACCGTCACCCCTTTGGTACGCGCCGGAAAACCAGAGTCAATATCGAATTTAAAGAAGTCTGACGTATCAGAACGCGGATTATCATTCGGATTAATCCAAGGTGCGACAAGCAGAACTTTTCCTACGCGTAAATTCTTGTGTTCACTCAGGTAGCGAATCAAGAAACCGCCACCACAACTGTGCCCGACCAGAAGGGTTTGCGGAGTAATGTCAAAACGCTCAAACTCCTTTTTCCACTCTTCGTAACGGGGGCGGAATGGAAATGGAGGCTCAATCGAAACCGCGTGGATATCACGCAAAATAAGCTGGCGCTTGAGCCAGCTAAACCAATGGTCTTCACTATTACTAGGGCGAGTGGGGTCGTAGTGCTCGTCCTTATTGGGGCGACCGGGAACCAGAATCGCGTTACTCATAGCTCTTATCATAGCAGGGTGTACAAAACAAAAAATCCCGGGAAGTACATCCTGGGACTTTTTGTAATCCATAATCGATTGTGGTGGCTCCTCCCAGACTCGAACTGGGGACACAAGGCTCTTCAGGCCTCTGCTCTACCAACTGAGCTAAAGAGCCACATTTGACTCTGACATCTTACCTGTTTTTAGAGTTTTTTTCAACCTGTTTGGTTGATGGCCAAATCTGATCCGCATACTCCTGAATTGGTTCTTCGCCTTTCTGAAAAGGTAATTCCAAGAATTCCTCCTTGGTGGCAAAGCGAATCTCAACCACCTCGTCGTCCGCTGGATCGATCTTAAAATTATAATCATGTATAGTCACCGGGAACGCCAGGCATAACTTGGGGCGGCCATTTATAGTTCTGCCCTTGTAAAAGAAGGCGAGCTTGCCAACCTCAGTCACCCTGGCGCCCAGCTCCTCGACAACCTCACGCTCGATGCATTTTTTGTAGTCTTCACTATGCTCCCAACCGCCACCTGGCATCGACCATGTGCCGTCGGCATCCGCGCATACGAGCATTCGGTGCTGGTCGTCAAAGATCAAGGCCTTTAACGAGACGCGGTAATAATTTTCTGGCGGATAAAAGTCGTCTGACATAGGGCGGTTATTACTCGCCTACTTTGGGTATGACCGGAGGCCAGATTTTGTCGACGTACTGCACGATCTCGGTGTCGGTATCACACCAATTAAGGACCACAAACTCGTTGCGGTCGACAAAACGAATCTCGGTCACCTCGTCGTCGTCCAGGGTAAAGTCGTGGTTGGCTAATTCGACCTCGGCTGCAATTCGCAGCATCATGCATTCGCGGCGCTCGCCTTGGTATGTGCCGCGCCCCATGTACGCGAATGTAAGGTCTCCTACGCGCGCAACCTTTGCGCCCATTTCTTCCTCGAACTCGCGGCTAAGCGCTTGCTCAAAGCTCTCGCCGTGCTCCCAGCCGCCGCCTGGTAGCTCGTAGGTACCGGTGTTATCGGCGCACACGAGTACTCTTCCTTCGCCATCGCGCACGATTGCCTTAGCCGACACGCGGTAGTAAGGAGATCTTAAACCGGTCTCATCAAAAAATTTTGAACGATCCATCACACGATCCCCTTCTTGTTCTTTAACTAGTACATGTCATTTATTTATCGATCCCCAGTATAGCATAGCCGACAAGAGTAAAGCCGAGACGGTCTGTCAAAAGGTGTAAGATATTTTACATGCTGTAATATTTTACAGTGCTACTATGCGCATATGGCTATTCCGGTATTTGCGTACGGCAAACTGCGACCACTCAGGCAAGCGAGAGGGCTCAATCAAGGCGAGATCGCCGCCGAACTGGGAATTAGCAGGCCGACGTATGTTCTGATGGAGCAAGGCGAACGCGAGCCAACGCTCTCGCAGCTACACACCTTGGGGCGCCTACTTGGCGTGGGCATAGCAGAGCTTGGCACCAACGTTCCGACCGAAGCGCCCTTCCCGGCTGACTACCCCAAGCTAAAAGAGCTGGTTTTTACCTGCGCTTCTGATGGCGCCGAAAACGACTCGATTACTAAGACAAAGCTCGCCTTACTTGTCTATCTAGTCGATTTTGCTTGGTACCGACTCGAAAACCGTCCTATGACCGGCGCGCTTTACCGGCACACCAAACGCGGTCCTGTTGCCGATGACTTTTTTCGCGCACTGGACGAGCTGTACGAAGGGCAATCTATCTCTATCGAACCCACCGGCGTATCGATGATCATTCGCCCAATAGAGCGTGCCCAGCCGACGCTCCTGACCCAAGACGAGCAGTTATTCGTGCACAACATCTGCTCTAAATGGCGCAAAGAAAGCACCGAGGCAATCATGCGCTTTGTGTGCATGCAAACGCCTTACGCAACGTCCAAACCCGGTGAACCCATCACCTACGAATCTATTTTGGCCACACCAAAGGATCTGCTTTTTTAGCGCCCTTGCGGTGGCAAAGACTCGTCAACAAACTCTTGGCAAAAGCGCTCAAACACGGCGTTCGTCCAACCAAACCCGGTTTGCGACGGATATACTCCCTTAAGCGGCGGCTTACTGGGATTGACGACATTGTACTTCTCTAAAAATACACCGTGTTTTTTGTACCAATTTAAGTTGGTGTGCAGCCAACGCTGAGCAATACGCCGCGCGTCCTCGTGGTAACCATACCGCTGCAAGCCCTTAACAACCAAGAATTGCAGTGGCGCCCAGCCGTTAGGATACGCCCACTGGGTCGGCATCGAGCCGGGTACATACGACCCGAGCGGCAAGCTGTCGGTTGTTGCCAGGCCGCCCTTTAACTCAAAGTGGCGGAGCGATCGCACCAAGACTTTGGCTCGCTTTTCGTCGACCATACCCGCCCATAGAGGGTAGTAGGTAGCCAGTGACGCAACGTTGCCGCGCTGCTCTTTAAAATAATTGTAATCAAAATACATTTTGCGCGACTTGTCCCACATCAGCCGATCCATGGTGCGCTTGCGCTTGGCAGCAGCGTCCTCCCACTCCTTGGCCTCGTCTTCGTCGCCAAGCATACGCGCGGCTACCGCAAAGTCTGCCTCGTACTTGTACAGCAGCGCATTGAGATCCACCGGCAGATACATTAGACAGCGGCGATTAAAGCGCGGCGTGTAATCCCAGCCGCTTTCGGCTTCGGCCAGATCGTGCGTGTAATTGATGTCGTAGTAGCGACTTAACCCTTTGTACACCAGGCGTGCATTCGGCTTTTTGGTGCCCATCCATACTGTCTTGTACTCGTCTTTTGCTACCTTAATGCGCTCTTTAAGCCACTTTTCGCCCGGCTGGTAGGCGTTGTATACGTCAAAGATAAACGTTGTGAGCAGTGGCGGCTGTGACCGGCCTGTCAGATACGTACGCGAGGCATTGGGAATGATGTGATATTCCTTAAACAGGTAGATCAGGTTATCGAGTATGCCCATCACCAACTCTTTGTGGTCCTCGTCCAGCATGCCCTGCACCATAAAGTAACTGTCCCAATAGTACAGCTCGTTAAAGTCAAACTCGTGCTCTTCTTCGTATGCAGGCACAAGGTATGGATTGGGCAAACCAAGGATGCTGCCGTTATTTTTGGGATGGACGCGTTCTAGCTTGGTCCAGTACTGATCAATGTACTTTCGTGCCGCCCGAACGTCTTTGGGCGAGAGGTCACGGGTTTGACGCTGCCGAGACCAAACACGGATCGCATGGCGCGCAACCCTACGAGCGCGGTCAAGCATCGCAGTCATCGACGACGCCCCATTCCAAAAAACACTCCGTCCGACAGCCCGGCGGACAATACACGATACGCAACTTGTTGAGGTTGTACTGTCATGTCTCTAGCCTAGGCCACGCAGTAAGCAAGCGTCAAGCGAAACTTAAGCTTTTTTGTGGTAATTATTAACTTTTACCTTTGCTCGGAGTATTTGTCGCCCCAGGCAATCATGGATTCTAAGATAGGAATGAGGTCCTCGCCCTTTGGTGTAAGCGCGTATTCTACGCGAGGAGGAGCCTCTGCGTAGACTTTTTTGGATATAACTCCACTCGCCTCGAGCGAATCGAGCCGCTGCGACAAAGTGCGCGGGCTTATGCCGACCACCGCTTCTTGCAGCGCACCAAACCTGCGCGGTCCTCCGGTCATCTCGCGGATAATAAATCCGCTCCATTTGTCGCCAAGAATACTGACTGCCGCTGCAATGCAGCCGCCCCGTGGTTCTGTTACCTCATGCATATTTTTTACTTTACTTTGTATAGTATTAGATATATTATTAGAATTACTACTATACAAAGTATAGCATAAAGCCTTGGAGGAGTGCATATGGCCTACGACGTTGTCGCAAGCGACGAACAAATCACCAAAACAAAGAACGCCCTAGAAGAGAGGGGGCTGACCGTACTGGTCGTCGAGGACGAAGCCGCCGCCAAGGCCGCTGCTCTTGAGCTTTTACCAAAAGGTGCCGAGGTAATGACGGCGACCTCGGACACACTGCGCGCACTTGGCCTAGATGCCGCAATAAACGAATCCGGCGAGTACGACTCGGTGCACAACAAGCTCAACGCCATGTGGGGCGACGAAAGCAAAAAGCGCGAGCAACGCAAACTTGGCGCAGCTCCTGATTATATCGTTGGCAGCGTCCACGCCATCACCGAAGACGGCGAGGTACTTGTTGCATCAAACACAGGCAGCCAGCTACCCGCATACGTCTACGGAGCCGGCCAGGTGATCTGGGTCGCGGGGGCGCAAAAGATCGTATCCGACCTGAGCGAAGCAGAACAGCGACTCGAGGAGCACGTCGTACCACTAGAGGATGCGCGGGCCCTTAAGGCATACGGCACCCACACGAATGTAAGTAAAAAATTTATACTTAGCAAAGAAGTTACACCGGGCCGCATTACGGTCATCATCGTCAAGAAGGCTCTGGGCTTCTAGCCAAACCCGAGACTTCGTCAGTACACAAAAACACGACGCGGGAACGCGTCGTGTTTTGTTATTAGCTAGATCGACTAGATACCTTCGGTAACAAAAGTCAGTGCGTAACCGATCTTGCCTGCGCGGCCTGCGCGGCCAATACGGTGTACGTACGTCTCGTAATCCTTAGGCGTCGAGTAGTTGATAACGTGGCTTACGTCAGCAACATCGATACCGCGAGCGGCGACATCGGTTGCTACCAATACGTCAACTCCGCCCTTCTTAAACTTCTCTAGGGCGCGCTGGCGTTGACCCTGAGTCTTGCCGCCATGCAGTTCGTCAGCCTTAAAGCCCTTAGCCTTTAGGTCGCGGGCCAGACGCTCTACGGCACGTTGCGTGTCATCAAACACGATAACCTTTGTTACATCACCGTTTGTCAAAATGCTTTGCAACTGAACAATTTTGTCGTCTGCAGTTTCGTAGCAAATGATGTCTTGGTGTACGTTATCGCTAGTATTACCTGCCGATACCGAGATCATCATCGGGTCGTTAGCAAATGTATGGATCAGGTCATGGACCTTGCGCTCCATAGTTGCCGAAAAGAAGAACGACTGGCGCTCGTCCTTAAGCTCCTGCAAGATGGTGCGAACGTCGTCTACAAACCCCATGTCAAGCATGCGGTCTACTTCGTCGAGTACAGCAGTGTCAAACGAGGACAAGTCAAGCGTTCCACGCTCGATGTGATCCTTAATACGACCTGGCGTACCGATAACAATCTGCGGTTCGTAACGCAAGTCACGCAGCTGCGCACCCATGCTGGAACCACCAATTAACAAGGCGCCGCGTAGACCGGTACCCTTAGCAACAATGCGGAACTCTTCCTCGATCTGCTGGGCAAGCTCGCGGGTTGGTGCGACAACCAATGCGCTAGAGTCTCGATTTTCGATTAGTCGGTGCAATACCGGAATACCAAAGGCAATAGTCTTACCGGTGCCTGTGCTGGCGATACCGATAATGTCGCGGCCTTCTAGGCCAAGCGGAATCGCACGGTCTTGGATAGGGGTCGGCAAACGAATACCCTTGCGCTCGATGTTGACAGCAAGCGTAGGGTGCATCTTAAAGTCACTAAATGTATGTACGGGCTCGTACTTAACCTCTTCGCGAGGCACGGCCTTCTTTACAAAGCGCGACGGGTGAATATAATCTTTTTGCAAACCTTTTTTACGTTGTGGTCTGCGGCCACCACTTGGGCGGCGACTTGAATAAGCTGTTGAAGCGCCAAAACGGCGCGAAGCTACACGAGAGTTATATGGCATATAATCCTTTATATTTTACGTTGTATTACTCTTATTGCTTATGAAGCCGGAGTAATATCGCACGTAAAACACTCGGGATTCATCAAAAACAATTGTACCCTTATAATAGCACAATTTTCTGTTAACATCAATACTTGATGCTCTGCGCGAGGTCGACAATATCCTTATATTGCCGGCTTGCCAAAAAGTCTTCTTTGCTTACTCGAGGCACGCCGTGCTCTGCTAAATCACCCGGCTTACTCTCTGGGTCGACAAAGCCGAAACCAAGAACCAATGTGTCGCTTGGCGCATAGCAACTGTTTTGACGAATGTGCACTGCCAGGATGTCGTCGCCTTCTTCTTGCAGCTGGAGATACAGTCCGTTTTCGAGGCGCTCGCCCGGCGTAGACGAACTAGGCGAACATGGGGTGCCGCCAGCCTTTATTTCCTCGGTATAGATATCCAGCCGCTCCGGCCGATCCTTAATGCAGTTGTATGCGCCGGTGCCGTACATCGTAAGCTCGTACCCGCGCTTTTTATAGTCCGACCTGATCGTTCCGGGCAACTCTATAAATGGCTTGCCAGAGTCACAATTATTAATCGTCCAGTTCTCTGGGTAGCTAAAGGTTGCGTTTTCGGCAGCGTACACCTTGCGGTTGCTAACGTCCGGATAGGTGCTGGCGTTACCTCGCACAAGTAACATAAGTCCAAGCAGCACAGCCAACGCCCACGCAGCCACAGCAATCGTGTGGGCTACCGTCCATCTCTCTGCCAACGATTCAATATTAATGAATCTCATATTATCCCCATAATATCAGATATGAAATGTTTACGTTTGCAAACTGCGCCCCGCCTTGGGCGTGACCTTTCTTATGGCACCGCCGCACTGCCGACTATAGACTGAGGCGGTGAGTGGAGAGATATATGCGTAAACGTATTTTTGTGGCACTTCTGGCAGTGCTAGCAGTTATATCAATAACGCCAGCCGCCTTTGCCAGCTCTGGCGGGGATAGCTCCGACTATGGTGGTCGGACCAAGTACAGCGCAGATGACGATATCTGGAGAAACCTGTGCGTTGGCGGCAGCGCCTGGGACTTTGGCACAACAAGCGGAGGGAGCTGTGGCCGCGCGCAAGCTGCCCCGGACACCGGCTGGAAGCAAGACACAAGCTCGCCGCCGAACATCGAGGCCGGATTGTGCATTGGAGCCAGTCTCGATTTTAGCCGCGCCAGCGCGAATAACTGCTTGCGCAAACAGGCAGACGCGCAGTCGCAAAAACGGGCACGACCCACCGGACCGCCCAATATCGAGGCCGGATTGTGCGTCGGCGCGAGCCTTGACCTAAGCGCCAGCAGCGCTGCTCGCTGCACTAGCAAACAGGCGCAAGCACAAATGCCCGCTCAGCCTAAAAAACACCATCCAGAGCATAAACCCAAGCCTTATCATGGCAAAAAACAATCCAAGCAACCGCATAAACCCGCAAAAACGGGGCACAAGCGTCCGAGCGCACACGCAGGACAAGTACCTATGACGGTAACGCCTACCGCCCCCGCCTTTGGGTACGCCGCACTCGGAGATTCTACCGCCGCAGGTACGGGCCTGCCGACTGGCCCAAATCCGGGAGACAGTGAATGTGGTCGCAGCGCCCAAGCCTACCCACACATGGTGGCACAGGCGCGCGGCCTAAGTGTTGCTCATATCGCCTGCTCTGGCGCCACCATGCAAAACCTCCTTACCAAGCAGCGTATAAAGGGCACGAGCCTGCCCGCCCAACTCGACAGCGCATTTGTCGCTGGCACGCCGCAACTTATCACCATTACGGCCGGCGCCAACGATCTCCACTGGGATTCTATTCTCATCAGGTGCACCAGGGGTACGTGTGGCACAGCCCAGGATAAACGCACAGTAGAGTCATCGCTCGCAAACGTACAAGCACAAACCCAAGCCGTGCTAGAGCAAATAAAAAACCGCTCGGGAGGATCGCCGCCTAAGACGATCATTACCGGGTACTACAACCCGATCTCTGCAAACTGCGCCGCCAGCCAATCACGGGTAACTGCCGACGAAATCGCTTGGGTCAGTGACCAGCTAGCCAGGCTTAACGACACGCTACAAAATGTCGGACGCAGCGCGCCGTTCGCAACGTTTGTGCCGATAGACTTTACCAGCCACGACATCTGCTCGCCAGACCCATGGGTACAAGGGCTCAACGATTCCTCTCCTCTGCACCCAAATGCTGCCGGCCAAAAGGCCATCGCCGATACTATCATTGCCGACCCCTAGCCTATAAAAAATACCCCACCGCATGGTGAGGTACTTTTGGAGGAGCTGGCGGGTACTGCCCCCGCGTCCGTCAGTTTACCTAGTTGATCTATCCTACAGGTATAGTTTGTTTAAAAATCTTAGAAGAATGATGGCTAAACAAACAAAATATCACTCTTCGCAGTTCTGGTCTTAGCAGATAGATTGAACAACTCTATCCGAGCATCCAGATGATATAGCACGCTCTGCCATTATCTGGCGTCACGTCAGGCGTGGCCGGTAGATAAACTAAGCGGCTAGTGCGAATGCGCTGCGCTTTGGAGCAAGGCTTCCGAAGAGACCCTGAACTTCAGCTACAAGCTTTTCGCGATATTCAGATTTTGCATCTAAAATGGTTTGCCTATAACGCTGACAAGCGACCTGCTGATTCAACCGATAAAGTCCAACGTCGAGCATAATTTCAGCCCCGTAGTACTATTATACCACACCCCGCCTTAATACGCTAATGATTACTGTCCTCGCGGCAAAGAAGATACGGCCTGTTTCTGGCGTAATGTTCAACTCCCATCTAGAGTGTGTATTTTACCAATCCTAAATAACATGATATATATGGTACTAATATGGCCGGCGAGAGCATTCATAATCCAGTTACAGTAGTCAATGCCGTCGTGTTTGACCCAACAGGCGAAAAAACGCTCATTGCCGTGCGCCGCAAGAACAAACTTGAACCTCGTCACCTGCTCACCGCCAGCTCCGTAACCAAAGGTTTTGCGGAGAGGATCTATAGGACACTCACCGGTGCAGCAGTCGAGCTCACAGAGTCTGGATTGTACGTACCGACTGAGGCGACTGAACCCGTGCCTTTAGGCCGCGGCGAACATGCCACATCCCCTGACGCGTCTGCCTTGGAATTCACCCTCGGTAAGGTTGGCATCACCGATGCACTCAACGAGGGTGCCGTCACCGCTATGGCATACTACATAGGTCGCAGTCTCCGCATAGTATCAGATAAAGATACCGAAGAAGACCATTTGACAGACATGTCGCACTGGAGAGTCGTACTTGATTCAGAGGAACACGTCAACGCATTTCCCGTGAGAACCTCATCATACAACCCGATTACATGGGTAGCAGCAAAAAACGTACCGGATGCATACCTCAATCACGACATATTACGTCTCAACAGCGAACCGCTAAATAATGTCATGTGGTGCCTCGGTGGTGCTTGTATGGAGGGAGCCGCCTATGCTGTCAGCCCTACACAAGGGTCTGTAAGTACTCCACTGAGGCCGCTCCCCTTATAGAGAGGACTAACCTACACCCTCTTATGTCGGCGACGGACTGCCAACCACATGGCAAGACCTACGGCAACTGGCGCCAATAGAGCTATCTGCGGCAGACCAACAGACACGAGCGTTGCAAGCAGCGCGACAGAAAGCAAGAACCAGGTAAGGCCGTACTTTCGGCCGACCCGCATACGCAGGAACTCGACACCAAGGTAGTAGTACGGGAAGACCAAAACTACTAACAGCGTGCTAGAAAGCAGACCAAAGATTAGCACCACTGCCAAGCCCTCCCAGAATGGGCTGAGTATTGCCAATGGAGTTAGCGAAACAATTGCGGTTAGGCTAGTCGCGACCAACGGACGGAACCGTTCGCCCAGCGCCTCTACCGCCGCGTCTACAACCGGTACACCTAGACGGCGCTGCTGGTTGGCATAATCTGTAAGCAAGATCGTGTTCTTGAGGCTGAGGCCGATAAGGGCAAAGAACCCAAGCATCGCAAAGAAGCTAAAGGCGTTGTCCGTAAGATACAAGCCAAGCGTGATACCAAACAAGCTAAATGGAATTGCCAAGAAAATCAGGAGCGGCTGCGACAGCGATCGGAACTGAAGCGCAAGCAACAGGTAGATCACAAACAGCGTCGCAGGGAAAGCGTAGAGCAAGGTTGTAAACGAGTCTTGGTTTTCGCTCTCTTGGCCAAAGTCAAATTGCAGGACATCCTGGCTTAGGCCGTACTGCGCCAGCTTTTCGGGCGTAAACTCTTTCTCGACAGCTGTTTTGCCAAGCGTTACCAATGTCGTCGTGTCGTCGCCGTCGAATGTTGCGCTTACGGACATGTAGGATTTTCCATCTGCGCGGTTATAGCTGCCGGGGTCAGAGACGCTCGATGATACAACGCGAGCTTCCTCGCCGCTAGGCCTGACAAAAACGTTGTCTTGCAAGAATTTTTGCATATCTACGGCAAGTCGTTGCGCTGCCTGGCGGTCATCGGTTTGGATGCGCACTACAAACGGCGAGCTTGGCGGGCCGATATCCTGCTGCCCTAGCTCAACAGAAGCGTCCTTAAAGTTACTGTAGGCATCCTGTAGCTGCGCTACCAGCTCTGGCGAGCGTACGTCGCGTTGGTTGTATGGAATGATTCGAACAACCAAGGAGGCCTGCTGACCGTTACCGCTCGCGTAATACGAGGCGTACTCAAAGTTCTCGCCAAGGACTTGTGCCACAATCTCGTCCGACTTTTGCGCGGCAGCCATTGCGTCCTCTACGGTTGCACCGGGAGGGAACGACAGGTTAACGATCAAGCCATTGGTGTCCTTGGTCGGAGGGAAAATGTTGAATGTTACCTTTTGGAATATAAATCCGCTGGCAACAATAAACGACGTACCTACCAATACGGCACACATACCTACGGTAAACAAGCGCTTTGTCGAGCCGCGTGCCCATAGCATCGGGCGGCTGATAAAGTGGGCGATTTTAGCCTCGACCTTGGCGGCCGGCTCGTGTACGTTCTCGGCACCCATCTGCTTTTTGCCGAGCAATAGATAGCGTGCAAAGACAGGGATAAATATAAGCGCAACAATCAAGCTGACCAACAGGCTTGTGATAACGGTCACCGGGACGGCGCGAATAAATCCGCCCAGGATACCACCGACAAACAACAGTGGCGCAAAGCTGAGTGCGGCTGTAAACGTAGCGGCAACCATGGCTCGGCTAATCTTGCGAGTCGCGACTTCGACCGTCTTACTCGGGTCTTTTCGTCTGCGACGTTGGGCGTCAATCGCCTCGATCATAATGATAGTGTCGTCAACGATCAGTGCCAGACATAGGATCAACGAGAAGAGCGTAATGGTGTTAAGCGAGTAACCGATCGCCAGCAAGACACCGAGCGTAATCGCCAAGACCGTAAACATCGCAAGCACCGTAATGATCGACGCGCGAATGGCAATAACAATCGAACCTACGATCAATACAGCGAGCAGACCTTCGATCAGCGCACGCTGCAGCTCACCAATCTGGGATTTGATCTCTGGCGCAAAGCTGGCGCTGAGCGACGCCTCAAAACCGGTGTTGTTCTGATTATTGTATTCGGTAACGGCAGCTTGGAGCTGGTCGTCCAGTTCTATAACGTCGGCGCCCTGCTTTTGCGTGATGCCTACCGCAACCGAGTCAAAGAACACATTTTTGTTTTCTTGGCGCTCGCCGTAGCGGTCAAACAGCGTTTGCGACGTAGCACTGATGCCGGTCGCAGGATCGACGCCGTCAACAAACGGATCGATCAGTGACACCTCGCCTACGGTCGGCAGGTTCCTCTCGCGTATAAAGGCCGCTAAGCGCTCGCCCTCGGCAGCCAAGTCGGCAGTCGATTTGCCACCCTCTTTGGCGTAAAGCGAAACCACCGCGTCATCGCCACGCTGCGTAAAGCCAAACTTGGGCGTGGTGAATTCTATGGTAGCTTGGCTTGGCAAAACCTTGGCGTCCTGGATCTTTTTCTGCAATTCTTCGCCGGCGCGATCTGCACTTGTGCCCTCTTTGTACTGCACTACCACGTTGTAGAACATGCCACGCGATGTGGTCTGCACAGACGAAACACGATCGTCCTGCAAAATAATCTCACCGACCGGCTTTGCAATTTCGGCATCAACCTTGGCGGGGTCGTTTACAAAATACGTACCGTTTACAACCGAAAACGGTACTTCGATACTTGGAAACCCCTCGCGCTTAAGTAACGTGGTGTAACTCGCAATACCAAAAATGGCAAGTGCAAGCCAAATTAAAGCTACGGTTCTAGAATGCGTAAATGTCCACAAACTCAGTTTGGGTAACCAGGCACGCCCCTGTTTAGGCTGTTTCTCAGCTGAATGTTTCATAGTTCTCCCTCCACCCCTATTCGTGGAATATTATACTGGCTTACCGGTCGCTTACAAAGCTCAGATTTCGTACGGATGATCGCACGCAAAGGGTTGACCGGGCGCACAAATGTAATTATGAAAGATTTGTAGCATAGCGCTCAGCCGCTCGCGCTGCTTGCCGCTCAGTTGCTCTACCATTGGTGCATAGTGCTTTGACATCGTGTCAAAGGCAGCTTGTGTCATCTTGAGTCCTTTGGGGGTCGGCAACACGAGGCGCTCCCGACGGCTTGCAGGATTTGTCCGAACCAGCAGCATTCCTTTTTCTTGCAAGAGCTTAATCTGCCGACTAATACTCGCCTCGGTCTGGCCAAGCCGATCGGCTAGCTTTCGCTGCTGGATATTTGGCGAATGTTCAAGCACCATCAAAATCCTCAGCTGCGATACACCTAAGCCTAACCTCTCTTGCAGTACCTGCTCGGACTGACGAAGGGTCATGATGGCGGTATGCTGCAGCAAATAACACAACTCTATGATAGGGTCCATGCCTCGTTCCATTCACTCAAGTGTATGTAGGTATGGTTAACGCGTCAAGTTTAACTGACGCACCTCGCACTGCTAGCTTGAGCGAGAGACGTCATACAAAGCATACCAGTCATCAAGACTGAGACTCTGGGCACGACTGGTCGGACTGATGTCTGCGGCTTCTAGTAAAACTGTTGTTTGTTCGCGGCTTAGTTGTAAACCAGCACTTAACGCGTTAAGTATTGTTTTACGACGTTGCGAAAAGCCGGCTTTGACGATACGAAAGAATTGCTTTGGATCAACGTCCTCAAACAATGGCTCGGTTCGGTATGTTAACTGCAAGATCTGCGAGTCAACCTTGGGCGGCGGGGTAAACAGCGCAGCGGGAACAAGTTTGCCAAGACTCGCCTCGCAATAAAACTGCACACTGACACTTAGCAAACTCATGTCGCCAGGCTGGGCGCAGGCGCGCTCGGCTACCTCTTTTTGGATGAGCAACGCGGCGCGCGAGAACGGATTGTTGCTCTCGCACAATACCCGCAACAAGTTGCTTGTCAAATAATATGGAATATTAGCGGCCACTTTGTAGCCCTTTGGCAAGGTTGTAAGATCGAACTTTAGGATATCCTGCTGCACAATTTGCAAGTTATCGGCTTTGACGCGGCCAGGCAGATCACGCGCCAGATCTGCATCAAACTCTACGGCGACGACCTGATTGGCGCGCTGCACGAGTTTTTGAGTCAATGCACCGGGCCCCGGACCGATCTCGAGCACCGTGTCATCCGCACCGACACCGACCGCGTCTGCCATCGCGTCCAAGCTGGCTTCGTCGTGCAACCAGTGCTGGCCAAGTGATTTTTTAGTCTTGGGTGAATCGATCATGATCTTCTTATCTTACCACCATCGCTTGGCTTGCCAGTGATCATATGCTGCTTGCCAACTCTTGTACCGGCCATTTACGTAAGAAACCGCCCACTTAAGCTGCGTGACCGGGTTGGTCTTCCAGTCCGCGCCGAACGACGACATCTTGCTGCCCGGAGTCGCCTGACCCAAGCCGTAACCCCTGTTGGTTGGTATGGTCTCGGGGGCGTACGGCGGACAGGAGCCATACTGACCTTGAACCTTTGTTGGACACCAGCCGGACTCGTGACTCATGATAAAGTCGACGTAGGCGTAATCGGACGGAGCAATTCCGGCGGCGGCCATGACCGCCTGTTTGTCGCTTGGAATTTGTACGGCCTTACCGCGGGCGACAATATGCGGAACCGCCTCGACAACCGGCACTTCCTGGATTTTGCGGCGCTCGCCGGTCACAGGGTTAACCTCATATGTCACAAGCATCCGTCCGGTCGTTCCTTGCTGACGAACCACTTGCGTACCAAACGACAGTGAGGCGTCCTCGACCACCTCGCGCGGCATCGGGATTTCTTCTTCGGCAGTCTCGATCACAACTCCACCACGCAATACAAATACCTGATCGTTAGTCTTAAGCCGTGTTTCGGCACTCGGCTGGAGCGTGTCACCCGGTTCCAGCTTGATGTTCTTTTCGGCCAATAGCTGACCAACCGTCTCTGCTTGGGTGCGCAACGTCAGTTGTGTGCCGTACAGATTAAGATTAACGGCCGTCGCCCGGCGGACTACGACGCGCTCGCCTATCGAACCCTCGACCAAAAAATTATCGACCGGCAACATGTCTAGTCGGTCCTCGGGATAAACCTCGATCCCCGCTTGTTTTACAATACTTCGCGGCGTCTTGGCAGCCGAAAAAACAAAAGTCTTTTTGCCATTATCAACAATCGTGACCGGCACCGCGCGGTACACATTTATCCGAAAATTATCGCTCACGACCTCTGTATCAAGTCCTGGCTCTACGACATCACCATCGCGCATCGGAACTTCGGCTCGGTGCAGAATATCGCCCACAGTTTTTTCTCGCGTCGGCAAAGTGTGCGTCTGCTTGTCGTAATTTATGATTGCAACATGCGTATCCGATGACCGTAAATGCGGCTTACCTCCGCCCACAATCAAAATCACGATTACGCTCAGCAGCATCAGTACGGACACGGTCACAAACGGCACGGCGACATACGGATGGCGTGCAGCGCGCTTAGCCGCGTGCTTGATGGCGCGGACCTTGCGCCCCTTGTCTTCTTGGCGGAGCGAGTAATGCTTTTTGAGCGGAAGTATTTTTTTGCTCATCGAATATGTTTATTGTAACAAAGATGTCTTACTGCGAACGACGCGCAGTACATTAAGTGCGTCGAGCGACGTATCCGACCTGCGCAAATCCTCGGGGCGCTTCCATGCCAATTCTGCAACTTCGTACCACTGAGCGTGAACTTTAGATGACGACACCGCCGCCGCAAACATATGGTACTCAAAGCGCAAGCCATAACGGCGGTGCACCGCCTTTCCGAGCGGCCACAGTTTATCAGGGTTTATCTTGATACCCGTTTCCTCGTACACTTCGCGCGCAGCGCCGTCTGCCGGATCTTCGCCCTTATGCAGCCCTCCCCCGGGCAGACCCCACATGCCATCACTAATCCATTGCTTCATAGCCAACACTTTGCTGCCGTGCACCAGCACAACACGCGTCCGCCCCGGCACAACCCGGTGATACATCCAAAATGCCGGCCACCCGACAAAAAACAGAACCCGGCCAACCACCTGTAAAAACTGACGCATACTGTAATTATACCCCCCTTAGCGATACGTGATTGAGCTATAACTTTTCGATCGGGGCGAAGGCGATATTAAGCTTTCTGGTTCCTTTGCCCTTAAAGTAGATTGTTGCGTTGTCGCCGTCTAATTCTACGACCGTGCCCACGCCAAATGTGGGGTGCTTGATGCCATCGCCCTCGTTTAGCTCGGGCACGTAACGCGGTTCGTCACTTACATTCGATGTGTCGTTAGTACTGCCGAATGTAATCGGCTCGGGTGCTTCGCGGGAATAGCGATCTCCAAACCCGCCTGACGAACCGTACATCGCCACGTCGCTGGCTGGCTGGAACTCGGCATCGATCTCGCCCAAAAAGCGCGACGGCGGGTTATGCTGCGCGCCGCCGTATAGCAAGCGACTGGTGGCGTAAATCATGTATAACTCCTCGCGGGCACGCGTCATCCCAACGTAGCACAGACGCCGCTCTTCCTCCATCTCGAACGCATCATACAGCGCGCGGCTGTGCGGAAAGATCGTCTCTTCCATGCCCACCATAAACACGACCGGAAACTCTAGGCCCTTTGCCGCGTGCAGCGTCATTAGCGTCACGGCATTACCGTCAAAATCGGCTTGGTCGACGTCACTTATCAGCGCGACTTCCTCCAAAAACAGTCCTAGGCCCTCGTCCTGATATTCTTGTGCCACACCTATTAACTCTTTGACGTTTTCTTGGCGGGATTCGCCTTGAGGTGTGCCGTCGTCCAAAAACTTAAGATAATCCAGACGGCGCACCAGCGAGTCGATAATCCCAGCGGGCGGTGTAGTATCAATAAGCTCGCGCAGGCGCGCCAGCATCTCGCCCAGGTCGACCAACCCCGCCTTGGCCTTAGCGGTAATTGCGCTCGAAGATTTAATAGTTTCTAGCGCCTGCTGTAGGTTTAGCCCATTGGCCTCTTGCCATAAAAATAGATTTTCTAAAGATTTTGCACCGATGCCTCGCGCCGGTACATTGGCTATACGCGCAAAGCTAACACGGTCCTCGGGCTGGTAAATAAGCCGTAGGTACGCCAGCAAGTCCTTGATTTCTTTGCGGTCATAAAAGCGCTGACCACCGACAATGCGATACGGAATGCCGTAATGAATAAACGTTTCTTCGACCGACCGACTCTGCGCGTTGGTTCGATACAAAACCGCAAAATGATTGTAATGTCGGTAGCCGCCATCTACCGCGTTGCGGATGCGCCGCACAATCGCCTCGCCCTCTTGGCGCTCGCCGCCGACTTGCAGCATCTGCACCGGCAAACCGTCACCCGCATCTGTCCATAGCTTTTTGTCGCTGCGCTGCAGGTTTTTGGTAATGATTGTGTGTGCCGCGTTAAGGATATGCTTGGTGCTACGGTAATTTTGCTCCAACTTAATAACGGCGCAGTCTGGATAATCCTTTTCAAAATTAAGAATATTGCGAAAATCCGCACCGCGCCAACTGTAAATACTCTGCCAGTCATCGCCCACAACGGCGATGTTTCTGTTTGCACTTGTCAAAAGTTTTACCAACTTATATTGGGCTGCGTTTGTGTCCTGATACTCGTCGATCATGATGTACTTAAACTGCGTCTGCCACTTTTTGCGGATCTCTGGCTGAGTTTGCAGCATGTGCACTGTGCGCGAGATAAGGTCGTCAAAATCCAGTGCCGCCGCTTCTTTGAGCGCCTTCTCGTACAGCGGGTACACCTGAGCGGCCGCGCGCTGCGCCGGGCTAGAGCCCGCCATTTGCGCAAATTCGGCCGGACTACTCATGTCGTTTTTGGCACTGCTGATAATGCCGCTCAGCACCCTGGCCGGGAACGTCTTTTCGTCTATCATTAGCTGTTTGCTGGCGCGCTTGACAGCTGCCTGGCGGTCACTCTCGTCAAAAATAACAAAGGTACGCGGCACGCCGATATGCTCGCCGTCTTGCCGCAAAATCCTTACGCAAATACCGTGGAATGTGCCCATGTACGGCATAAAGCTGCGGTTCTGGGCATTTTGACCGACCAGCTGAGCCACGCGCTCGCGCATCTCTTTGGCGGCCTTGTTGGTAAATGTTACGGCCAAGATGTTAAAAGGCGTCGCCCTACCGCTGGCAATAATATGCGCGATCCGGTGTGTCAGCGTTTTGGTTTTACCCGATCCCGCACCGGCCTGAATCAACAGCGGACCCTCGGTCGTTTCGACCGCCCGCCGCTGCTCGGGGTTAAGACCGGTCAGCAGATCTTGTTGCACGAACTTTATTGTAACAAAACCAGTGCGGCACAAGCGTTGTAAAGCTGACCGCTATTTGCAGGGCGTGATTCGCAAACCTGTCTTGTCATACTTTCGCTCCACTTGCAAACCCCTCATTACGGGTATATAATTATAGTCAGAGATCCGCTAATAAACGGACCTGGAAGGTACATTGGGTGGGGTTCTGTTTGTGCCGCACTGACAGACTATCCTCTCCAAGCGGAATGTAGCGTACTTACATGTTACGTCTAGGCATTTCGCAAGCGCTCATAATAATATTAATTTGGGATATGTGTGGGTAAACAGGCATGAAATATTTCAAAAACACAGAACTAGCAAGGCTCTACCACGTTTCAGAAAAGTCAGTCCGCAACTGGATTGACGCCGCAGAAGCCGGAAAACTCGAACTCCAACTTCACGAAGAACGCGGCCGTTCCTATATCGCCAACGTCACAAAAAACACCGCAATTATAGAAGAACTTGTCGAGCGCGGCAAAAAGTTTAAGAATACCCGAGGCGCTATAACGGTGTCCCCAAAACCAGATTTCTATAAGCAATACGACAACAGCCAGATACTCGATATTATTTCGAGCCTTGTCATACACAAAGAAGTACCCCTACAGTACACCTACGTCGATGGCGGTTCGACATCCTGGAACCGCTACGCGACAAGACAATCGCAAGAATCCTCACCGAACATGCTCACTCGCACCATTGACCTGTTCGACAAAGTCAGCGACAGCTTTGACCTGCTGTTTCCAAACGCAAAAAAGATAAACGTAGTAGACCTCGGACCTGGCAACGGGCTTCCCGTACGTGCAGCGCTTGAGCGTCTGATCGGGCAGAAAAAACTCGGTCGATACATAGCAATCGACATAAGCCAAAGCATGCTGGACATACTTGGTCAGAACATGAGGGAATGGTTTGGTGATAGTCTTACCTTCGAAACTCACGTCCGCGACATATCCTACGAGCGATTCAACGACCTGTTAGTAGAAAGCTACGCCAACGAGGAAGAAGTTGTGAATATTGTATGTCTGTTCGGCGGTACGCTCAGCAACTTCCGTGCGCCAAATCAGGTACTGCAAACCATCAATAACAGCATGGGAACGAACGATGTACTTGCGTACAGCGGCTACCTAGACAGCCCAATAACCAGGCGCCACTTTGACTACGATGAACCCGTAAACAAAAAGCTCTCATTGCAAGAGAAACTAATCCTAGACCTATTAAATATTGATGACGACCTCTACGACGTCAGCCAAGAATTTGACGAAATCCAGCGCGGAAGATTCACGAGCATCATTCCTAAAAAGGATATCAATATCGCATTCGAGCTCCCGTCAGGCAACCGTAAAGTAGAGCTTCGAAAGGGCAAACCTATATTGATATGGCGCCACTGGCACAATGACATGGTTGGCGTTATCAACCTTTTCGATCGCAATCGATTCAACGTAATGCAAGCCATCACGCCCGACAACAACTACCTTCTTACTCTTTCAAAAATCAAGACCAACTAAACAAGGGACGACAAAACCTACTATAAAAAGTCCGTGTGAGGGATATTTGGCGCGGTAAAGAGCTCTAGATCCAGGGCGATATTTACTGCAACCGCAGCCAGGATCACGATCAAGACAAACATCAAAAAGGTTTGTACGCCGCTTTTGCGCTTCTCTTGCTTGCGACGAGATGTAATTGCGCCGGAGTCATCAAACAGTGGCTCGATATGTGGTTCGGGCTTGGGCTGGTCGACGTCTTCATCCTGATCTTCTGCTTCTGTACCAGGAAGGACCGGGGACTGCTCTTCTTGAGGACCCGCTTCTTTAGGAACGGTCTCTTCTTCTGAAGTCGTTTCGTCTTTCTCGACAACTGCCGCCTGCGATTCCGATACTTCTGGTACACCGTCGACCGTGCTCATGTCTTGGACCTCTGTTACCGGCGCTACGTCTTGGGGTTCGGACTCGGTCGCCGCAGGTTCAAGCTTATCAGGCTGCGCTGCAAGCCCCGATACCTCTGCAAGTTTGGATTCCTCTACCTCAGACAGATCCGGAGGACCAGTTACGGCGTCCAGCGCTGCCGTCGCCAAAGCCTCTTGGTCTCTTTGACTTACGGGCGTTCCGTCAGCATCCTTAACTTGTTGAGTTTCTGTAGCTGAGTCCGGTTCGCTAATCTGCACCTTTCGGGTCTGCACAGTCTCGACACGAAGATCTCCGGTTGGCGTGATCTGGATTTTGCGCCGAGCCGAGGCGGGGCTGGCTTCGCCAATACCGCTTACCGCTGCCTGCGCTGCGGCAGCCGAAGATTTGTGACCTATGATCACCGGGCGAGAGGTCGGATGAGCCGGCGTCTTGCCGGGGCGGCTCACATCGAACACGCCTCCAGCCGGCTTGCGAGTTGCCGGCTTTTTAGCGTCGCCCTTTTTGTCTGTCATGCTTAGCTCTCCCGAATCTCCGTTTGCAAGCGATGCGCAGCCTCAACTATTCCCGAAAATTTATACGGATTGATGCTGGCGCCGCCAACAAGCACGCCGTCACAGCCTTCCATCTCTAGGTAGCCGCGAACGGTCTGATCGTCAACACTACCGCCGTACAACACGCGCATACTACGGCCAACTCGGTCGCCGTACAGATGAGTCACCTGACTGCGAATGTAGGCAATTGCCTCTTCGGCATCCTGCGGCTTTGCCAAAATGCCGCCAAATGTACTGATCGCCCACACAGGCTCGTAGGCAATAACAACTTCGCTGACTTCGCGAGCCGTCAGGTTAGACAGTGCGGTCGTAACCTGATCGTGCAATACGCGCGTGGTCATTCCCTCTTTGCGCTCGTGCTGGGTCTCGCCCACACACAAAATCGGACTAATTTCGTTACGGATAGCAGCACCGATTTTTTCGCGAATCATAGGTAGGTCCTCACCAAAATACTGGCGCCTTTCGGAGTGTCCGACAATGACATAATGCACAAGGTCACGCAGCATCGTAAACGACACCTCGCCCGTAAAGGCGCCTTCGTCCTTTTGGTAAGCGTTTTGGGCGGCCAAACGGAACTTACGGCGATCGACTTGCAGGCTTAGCGGCTGAAGATCGAGCATTGGCGGCGCCAACACGATCTCTATATTACGGTGTACACGAATCTTGTCTTGCAATCGGTGCAGCAACAAGCTCGCCTGCGACACATTAAGATGCATCTTCCAGTTGCCGACAATCAGAAATTTCTGCGTCACGTTACGTACCCTCTAACTTTTCTTTAGCTTACCATAAGCATCATAAGAAATGAATATTCTGCGCACATTACGCATCTTGCAAAGCATCTACGCCCGGGAGCGACCGGCCGGCCATAAGCTCAAGCCCGGCACCGCCGCCGGTAGAGACGTGGTTAAATGCCTTAGTCAGCTGGCGCTGCTCGATGTAGCCAACGGTATCGCCGCCGCCTACCAATACATAAGGTTTGACGCCAAATTCACCGGTAAGAGCATCGATAAGCAACTCCGTGCCGCGTGCGTATGGGCCCACGGGGCCATGCAGCGCAGGAGTTTCGGTGACGCCAAGCGTGCCGTTCCAAATAACTGTCCGTGCCAATTGTACGCCACCGGCAATAAACATAGCCGAAAGCGGTCCGACATCCACCATCATCTCGTTAGCAGCAATTGTATGCGCCTCGCGCGGAACCTTTTTGGGGTAATGCTCAATCTCGCTCACCAATGCGGTGTCCCAATCGACAATCCGCGTCGGCGCGGTTTTACTAATCTCGGTCGTAACCACGCCGTCGCGCGGCAGATAAAATACAAACTTCGATGTCCTTGCCTTCTGATCTGCCTTTGCAATGATCTCGCGAGCTAACTCTAGCTCGCCCGGGTCATACTTGCTCTTGCCAATCTTAAGCCCTTGGGCAGCGAGGAAGGTATTAGCCATCGCCCCGCCAATCGCCACAAAGTCCGCCAAATCAATAAACTTGTTAAGGATATCTATCTTGTCGGCAATTTTGGCACCGCCCACAATTGCTGCCAGTGGGCGCTCGGGATTGCTCATAACATTTGTCGTTATATCTACTTCTTTTTGGAGTAGCAAACCGGCCACGCTCGGCAAGTGCCGCGTCACGGCGTCGGTACTGGCATGAGCACGGTGCACCACGCCAAAGCCGTCTTGCACAAACACCTCGGCGTAGGATGCGAGTTTTTGGGCAAACGTGTCATCGTTTGCCTCTTCCTCGGGGTGGTAGCGCAAGTTTTCTAGCAGCAAGACCTGCCCGGGCGCTAGGTCATTAACGGCTTTTTGGGCCTCATCACCAACGCAGTCGTCTGCAAATGCAACCTTTTGCCCAAGCAAACGGCTCAACACATCCGCGACCGGGCGCAAGCTGTACTTAGGATCGCGCTTGCCCTCCGGCCGACCCAGATGCGAGCAAATCACTAGGCGCACGTCTTTTTCTAGCAGCGCTTGAATAGTCGGAATCGACTGGGTAATTCGGTAATCGGATGCCACGCGCCCATTGTCGAGCGGCACGTTGTAGTCGGCTCGTAGCAACACACGTTTGCCTGCAAGGTCGATATCGCGGATAGTCTTTTTGGTAAACATGCTTATGATTATAGCGCGGCACGCAAATATGCGATACCGCAACATGCGCATGACATGTCGTTTTGATTATTAATCCGAGCGAGAAACTATTCCAGAACGCGAACTTTGATGGTATCGGTGGTACCCACAACGCCGGGGTAACGACCCGACACGGTAATAACTACATCTTTGCTCTTGAGCACCTTTTCATCGCGCAACCACTCGGTCAGACGTTGTGCCGCCTCTGCCGATACCGGCCTGACATAGCTCTTGATGCCATATACAAGCGTAAGCTGCTGGGCAACGCGGTCTTGGTCGGTTACTGCAATAATCGGCACGTTAGGGCGCTGGCAAGCGATGTCGCGGGCGGTAGCACCGGACTTGGTCTCGGCCACGATGGCAGTCGCGCTGATGTTCTGCGCCAAGTTAATGGCACTACTGCTAATGGCGTATTGCATGGTGTGCTCGCGCTCGTCGGGGTATACGGACTTAAACGGCGGGTGCTGTTCGGCATAAGTAAGGACGCGCTTCATGGTCTTAACGGCGTCGATCGGGTATTTGCCCATGGCTGTTTCGTCGCTAAGCATCACGCAGTCAGCACCAATAAACACAGCAGTAGCAACGTCGGACACTTCGGCGCGCGTTGGCTCTGGCATGTCGACCATGCTCAAAAGCATCTGCGTCGCAACAATCGTTGGCTTAGAGTATCGCTGCCCTAGAGCAATCGCACGGCGCTGCACAACCGGCACCGACTCGGCAGGAGTCTCTACGGCTAGGTCGCCGCGTGCCACCATAACAGAGTCCGTCGCCTTTACAATCTCTTCTAAGTTCTCGACAGCTGCGCTGGTCTCTAGCTTGACGATAATTCGTGTGTCGCTGTTGTGACTCTTAAGAATTTTGCGCAAACGGTGCACATCGTCGGCGGTTTGCACAAAGCTAAGCGCCACGTAGTCGATGTCTTGGGTCGCACCAAAGGCGATGTCTTCCATGTCTTTTTTGGTTAGGATGTCGCCGCCAAAGTCGGTGTCTGGCAGGTTAATACCCTTGCGCTTGATAATAATGCCGTCGTTGTCGGCCTTGGCATATACCACGCCGTCGCGCACAGAGGTAACCTTGGTGCGCACCTTGCCGTCGTACAAGTACAGGCGCTCGCCCGCTTTCACCTTTTTGCTTAGGTCGTACTGGGTTGGGATGTGGCCAGTCTGCTCATAGTCGGCCTTGTATGCAAAGCCCAGGTGCTGACCCGCCTGAATGGTAATCACGCCCTCAAACTCGCCCAAGCGAATCTTTGGCCCCTGCAAGTCTTGGATAATCGCCACCGGCTTGCCCAGCTCTTGACTGGCGCGGCGGATCCACGGAATCTGCTCTAGACGGTCTTCGTTGGTGCCGTGGCTAAAGTTAAGCCGAATACCGTTGGCACCGGCCGCGATCATGCCGCGGATTGCCTCGTAACTATGGGTAGCCGGCCCAACAGTCGCAATAATTTTAGTTCGTTTAAAAGATGCGATGGGTACCTGTGGCACCTGATGTGTTGTGTTCATTACCATTATTTTACTCCACTTGCAAATAGAATCAAACACGCGGCACATATTTGTTTGGCGCGCGGCTGCCATGCCATACAATATGACGCATGAAGGAACGCAAACGAAGGTTAGCAGTAGCACTGCTGGTTGCCCTGGCAGTTACCGCCAGCGCGGCATATGGCGGCATACGCGATTATTTGGCGCCAGATCAGCCCGTCTTGCAAGAGACAACCACACAAGATGTCGCCCCCGGCGACAGCAAACGAGCCATCGACGCCTTGGCAGCGCTGGCAATAAAAGGCCGCGCCCCAAAAACAGACTACAGCCGATCGCAGTTTGGATCCGGCTGGGACACCGTTGGCAACTGCGACGTACGCAACCACATCCTTGCCCGCGACCTAATAGACGTACAGTTTGTATCGCCCACCGATTGCACCGTACAATCCGGCACACTTGCCCAGGACCCCTACACCGGCACCAGCATCGCCTTTGTGCGCGGCCCCGGCAGCAGTTCTAAAATACAGATCGACCACGTTGTCGCCTTGTCCGACGCCTGGCAAAAAGGCGCACAGCAGTTAGACAAACCAACCAGGCAAAAATTTGCCAACGACCCCCTCAACCTACTAGCCGTAGACGGCCCCACCAACACAGCAAAAGGCGATGGCGACGCCGCCACGTGGCTGCCACCCCACAAACCCTACCGCTGCCGCTACGTAGCTAGGCAAATAGCCGTAAAGCAAAAATATCAGCTATGGGTAACGCAGGCTGAGCGCGACGCTATGGCGCGAGTGCTAGGCGATTGTACTGAGCAGTTGTTGCCAGGCGGAGAGATCTTGTAGCAGCAAACATTATCGCCGAATAGAACAATGTCGTGCACCTCCCTACAGTATCCAAACGATTCGAGATTCAGTGAATTTTTTGCCAGTGGACAGATAGCGATTCACCTGATTCTAAGAAGTACGACTCAGTATTAAACCCGAGCGGTAACGGATGTTTGCCCTTTCGCCCAGCCCCGAGAGACCTGCGAATGAATCGACCACAGCTAAAACCTTGCTCAAACAAAAATCACAATGTTCTGAGTGTCGAATTTTTAACTGAATGTCGCATTGGGTTCCAATAATCTATAGCGTAATACTACAAACACGCAATTACCAGGGATAAACTGTTGTTTATTTTACATACCTTGTCAAGTCCTTCTGTTTGACAGCGCAACTAATCCGTATGGTATCATATGTATATCCTGCGATGTTACCAATATCGATTTGGAGAGACTTCGCTAAGGTAGCGCTACCTGATAAAAGCTTTAACCGGCTCGCGACCGGTATGGGTATAAATCAGTGGCGAGGTCGGAGGACCGCCTTTCCAAGGCGGTTTTCTCTTATATAAATAGTTGACACCCCGCGCGAGGCACGTATAATGATAACTAAGCGAGCCAAGCGGCTCGCACCCATACCGGTCGCGAGCCGATAGACCTAGCTAAATTAGCTGGGTCTTTCTCTTTCTACGCACTTAGACAAACTTCACGATGAAAGCTGACCCTTCACTAACTTAAACAACCCGTCACTTTATTCGTATAAAGTTCGAACAGTCCTGATCGATACACATACCTACATATGAACTTAAAGCTACCTTTGAGGTACGTCCACATACTTCTTTAATGTCATACGTATACGAAACCTCCGCTCCCATATTACTGACCCCACAACCATCACAGTGGATCGTACAACCCTCCATATTATGTCAATAAATTCATAGCCCCCACCATACCGCTAAGCTAGTATGCCCGTATGGGTCTATGTAGTGGAGCCAATAGGAGGTGATTATGGCGGATCCGCAGAACCTCGATCTGCTTTTGCAGCGTGTGCGGGTGAGGATACAAAACCGGCTTGGGAGCGGATTACGAGAAATAAGGTATCGGCTTGGTCCGGGGCGCACTAACAACAAGACAGTCCAACGGGACGACCAAGACATTTACTTTGAGACCGACCTGGGCAAGAGCCGGTTGGATTTTCGCAATCACCCAAGCAAGTGGGAGCAGCGCAAGGCCAGCTTGCGACGGTGGCTTTGGAAGGCCGATTAAAAGAAAGGGAGACACTATGGCAAAACTAATCCTCGGGGCATTTGCCGACCGCGCAGATGCCGACAAGACGATCAAAGAGCTGCAGGCTGCGGGCGTGGCCAAAGATGACTTTTCGGTTATTGGCAAGGGCGAGATGGACGTGCCCGTAGAGACAAAGGGCGAGCCCACCCGCGCCGTAGACCGCACAACTACTGCCGAGGGCGCAGCGATTGGCGGTGCTACAGGCGGCTTGGCCGGGCTGATTGCAGGTGCAATCGCTACCGCCGGATTGTTTGTAACCGGCCCTGTTGTGGCGCTGGTTGGGTTGGGGTGGGTTGCCCTGACTACTGTTGCCGGAGGCGCAATCGGCGCTGCGGCCGGCGGATTGATTGGCGCGCTGGTAAGCTTGGGCATTCCACGCGCCTCGGCCGAGCGACACCAATCGATCATCGCTGCCGGCGGCATTTTGCTGGGCGTGCAAGACAAGCATGTGAAAGAGGACGAGATTCGCAAAGCTTTTGAATCCCACAACGCCGAAGAGATCGCCGTTGTCGAGCACGGCGATATCCCTGCCCGCGTTGTTGCCGCTGTTAAATCCAAGTAATACCCACGCGGGATTACACGATATGCTGCCGCGTCGCGACCGATGCATAGACAAGCACACCGTTGCCATTGGTCGTTACCAACACTGTTCCATCCGATTTAGCTGCTAGGTCGCGAGGAATTATGGCGGCGTTACGAAAGGTATCGTCGGCAATATCCTGCCATGTTGCGCCATGATCGCGTGAGCGCCACAAAGCCGGAGGATGAGATGCCGAACCATCGGTTACATCAACAATATATATGTCGCCGTTAGGAGCAGCTGCGATTGGGCCCGGCGAATAAGCCACGCTAAGCGGCGTTGCCGTCCACGTGCCGCTGCGCGCATTGGTAACTTTGTAAAATCCGTTGTCGGTCACTATCCATACCACTTGTCCGTCGGTGGGGTCTGCAACAATCCAGCCACGATAATAATTAGAGTCCCCGGTAATTGCCCACACCAACGACCAGGTGGCGCCATAGTCTGTCGATCGATACACGCCGGCATTGAGGTCAAACGCCCACACGGTGTCGGCATTTACTTTTGACCACGCGATTGGCAGACGCTTGTTGGAGGGCAGCGTAGCGCCGCAGGCACTACTCACCTGCGACCAGCTAGAGTTTGTGGTTATATTTTTTCGCCACAGCCCCCTGCCCTGAGCCGCCGCAACCATGATAGTGTCGCCGCCCTGCTTGCCTGTTGCCATGCCAACCGGCCACGCCCCGGCGATGCCGCTATCGCTTAGCGACTGCCACTCGCTAAATCCAAAACGTATAATTGCGCCGCTTGTTCCTGATTGTCTGGTGGTCGCAAGTCCGGGCGAACCGCCTGTAATTACCGCGCCGCGCGTAACGCCGTCATCGGTGTAGCTGGTGGTAGTTTGCTCGTCCACGGTGTCGCCAAGCAGCTGTGCGGTAGCCGATATGGTGTTGTTAAGCGCCAGGGCGGTCACGTAAATGTCGGCGCTGGGAGTGTAGCCGTCGGTGATGGTCGTCTGCGCGATGATGTACGTGTTGCCGCTAATAAGTTTGCGAATGTAGAGCGTAGCTACGCCTTGGGCATCCAAACGCACAGTAGCGGCATAAAAGCTTGCTGCGGTGCTGTCGGCGCGCACCACCAGCCGCGCCTCGACCCATCCACCGGTCGGAATACGATCAAACTGCACAACGCTCTCGGCAAAGACGTCCGTCATCGTTACGCTATTAAGCTGCTGCTGGTGTAGCGCGTTGTCCATCGAGGTATCAATCACGCCCCGGTTGCTACCCACCGATAGCCTGTTGTTTGCGCCAGATACCGCCGTCCACGTGCCGCCCATGTCAGCCGTTCCCCAGCCATTAGATACCGTCCGGCCAAAGTGATCCATAGCCGAACTAGTCGCGCCCGCTAAATCCCAGCTGCTATCGCGGCTTACCGTCGTAAAGTTTGTGTAGCGATATATCGATCCGCCCTGATTGGTCGTCTTATTGTTACCACTACCGATGTACCAATTTGTGCCGTCAGATGTCATCGAGTAGCCGTCTGTCGGAACCTCTTTGCCCATTACGCCCGCCTGGTCAAGAAAGAGATTGGACGAGCGGATAAAGTTCCAGTCGGCGTCCGACACGAGTGCGTTACCACCGTCTATCTGGACCATCTGGTTGATCGAAGCGCCCAGCTCGCGAACGGCTGGATACCAATGAGCGCCGCCGTCTTCGGTCGTCCAAACACCGTGAGTTCCACCGACGCATATACGGTAAGGGTTGGTTGGGTCAATCGCAATCTGATTGCATGTGTAGCGCTTGCCACCCAACATAGATAGCGGGTTGACAGTCGCCAGCCACCACTGACTTTGGCGCTCTAACGAGGTAAAGGATATCGTGGCGGACTGCAAAATGCCGGTCCAGGTAGCGCCGCCATCGGTGCTGCGCATAATGTTATCGTACTTGCCGTTACTGCCCAATGCCCCTTTATATGCACCTGCGTACAAGGTCGTTGTGCCGCCGCTATGGTAGCCGGTGATCTCGATCCATTTACTACCGTTGGCCAGCCGCGTTGTCCAGGCGCTGTCCGCAGTGTCAGATGGCTTAGAAAAAATGCCGCCGCCAGCCGCCGCGTATAGCGTGCCGTTTAGCACGATTAACCCTTCGCACTCCGCGGGCGAGTTGGTAAGCGCAGTTACCGTTGGGCTACCGGAGTTAGCGTTATCTATCCGATAAACACCTCCGGTCGTGTCCTTATATGTCGCCACAAACAGCCGATGAGGCACCGCCGGGTCTTGCGTAATGCTTCGTATGTAGTGCGGTCCGCTCCCCAAGGCAATGGTTGTCCAGTTAGCGCCGCCGTCGGCGCTACGCATTAATCCATCCTTAAAGGTTCCGGTGTACATCACCCCGTCGACAAACTCTAACAGATTACCCACACTGCGCGGCCAAGGGTAAGGAATCCCGGCCGCCGCATTCCGATTGGCCGCAAACTTGGGTGTTGGCGACAGCTGCGACCACGTCACCCCATAATCTGTGGTGTGGTACATACCGCTCCATGCGCCGTTGCCGCTCAGCCCGATACACGCATACACCGTACCGGCGACCGTGGGGTGCCACTTTAGGCAAGCCACCTTTAGGCTGTTGACCGTGCTGCGGTTGCCGTTACGGTCGGACCAGCGCCGGCCATAACCCACACTACGGTGCACGCCCGAAACATCACCGCCGCAAAGCAGCACGCCCGAGCCAAAAGGATCGATCGCTACAGATGTAATAAACCCGCCACCATCGATGGAACCCTGCCTCCACTGCCGAGCCATATGCTACGCCGTTACCCTGTACGTAATCTGCAAGGTTAAATTCTGAGGACTGCCAGAAGTGCTGTCTACTACAGGCGCAATAAGATCACCGTCGGCTATCGAAACAGAAAGTCCGCTCACAGCCGCACCAGACGTCGTTGCCGTTACCGACCCTATCGCCGAAACTGGCGTACCGTTGAGCGTTACTCGCAAAGTAGCGCTCGTGCCGCTTCGTATTCGCGCCCGCACGCCGGTAATAACTGCCGTCGCACCGGCAGGCAGAGAGATAAAAGCCGGAACAATGTAATCAACATCCACCGCAGCCACATTAACTGGCCCGGCGACTACCCACTGCTTATCTAAAACTACCTGAGATAATGCCGCATCCAGCGTCGACTTCACGCCGCTGTGCAGCTTGGCGGCCGTTACCGAACCATTCGCCAAGGCTGCTCCTGTAACGCTGCCGCTCTTTAGTGCGCCCTCGTCATCATGAGCCTGCAATAAAAAATTATTGAGGATTTCTCCCCATTTACCATCATCAGAACCTGGAACTGGTAATCGCGCCATGCTTACGCTTATTGTAGCACGCACATCACCCTAGGCTACAAGAGAGAAATACCTCTGCCCTTAGTTTGCCGGGTCGAACCCGAACTTGCGTAGCTCTTGCGGGCAATGGCAAGCAGCGGCGATCTTGCGAGCCCATTCCTCTGCTGCCTGACGATCCGGCAGTTCTAGCACGGTAAACCCGCCTGTAAGCTTGGAGCCGGGATATATTTCGTCGGAAATCTTGCCGTCGGCAGACACAAGCACAGGGGCGACATTCTCAGCAATCCCACCACCAAATACATACACGCCGGCGGCCTTTGCCTCCTCGATCACGGCGTGCGATTCTACATCCGCAGCGGCCAACTCTTCGTCGGTTAATGCCGCCATGGCTTCGCTGGGAAAAGAAATAAGATATTTACCCATTCTACAATCCTTGAATCTCGCCCCATAACTCATCGGGCAATTCGATTTCATTCGCCTTGAGCTTTGCTGCCTTATCCCGACCAGCCTTGTCTCCGGGGATACGCACCTCTTTACCCGGCAAAGCTCTGGTTGCTCTAATCTTTTGTAGGTATCTTGAGTTTGCCCGCCTAAAGGCATCGATACCAACCGTTTGATCCGGGTCAATAACAAGTATGATTGCGCCACGTTCAGGCATCTTTTGCCCAAACTTATTTCCGGCGTCGCTTTGCACTAATGTGTCCATACCGAGCATCGAACCGCACAATAGCTCTACCAGTAGCGCCAACGAAAAGCCTTTGTACTCGCCAAAAGGCATTACGGAATTAGCCTTTGCAGGATCGAGCGCTACATTGCCTTCACTGTCGTAAAACGTATCGGCAGGAAGATCGGTGCCGTATTTATTTGCCAACCTCACCTGACCCCATGCGCGTTTTGAGGTAGCCATATCCACCACAAGCGAGCCTTCGTCAGTAGGGATGCCGTAGGCTATCGGGTTTGTTCCGGTAACCGCGTCGTAACCGCCCGGAGGAGCGATTGCCGCGCCGCCACCGCTGTTTATAACCACGGCTACGAATCCTTGATCCGCGATATATTCAGCAACAGCTCCGGGCCGCAGCCAGCTATCCATATTCTTGATAATCGCTATGCCGGTTACTTCTTTCGTTGCTCTGGCAATCGCTTCGTCGGCAGCCCGCTTACCTACGAGCGCACCCGGGTTTGATTTGGCATCTATATAAATGCAAGCATTGGTAGCCTTGAGCACCTCCGGCTCGTCCAGCGCAATTTTCTCATCTTTTGCAAAGCTCACAAAACTCGCAAGACCGTGGCTCGTGTGCCCGCGCAGCTCACCGCCCAAATACATATCAATCAAAAATGGAATATCGGCCCCTGCGTAGCCTTTAGCCCCAAGCACATCGGTCATTTTGTCCCTGAGGTCGTTCAAAGCTATCTTCATACGCCAAGTATACCCCAAAGCAGAGGCATCAAGTAGCAAATACGGACGTAGCGACCGGCATTGACGAAAATCCAAAATAAAAGACATAGATGTCCATGTCTTTTATCGCATATCCTAAATTGGTGAACTTGCGGGGTCAAAACTGGAACACCTTGGCACTGAGCCTTGAGCGATTAAGTGCACAGTTAGAAAAGCTTAGCGTTCAATCTTCGCCGCCCTCAGAGGGGTTAACTCATCACTATGACGGCTCCATTCGGGGTCGTCATATAAGGGGACACGGTAAATGATGAAGCTACAGTCTGCATACTCATCAAAAGCTTTTCTAATCACCTCCAGATCAAGATCACCATGATCTGTGAATGGATGCATGCTTGGTGACTCGATAGGAAGGACATGCTTCGCCTGCTGATACCAGGGAGCCTCAAATTTATTCCGGAGCTCCATATAGCGCTTGAATGCCAACGCATACTCTTTATTTCTGTCATAAAACAGCACATCCCGATACTTCCATAGATAGGCAAAACAGAAGAACTCAAACTGAAGCTTTACATTTTTAAGATTGTAAAGTGATGCCACTGTTTCAGCTTCGGGATTATCTAGGAAGTAGGTTTTGCCGTCACCCCTAGTGTATTCTCCGGCATAAGCAGGCCAATACTTTTCGCCTACTTTCAATGCTCGAACATTCTTAACTGAGCGCATGTAGTATTTTATACACTATTTGGTACTATTTTGCAATCTTTACATTGCCGAGTCCTGCCCAGGCAATGCATGCTATACTGACGGTGCCACATCCAGGAGAAGCAACGATGAGCGACTACAAAATTACGGAACAAGATATCGAAGGCATGCTGAGCTATCTGCGAGTCTTCCACCCAGAAAATGCCAACCGCGATTTTGCAGTTGAAATCTTGCACTATATGAAGGCGAGCTACCGCCGAATGGCGCTTACCGATCCTGACGCGCTGGATGATCTTTACGAGGCATTCCAAAAGTCTAAAAGCTAACGAAGCTGCAATAGTACATCCTTGCCATCATACTCCATTGGCATAAACAGTTGTGCCATAATTATTCGCTTCTCATTTGGCGTACTTTTGAGGTATAGCCGCGCTATCGGATTTTTGTTGTCTGGATCCAGTGTGTTTGGCTTTTGTCTTTCCTGCACTTCATACAATTTAAAAAGCCGGTCTTGGATCTGAGCAATCTGACCGGCTAAAAGTTGATTTTTCTCTTGATACCGCTGCCTGGATATCTCGCCCGACAGTTTATCGTCGTAGAGCTTTTCCTTCATAATCTCTAGGCGGTTGAGCTGGCGGTTCAGTGATTCAATGATTTTCTCCCTGTGTAAGCCCACATACGGGTAACGCCCCATCTCAATGATGGTCTTCAGCTTTTTCAGAATCTTGCCGCCCGGATCCTGCACCTCTTCAAGCATGCCCACGAGACGACCTTCTAACTTGTCCTGACGCGGCCAGTGCCTGCCCTTGCATTCTTCAATACGGCGCTGGCACGTGCCATAGTAGTGCTGCTTCTGCAATTGCCAGGTAATCATAGCGCCGCATTGGATACAATGAACCATACCCTTAAAGACAGCGTCATGTTTATGCAGTTTCGACTTTCCGCGCCTGTGGAGTTTGCGTTGCACGGCATTAAATAATTCCTTGCTGAGTATCGGCTCCTGAGCGCCAGGGTATTCTTTGCCGTTAAATCGGTTAATGCCAATGTAAAACGGGTTAATTAGAATCCGTGCTACCTGACTTTTACTAAACGGCCGCCCTTTTCGCGTAGTTAATCCAAGCTTTGCCATCTCGACACGCAAAGTCTTTATGGTCTGGTCGGGCAGCAAGTACAGCTCAAAAACACGACGGACAATATACATCGTGTCTGGATTAGGAATATGTATGCGCTTGCCGTCTTCAGTGACCGTCATGTAACCTACCGGCGGCGAGGCAGGCAGCCAGCCCTGAGCCAATTTTTCAGCCCAACCTTTCATCGCTTCTTCGCGCAAGTTATCGGTATACTGCTTTGCCCAGGCAACCATAAAACCCCACAGGAATTTGGCGTGCGAGCGGGAACCACTGCAAAGCTGCAAATTCTCTTTAACCACATGTAGCATGCGCCGTTCGTCTTTTTCGAGCCATTCGTCTAAGTAAGCCGCGTCCCTGTAATTGCGCGTAAGCCGGTCTGTCTTTTCGACTGCGAAGTGGTAGATTTTATTCTTTGAGATATAGAACAGTAGTTCCTGGAACTCTTTGCGGCGCTGCTGTTTTGATGCCGTCTCTGTTATTCGGAACTCTTTTACAACTGTTAGCCTCTTATTTTTGCAGTAGTTGCGCAGGACTTTTAGTTGTGAGTCCAAGGAGTATCCCTCATCCTCTTGTGATTTGCTTGAAACGCGGGCAAAGATAATCGCCCTTGATAATGCTTGCATGAATCCTCCTTTATTTAATGGAGCTATCATGCCGCAAGTTGCCTCAACACACCACAATCAAAAGTTAGTCTAGCTAAAAGCCCTTTGCGTTCGGATCAGTCTTTCAGGAAAGTTGTAATATTGAACGAGCTATTATTCTTTATTAGCTTCCGAACGATACAGCTCTTCAAAAACCTTATCCGCAATCGTTTCGCGCAGCGCGACATCGTCGTCAAGCTTTTTATAGAAGTCCGCTCGTTCACGGAACATCTTCATCAACTCTTCGCGCATGACTTCGTCAAAGTGCTCACGCGCTGCACCTTTTGGATTATTGCTGATCGCCTTCTTCACATCGTCACGTTCACGAATGCGCGAGATAAGCAGCATGCCGTCCTCTTCCATGCCTTCTGGCAAGCCGAACTGCTCATTTATACCTTTGACTATTAGTGATAAACGCTCCATCTCATCAAGCGGCCTACCGGAGCGAGAATTACTCTTCATTGGATCAAGTTCGGTTTCTGCATCAACGAGCCCGATGGCATTTTTTCTACCCTTAGATATTGCTATGGAGCTTAGGTCGATGTAATCAAGTAGCTCTGTTGGTAGCGGATCTTTTGTCTTTGGCAATTTCTTTGCAAGGTTACGTACATATTCATAAAACTGCTCAAGCGCAGCGTCACCGAAGTCAAAGAGCTGGGCAATAAACGCGTACTTACGGACAAAGTCCACCACTTTACCGCGAAACTCCTCTTTTTCTTCGTCATCAAGATCGCCCCAGCTTTGCACCGCTTCATCAAGCAACCCAGCAACAACCGCCTGATTGCTCTGATCATTCGAGATAAGCAGACCGTAGTGTTGTCGCACTTGCTCATCGCCAAATACGCCAACCGCTAAAATGTCACGCTTCAGATCGTACAAAATATTTGGATCTGTGGATTCCGACAAAATGGTACTGGTGTAGTAAGGCTGAAAATCTGCCTGGATATCCTCGGCGCTATTAACAAAATCAAGTACAAAGACACTATCCTTTGCTTTGCCCATAGTGCGGTTCAAACGACTCAGTGTCTGCACGGTCGCAACACCACCCAGCTTTTTATCTACATACATAGTCGCCAGCTTGGGCTGATCAAACCCCGTCTGATATTTATTTGCCACAATGAGGAATTTATAGTCATCACTGTCAAATTTCTCAACAGTTTCAGTTTCCGAAAAACCATTCATATTAGCTTCGGTATATTCCACTCCACCGCGGCTTGCATCAATCACCGTACCCGAAAATGCCACTATAGCCTTTTCGGGATAGCCTCGCCGCGCCAGATAATCGCGCACGGCTAAGAAGTAGCGTACCGCGTGAAGACGGGACTTAGTAACAATCATGGCCTTCGCCTTGCCTTCAATCAATCGTCCGATTTGCGATCGGAAGTGCTCCACCATAAGTTCGGCCTTCTTTTCGATTCCATGTTCATGCAAGTCGGCATAGGCTATTGCGAGACGGTATGCCTTCTTTTTCTCAAACTCTGGGTCAACCTCTTTGGCCTTTTGCGCCAGCTCAAAGTACATCTTGTGCGTTGTGTAGTTTTGCAGAACATCAAGAATAAATCCCTCTTCGATTGCCTGCTTCATGCTATAAAGGCTAAACGGATAATACCGGCCGTCAGAGCCCTTTTGACCGAATAGTTCCAGTGTCTTTTCTTTAGGTGTCGCAGTAAAGGCGAGAAAGCTCACGTGCAGCAAGTGACCGCGAGCAGCCTGGGCTTCTAGTGCAAACTTTTCTTCTGGATCTGGCTCAAGGTTTGCTTCGTCAAGCTTTTCAGCATCCTCCAGCTTGCTAAGCGTCTGCTTTAGGGCTTTTGTGCTCTCACCACTTTGGCTACTGTGCGCTTCGTCGACAAGGACCGCGAACGTTTTCCCTTGCAGCTTGCTCATATCCTCGACGATTACAGGGAACTTTTGAAGGGTAGAAACAATGATCTTCGTTTTATCTTCGAGCGCTTCCCGTAGTTCGCTCGAACGCGTTACGCCTTTAACCACATCACGTTGCTGCTCAAACTGACTCACAGTATCACGCAGTTGCTTATCTAGTACGCGACGGTCAGTAATGATGATGACTTTATCAAATACCTTACGGTCATGCTCATCATGCAAGTCACTCAAGTTATGAGCCGTCCATGCAATCGAGTTAGACTTACCGGAACCTGCGCTATGTTGGATAAGATAATTCTTACCTGCGCCATGCTCGCGAGCATCTGCGATAAGCTTTCGCACTACATCGCGCTGATGATATCGAGGGAAGAGTAGAGTCTCCTTCTTAATTACACGGCCCGTCTTAGAGTCCTTCTTTTTCTCAATCGTTACATGCATGAAACGCGCTATCAGTTCAGCTAGACTGTCTTTGGTGAATACATCCTCCCAGAGGTAATGTGTCGCGAATTTGTCTTCAACCGGCGGATTGCCAGCACCGTTATTGTTACCTCGGTTAAATGGCAAAAAGTAAGTCTTCATACCATCAATTTTGGTTGTCATGAAGGCCGTATTATTATCAACCGCAAAGTGGACGAGCGCGCGCTTGAAGCCAAAGAGCTTATCATTTGGCTGACGGTCCGTCTTGTACTGATGCTTTGCGTGTTCAACGTTTTGGCCTGTAAGCTGGTTCTTCAGTTCAAAAGTGGCTACAGGAATGCCATTCAGGAATAAAACCATATCCACCGAACGTTCGTCGCGTGGACAAAAGTAAACTTGGCGCATCACACTAAAGATATTTGCGGCATAAAGTGCTTCAGCGTCAGGGTTATAGCCACTATTTGGCTTGCGGTACATAAGATCAATGTGCACTCCTCGGTCAGTAACACCCTGACGTAATACCTCAAGTGCGCCTAATTGTGTTAGTTGTTGGTCAAGACGCTTGGCAAAACCTTCGAGCGCCTGATCATCGTAAATCTCTTGCAGACGCGCCCACTCATTCGGTTGTGTCTTCTGGATAAATTGGCCTAGCAATTCTACATCCAGTGCTAGATCGCGATTGAAGTCCTTACCTTTAACTGGCCGTCCGGATTCATCTGCGCCACGCAATACATAACCGTTTTTTTCAACGATATAGCTCGTTATGTATTGCTCAAAATTAGTCTCTTTGAGGTCTAACATTCTACTCCGCAGGATCTTTTTGATATCGGCCGCGCGCAACGCGAACCTTACCGGGCATTACATATACATAGTTCATAAACTCATCAACAAAGTCTCTGACTTCAGCTGCAAGTTCAGGCGTGACCTCTTTTAGCATATCATCTTGTGGATGTACACCCCAGTTACCAAAAATACGAATATTGTGTGCCCAATCTTTAATATCTTGGGTGAGACTGCCCACATTCTTAATTTGATCTATTAGGTCGTCTTTTTGATTAGCCCCAAGATTAATCATCGCATCCTGAATTGCTCGCCGGAACATGCTAACGGCAGCCTTCGGCGCTCCGTTGGCTAGACATACCAGCCCTTCTGAATAGTCGCCCAGTATCTCGTCGGGAACATATTCAGTATATTTTTCATCAGGCGTCGTGTCACCAGACGGAAATTGAGCAATCCACTCCTTCAATGACAGTTTCTGATCATCACTATATGGATTCTGATATGAGTGAAAAACGCGTAAAGAAAGTCTTTTGCATGGCTTACAACGGAACAATATGTAATTATATTGGTCACGATTACGGGCAATGTAGTGCTCATTATGCACAAGCTGGAGGTGTGCCTTCGACTCGCAATGAGGACACACTGCAATAAAGTCTGCACACATCTTATCAATCGCAGCGTTAACTTGGTCTGTTGTCATACTTTTATCTTTCCAGTTACGGCATGCGAGATGAGGCTAATGCGCCGTTCGTTAAGCAGAGTAATTTGTTTGGTTATACTTTCTTTTTGCCTATCGAATGCTGCTAATTTTTTATCTAAATACCGAACGATGTCATCCTGTTCGGCTGGAGTAGGAACAATTATTGGTGAGTTTGCCACATCCCTCAGATTAAATTTGGCCGCCGCTGTATCACCACCGGCCTTAACTTGCTGAATATAACCGAAATAATAGTCTGAATTCATGCAGTACACTAGATAGTTCTTATTAATTGAGCCGGGGATGATTTTTAGTAATCCCAGACTGACAAATATATCAAAGACCGTGTCGATGTCGATAATAACATTTATGCCCAGTGTTCCGATACGGGTAAATAATATATCGCCTTTTTCAATTCGTGTATGTCTTGCAAGAATGCGATGTTCATCTTCGGATATATATTTACAATTTGAAAAATCAATTTTACCCGATGAGACATCCTTAATGGAGAGAAATGGTATGCCTTTGTCTACGTAGGTCGGAGTAGTATGAGTCCCATCTGTAATTAAGCTTGTAAAGTACTTCAGTCTACTTACCGACCAACCCTGTGGCAAGTGTGTCACCCATCGATCATTAGTTGGCTGTATAATAGCATCATGATTAGTACCACGCGTCACAATATGTGTAATGGTAGCGCGACGTTTTTCTTCCAGAAAGCCTAGGAGACGCTGCTGTTTAGAAACAAGTTGGTCCATTCGTGCAATTTCTTGGTCCAAATAATTCGCAATCCGCTTCTGCGTTTTATAGTTCGGCAGCGGAAACTCCAAGCCCTTGAATTGCTCATACTCTAAGTCCCACTGTCCAGGCCGGATACCTTTGGACAGTCTCTTGTATTGAGAGATATAAACTGGGCTGCGCAGCAAATAGTGGATAAATCGTGGCGACACCCTGCCTCTGTCTGTTGGTGACATTATATAATAAGCAGGGCTTACGATCCCCCTGTAATTACTTACGGCTATTGAACCTTGCCAAGTCTTCATTTTGTTAGTTACCAAATCATTAGGTTCGACTAACTGGTAATTGCCCAAATCAGCAGATTCTGTATTGAAATTATCGTTCCTCGATGATTTTGGGATAACACCATAGTCACGATAAACAGAGAGCAGCTCTTCGGTAGGATGATTCTTGACTCGCTTTCTTTTATAGTGAGCGAAAATTTTACTAATACCCCAGTCAGCGGGGATATCACCAAGCCAGGCCACACCAGAATCTTTCATATTCTGGTACTTTTGCATCACTCGATCACCTCGTTTAGTAGTTTTAAAATATCTTTTGTTACGGCCTGTAAGTCGGCATCGATGTCTTTGAGATTACGAGGAGGTTTGTATTCGTAGAAGTAACGGTTGAATGGAATCTCATAGCCAATCTTATCCTTTTTGCGATCCAATTTAGCCTCTGGTAAGTGCGGCAACACCTCTCGTTTGAAGTACTCGTCGATATCTTCGCTTAATGGCACGTTTTCGGTGTCTTTTTCTTTGCCGTTTAGTACAGTTACCTGCGTATACCCAAAGTCCTGCAAGTCAAAAATCTTGCTGCGCTTTGTTTGTCGGAAGTTCTCGTACAAAGAATATATTTCATCAATATCTTCAGGAGTCAGTTCTTTGTTTTTGTCACCAAGGTTCTTACGTAGTTTGTGGAAAATACCCGTGGCGTCGATAAGCTGGACCTTGCCCTTCCGCTCAGGGGACTTACGGTTAGTGAGGATCCAAATATACGTAGCAATCCCTGTGTTGTAGAACATATTGGTTGGAAGGCCCACGATGGCTTCAAGGTAATCATTTTCTATCAACCATCTGCGAATATTACTCGGACCACTCCCAGCGCCACCCGTAAACAAAGGTGATCCGTTATGAACCACAGCTACTCGGCCACCACCGTCATGAACTAGTCGCATTTTACTCACCATGTGTTGCAGGAAGAGCATCTGCGCATCGCTTACAGCGGGTGCGCCAGCCGGGAAGCGGCCCACTTCACCCCGCGCCACCTCAGCCTCGACAGCTTCCTTGTCTTTCTTCCAGTCTACGCCATATGGCGGATTAGCGATTACATAGTCGAATGATTTGTCATAGAACTGATCATTACTGAGTGTGCTGTCTTCGGCATGCTCACCACTCCCGCCTTTAATGCGGTTGGCGTCCTCGCCTTTGATAAGAATGTCTGACTTTGCAATAGCATAGGTTTGCGGGTTCAGCTCTTGCCCGTAAAGATACACCTCAGCATCTGGATTAATCTTTGCCTGGATATACTCTTTACCAATCGTCAGCATACCGCCCGTACCACAGGCAGGATCGTACATTTCAATAATCTTGCTTTCACCCTGGATGCGAGCTTTATCGGGCTCAAGCAGAAGACGAACCATAAGGCTTATCACCTCACGAGGGGTATAGTGCTCACCGGCCGTCTCGTTTGACTGTTCGTTAAACTTGCGGATCAGCTCTTCAAAGATGTAACCCATGTCATGGTTACTTACCGCCTCGGGGCCTAGATCTACTTTGTCTAGTTCTTTTAAAATCAAGTGAAGCATCTTGCCGCTCTTTAGCTTGCTGAGCTGCTTCTGGAGGTCAAACTTTGTAATAATATCCCGAACGTTCGGGCTAAAGCCATCAAGGTAATTGATGAAGTTAGCGTAAATTCCCTCTGAGTCATCGAGCAATTTCTGAAAATCATACGGGCTAGTGTTATAAAACTTGTATCCCGCCTCCTTTTCCAGAAAAAGTGCGAGTGAATCATCACTCATAGTGCCCTGCATCTGGTTATAAACTCGCAGGACATCTTGCTTACTTTTCGCGAGTACGCTATCGAGACGCTTGAGCACCACAAGCGGCAGGATCACATCTTGGTATTCGTGCTGTTTCCAGCCACCTCTGAGGATATCGGCAATATTCCAGATTAAAGCAGCCTGATTTTGAGGTTTTTTCATAAAGCTCCAATGTTTTGTCTCTATTCTATCAAACACCGAGCTTCCTCAATAAATCAGATTGTTTTATGCATATACGACAACTACCGCACCTTCGGGCATCCAGGCGGTTATCATATGCAGCTTTTCCCGCTCAAACTGATAAGTGACATATAGTGCGCCGCATTGTGGCGGCACCCTCACAAAATCATCAGCCCGCGCAAATGTAACGTCCGCTTCAAGCATGTCCTCCGGCGGCTTTGCAGAAAAGGACAGCGATTGCATCCAGACAATTTGCCGAGTAAGCTCAGCGACCCGAGTCGCATTAAGGGTACTCGACCGCTCACGCTGCACTTGACGCATAAGCTTGAGCCACTGCTTCTTTGTCGTAGCTAATAATTCCACCGGCTTATCAGTTACGATGGCAACCTTACCTTGTAGCCCGCGCATATAAATGTGACGGGCAAGATCCCAGGATAATAATGTCTTTCCATTAAGCGAACGCTGTTCAGTATATAAACCAAGCATCTGATGCCACCCCACTAAAACGGAACAAATCGTTGCCGTGGATTTTAAAATACTTGCGGCGCTCGGATGCCAGATAGTCAGCAAGCGCGTCAATAAACCTTAACCCGTCCCATAGGTGGCCGCCACATAAGAGGCTAGGCTTTCCCTCAGCATTTACCGGCCCCAGTGTCGCGTCGGCAAGCATAAGCTGCCGTCCGCACAGTACACACTGTACTTTCTCTGGAATTTCAATATTTGGTGGTAATTTCAAAATACTCATGAGACGTATTACGGACTGTAATAGTTATATCCGTAAGTTAATGTATCATGCTGATCGTACTATTACAAATCGTAAGTGTTACGAACTGTAATGTTTCATTACTCTGGAAGTAATGAATGATGCAAAAGAAGCAAAATACCTAAAAGCCTTCGGCAAGCGCGTTTCAGAAATCCGTCGCAGCCGTGGCATGACTCAAGAACAGCTCGCAGAGCGTGCAGATGTAACACCTTTATCAATCGGCTTCATCGAGCAAGGCCGCCGCTGGCCACGTATTTCGACTTTGCACAAATTGGCCAAATGCCTAGGTGTTCCGATTTCCGAGTTCTTCAAGGGACTTTAACGAATAACACTATACTACTATGGCGACAATGCTGAATGACCCCAAGTTCTTAATCGAGGACTACAAAACTGAGGATCTCTTTGACTTTACAAGTCATATAGACACACTCAAGGGGAAAATTGAAAACATACCCAACAAGTCACTCCTAGGTATTGTGGGGAGCTACGGCATGGGCAAAAGTACTCTGCTGGAAAAGGTGCATCAAGACTTAGATAGTGACGGTGTATTATGGGTACACTTCGATGCCTGGAAATACCCAGAGCGAACGAATTTATGGGAAGGCTTTGTGCTGGACTTTGTTCGCCAAACTGCACCTGATGACTTTAAGAAAACTCTGCAAATCATGGAGGGTACCTCTGGGGAAGCTAAAAAGAAAATTACAAAATTAGCAGGTTCTGTAATTAATATTGGAGTTGCAGGAGCTGGCGCAGTAATAGGCAAAATTGCCGACTTCTTTGTGACGAGCCCCGCAAAAAGAGTATTCCAAATCCAGGATGTCTTTACCGAAATACTCAAGAAAGACGACGTCAAGGATAAACAAATCTACATTGTAATTGAAGATGCTGACCGCTCTGGCGATGCTGGAATATACTTTATTGAAACGCTCAGTCATTTCCTGCGTGGCGCGGAATTCACCAATGAGATTAAAGTTTTTGTGCCCATCGCCGGGAAATCGTTTATCGATCAGCGTGATTCATACATAAAAGCTCTGGATTTTGTTGAATTCTTCGATATTGGCTCGCGTGACTTTACCAAATTTGTAGAGAAAGTATTTTCTACGGACTTAACGTCAGATGCGGTTAAGAAGAACCACTTAATAGAATGGCTCCAAAGATTGGTCGCTAAAAATAGACTTAGCTTTAGGGACATTAAATTCATAATCCGCAATAGTGAGAGCCGGTACCAATCACTTCAATCCAGAGGCTACAGTCCAGACCCCCGCATTGTTCTTATTATTGAGTCAGCACGATATATCAAGGATGGGGGTCGTAATGACGGTGCGATGCTCTACGAAACCATAAGACATAACCGACACATAACGAGAGGTACTGATGAGCACCTACTCATACTTTCTGTAGGTCAGAATCAGGAGGTAGAGCGCATGGTGGAAGTTATCAATGGCTTACAGCGAGGTGGCGGTAATATATTCCGGAATGCTATCGACTTCATAGAAAATGAGACCCTTTTTGCTACAAATAGACACCCCCATCAGGACGGCTCGAAATACATCCTACCTAGCTACTATCTAGATTAATGCCGCATTTATTTGCCCGCTCTATAACTTTTCGTTACCATTAATTTGTATATACGTAAAACTGTGATGTGGTTATGTCTTTCGTCGAAACCGTACTGAACCTGTTGGGCGGCACATTATTTACAAGAATTCTTGGTGCGGCTTTTTTAGTTTTCGCTAGCTACTGGATCTACCGGCTGATCGTCGAGCCTCTCTGGACGGCATTACTTGGTATGTGGCGCTTCTGGCGAATGCGTAACCGGCCTATAGCTACGCTTGAAATCACACCGCCAAAACACATCGACAAAGCGCCGCTGGCAACCGAGCATCTCTTTGGCATCATCGAAAACCTTATGGGAGCATACGACGTTCTAACAATGGAGATCGACGCCGCACACAAAGAGGGCATCCGTTATCTCATTCATGCCACCCCTGGCAATATTCCTCCCCTCCAACGTCAGATTGCCTCATACTTACCCGAGGCAAAATTCAAGGTGCTTGAATCAGCAGAGCCTTCAGATATGACAAGTCAATACAAATGCGCCCTTGAAATCAAACAATTGCGCCACTATGGCTATCCACTGCAAGCCCACGATGACCTCGCAACAAGCGATCCGGCAAATTACATTGCAGGCGCAATGGCAAAACTTAAGCCTAAAGAACACCTAACAATGCAGATTGTACTGACACCGCACAGCTCCTACTGGACTCGCCGCTTATACAACACTATACATTCGCAAGGTTATGCAGCACTCGACCGCAAGCTTACGGCATTCATCGCTTCGAGGCCTATATGGATATGGATCATTACGGCCATTTACGCGTTAATCGCCAACGATGCGCTCGCCACCTTTTATCTACTCGTACTCCTGCTGATTGTTTCGGTATTTCTACCAAAAGAGCAGCCAGAACTCACGGCTTCTGAGCAAGAGCTGTTTGCCGGGATTCTTGATAAGCTTGGCAAACCATTGTTCCGTGCCGACATCCGCGTGCTTATATCTACCAACAACGAGAATCGGATGCATGATTTCGCCCGAGGCTTCCATAGTTCGCTCGCTCCACTTAACAAATCAGGCTACCAGGAGCTATATGCTCCCCGCTTATACCCGGAATGGCTTGGTCAGAAAATAGTAAGTTTCAAGCTCAAGCACCGCATGCCGTCATTGCTAGTATTTGATTCAAATATCCTCGCGTCATCCGAACTCGCCAGCATCTATCACTTCCCATATGGCACAATCAAAACTGAAGGCATGGTGCGTTCGCACAGCCGCACACTGCCCGCCACGCTTGCCATGAAGAACAACAAGTTCGATGTAGTGCTCGGCCAAAACAACCACCACGGCGAAATTACACCCATTGGCCTGACCGCAGCCGAGCGCGAACGCCACGTGTTTATCATTGGTGGTACGGGCAATGGTAAGACGACGATGCTGCAATATGCACTGGTGCAGGACATCCAGAACGGCAAAGGCGTTGCGGTAGTTGACCCGCACGGTGACATGGCCGAAACCCTACTGCATTACATCCCCAAAGAGCGTATTAACGACGTGATTTACTTTAACCCTGATGACCTGGCGCATCCCATCGGCATGAACTTGCTTGAACTCGCGCCAGGCTTAGAAGGTGACGAATTGCTGCGCGAGAAAGACGTAGTGACTGAGTCGGTAGTTTCCGTTTTCCGCAAAATCTTTTCAGAGGACGACACTGGCGGCCACCGCATTGAGTATGTGCTGCGTAACACCATCCAGACCGCACTGTACGTCGAAGACGCTACGCTTTTTACCGTATACGATCTCTTGAATGACCCGGCCTACCGCAAGCAAGTCCTTAAAGATGTTGACGACAGGAACTTGCAGAATTTTTGGAAGCAAGAGCTGGGCAAGGCCGGTGATATGCAGAAAGTGAAGATGGCCGCCGGTATTACGGCCAAGATCGGGCGCTTCTTGTTCTCGGCCTCAGCCAAGCGGGTATTTGAGCAGCCGCGCTCAACCATTAACTTCGACGAAATCCTAAATGGCAAGATCCTAATCTGCAATTTCTCCAAAGGCTTGCTCGGAGAGGATACGTCGGAGCTGTTCGGCGTGGCCGTACTCGCCAAGCTGCAACTTGCCGCCCTGCGCCGCGCTCGCACCAAACAGGCCGACCGCAAGCCGTTCTACCTGTATGTAGACGAGTTCCAGAACTTCGCCACGCCATCATTTGTGCAACTTCTGTCCGAAGCCCGCAAGTACAAGTTCTACCTGACCATGGCCGAACAGAGCACATCGCAGCAGGACGACCAGCAAATGGTTAATATCATCCTGGCGAACGTGGGCACCATCATTTGCTTCCGCTCCGGCAACCCGGCGGACGAAAAACTGGTACTACCGCTATTTGAACCGTACATACAGAAAGGCGAGATCGCTAACTTGCCATCTTTCAATTTCTATATACGCGTTTCAGCCCAGAAGTCGGGAGAACCTCTCTCGGGTGAAACAATTGTCGTAGAGGGAGATGCCAGCACTTCAGTAGAAAAGATTATCAAGACATCGCGCGATACCTACTCCTCAAAAAAGAAAGAAAAGCCGCAGGCGGCAAAACGCCAGAAAACGACAGCCGCACTGAGCGCAACAGCTAAACTACCTAATTAGATACTATTTCGCAAGAGCCTTTACTGCACGAGCCTCGAAGGGCTCATTTGTAAAAGGTGATTTGTAGTAGCGGAAGTTCAAAATATTGAGAGCCGCCTCCAGATCGCGGCTATCCTGAATGATGAATTGGCCCGTCGGACTAACTTTGACGTAATCCGAAAATTCTGCGGCATACTCCAGGGCAGTTTTCTTAATCTGGGGATCCGTAAAATCCAGACCAGACTCATTAATCATGCGGATCTTTTTTGCAGCGCGAGGCGAAATTTTATCAATGTCGATGCCTTTGTTATCAAAGATGTTCATATCTACAAAGTTACTCTTTTCATCGCGACTGGCCTCCTGATAAAACACCTCGACACCCGGGAACATGACACGAATTTTTTCCAGCTTCTGAAAGTAAATCTTGTCCTTGCCGTCATAGTATGCATCCACCTTACCGCTAAACTCAATCGCACCCGTATGGTCCACAATCTCCGCATCGCCATCCTTAAAGAAGACTGAAGTATTGTTGGTAATATAGTTGCCTGGCGTTAGCTTGGTAAAAAGAATCGTGCCTTCATCACTAACATAATAAATAACTTCTAGCTTGCTATAGGCCTCACTGGGCACAGGGTTAAGATCTACACTGCTTTGGGCGCTGGCCAGATAAACGTTCACCATCGCCTGCTTCTGCTGTTCGTCGATTTTAACGTAGTACCATTCGCTATCATGGAGACCGTGCTCAAAATCATACTCAAAGCTGTTATCCTTAGTCACCTTCGGCCTACTATAAAGCGCAATGACCTTGTCGAGTTGCTTATCGTCTTTGAGCAGCTTAAAGTGCTCACCTTTTTTGCCACGGCATTTAGCTGCTAGAATCATTGACCTTCTCCTCAAGATAGGTGTACTTGTTTATCTCTCGTAACTGATCAAGGTCTATTATACCTTTCAAATTGGATCTCTTAGTAATTAATGTTATGGTATTGCTTCGCTGAGTTTTAACTTCGTAGAATCGGTAGCCAAATAGTAACCATATAGGATTGAAGTAAAAGATCCGCTCGAAAAGCCTCCAGAGTAAAAAGAGTGCGACGAGCAAGCCTGTTGCTTGATAAGTATCAGCGTCACTAAGCTCCAAGGCGATAACAAAGAGTCCGATATACGTGGGGATGGCGACCCCTTCAATGGGCCTAATCTCTGCCGACTTAAGAGTATCGCCTGGCTTAAAGACATGGATAGCAAGCCACAAAGCCGCCCTCGATAGCAACAATAGCGCTAACAACATCACTGCATATTTACTTAGTACTGCGTATTGACTCTCTTTTATAATGGCGGGCTGCTGCATAAAAGGGATATCATTAATCGCCCAATACACAAAAAGGACTCCAGAATAAGAGCTAAGGGAAAGTAGCCAGCCTGTGATTTCTTGCGCTATTCTCTGCACATGCGACCTCTATACTTATCTTAGAATATCATTAAACCTATTTTCCTTCGGAAAACAGGTCAACTTCCACTGCAAGCAGTGAAAGTTACTGGATAGCCTGTAATGAAAGTTTAGTGTGAGGGTCACCGGCTGCATGCCAGGCCACAGGATCGTCACCCAATAGCTCTGTTTTGGTAGTCGTAGCAAACACCATATCTTCGCCCCATGGTTCGTTGGCGACTCTCACGATCCGCTTTTGCAATCGCTTCTGTAAACCAGAAGACTCGCACACGGAAAGGAACGCAGGCAAGGCCGTACCAGTATCGTCCCAATCTCCGCTTTCGGCATACTTTATGTACTTTTTAATCTTCTTCACCGGAGCAAAGAATGGCTCTGTGTCGTAGTAGAAATCCAAAAAATACTGTTTTTCCTCGCCGCCAAGACGCAGGCGGATATACGCGTCAGGCAAAGGCTGCGGGAAGTAATCGAATTGTTCGTAGTTAAGGTTAGCGCGAGTAAAGAACTTAAGCCGATCCCCGTATTCTGCACGAAGCCGGTTGTATGCAGCAAAGGTGTCCAGGCACCGCCATACAAAAACATCCTTAACAACTTTATCTTTGTAAATGGCCTTAATGTCGATCTCTGGCTTGTCCGGATCGCGGTGCTCTTGCAGTGCCCGCGCACCGGCAGGTGTTAAATAGTAGGCAACTGGTTTACCTAGCAAACGATGGCGTGGCTCGAACCGCCTACCCACCAGGCCTTTTTCATTCAGGATCGATAGCCGTTTAAACATGAATGCACCACTCTTTTTACCAAAATACTGGGCAAACAAGTTATTACTGCCAAACCTAAACTTATACAGCAGCTCCAGCACTTCAAGCTGCTCCGTGTTTAATTTTCTTCTACGTTTTACTAACTCACTCATACCTATCTACACAGACACTTCTTTACATTTATCCGACAATTAAACACTCCGCAGCCTTCATTCTATTCTCTACTATATATCTATATATAAAAAGAGAGAAATAGAAGAGGAAAATATAAGAGGTAGAGATGATATTTAAGGTTTAATGCCGGAAGTTAATCTAAAATATTGCCTCCACTATTACAGTTTGTTATAGTTATAAGTATAACAAACTGTAATAGTCCAGAGGGTAAAAATGGGGCGGACGAAGGGCGCGGCCAACAAGGAAAAACTACCGGAAGCAGTACTCATGCCGGAGGAGCAACGTATTGCCTTAATTGCCGACCTTATCCTGGAGATTATTACAGACGAAGAGGCGCAGAAGGTTTAGCATGTCCCCGCTCGCTAACAAAAACGCAATCGCCGCTATCCGCGTCTCGACCACTAAGCAAGGCACGGATGGCGACTCGCCAGAAGCGCAACGCGAACAAATAGAACGCTTCGCTGCATCACGCGGGATTACGATCAAGCAATACTTTGTATTTTTAGAGTCTGCCTCCAAAGAACAGCAGCCGATGCAACAGGCGGTAGACTACTGCAAAGACCCAAAGAATGGCATACAGCTTTTCATAGTCAAATCTATTGACCGCTTTACCCGTGGTGGATCGCACTCGTACGATGAAATGAAAATGCAGCTTGATGCTTGCAGCGTACGACTGATAGACATTTACGGCATCATTAGCGGCGAAGAGGTCAACACTCTGGAACACCTCGGCTTTGAATATAAATGGAGTAAATACTCGCCCAGTAAGAAGACTGAAATCCTGGAAGCTGAACGCGCCAAAGACGAACTACGCGACATCATGAGCCGCATGATCGGCGCAGAAATCCGCTACACGCAGATGGGTTACTGGATGCGCCGCGCACCTTACGGCTTTGTGAGTGAGAAGATCGAGACAAAGCACGGCAAGCGCTGTGTGCTCAAGCCACACCCCACTGAAAGCAAGTACATTCGCATGATCTTGGAGCTTCGCGCCAAAGGCATAATGCACGATACCGAAATTGTACAGAAAGTTAACGAGCTAGGCTTCCGGACACGCGTGAAGTACAAACGCGACAAGCACGACCGCACTAAAATCCTCTCGAAGACTGGTGGGAAGCCGCTGACTGTCAAGGCCATGCAAAAGCTTATCGCCAACCCTATTTATGCTGGCGTGAATGCCGAGAAATGGACGGGCGGTCAGCCAGTGAAATGCGCCTTTGATGGTTTGGTTTCCGTCGAGTTATGGAATCGTGCCATGAAAGAAAAGAAATTCATTGTCGAGAACGAAGATGGCGAAATGCAAATCCTCACCAAACGCCCGGCAGAGCACTTGGTAAACAAAGGTATGCGCAACCCTGATTTCCCATTCCGTAAGTTTGTCTTGTGCTCCGTATGTAACCGGCCGATGCTAGGTAGTGCTTCGCGTGGTAAATCAGGCAAGCACTATCCAGCCTATCATTGCAGCAACCATGGCCACTATTATCGTATCTCTAAAAAAGAACTGGAGGACACAGTGCAAGCATTTATAAGCAACTTAACTATGTCTAGCGACCGTATTGAGGTCGTTATGGACGCAATCGCTACAGAATGGAACCGACGCAACCAAAGCTTCCTCCAGGAGATTCAGGGCATTGACGAGCGCATTGCAGAGCTACAAAAGGACGCACAGGCCAATGTTGCCAAGCTGCGCGCTGTAGAGTCCATAACGGTCATTAAATTCATTGAGGAAGACATCATACGCATCGAACAGCAAATCAAGGAATTGCAGGCACTCAAAGCCAAAAAAGAAGCCGCCAAACCAAGCGATATAGATAAAATCCTGGCTAGGGTACGATATTTCCTGGAACACCTCGATGAACTGCTCGTAAAACAGATTGACCCTGTCAAGAAAGCCCAGTTTTTCGGGGCGCTTTTTGACCGTTTGCCGACATACGACGAAATAAAACCTGGAACACCAAAAACACCCCTTTTTACAGGGGTGTCGCCGGTCTTTCAACTGCTGAAAGATGAAAAGTCTCTTATGGTGACCCCAAGGGGAATCGAACCCCTGTTGCCGGGATGAAAACCCGGTGTCCTAACCGCTAGACGATGGGGCCATGTTCGCATCGTCGTTTGCTTGGGCTATTGTAGCATAACAGAGGTAAAAATGAAAGTACTTACGCGAGCTATGATGTCGCCTCTAGGCTTCGCCACAGCTGCTCAAATACCAACCGCTGCATGTTAGCCACTCCGTTATCGGTAATGACAACCGCGGACAACAAGTTGGTGTCACTGGCGGACACGAGTGCGGTTTTATCGCCGTACACCAACGTGTAGCCATTTAAAAACTGCGTGCCGATGGGCAGTTGGCGACGCTCGGCCATGACCACCTTTTCTGTAGGTGGTCTGTCCGAGATCACACGCACAAAAATGCCGACTTGGGTACGCTGGCGCGAGAAATTGCGAAAACGATTGTAGATGACCTTGCTGACGCGCTCGGACGAAAACACACAGTACTCCTTTGTGTCCAGATTCCCCGCCGTTTGCAGCACATCGCGCAAAATAGCGGCAATACCTTCCTCGTTTTCGTAAAAGCTGGCAAAGTAACCCGCGCCGGGTACGGCCTGCCTGGATTGCAAAGCCTGAATATACATATCTGCCGACGCCTCGAGCTGCTGCAGCTGATCGCGCCGCTCGCGGATAAGCGACCGAAACACCTCTGGCGGCGCTGCCGAGTACTGTCGTCGCTCGCCCGCTTGGGTAAAAGTAATAAGTCCAAGGCCAACTAGTTTTTTGACCACCTCGTACACTGTGCCGCGGTTCATACCTGTCTCTTGGGCGATCCCACGCAGCGATACCCGATCCAACTTAAACAGCGACTCGTACACAATTTTGTCACGCGGCTCTAGGCCAATCGTTCGGTAGTCAAACTCGCTCATACTCAGATAGTAACACCATTGGAGGTGCGATCCAAACCTGTCAATTAATTGTAGCCAAAATCCGCGTCGCCGTATGGGCGGACAATGAGTTTGCTGGGGCATGCGCACCCTCAAAAAATAAAATCCCCTCTCGGATGAGAGGGGATTTTGAGAGAGTTCAGAGCGATCAGTCAAATGCTCGTTACTTCCTCACTCTAGCATATTTGCTGCGTCGTGGCTATCCGCTTATCCACAGCTTTGTATGCTACTGGCGAGAACGGAAGTTGCTAAACAGACGGTGGCCGATCGCGCCTACGGCAGTGATGCCTGCGAACATACCTGCGATGCCTGCTGGGCCGGTTTCAGGAAGAACTTCCTTGGTCGGCTCACATTCCTTGCCGCCTTCCTCGATGCCTGGCTTACAGTAGTCCTTACAGCGGTCGTCGCCTACAGGGATGCCTGGCTTGCACTCTTCTTTCTTTGGCTTACAGTCAGGGTGCTCTGGTGGCAGGTTGGGGTTGTGCTTACAAACTGGTGGCTTCTTAGAGGTTACTTGCTCTTTGCAGGTTTCCTTAGACTGAACCTTCTTTACCTGGCCGTCAACGGTGTATTCGAAGTTAAGTACTGCGCTTACCGTGTGGGTCTTGCCGCCTTCAAAGGTGTAGTCGGTGTAGATCTCGCCCTTGTCGTTCTTTTGGGTTACACCCTTGGTAACTGCGTTACCGTCGAGAGTAAAGTCAGCGCTGATCAGCTTGACGTTTGCGCTGTGGCTGGCCTTAACGTTAAAGCGGAAAGTCTTGTTATCTTTGCTGGTAGCGTAGAGGTCTTTACATGCGTACTCGAACTTCTCTTGCTTGACTTCGATCTTGCGCTCACACAAAGTGCTCTTAGCGACGCGAGTCTTGTTACGAGAACCTGGTAGCGTGTACTCTACTTCTACCTTAACAGTGGAGGTTTTGGTCAGCTTGATCTCTTTGGTCTTGGTGTTCATGTCGGAAGTGCTGTCTACCAACTTACCGTCTACGTAGTACTTAAACTTAGTGTACTTGGCAAGGCCGGTCTTGCTAGCCTTGGTCGTAAACTGGTAGGTGTCCTTCTTGCCAGCTACAGCGTGGCTAACCAACTGTTCACACTTGGCGCTCGAAGTTACCTTCTTACCCTTAGTAACCGGGTTACCGCAAGCTTCTACAACTGCGAACTCTACGGTACCGTTGTCGTCGAACAAGACGATTGCGTCGAGCTGGTCGCGGCCAAATGATACTTGTGTTGGGCTGTGGTAGTAAGTCTTGTTGCCAAACTTGATCTGAGTGCGCTGCTTGTTGTTAAGATCGGTACGGCCCATAGTCCATACGTCGGTCATAACGGTTTCGCCGTCAACAATAAGCTTACCGCTCTTGGTGATAACACCGTGCTTAGCCTCTTTTTCGAAACGGTCATACTTGCTGGTCGGCAAACCGATGCGAGAGTCACCAAAGATAGTCTTTAGGTCGCCTTCGCGGTTCGCCTTTAGGTCAGCCACGAGTTCTTTTGCGTTCAACGCACCACAGCGTGGGTTGTCCTTGTTTAGAATAGAGTTGTAGCTACAGTCGCGCACCGAAGCGGCTTCTGATGTCTGCTTGGTAGCCAGACCGGCGCCAATAGTACCAGCCAAGGCCAACATAAATACACCCGTCATCACCAACTGTTTTGGCGAAGCGGCTTTATACTTCTTAATTAACTTACTAAAAATCCTCATGCGAACCACCTCCTCGTGTTTCATCTCACACATATTACCATAACAATATTAAATTGTCAATACTAACTACCTTCTTTTGCTATTTTAGCAATACCATGCCTATACATGCAAGGAATATGGGCATGTAAAATTTATTATAAAAAACACCTCTGGCTGTGCATTCCAGAGGTGTTTAAGAAGTAGAGAGCGCTTCGTTTAGCCGAGCCTGCGGGTGCGAAGAGCGGCTGCAATCCGGTGTCCGGCGGCTCCTGCGGCACTTACGCCCGCAAACAGTCCTACGAGACCTGCCGGGCCAGTCTCTGGCAGAGCTTTACCTGGCGTTGGAGCTGGCGCAGGTGCAGGTTGAGGCGGCGTCGGTGTTACCTTCACAATCGGAACGACCGGTACCGGCTTTTCTTTTTCGACCTTCACCTCTGCCATGCATTCCTTGCTGGTAATAACCTTGGTGTTTTTGCCCGGCAAGCTTACGGTGATCTTAACGGTTACTACGGCGTTTTTGGTAAATGACTTCTCTACCGGCGTGCTGGCGTTCTCGGTGGTCGCAAAGTGTTGCTCGCCGTTGCCCTCGTTAAAGTAGTAGTCGAACTTAACAAACTGAGCGAATCCTGTCTTTTGCGCAACCGTCTTAAAGCGGTAGGTGTTCTCTTTGTCCTTTACCGACTCCATGATCAGGTCTTTACAGACCGCGCTCGAGGCGACCTTCTTACCCTTGATCGGGTTACCGCAGCTGTTAATCGCAGCGAATTGCACCGACCCCTCTTTGTCGAAGAGGATCATAACAGGCAGGTCTTTTTGCAAAACATCGGTGTTAGCACTCTTGTAAAACTTACCCACGCTGTCCAAAGCGGTGTACGGAGTTGCGTAGGGGAAGTGCGTTCGGCCAATGCTCCAAGCGTTGGTCATAACGACGTTACCCTTGTCGTCTACAACGGTTCCATCTTTCTTGGCTACGCCCGCGACAGCCTCTTTTTTAAAGCGATCGTAGTCACTAGACGGAAGACCAAAGTGATCGTACACCGGTCGGGTGTCGCCGGTAATGTTGCCGATGAACTCGTTCGCCGACTTAGCGCCGCAAGCCATAACATCGTTGGGGTCACAACTAGCGGCAACGTGCTGGGTACCGCCCGCTGCGCCAAAGCCAACTAACGCCCCTGCCAACCCGAGCAAAGACAGCCCAAACGCCATCCGTTGCCACAAAGTCGTCCTCTGGCCAAGGTTTTTCATTTTTTGTAGTGTTTGCATCTTACCTCCTTATTAGTGTGTTGCTTGCGCTTTTTTCACATGCTAACAGGCAGCACACCGGCAGCGCAGTAAAATACACTACAAAAACCTAATGCTAAAGGGGTCTACACCTGTGCAGCGACTTTGGGCTGTGGATCGGTTTTGGGCTTGGGCAATAGCTTAGCCTTTGGAAAAGTAAAGCCAAAGGTGCTTCCCTTGTTTTCTACACTCTTAAAGATAATGGCTCCGCCCTGCGCGATGACCACCTTTTTAGCCATAAACAAGCCAAGTCCGGTGCCGTCGGGCCGAGCGCTCTTGGCGTTATTCGCCCGATAAAACTTGGTAAACAGATGGTGACGCTCGTGCCGAGGCACGCCGATGCCGTTGTCGGTGACAGTAAACTCAACGCTGTGCGCGTTTTCGACAAGATTCACGGATATGCGCCCACCGCTGGGCGTGTAATAGATAGCGTTGTCGACAAAGTTCATAATCACCTGGCGCAGCTTGGTCTCGTCTAACATTAATGTGGGGAAGTTCTCGGGCTTATGATACGTCAGCATCAGATTACGACTCTTGGCAGATTCGGCCAGCTGCTGCAGCTCCTCCTCGACAACCCGAGTCAGATTACACTCCACCGGCTCGATCACAAATTTGCCTGTTTTTACGCGCGACACATCCAACAGGTCCGAGATAAGATAGGCCATGCGCTGCGAGCTTATAAACGCCTGGTTGAGCATCTTTTGCTGCGTCTCGTTAAGCGGCCCGGCATCGCCCTCGAGCGTCATACTGACATACCCCTTAATCGCCGTCAGCGGCGTGCGCAACTGATGGCTGGCCATGCTGATAAAGTCGTCTTTAGTCTGGTCCAGCACCCGAAGACGGTCGTTGGTCCTGCGCAATTTCTTGGTGGCCTCGTCTACTTTTTCTTGGAGAACTGCGTTAAAGCGCTCAATTTCCTCAAATCGTGTTGCGTTTTGAATAGCTAAAATCAGTTCGTTTACGGCTGTTTCTAAGACTTTCACATCCCCTTCGCTATACGGATTGCCACTTTTTTTGGGACCCAAAACAACGTACCCTAAGTCTTGTTCTTGTCCGTTTATTTCGTGCGCTAAGCTAGCCAAAATGCTAATGTCATTTTCTATAAGAAAGTGTTTTAATTTTCTCTCCTCGTGTCCGATATCGTCAGCAACAAGGATAGATTTTCGCGTCTGGATCATGAGATGCCTCACCGCGCCCATCTCTTTGTTTGGGTATGTTCTAGGAATCGTGCCAACAACACGATAACGCATCCCAGTAGCCTCTTTTACTCCAACGACACAATACTCGGCTTTTAGATACTTGACTACTACATCGGAAGCGCTGCCTAGTAATTTATGGAGCTCGATTGTCGAAACCAGTGCTTCGTTGAAATCATTAAAAAAATCTTGAGCTTCATACGCGTCCTGGTAAAACAGCCGGTTCGTTAGCCGCGCAAAGAATGACATTATCTTGTGGAACGTCAGGGCGGCAACCGCCATCGTCACCGCAAGAGCCGCTTGAACTTCAATACCAAGCGGAGCCTCAACACCAAACAGCCAATTGGTGACGACGAGCATAACTACGATGTACAGGGCGATCAGAGCGGCTAATGCCCCACCATATGCCAATGCCCGAGCAACAACCCACCTTATGTCCAGAAAACGGTAGCGCAAAATTGCAACACCAACACCTGCGATAAAAAATAACGCATACAGGGGACTCAACCCTATCAGGCTAGCGTTAGTAAAAAGAACAGGCATAACGAATCCCGTCAGCGGAGAAAAAACGACAATAGGCACCATCCCCAATAACAGATATAGATACTGAGCCCGTTGATATCCCTGCACCCTTCGAAGGCTTCTAACTATATTCATCAAAGCGAATACTGGAAACACGATGAAATGCACCAAAAATACCGGCGCAAGAATATTTGGTATGGGCGTTGGGTTCACACCCTCAGTCAAGCCACTAAAGACTAACGGAGTTAAATCCAAGAGAGCAATGACCACCGAGACGTAGACGCCCGCTTGCTGAACCTTGGATAAGCTCTTTCGCTGATCATCCAGAAAGAACACAATGTAGTACAAACAAGTGACGGCTATGGTCACGCAAAATATTACAAGCCTGATAAGCAGCAGTCGATCATCCGTTTGGAGCGACATGTAATTAGTAACTGGATATGCGATAAAAACTAGAGTCAGTAAACCGAACAGCCTATTAACTATATGCTTGGGATTCCGCGCATATACAAACAGCCCGATAAAGGCACTAAGGCCCACACATACGGATAAGATGACTAGATTGGCCATTGCCTCCAGTATAGAACGAACAATCCATTCTAACCACTAGTATTATGTCTGTACGTTCTTAGGTGCATTTATCACTTTGTTCCGGAACCAGTCGAAGTTATAGAGTATTCTTGCAACTAGGTATTTAGGCAAGAACTTAGAGTAAGTTCGAGCGGCGTCCTTTAGACTCGTATCTAATTTAGGCAAGCCAATGACATCGCTCGTTGAATCCTTGCGCCGACGGGAAGCTACTTTACGCCCAAGGAGAATTTCCTCAGTAGCTTTTGCCGCCAGTGCGGCTCCTCTTTGTGTCGTCCTACCCAACTGAGCGATACCAGGTAGGGTCTTACCCGCCTCCAGGAATGAACTCAGCATTCTAGGAGAAGCGTTATGCCACCCCACTATGGCTAGCATACCCAACCCCTTTTCGCTATCTGTCGCTGTTCCATTAAGTAGCCTGTCGTAAAGCTTGCGTGGTAGACGTCCACCAAAAGGTTTAGCCTTGGGGTCAACATCGTGGCGCTCAATGTCCAGTAGTGCTACCTCACCGACGTCGGTAAATGTTAACACGGCTATCTTATTCTTCTTGGCGAATTCACGTATCAGTATCTTTGTTTGCAAATCATCGACTTGCTCGATTATAACTTGGGGCAACTCTCCGGACTGCTCTAGCATCCGCAAAGATTCGGGGGTTATTCCTGCACGCATCGGCAATACCCCTACGTGCGGGTCGAACTCGCTCACGTATTTAGCGGCAAGATCAACCTTCGACTGTCCAACATCCCCATAAGTACCTCCGGTGCGGGAGTTATTGGACAACGACTGGACATCAGGGTCTGCAATAATATACTCACCACCAATACCGCCTTGAACCAGGCTATTGAGAGCAACCCTTCCCGTACTTAATCCTGCAATTAAAATACGTCGGTCGCGCTCGCTACGCTGTTCGGCTTGGGTTACAAGATTTTGATGTCGTGATGTGCGGACATCCCAATAATCTCCAGCGTCCGGATAGTGATGCAGCTCCCCGTTCCAAGGAAAGAAAAACCACTCACCGTTCCTTTCGGCTCTAGCTTGGACTTCCGCAATAAACTTCTCTCGTGCCGCATTATCGCGCATCTTATCTGTGTGCCTTATTTCGAAGAGCTCGTCGGCAATCTCAGTTGTCTTATCAACTATGTTTTTAACTGCCCCAGTCTGCAGCAAATCATAAAGAGCCATTCGATCCGCGTCGGCGTTAAGATCAAATTCCCTTGGCCTTTCCCATTCCACTGGCTTCGCTGCATTCTGGACAAGAAACGGGCCCAAGCGAGTCTCTGCGATAAGCTCTCGTCTTTTGCGTGCAACCTCTGGACTCATCTGCTCTTCGGCAAGCCCGTCGGTATAAAACAAAAAGTTTCTTTGCAAGCTAAGACTTTGTCTAGATCCTGGCTCTGCAGCTTCATAGGATTTCAGCAGATTATCCATAAAGACATCGGGAAGCAACAGTGTCGGACGCAGTGCGATTTTATTTCCTACTCGGGCGTCTGCTTGACCTATACGGATATCGTCGCCGATAGTAATCAGGTTATCCCTTCCGAAGCTCGAGACTAATGCTCTGTGAGTGTCTGTAACGACCGTAAAAATGATACCCCTATTTTTGCCGATACCGTCCTGGATAATGTCCCTAAACGATTCAAAGACTGCAAGTGGGCTAGTCGCTCCGAGTGCGCCAACTTCTTCGAATTCGTAGCCTCTCCTGCCTAACTCCTCAAGCCCTGCATGCTCTCTTTCATATAGATGCGGTTGGCTTATTTTATAGGCAGGCAAATCCTTAAATGTCCCGCCCTGCGGAACACGAATACGCCTTAAAGTCGAAACATAGGCTCCCGTCGCAGTATCTTTGGAGAGGCGATAAACCACGTTGTCACCTCGAGCCTTATCGATTTCGGGGGCTAGCTTACCGTCCGGACCAATGGCATCTTCAGTAACAAATCCTCGCTTACAATAATCGGATGCGTGCATACGCTGTGCCACATCCGCAAGATCAGGGCGCGAAGCTTCTGTAAATTCGACATGCGCAAATTTTGCTGGTTCAATATCGAGAGTCCGGTTGGCTTCCGGCCTCTTGGGTACTTCGTGCATGACTGTCATTGTGCGCCTCCGAAATATAACTAAAACAAAACGACACCCGAGGTACTTACTCGGATGTCGTCGGTCTTCTAAACTAATCAATCTCTTTTTGAGATGCTTATTACATCATACTCTGAGGAAAATAAAATGTCAACTATCAAACATTATTCTGATATGTCAAGGTTCCGAAATCGTGACGTATCTATGTATCACCGTAAAAAAATTGCTTGCGATTTAAGATAATTCATCTCTGTTTAATCTTTTATTAACTGTCATCTGCTCATTCCGAATGTATGACCAAAGATTGACGAACGCGCAACAACCAAGCGTTGTGTTAAGCACAACTCCGAGACCACGCTATTGCATAAGCATAAACTTGTTGCAATACTGAGAAAGTAGTTTAACTAATGGTGGGTAACAAAAACCGAACACAATGAATCCCCCAATAAAAGCAGCCGTAATCGAAGATGACAGTGATTTAAGATTTTTATATCAGAATAAGCTGCAAAAAGAGGGGTTCGAGGTAGTCGTAGCCAAAAATGGCGAAGAGGGTTTGGCTGCCGCACAAAGCGGCCGTCCCGACGTCATACTGCTGGACCTTCTGATGCCGGTGATGGGCGGAGCCGAGATGCTGTCACGCCTGCGCGCCGAGGAATGGGGCAGCGACATTCGGGTTATCGTTCTTACGAATATCAGCAAAGACGAAGCCCCACCAACGCTGCGCTTTTTAAATGTTGACCGCTATATTGTGAAAGCCCATCACACCCCCACGCAAGTCGTAGGCATCGTGTACGAGGTGTTGGGCATCAAGCACGGGTCAATGACTTAGCCGCAACATAGTGCTACACTGAATAAAAGAAGAGGATTGACATGCCAAGAATAGCAATTGTCGAAGACGACGAAGCAATATCACAGATGTATCGCATCAAGTTTGAGGCAGAAGGCTATACGGTAGAGACCGCCTCCAACGGCAAGCTCGGCTTGGCACTCGCAGAAGAAATGCGCCCCGACATCATGCTGACCGACCTGATGATGCCGATTATGGGCGGCGAAGAAATGCTGACCCAGCTGCGCAAAACTCCTTGGGGTCAGAAGATCAAAGTCATCGTGCTGACCAACCGCGGCGAACAAGAAATTTCCGACACTGTCCGTGAGGCCAACGTGGAGGCCGTGATCCTTAAGGCCGCCATGACGCCTCGCCAGGTGTTTGAGCTGGTCAAACAAAAACTGGCAGCCTGAGCCCTGTTATGTCAAGGGTGGGACTTCCTTGTACTAACACGATAAATATGGATAGAATAACATTATGAACGTGGCAATTGTCGGATTTGAGATAGAGGGGCGATCAGCCTTAGAGTACTGGAGAGGCAAAGGCGCAGCAGTTACCGTATGCGACCAAGATCCAAGCAAAGAGGTGCCCATAGGCGTACCGACACAGCTCGGTCCCGGATATCTGGACAACCTCGACCGCTTTGACATCATCGTACGAACGGTGGGCATGCACCCCAGCAAGATCCTTGCCAAAAATCCTAGCGTGCAAAACAAAATTACAACCAACCTCGACGAGTTTTTAAGGGTCAGCCCGACTAAAAACATCATCGGCGTTACCGGCACCAAAGGCAAAGGCACAACCTCCATGCTCATCTATAAAATGCTCGAGGCAGCTGGCAAGCACGCCTTTATTGGCGGCAATTACGGCATTCCTGCCTTTAGCTTTTTGCCGCAACTCACCAAAGACAGCTGGGTCGTGCTAGAGCTCTCGAGCTTTATGCTGTACGACATTAAGCACAGCCCGCACATCGCCCTGTGCCTCATGGTCACGTCAGAACATCTGGATTGGCATGCCGACGACGAAGATTACTTTGCAGCCAAAACTCACCTGTTCTCGCATCAAAACCCTGACGATATCGCCATCTATTATGCCGATAATCTCACCTCACACCAGATCGCCAGCGCCAGCCCCGGCAAAAAAATTACCTACTACGCCAGCCCTGGCGCTTACGTCCAAGACGACAAAATAATGATCGACGAAACGGTGCTCTGCGAAACCAACGAATTACAGCTTCTTGGTCCGCACAACTGGCAGAACGCCTGCGCCGCGGCGACGGCATTCTGGCAAGTCGAGCACAAACCCGACGTCATTCGCCAAGTGCTCACCACCTTTACCGGCTTGCCGCACCGCCTAGAGTTTGTGCGCGAACTTGACGGTGTCAGCTACTACGACGATTCTTTTGGCACCACACCCGAGACAGCCAAGGTGGCCGTCGAAGCCTTTGACGCACCAAAAGTAGTCATCCTCGGGGGATCGGACAAAGGCGCGTCATACGAAGAGTTAGCCCAAACAATTGCGTCGTCCAACATGCGCGCAGCGGTAGTCATTGGAGTCATGGCCGGCAAAATCACCGACGCCTTACGGCACGCCGGGTTTAACGACATTATTCCGGGCGGCGGCACAATGCAAGAAATCGTCAATACCTGCCGGCAAGTGGCACAGCCGGGCGATGTCGTACTGCTCTCGACCGCTTGCGCCAGCTTTGATATGTTCGAGAACTACAAAGACCGCGGAAACCAGTTTAAGTCCGCCGTTACTTCGCTGTAGACTCGGCGGTTCCCAGTACGCGCCTTAGCTGCGCTACCACTGGCGCCTCGGGGTGCAATACTGTTGCGCGGCCGTTAGCGAGCCGATTGATTGTTTTCTCTATCCAATGATAATGCGTGCAGCCCAGCACAATAACGTCGGCGCCCCGATCGCATGCATCGTTGATCTGCTCGCTTAACAGCGCCTCGTTCACCGCATTACTCTCGATCATGTAGGCCCATTGACTGCAGTCGGGCTCGATAACCTCAACCCCTTGCGCATACGTGTCCTTGAGCCACGCGTAGCGCGCGCTGGACAGCGTGGAAGGCGTAGCGCACACTGCGATCACCCCTGTTTTGGTTTGTTCTGCGGCCGGCTTAACCATCGGTTCAATACCGATAAGCGGGACACTTACCCTGCGACGAAGCTCCTTAATATGGTGCGTTGTCACGGTGTTGCAGGCGATAACTATCACGCTACACCCCTGCTTTTCTAGATCCAATAAGATGGGGACGACAAACCCAAGGACTTCTTCGGGCGGCTTGTCGCCGTATGGCATATGCTCACGGTCGCTCCGGAATAGTACTTCGAGATCGGGCATGGCACGCTCGATCGCCTTGGCCACGGATAAACCGCCGATACCGGAGTCGAATACACCAATTTTTGTCATGTTAACTTTCTTTCTGCGCGGCAACACGCCGAGCAGCACGGATGACGTTATCAAAGAGCGCACTAACAGTAAGCGGGCCCACGCCACCCCTTACTGGCGTGACTATCAGATCGTCGCGATCGTACACCTCTGGCGCCAGATCGCCCACAGTCTTGCCTTCTTCACCCGCAACTCCGGCATCCACCACCACGGCTCCGTGCTTAATCATGTCTGGGAACAAAATTGCCGGGCTGCCCGTAGCGGTAATAATAATATCGGCCTGCAGTGTTTCGCTCTTGAGATCGGCAGTCTGGCGATCCGCAACGTGTACGTCAACGTCGCTTGTCCGCAGCATCCGCTCTAATGGAGCACCTACTAACTTACCGCGACCAACGAGCAGCACGCGCTTGCCCTGCCGCAAGTCAACATTATAGCCTGCAAGCAGCCACAAAATAGCCATCGGCGTTGCCGGATCAAACTGCGCGTCTTTGCCCAGCGCGTCTACATCTTTTTCTGGCGCGACAAGATTAACCAGCTCGTCGGTCTCTTCTGGGCGCTCGAGCGGCAGCTGTACGATAATTCCGTGGACACTTTCGTCGGTGTTCAACTGCTTGATAAGCGCCGGCGCCTCGTCCTGACTTACACGGTGAACATCTACCTCGACACCGAGGTCGGCACCATAACGGCTCTTCATGCGAACGTACACATTGATGGTCGGGTGCTCGATCGTCAGCACAATCGCCAGTTTGGGCTGAATATGCCACGCCTGCTTAAGCGCGCGAACCTCGCGCCCCTGGCGCTCCTCGATATATTCAGCCAGCTCTTTGCCGTTTAATAACTTCATCAGCGGTATTGTAACAAACCCTGCGTATTTACAACAGGAGTCGCACGCCATATACAGAGGTAAGGACGTCAACCAGTGCTTGCATTATTATGATAAACATGTTATTATTTATAGATGTACACTCCCGAACTGCCGATCTATGTCCGTAATGCCGGTATGGCCGCAGCCGCAGCAGGCACACTACTACTTGGGCCCATACAGCCAGCCTCGGCACAAGAGGCCCACCCGTCCCCCGATCCCACCCTGTCGCAAGAAATCGGCGACCCACCGTCACGACCTGGCGCCAAATACCCCGGAACGCTCCCTACCCCAGCAGCTCCAAGTATTAAAGAGTTGATCCCCATACCAGGACTAACACGCGAGACCAATCGGGCTCACGCCATGCCGTACGCGCCCCGTTTTACCGAAAGTACTGAGGCGCTACAGATAACTAATGGCGACCTGCAAACGGTAACGCAGGCTCTAGGTCGTGTTACACGCCACGCCGATCCAGCAAGCACACAGGTAGAGATCATCGGCTTTGCCTCGGGCGAAGATGATTGGAGCAAACCATACGCCGGCATAACTACGCCGGACCAGCGCAACGAGAATCTTGCCTTGGCCCGCGCCGAAGCATCCGCAAGCAAACTGCGCCAGACAATAGAGAAGGACCCTTGGCTGGCCGATGTAACCGTCAATGTAGTCGGCGGCAGGGAACAACAGCTCAGTAACAAACAAGCCAAAACGCTCGACGAATACGCCGTCGACCAGGGCTTTACGAATCTCAGCGATATGATCGTGCAATACAACGACGGTGCAACCAACCCGCACGTAACCCAAAAGCTTGACGAGGTAATCGGCCCTGCACGCGGAGTAGAATACCGCATAAAGTTCAAGACCGTCATTCCACCGGTCGCAGCCGACCACCAAAAACACTCGAATCCCAAAGAGCCGCAGCCCCAGCCAGCAGAAGAACCGATACAAAACCCACCGGGCAACATTACCGAAACTAAAACAGGACACCTTGGCGACTTGGCCTGGCCTACTACCGCGGTAATCGGCGCCGCCGCTCTTTTAGCGCGCAGAAGGGGTAATAAGAGCGTGCAGAACCCAGAGCCAACTCCTGACGAAGCAACGCCCAATAAGATACTGACACCGGCTTAAAATGCAGACCCTCGACCTGCCCGCACCAACCCGTGAGTACGTGCAGATACCCGCAGCGCGGCACACATACAAATGCCGCCAGCAAAATAAGCGCACGGGTCTTGCCAAAACAGAGGTAATTTGCTAGAATAACTGGGTCGTAACACTTACGGCAATTGTGGGCCAGTAGCTCAGCTGGTTAGAGCGTCTGCCTCTTAAGCAGAATGTCGAGGGTTCGAGTCCCTCCTGGCCCTCCAAATTTGCATCACAAAGACTTCTTAGGAAGTCTTTTTTTGTTATCGTGATACAATCTACGCATTATGCAATCATTCACCAAAAGAGAACTTGTCGTTATTGTCACCAGCCTGCTTCTTGTTATTGGCACAGCGGCGTATGCAGTGACGCTCCATCAAAAACTACAGTCAAAAGATCGCATCATCGAGGCCAATAGCACGCTAATAAGAGAGAAAGCGGTTGACACGAATGAAACCGCAAACTACATCGAAACGATTTGTGGGGAATACCGTAAACTCTATCAATCGTACAGAGAAGCACGCTACCCGGACCCCTCGAGCGTAGACAAGCACATAGGCCTGCCGGGTTCGGCAAAAGGGCAGATCGACGAATGCTACCTGCCTGAGTAGGCAGTACACCGGGCCGCCACCCCTAGCAGCACGGCGACGGCTCGATAATCTACGCTAGGCCGCTTGCCGACGGACTCGCGGAGGTCGGAGGAAGAGTTGTTACCTGCTATACTGCACCCCATGAGCAACAGTAAACATCTTATTGATAGCGGCGTATGGGCAGGAAAGAGCAAAAGCGTCCAGTGGCAGTTATACAGCTCCCCGCAGACGCCCGACATCAGTAAATGCTCTGCCGCCTTTTGCGTGACTCTTACTCCCGATAACAAGATTGTGCTGGTTCGTGAAAGGCGCGGCTGGGGCATGCCGGGCGGCCATATCGAAGCAGGCGAAACTATCGAGCAAGCACTCACACGTGAATGTCTCGAGGAGGCGGGGTTTAACGTAACCTACCCCGTGCATTTTGCCCACAGAAAAATAACTGCCACACATCCCGTTCCCCACCCTACGCCCGGAGCCGCATATCCGTTTCCAATAAGCTACATCGCCTATTACTACTGCGTAAGTGACAAGCCGTTGCTAGATCACACCGAGCCCGACGTGCAAGAAGTAAGAGCGTTCACGATTGAGGAAATACAGAGCTTAGATATCGCCGATTTTTCTACCATCTTGCTCGGCTGGAATACCTACCAAAAAGATATGCTGCAGACGCAATAGGGCGATAGAGATCTTTCGAGAAATAATAATCGGCGTGCAACGCTGCACCCAAATGATTACCATACGATCAGAACCTACCATAAACGACCTCGGCCTCCGCACCATCCACAAGGCGTAAGGTCGCATCAACCGTCGTCTTTGAACTTCCTAATAACTTACGATGCGGAAGTCTCTGCTATGATAAACATATGCAGCTCATCTTTGAGCACCCCAACGACTCCGGCTCACTCGAAACACTTCTTGTCACAAAAGCCTACGAATCTATTTGGCAAGAAGACGACCAAAAAATTACCGATCTGTTTACCCAATACACCGGGCTACACTTTCAGCAAGACGAAATAAAAGTAAAAATACATGACGGGCAAAGTATGTCGGGCATGGACGGCGTGCCGATGCGCCTCAATGTACGCAATGACACGCTCGTCAAAAAACGAAACGCCCTCATATTCCTACTCGCCTACCGGCTTCTTTCGGGTAATGGAATGCTTGCTCCAGATGACGCCGATCCTCTTGAAAATGATGACATTCGAGTTCTGCTGTTTCAGGGAGACGTTATTCGCGATCTTTACGGCGAGGACGACTACTCGTCTTGGGCCAACATGGATCCGGACGAGCGCACCGAAGATCATATAAAAAACCTGCGCTACGTTCTGTCGATGTCTAAAGATGAGCGCAGCGCAAAAATCAAAGACATTATCGCTGCTCAATCACAGAGCTAGGTGCCGCGCGCGCAAGAAGGAGACAACTCGCTTCATACCTCACTAGACTATACAAGTGATCAAGGCAATTATCTCTGATGCGGGCGGCACGCTAGTCAACGGCGCCCACCTTATGGATTTACCCCTCCTGCCGAGCTTAAAGAAACCGGCGCATTACTCGTAGTTGACGACCTGGCAACACTGCTTCACCTAATTACCGAGCACAATTCCGGCAAATCGCCACTGTTTTAAGCAGAAAGTGATTAACTTACGGCGGCAACAAAATTGGCTCAGGTAGACCGGGGAACGGTGGATGATCTTGCTATAATATGATATAATCATATAAATGTCCGAATTCTTGTCTGCCACGCCCCAGGACCCACTAACGCTCGATGCAATCGTGCGCCGTACTCTTGCATCGGCGGGCGTGGAATACGACCCGACCGGTCAAACAACGCAGATCTCCCAGATCGCATTACGCATGAGGGCATTGGTAAACACCAAAGGCTTACATTTTGCGGGCTCGCATCAAGAACCGGAGCCAGACGGCCGCAGGGTTCTCGCCATAAACTTTGGCATGGAAAATCTGGCGGCACAATCGCCAGAAGAAGAGGAAGTTCATATGTCCGTCTCCGCCTCTGACGAGCACGGGGGCAAGCGGACAGCGAAAGAGGCGACGCTACCGCAACGCTTATTGCTGGTGCGCTTAGCTATCTTTCGATACAAGAATTCATGCGTACAAAACCAGGTCTAGAGGCAAGGCTAGAGAGAACCGCCACTTTAGACAAGGTCACTGTGTCTTCTGTTCGCTATATTGGCCAAAGGGTTCTTGAACTCGATGACGGCCCCGTAAAAGTCGAATACACACTAGAAGACCTGCACTCCCCAGAAAATGACGGATCAACCATGACCCGAACCGAGATCCAGATGACAAGGCCGGTCGAAGTGTCGGTAGGCGAGATGAGAATACCTATCCTGCACTCTGTTGACATCGGGAGCAGCGTGAGGCGTGGCAAGGGCGGACGAATCATTGGAGACGAGATATTTTCTGGCAGTACTAAAGCCTACTTTACTGGCGGGCAAGGTAAAGTAATTCCGCCTTTACTTGCGCCATATCCCGACTATCACCGATACGAGGGTCTCGAATCGGCAGAATACCCGGGCGGCATAACCTTGCAAGAACTCGAAAAAATGCTGCGCGCAGATGGCAACACGTTTGTCGGGCCGTTAGACGCAAAACAACTTATGCCGCTGGCCGTAGAGCTCGCAACCAAACCCCTGGACCCAAGCCTTGCCCTGCACTTCCGTCAACACTCAATCGGATAACATTACAATCGCGCAAATAATCTGATCCGGAGCTAATTGCTTTGCTATAGTTTCTGTATGCAGCTATATCCAAATAATCAATTTATTCCCAGCCATGAGAACGTATCTCTGTTCCTTGCACAATATGGCCTGCAGCTTGTCGAGTACCATCTGGCCAATTCTGGCATCGAAAATTGCACCGTAATTTCCCAGACCACCTCTGGAGGATACGTCCTACGGATCTACCGTCAGCACAAAAAGAGTGACGCGGATATCAGGCAAGAGCTAGACTTCGTCACATATCTATACCAACACAACACCCCTGTCGCGCCACCAATCGCTAATACCAACGGAGAGCTATTAAGTCACATCGAGCAAAACGGCCATATCTGGCAGGCCATACTAATGCCTCATATGCCGGGCGAGCACGCCTCACACTATTCCACAAAGCTACTAAAAAATCTGGCAGCACTCCAGGCAAGCATGCACAATCTTGCGGCACAGTACCAAAAGATTCACGCGCAGCCCGACGCGCGACCAAAGCTGCAATCATCCCTGCCCATACGATTCACCCGTGAGCGCAGTGCACTCAGCTCGGATGAACAGGATTTTATCGAGCGAGCCAAAAACTATGTCGTACACTTGGATAAATCAATACCACAAGGACTGTGTCATTTGGACTACGACAACGAAAACGTCCTCAGCGAATCCGGCAACATTACCGCGGTACTGGATTTTGATGAACTGAGCGTCGCTCCGTACGTCATGTGCTTAGCACACACCCTATGGGATATTACCTTTGAGCTGGGCGACAGCGGCGTAGCCGAATACCTGGCGGAGTACGAAAATCACCGACGCTTATCCGAGCCGGAGAGGAATCTCATCCGCCCTCTCATGCTCGCCCGCCATTACGCCGTCGGTTGCATAGACATCGCAAGCGGTCAAATGGATAAGCCCTCGCTGCTTCAACACCTCAAGCTCGAAAACCAACTGTTGCAAGCACATGAGGGTGCGGGCACGAAGAGCATTCCGTTTACCTCAATTTAAGTCTATACTTACACCTATGAATGCAGACCATCTACAATCGTGGGCAAAGCTTAAGGCACATAAACAATCCGTCAAAGACATCACCATCCAATCGTTATTTGCAGAAGATGCCGATCGCGGCAAAACGTTTAGCGTGCAGGTCGGCGATTTGCTGGTGGACTACTCCAAAAACCGAGTGAACCACGAAACACTATCGCTGCTTTTAGAGCTGGCGCGCGAAGCCGGCGTAGAGCAAAAGCGCGATGCTATGCTGCGCGGCGAGCGTGTCAATGCAACCGAGGGGCGCGCCGTGCTGCACACAGCTCTACGCTACAAGGGTGGCGAACCAATCATGGTAGATGGCGAGAACGTAGTGCCCAAAGTACGCGAGGTGCTCGACCGCATGAGTGCGTTCGCCAACACAATCCGCAGCGGCGAGTGGCTCGGCGCTAGCAGCAAACCGATCAAGAACATCATTAACATTGGTATTGGTGGCTCGGATCTTGGCCCGCAGATGGCCTACGAAGCGCTGCGGCACTACTGCCAGCGTGATCTGACCGTACGGTTCCTTAGCAACATCGACGGTACGGCCTTTTACGAATCCACCTGGGATCTGGACCCGAGCGAAACATTGTTTATCATCAGTTCCAAGACATTTACTACCGACGAAACCATGACCAACGCGGCCACTGCCAAAGATTGGATTGTGAGCGCGCTCGGCAACGACGCCGTCGCCAAACACTTTGCCGCAGTCTCGACCAACCTTGCAGCCACCAAAGAATTTGGCATCGCCGACGATAACGTCTTTGGCTTTTGGGACTGGGTTGGCGGTCGATACTCGCTGACCAGCGCCATTGGCTTATCACTGATGATCGCCATTGGTCCGCAGCATTTTGACGACATGTTAGGCGGCTTTTATCAGATGGACCGCCACTTTGCCGAGGCGTCACTCGAGCAAAACGCTCCCGTACTATTGGCGCTTGTCGGTCTATGGTACGGCAACTTTTGGGGCGCACAAAGCGAGGCAATCTTGCCCTACAGCCAGTACCTTTCGCGCTTTGCCGCATACTTTCAGCAAGGCAACATGGAAAGCAACGGCAAATCGGTGACACTAGACGGATCGCGTGCCAACTACCAAACCGGCCCGATTGTCTGGGGCGAGCCGGGCACTAACGGCCAACACGCCTTTTACCAGCTGCTTCACCAGGGCACCGAGCTGATTCCTTGCGATTTTATTGGCTTCCGCCAAGGGTTATACCCAGAGCTTGCCGTGCACCATACCAAGCTCATGGCCAACTGCATCGCCCAAGGCGAGGCGCTGGCCTTTGGCAAAACCGCCGAGCAGGTTCGCGCCGAGGGTACACCAGAGGACATCGTGCCGCACCGCGTGTTTGACGGCAACCGCCCCAGCAACACCATCCTCGCCCCCAAGCTTACACCTAACGTACTCGGGCAACTAATCGCACTATATGAACACAAAATCTTTGTCCAAAGCGCTATCTGGAACATCAACAGCTTTGACCAGTGGGGCGTCGAGCTGGGCAAAGTGCTGGCCAAAAACGTCTATGCCGATTTAGGCAACACGCAGCCAACCAACAGCCACGACAGCTCCACAAACAACCTAATTAACTACCTCCGGCATTCGTAACTTACGCTACAGACTTACCTACCCCAATCCCCTAGTATGTACGGAGGTAATTAAGGAGCAGCGTATGCATTTTCGTGATCGAAAAGAGGCAGGCCGCAAGCTTGCCGACGCGCTTGGCCGGTATAAAAAAGCAAAGACCGTAGTGTATGCGCTACCGCGAGGCGGTGTGGTGCTCGCAGCCGAGATCGCCAAAGATCTGGGCGCGCCGCTCGATCTTGTAGTGCCGCGCAAAATCGGCCATCCTGATCAACCCGAGTATGGCATATGTGCCGTAACCGACAAGGGGTATCTGGTGTGCAGCAAGCGCGAAATCTCGCACCTTGACCCGGCCTGGCTCACCAGCGAAGTACAAAAAGAACAAGCGGAGGCCAAGCGCCGCCGCCGCAAATACCAAACCAAGCCGTCCAAAACATCCGCCAAGGGCAAAACCGCAATCATCGTGGACGACGGCGTAGCCACCGGGCTCACCATGCTTGCCGCTATCGAGGAAGTTAAAAACGATGAGCCCAAAGAAGTCATACTGGCTACCCCTGTTATTCCCGACGATGTTGCCAGCAAACTCAAGCGCTATGTCACCGATCTGGTCGCACTGGACCAGCCAGTCTTTTACCTAGGCGCAATCGGCGCTTACTACGATGACTTTGAGCAAGTAAACGACAAAGAAGTTACAGAACTAATGAAACATGCGCCAAAAAAGTCAAAAGAATAAACGATCCTCTCGCACCCCGACCCGATTACAATAACTGACGCACGTGGCCAAGCATATAAAGCGACCCCGTCACCAGCAGTATGGGCTCGGGCCGAGCGAGCAACATAGATAACGCGTGGGACGGATCGTCGGCGATTTCTACCGACGCGAGCCCGTGGCGACGAAAAAGCTCAGCCAGCTCGCCTGCATCCTCTGACGAATGTGCGCTATCTTGGGCGCCACCAAAACTCGTAACAATAACATGGTCAAGCAGCTGCACCAGCTCCACGGCCGAATCTTCCAAGCGAAAGCTGCGATTACCAGCAAACCCTACCACCGCAGCAATCTTTTGCTCGGGGTATTTGCGGCGCACGCTTTCAGCTAAAGCGTGTAACTTCTGAGAATTATGTGCACCGTCGATAATTATCGTGCGCCCGCCATGTTTAACCTCTTCCATGCGGGCCGGGATATATGTTTTGGCCGCCTCGACCACCATCACGCCCGACACCAGCACACCGTCTTCTTGCGCAAGTACCTGATTTACGGCCGCACGCGCCAAACCTAGATTTCGTTGCTGGAACAGAGGCAAAAAATCCAAGCCGGATTCGGCGACACCGTCGTCTAGCACATACAAATCGGCGTGCTTTTGACGCGCCCGCGTAGTAATAGGCTCCATAATTTCGGGCGCTTGCCGATAGCAATACACACTGTTGCCAAGCTGGATAATGCCCGCTTTTTGCGTGGCGATGTCGGCCAGCGTCGGCCCAATGCGGTCGATATGATCCATGCCAATATCGGTAATCACGCACACTTTGTCTTTTCGCTGGACAACATTTGTGGCATCAATCAAGCCGCCCAGCCCCACCTCGATCACGGCATACTCCACGCCAGCGCGAACAAACGCCCAAAAAGCAAACGCCACCATAATCTCAAAATAGCTTGGCTGCAGACCACTCTTCTTAACAGTATCCAAAAAGATTGCCAGCTCGCTGCAAAACTCGCGCTCGGGCATGGGTTCTAGATTGATCTGCACGCGCTCGTTAATTTCGTCGACATGCGGCGACACCGTATGTCCCACCTTTTTACCGGCCGCCTTAAGCAGCGCGGCGGCATAATATGTAGTAGATGTCTTGCCGGATGTGCCAGCTACGTGGATAATCTTGAGCTTTTCCTGCGGATCACCCAAATAATCCATTAGCGGGATGATGGTGTCCAGCGAATAAACATTGGGTCGGGTAAGTTGATCCGGCCAAAAGCGCCGCAGCGCCTCATTGGCCTCCTTGAACGTATGCATGATCTATGTAGCATAACAGAGCAGAGCGCGTTAACATAGCTGGCGATGGCCGAGAACGTCGTGGACGCGTAAGTACGCCGCCCCAGACTGGATAGCAACCTTGCCCGCCTGTAGATTAGGTGCCAGCTCCATACGGTGCTCTCCTAAAAAGCGCTTGCGCGAATAACCGATCATCACCGGGTAGTCGGGTACATACTTAGCAAACTCCAGCAACGTGCGATTCAGTTCCATAGTCTTTCCAAAGCCAATCCCCGGATCTAGGATAATGTTATCGCGCGGCAGTCCGCCCGCTTCTAAGGACGTAGCGCGATCAAGCAAGTCAACTCTCACCTCTTCGAGCGTACGAACAGGCTTCTCGGAATGCGCCTGTTGGACATCAAGGCCCGGTAAGTGCGAAATAATCACTCTTGGCCTTAACTCCAGTACCGTCTGCACCATATCAGGATTATTCATGCCTGTGACATCATTGACGATAACTGGACCAATCCCCAGCGCACGACGTACCGTTGCACAGCGATACGTATCCAACGAGATTTTACCCGGATAGCGCACCATCAGCTCATGTAATACCGGCTCCAATCGCCGCCACTCTTCGTCGTCGCTCAACTTCTGAGCCCCGGGCCGCGTGGACTCCGCGCCGACATCAACCATATCCGCACCCTGCGCAAACAACTCTTCGGCGTGTGCTACCGCAGACAAAGGATCAAAAAAACGCCCTCCATCACTAAAACTATCGGGTGTAACATTCAAAATACCGACTAACTGTGTCATGCACCAACTATACCGTATAATGATGCGATGATCACTGGGCGACTCTCGAGCGATATTCTGGAAGAACAGTTTGGACCAACAACCCTCAGCATTGTGTACCAAGACAATGCGATGCGAGTAATCCAAACCACAGCGGCCCGCAGTGGGCAGGTGCTGGAACTCTCGCTCGTGCGCTTTGTGCCCGAGGGCGTAGCGTCTTTTCCGAAAGTACACACTGCTATTTTGGCCGGCGAATCCATGGGCAAAGCCTTCCGCAAGGCCGGTATCGTGTTCGAGCGCAAACAGCAATTTGCGCACCAACAGCACCTCCCTCCCCAAATACATGCCCTATTCGACAATAGCCTGCCAGCCACCGTTATCTCCGTACGCATCCTAGTCGGCAAGAAGCGCACTCCTTATGCGCACATCACCGAATGTTACACCGGCGCAGCGTCATGGCCGCACTTGTCGGGCGTAATCACCCCGCAGGCCCAGGCCGACCTAACGCTGCTCGCAGCCAGACTCGTCAATGGAAAGCAAATGCGCCAGCCTCTTTGAATGACGCGACCGCACACCGTACCACATACAGTCGGCTACCGTAGAGGCAGCACGACACCATACCGTGCCTCTAGGCTTGAGAGTGTGATGCTGCGAAGTACTGTGTTGTCGCCCCGCCGCATGGCTTTTGTCTGAGCGAAGCGGAGGCGTGCAATCTGCCGCCAACCAAGATAATCAGCCACGTTGGCACCAACTCCCGCGTCAAGCTTGTCCAAAGTCGACAACACATACCCTCCTAAAAACTCTTCGCGCTGCGCACAATATTCATCAAACGAGGCTGGTGCTGGTTTGCCTCCTGGACGCCGCTCGCACCAAAACAGCCCTTGGTCTTCGACGCCACTCCATGCATACGCCCCCTTACTGGGTACAACATCGCTCGCCCGGCTGATCAAACCGCTAATTCCCTTGGGATCTGTGGCAGCAGCAATATTCAGCTCCCTGCCTCGGTCTTCTTCTGCCCCATATGTAGTCGTGATCGGCACATATGCAGCTAAAGCCTGCTGCGCGGGCGTCCCCTGGGCTGATTCCACTGCACGCGCAGCAACTTCGGCGCTATATGATTCAACTGTTTGGTCAACTGAAGCACCCGCAGGTATGCGATCTTTATCGGCTTCGCTTAAAAAAGTAGTGCCAGGATGACGAACATCGTGAAGGGCGCCGCCGATAAGTATCGGTTGCAAAAAACCAGCGGGAACACGAAGGCCGCAAATCCTCTCTATAGCATCATATGCGTCTGCGGCTCTCTCCAAAAACTGAGCACCGTGCGCCCACCCATGATAGGCATTGCGCGGGTCATGAGTGGCAACCAGCGAGTCGGTCAGGTGTTTTTCGTAGCCGGTTAAATCCAAGCCTTCAAAGTCATCGATATACTCCGGAAGCTGCAAACCGTTCGGGAATTGCTCTGCCAAGTGATCGGGCAATGCCTTGTGGTACCACCGTGGGAAATCAAGGTCGACAAATCGTGCCGTCGGTATTCGTTCAATGCTCATCGATGGAGACTCCTGTTTAGCCTGTCGGCAGCCAGCGCTACCTCCACCAGAGCTTACAAACGAGGCAAAAATTATAATATGTGTTGCGCAAAAGTGCACAATTGTTAGACAATAGGTGCCGTGGCCGACGATATTACCCCCATGCACGATTATTTCTCGCGACTAGGCCTCGAACCGGAGATAGCCGACGTATATCTGGCGCTCCACGCCTATGGCCCGCAAAACCTCTTCCAACTCGCGCGTAACTCCCGCATTGAGCGGACCCGGCTGTATCGGCTCGTCGATAACCTGACAGACAGTCACCTTGTAGAAATCGAGACCCACAACAAACGCAATATCTACAAAGCCGCCCCCTTTACCAACCTACAAATATTGATTAGCCGCCGCGAACAGGAGCTGCGTGAGTTACAAGACGACATGCACAAGCTCCATGCCGAGCTACACCGTAGCATGCAACGTTCACCGCTCACGCATGTGCAATCTTACAAAGGCATCGAGGGCATCAAACAAATGACGTGGAACCAAACCAAAGGCAAAACCGAGAATCTAGCCATCCTGTACGAAAACATGCAAAACCGCACTAACCTAGCGTTTTTTGAACGCTGGGTTGAGCGCTGCAACAAAAACCAACTCAAATTCCGCGGTATCATCAGCGATCATTTTATTAAAACCCAACAAGATTGGTACGCGCGCCATGACAACGAACGGCTTGCTCACTGGGAGGCGCGATATGTACCGGACAGCACCTTCCTTATCACCCACTCAACCATAACTTACGACGACGTTGTGGCGTACTACAACTGGAAGGACGGCGAGGTATTCGGCATCGAAATCTACAATCAAGAGATTGCCAGCGCCCAGCGCCGCGTCTTTGAAATGCTATGGCAGCAGGGTCAACCGGTTGACGATCTTATCGGACCAAAGTCTGCCGATAGCAATCCAAAAGACATTACTCATCCGGACGCTCACCTCAATTAGAGTCTTGCTACTCGGCAAAAATCAGCTTCAGCGCCTCGTAACGCGGGCGCACCTCTTGGCGGATGTCTTCAAAAAACAGCTTTTTGGTGTAGTGTTTTTCTATCTTTACGCGCATCCAATCCTTAAACGCCTGATAATCATCTTTAGGGCCATAGTGCCGCCAACAAAACACAAGGAAAAAATCCGTCAAAAAATGAGACGCGCCGTCGGCTGTCGCCATAGCCTTTCCTTCTAGGGTCGTTGGCATTAGCTCGTTACAGCCATGCGGCTTTATAACTTCGTTAACTATGAATTCTGTGTCACCGGTGTTAAAACCGCATTCTTGTAGTAGTTTTTCGGCTAGTCTTAGACTCTCAGCTTGGTGTTCGGCGGTACTACGCGGCATTACTGCATCGGCAATATCGTGCAAAAGCGCCCCGGCCACCGCAAGTTCGGCATTTGCACCATGAGTCTTGGCAATTCTCTCGGTCAGGTTAGCCACGACCAGCACGTGGTTCGAGTACGCCCAATCGATCCACGCATCGGCGTTTGGATCACCAGAGATGTACAGCTCTTCGACGCGTTTCCTCAAAATGTCCATTTTCTGCATAGACACATCATACATCAACAATAAAAAACCAGTGTTCATGGATCGGAGAAATTCCAATATAACAAAAGACCACCATAGCTGGCCGTCTACTCATCTACGCGTCTTATTGGGTACCACCTATCCAATGTATTACGACAGGAGTGCCACCAAACTATTGTACAAATCTCAAGAGAATTGCACATAGCTAAGGAATGTTTGGGAACTGGTTATGTTTTAACTGCCTCAAGGTGTATAGTCTAAATTATGAAAAAGAAATATATCGTACTCCTTGGAATACTCGTGCTTATAGTTGTTGCAGGCGGTATAGGACTGGCAAAAAAGTCGAATAAACCTGATTCTTCTGCGGCATCAGCACAGAGCAGCGGGGATACGCAACTGAATCTTAAATTTTCAGACTTACAAGCACACTATCCACCCGAACCGGATGCTTGTCTTGCTAACAATGATGACCCGAGCCTTAAATTAGACGCCGCAGATCAGGCCAACATTGTGGATGCGGTCGTTGGAACCGTCATTGATATTCCTGCCGGAACAAACGTAGATGTACACGTTAAAACATACGACGAGACAAATGCAACTGGCACTTCAGTATATGAAAGCACCTACGGTGCATACAACTTTACGGCCAAAAAGCACAATGCTAAGGGAAACTCAAATCAAGGTAGCTGGGTAGTTACCGACTTTGTAGCCTGTAAGAAGTAAATTACACTTGCAGTTACTTTTTTGTAACACGCCATAATCCTACATCTTCTGTTAGATGTGCGATGCGCCCCTTATTCCTCGCGCTATGAAACGCACCAAAGACGGAACCCACATTAAAGAATTCGTTATCGGCGCTAGAGCCGTGCTGTCGAACTGTTTGACGCTGAAAGTACGAAAGTAGCAAAACGTCGCCTAGTCGACTTCACACTTTCGAACACTACTTTAGACGATGAAAAACTGTAATTCAATCTGAATGAACCATTTGAAGCGGTCATCGCATTATCAAAAACTGGTAAATGGTACGCCCGGTAGGATTCGAACCTACGACCTTCTGTTCCGAAGACAGACGCTCTAATCCGCTGAGCTACGGGCGCGTAAACGCTGACGCCTATTGGCAATAACAGAGCTAGTATACCAGAATTACACCGCAAAGTGCACTACAGTGGCAAGGTTTATGCGGAGTTGTAAAAAAAATTACTTAATTTAATGCAAAGACCCTGCTATCATGGTATCCATGGATAGGTTCAGGGCGGAGCAAACCAAAGAACGCCTTCAGGCGGCGGCACGATACACAGTGCGGCTATTGCCGATTGTAATTATTGCCAGCGCGCTGGTATGGTTCTTTGTGCTGCGTTCGCCAAGCGACCAAACTAACACATCTGGCACAGGCGACGACACTGACACCACCTCCGAAACAACTGTCGACACCACAAACGCCGAAAGCGAAGAAGATTCGACCCTAGCCGTCACCACCGCCGAGGGCGGCAAAGAAGATGCTGGCAAGTTACCTGACGCAGGTCCGGCAGACACCCTCGCCTACGTAGCCGTCGTTGTTGTTGCCGGCACCATCTTCTGGGAGTGGCGACAACGCCGCACCGGACAAAACGCGTAACCCCGCCAGCACCTAGCTCTCGGGATAATAACCATCGCTTTTTTTGACAAAATTTGATGTGTATTTTATTATTATGCGCAGATGCCCTCCTCCTTTACTTCCCCGCGCGCAAGCGAGCGTACCAGCTCATACTCTACGTCATTTATTACGTTGGGTGGCGGCGCACGTACCGGCAAAGGCACAAGTGGGGCGGCCATAGAGACAAAGTTGCGCAGCGAGGGACTCTCGGTGCTGAGCGTCGACCAGGGACAAAAATTTAGAGCCATGGCAGTAATCGCGCTACAAGCTGGGGAGCCGTTGGATAGCCCGTCAACCCTTGATCATTTTCTGCGGTCACCACAAGCGCAGAGATCCGCCCTTGCTCTACTTACAGAAGTTCCAAAGATGAGCAAGGACGATATCCAAGGCCTGCTCTACCCTTCAAAAATATCCGTAGCAAGTGCACGAGTAGCCCGGGTTCCAACCGCACACCAGATTGCAACCGACTTACTCCAAAAACAGATTCGTCAAGGAGTCGAAGACAATACGGACGTTATTATGATCGACGGCCGCGCAATAGAGCCCTACGCCAGGCGATATGCCGACGAACAAGGACTAGGGCATTTTGTGATGGGCTGGTATTTCACCTGCGATCCCGACGTTGCCGCAAAACGCAGCCTAGGCTTGCCTCCCGAGTACAGGCGACTACCTCGAAAGACAAAAAAACAATTGTCCGAAGAAGCGGCACGTATCAACGCCCGCAACCTATCAGATCAAAACCGCCCTGTTGATCCTCTGCGTGTGCCACAGGACGCATACCACCTAGATCTCTCGACGTGCACTAGATCCGAAGCCTACGACCCCCAGAATGCAGCGTCGGTGATTATCCATACGGCAAACCGCATGGCAGTAGTCGACACCACGCCCACACAATCGATAGAGGAGATGACACGTCCCGTCACCGATGTAACGATGGCCGCACTGCGCGCTCAATGGGATCTAGCCGCCTAATGACGGCCGGACACGAATCCTCTAACCTCGCGTAAACGGCTTTGCCAACACTGGTGAATCTAATTGCTCGGCAATCCGAAGCAGTTCGTTGTATTTGGCGATGCGGTCGCTGCGCGAAAACGAGCCGGTCTTGATCTGACCGGTATTCAGTCCGACTGCCAGATGAGCAATCGTTGCGTCCTCTGTTTCGCCGGAGCGGTGAGACATTACCGTGTTCCATCCGGCTTGCTGTGCCATACGCACTGCTTCGATCGTCTCGGTGAGCGTGCCGATCTGGTTGGGCTTGATGAGGATAGCATTTGCGGCTTTTTCGTCAATTGCCCGCCGGAGCAATTTTGTGTTAGTTACCAGCAGATCATCGCCTACCAACTGCACGCTGCCGCCCAGCTTGTCGGTCAGCTGCTTCCAGCCATCCCAGTCATTCTCGGCCAGGCCGTCCTCGATAGAAACCAACGGGTACTTTTGCGCCAGGTCAGCGTATTTGTCGATCAGCTGCTCGGTAGTATAGTTTTGGCCCTCGCGCGCAAAATTGTAGCCACCTTCTTCGACGAGCTCGCTGGACGCGACATCCAGCGCCAACACCACGTCATCGCCAAGCTTGTAGCCGGCCTTTTCGACAGCTTCTGCAATAACTTGCAGCGCCTCTTCGGATCCGCCCTGAACGCTTGGCGCATATCCGCCCTCATCGCCGACAGTCGTAGCGTACCCCTTGGCTTTGAGCACCTTGCCTAGTGCGTGATAGATTTCGCTGGCCATCTGCATCGCGTGGCCAAAATCTGCTGCGCCTACCGGCATCACCATAAATTCCTGGATGTCCGTCGAGCCTTCGGCGTGCTTGCCGCCGTTAAGAATGTTGAGCATTGGCAGCGGCAGCACATATGCCGTGTTACCGACCATCTCGCCAATGTATTTATACAGCGGCTGCTGACGGCTAATTGCAGCCGCCTTGGCGGTTGCCAGCGAGACAGCGAGCGTCGCGTTGGCGCCAAGTTTGCTTTTGTTTTCGGTTCCGTCCAGCTCGAGTAGCTTGTCGTCCACCGCCTTTTGATCAGTAGCCTCCATGCCGCGCAGCGCTGGCGCGATAATCTCGTTGATATTGGCCACGGCCTTCAGCACGCCTTTACCGCCGTACGCCTCGCCGCCGTCGCGCAACTCCAAAGCCTCACCGCTACCGGTCGATGCTCCCGAGGGCACTGCAGCCCGCCCTATACTCCCATCGGTCAGCGCCACATCGCACTCTACGGTTGGGAACCCGCGTGAGTCAAAAATCTGTCGTGCAATAATCGAATCTATATTCATATCGTCCCCCTTTTGTGGTTATATGCATAGTATGGACTCTTACAATAATGTACCCAAAACCAACCAACCGCAAGAGCCGACGCCACAAAACGACGCCGACAAACAGCCCGCACCGGGCAAACTAATCTTAATCCGCCATGCGGAATCCGAGTGGAACCTGCTCGGCAAATGGACTGGCATAACAGATGTAAACCTCACCGACAAAGGCCGTAAGGAGGCCGCCAAGCTCGGCGAGACCATCAAGGACATCGAGCTGCACCACGCCTTTACCTCGGAGCAAATCCGCACCGTAGAGACCTTTACTCACCTCATGGAAACCGCCGAAAACGACCCCGTGCCGCACGAGCGCGCCGCGCAGCTCAACGAGCGCGACTACGGCGAGTACACCGGCCTTAACAAATGGGAAGTGCTCGAGCAACTGGGCGAGGACACCTTTAGGGGCATCCGCCGCGGGTGGGATCACCCAATCCCCGGCGGCGAAACGATGAAGATGGTGCACGAGCGCGCCGTGCCTTTTTACCAGCACCACATTCTGCCCAAACTGCTCGAGGGCAAAAACGTACTCATTGTGTCTCACGGCAACACCATCCGCTCCCTCATCAAGCACCTCGAGGACATCGACGACGAAGGCATCGCAGAGGTAGAAATGCCCTTCGGTCACATCCTGATCTACCACGTAACCCAAGACGGCAAACACCACAGCAAAGAACTGCGCATCGCGGATATCATTCCGCCCCACGCATAAATAACCACCTACTAGCGACTGGCATCGGCGCGAGCAGTGTAAGATTTCTTACTAATCTACGGTAATAAATGCCATATGATAAAGGACTCATGTTAATGCCAGAACTACCCCAACCAGGCCAGCCTGCTGAACCACAGCCGGAGTATCGCGCCTCTCGGCGAACCGTGCTCGTAACGGCTGCTGCGGCTATGGGCTTGGTAGTCGCAGGAGAAGTTAGTGGAACGTTTGACAAGCTGTTTAAGGGCAGGGAGCGCCTTGGCGAACCGTTAGAACCCCGTGTCTCGATGGAGGCATACGAGGCTAAAAAAGAGACAAGTCTACTCAGAACCGGCTCGTGGGAAACCATGGAAGGCGCCGAGGTCACGCCCGCAGGCCTGCGTCTTACCCCGACCGGCAGATCTATCGTCAACAAGCGTGAGGACGACAAGATCGAACCCAACCCGCCACTCAGCCTCTTTGGTCCACGACTACAGGTCGCCGGAGATTTTACCGTCAGCGCGCACGTGCAAAGCGAGGGCCCGGCATCAATCCAGCTCTACGGCCAAGTGCCAGAGCGCTATGACGACTTTCGGTTTGAACATGCGCGCCTGGAGTGTACAACGGACGGTAACAAGTTACGCGTCCGCATGTGGGACGGTACAAGCCAAGAACCGAGTGTGCACGAATTCCCCGCTACTGGCAAGGCCAGCGACCGCCAAGTTGACATTCGACGCAAGGGCAAGGACGTGGTGTTCTTGGTTGACGGCAAAGAAGTTGGCACCGCGCCAGAACGAGGCCTATTTAACACCGGCGAATGCTGGTTTGGACTCAATAGCGAAACCGGTGCGGCGCTCGTTCGCGATTTATCGGTCAAGCCGGAGAATGGCGGCACCGTCCAGATCTTTAATGCGTCAACACTCAAGGTAGAGCGACCACTGGCCGACGGCCTGCAGGCGCGAGCCTCGGCAAGTGGCATCACGCTCGGCGCCGCCTTTAACCTCAACGCTGCCGTCTCTGACCCCAGTTACGCCCAACTACATCTGGGCGGCGAAGTCGGCAGCATTACCCCCGAAAATGCGCTCAAACCCCAGGACACGCAACCAAAAGAAGGAGTCTTCACTCTCGGCGAAGCAGAAGCGTCAGTCCAACTGGCAGAACGTCACGGTCTGGCCATCCACGGGCACTCCCCGATTTACGACCAAGCACTGCCGAAATGGATGCACAGCCTCCCCTACAAAACCGAGGCCGACAAGCAGCGCGTCCGCGAGGTTATGACCACGCACATCAAAACCGTAGTCGGTCATTTTAAAGGACGCATCGCTAGTTGGGATATCATTAACGAAGCAATCGAGGGATTTGACGATGAAGTCGGATTCCGGGACAACATCTGGTACCGCGCCTTAGGCGAGGAATATATCCCCCTCGCCCTCCAGGCGGCAGCCGAAGCCGATCCTAACGCAAAACTCTACATCAACGACTACGGCCTAGAAACCAATTCCGCCCGCGCCGAGTTTATGCTGCATCTGGCAGACTGGCTCCAAAAACGTGATCCGCCAACCCCGCTCCACGGTATCGGCATCCAAGGGCATGTCTATGAGCTGCCGCGCGACAAAATTCGCCCCAAGACCCTGAGGCAACTCGTCAGCAAAATAAACGCCATGAATCTGGAGGTCCACCTCTCCGAGCTAGACATCACCGGCAAAAATCCCGGCGATCAGCAAGATCAGTATCTCGATGTCGTCGATACGCTCGTCACGCAAGCGGCAGAAAACCGCAGGCGGTATGGCGAAAGTCGCATCCGCCTAACATTCTGGGGTCTTACAGATCGCTACGGTTCGACCTCTGGCGTCAATCCAAGTACCCAGACACTACACCACGGCGACGCGCTACCATGGACTGCTGACTATCGGCCAAAATCCCTCAGGCGGCGAATAGCCAACTCCCTAGCGGGCCGATAGCCGTAACGCCCACCCGTACAAGCAAACTGGCCGCATACCATAAGCGGCATGGTACGATAAAGCTATGATTAACACCAACCCCAAGCCTCGCCGCACCAAACTTATTATCTCGCTCGCGGCAGCGATTGTTATTATCGCCGGCGTAGCCGCTGTCCTGATATACGGCAATAAAACCCCTTCTAAGTCAGAGGTCAAAAACGAGTCCACGCAGCCAACACCTATGTTCTCGTTTACCGGCGCAAACGACTGGCGGCAAGGCCCGAGCAACGAAACGTCCATGGCGCTCTTTGGCAAAGCCAGAGACGACCAAACAAGCGCGTGCTTTACCTCAATCCAATACCGCACCGGCACCATCGACATAGCGGCCGAACTAAAAGAACAGCAGGATTCCATGGCAGCCATGGGGACCCCGCTGACCCAAATCGCTGCCACCCCTGTCACCCTAAAAACCACAAAGGGCGACAAAGAATATGATTACCACCAATACAATATGGCCACCAACAGCACCGAGGATATTATGCGCGGCCTGGGTCTAGGTTACGTCCAGTTAGACGAAGGATATGTACAAATAGACGGTCACTGCAATACGGCAGAAGAATTAGCCTCTACCGTTCCCGCCATCGAAGCTTACAAACTCAATAACTAATCCTCTGCCCTAAAAATAAAAGATGCCCCTCTGCGAGGCATCTTTTTACGTTCAACTCGTGGTACGCGCGGAGGGATTCGAACCCCCGGCCTTTGGTACCGGAAACCAACGCTCTATCCAGCTGAGCTACGCGCGCCTATTCTCCTGCAAAAAGTACCTGTAGCGAACTTCTGAATTATAGCGCACTTACAGAGGTAAAGCGAGCAATCGCCAAGCTAAAAACTAGGCCTTGCGCTCGTCTTTTTTGTCTTGAGGGTTGGGAAGCTGCTTGGGTTCGGATGCCTCGAGCGTGCGCCGAAGCGTGTCGAGCAAAGCGTACGCTTGCTGGCGGCTCATACCAACCTTGGCGGTAGTGAGGGCGTTGGGCGTGCCTGCACCTTGCGTAAAGCCTATGATAACACCGTTGGGGTTAGCGGTAACTTGGGCGCTATCGGTGTAAATAACCCGTGGGTCTACAGCCATGATCATTACCATGGTGCGGTTATGCTGGGATTCGGATCGCGTACTACGCTCGCGGTGGTGCGGATGGTCATGGTCGCCGTCGCAGTCAGGGTCGTGATCTAGATCGTAGCCGGCCAGCTCCCATAGGCTCGCCGCGTCGTCGTCTTGAATTCCAAAGTGGTTAAGCAAAAGCATCAAAATGTCCTCGCTTGGCCGTTCTTTGCCCTGCTCGATACTTACTAAAGCCTGCTCGTCGATCTCTACGGCGCCCGATACCTCGGCAACACTTTCGTGCAGCTTTTGGCGGATCGTCCGCAGCTTCTCTCCTAAGACCTTGTAAGGGTGCTTCTTTTGCTCATCGCTCATAATACCTTATTTTATCCTCTATATAGCAGGTACGCAAGATCACTTGCACTATAACATCATGAGAAAACTGCCAAAACCACGGCGGTGCGTGCGCTATAATGAAGCAAATGAACATACGGCAACAGGTTTCTCTGCGCGATTACTCCACCATGCGACTTGGGGGGTTGGCAACGTACATGCTGGATATCCGCGACCCGCAAGAAATTGCCAAGGCGATGGCATGGGCCGACGAGCGCAACCTGCCGGTGATGATGATCGGTAGCGGCAGCAACATTGTGTGGCGCGACGAGGGCTTTGCAGGCCTGGTTTTGGTCAACAAAATTATGGGATATGACGAGCAGCAAGAGGGTGACGACTGCCTAGTGACGATCGGCTCGGGCGAGAACTGGGATAGTGCCGTAAAGCGCGCCGTTGACAGCGGGCTGACCGGCATCGAGAGCCTCAGCCTCATTCCGGGCACTGCAGGTGCCACCCCCGTCCAAAACGTTGGCGCCTACGGCCAAGAGATCGCGCAAACACTTGTAGCCGTGCACGCCTATGACCGCCAAACAAAAGAACTTGTAGACATTCCCAACGCCGAATGCGCCCTTGGGTACCGCACCAGCCGGTTTAAAACCACCGACCGCGGACGCTTTTTTATCACCAGCATTACGCTGCGCCTGCGCCGGGGCAACCCTCGGCCGCCCTTTTACGCAGCACTCGAGGCTTATCTTACTCAGCACCAAATCACCGACCCCACACCGCAAATAGTACGCGACGCAGTCATCGCCATACGCAACAGTAAACTGCCGGACCCATCCACGGTTGCCAACAATGGCTCGTTCTTTGCCAACCCGATTATTAGCGAAGATCATCTAACTCGCCTGCAAGCAGAGTACGCCGACGTGCCAAACTGGCCGCTCGCTAGCGGCGGCGCCAAGATCCCTGCCGCATGGCTGCTTGAGCAAGCCGGTTTTAAAGACTACCACGACGCCGAGACCGGCATGGCGACTTGGCACGCCCAGCCGCTGGTGCTCGTAAACGAAGGGGCAACCTCTACCGCACAGCTCCTGCAATTCCGCCAAAAGATTATAGATGCCGTCCAGCAAAAGTTTGACATCACCCTCGAGCAAGAACCCGAGCTACTACCCTGACGGTCGTGTAATACCTCGACGTTCTACCTTGCGATTCCGCCTATAATCTGATATATATTAGATATTATGTAGGTGTGGGCACTCTCATGGAAAATATCAAACGATTCACCAATCAGCACCCTCGGGGCGATCAGTCCATGCGGAGCGACACACCGCCAAACACTGACCCCGTAACACTACCTCAAGAGGGACCGACACCGCCCCACGGTAACGAAGGGCCCGGGCCAACCCCCTCAACCCAAGTGAAAACACCCGATCTACACCCAGACCGGGATCTAGGTGCTGGGCCATACCAACCGCCATCTAAAGGCAACTCTGGAATGCTCCCTTATGCAGGTCACGCCGCACTACGCCCCGGCCTTGGTAATACGTCGGGCGTCTGGGGAAGATTCTAATCATAACGCTAAACTACGTTCTTAAGCCCACCGGGCACCATACCGCAAACCGCAAAGATCAAAACACAAAAATACACCGACACTAGGTGCTTCAGGGCAACGGAAAGTGCTTGGCAAAATCCTTAACTTCGGCGTGGATCTTTGCTAGTTTGCTGTCATCGGCACGTGCGGTTATAGCAGCATCGATCCAATCGGCTACCTGATCCATTTCGGCTTCTTTCAGGCCGCGGGTCGTCAGAGCGGGCGTGCCCAAACGCAGACCACTCGGGTCAAACGGTGGGCGAGGATCAAACGGCACGGTGTTTTTATTGGCCGTAATGCCCGCTTTACCCAGCGCATCCTCGGCCTCGGCGCCCTTAACACCCTTGCTTGTCAGGTCAATCAGTAGCAAGTGGTTGTCGGTTCCGCCAGTTACCAGCTGGTACCCCTTATCCATGAGGCGGTCAGCTAAACGCTTGGCGTTTTTGACAATCTGGTGGCCGTACTCTGTAAATTCGGGCTGCATCGCTTCTTTGAGCGCAATGGCAATCGCGGCGGTCTGGTGATTGTGCGGGCCACCCTGTAAGCCCGGAATAATAGCGCGGTCGATAAGCGTCGGCAGGTTTTCGCGCGTGCGCTCTACGGCCTTAAGCGGATTAGACGGCTTGCCGTTACATAAAATCATGGCACCGCGCGGGCCGCGCAACGTCTTGTGCGTCGTGGTCGTAACGACATCTGCAATGCCTACCGGCGATGGGTGTGCCCCCGCAACGACCAGTCCGGCAATATGCGAAATATCGGCAACCAAAAAAGCGTCCACGGTGTCTGCAATTTCGCGCAGTCGTTGCCAATCAAAAATCCGGGGATACGCGGTTGCGCCCACAAAGATCACCTTGGGCTTGTGCTCCGCCACCTGCGCCGCCATGGCGTCATAATCCAAAAAACCGTCTTTATCGGTGCCATACTGCACGCTGTTAAACCACTTGCCAGAGAAGTTGACCTTAAGCCCATGAGTCATGTGGCCGCCAAAGTACAGCGCCATACCCATCACGGTGTCGCCCGGGTCTGCCAAGGCAAAATACACGGCCATATTGGCCGGGCTACCGGAGTAAGGCTGCACGTTTGCATGCGTCACACCAAAAAGCTCTTTTGCCCGGTCGCGCGCAATATTCTCTACTTGGTCTACAAATTCGCAGCCGCCGTAGTAGCGCTTGCCCGGGTAACCCTCGGAATATTTATCAGTGAGCCGCGAACCCAGCGCATGTAGCACCTCGGCGGAGGTGTGGTTCTCGGACGGAATCATCTCCAGTCCTTCGGCTTGGCGCCGCGTTTCGGCATCCATAAGTCTTCGTATCTCGTCATCAACCATAATAGGCCCCTTTGTTACTTTTTACAGATGGTTGATAGCGCAGCTAGATCATGTCTTTATTGTACAGATTTGACGGCGGCGAGTCACGAGGGGCAGGTAAAAAATACAATAATGAGAATAATCCTATATCTTGCAGAAACGCGGGTGTTATACTATTAAATGTTGATTAAAAAAAAGTGACATTTTATATTGTGTTTATGCTGTTCGTGATATAATAATGATCATATGGACACAACGAACGAAAAAATCGGCAATCTTATAGCTCAAATACGACAAGAGCGCGGCCTCACACAGGCCGAGTTCGCTAAGCGCCTGGGCACCAGCCAATCGGCAGTCAACCGCATGGAGCACGGCAAGCAAAATCTGAGTCTCGAAACTCTGGGGCGCATCAGCGATGTACTCAACAAACAGCTCATTACCCTTTCGGGCAAAGGCATTAACCTGCGTATCGAGGGCGGTCACGAACTGCACGGCGAAATTACCCTCAAAAAAAGTAAAAACGCCGCAGTCGCCATGCTCTGCGCCAGTCTTCTTAACCACGGCACGACTCGCCTGCTGGGCGTTCCCAAGATCGAAGAAGTCCGCCGCATTATCGAGGTTCTGCAAAGCATCGGTGTAAAAATCAAATGGATCGGCGAAGATCTGGAGATCAAACGCCCTAGCGACCTCAATCTTGACGACATGGACGCCGCCGCCGCTCGCCGCACCCGCTCGGTGCTAATGTTCCTTGGCCCGCTGCTGCACGAATACAAAGAGTTTAAAATCCCTTACGCTGGCGGCTGCAAACTGGGCGAGCGCACGGTCGAACCTCACCTGTTTGCACTCGAAGAGTTTGGCGTAGAAATCGAGGCGACACAAGGCCACTACAACATCAACGTTGACCGCAAGCACCCCGAGCGAGTTGTCCTCTACGAACAGGGCAACACCGTCACCAACAACGCGCTTACGGCCGCTGCGGGCTTTGACCAAGAAACAATTATTCAGTCGGCCAGCGCTGACTACATGGTGCAGGATCTTTGCCTGTTCCTAGAGAAGCTGGGCGTCAAGATATCCGGCTTTGGCGGCACCACACTCAAAATCGAAGGTGTTAAGCACATCAAGCGCAACGTCACCTACTCGCTCACCGAGGACCCGATCGAGGCTATGTTCTTTATCAGCACCGCACTGACTACTAACTCAGAGATCACCATCAAGCGCGTGCCTATCGACTGGATTGCCCTCGAGATCCTCAAACTACGCAAAATGGGCGTCAAACTCACCATATCCGACCGCTACAAAGCCAGCAACGGTGTTATCGACCTGGTCGACATCACCGTACACAAGCACAACGGCACCCTCAAGGCACTTGTGGACAAGCTCCACCCCAACCTGTGGCCGGGTCTGAACGTCGACAACTTGCCATACTTTGTGCCAATCGCCGGCGTCGCCAAGGGCCGCACCCTCATCCACGACTGGATTTACGAAAACCGCGCCATCTACTACACCGAGATGACCAAAGTCGGCATGCAGGTAGAACTTGCCGACCCGCACCGCCTGTTTGTGCTTGGCCCCAACAATTTTACCAAGGCCGATGTTGTCTGTCCGCCAGCCCTGCGCCCGGCCAGCCTATTGCTTATCGGTATGCTTGCCGCCGACGGCATCTCGACCCTGCGCAATATCTACACGATCAACCGCGGCTACGAAGACCTCGCCGAGCGCCTCAACAGCCTAGGCGCGCACATCCAGGTCTTCCACGAAATGGTGTAGTACCGCGCAACTTGCTACAATTAATACATGCATAGCCCTGATAATTCGACCGGCAACCTCCTCACAGTCGCAGAGATAAGCGCTCAGGCCAAGGTGATGCAAGACTTGTTCCGGCAGCAGCGTGAGCGGATCGTCGCCGCCGCAGGCTCAACTGCACACACCGTCAAAGACGACAACTCGCCGGTAACCGAGCTCGATGTAGAGATCGAGCGCCTTGTGACACGTGATTTTGCACAAACCTTTCCGGGCACCCCTGTTTACGGCGAGGAATCCGGATACGACGAGGAAACGGAGGGGACCTTTTGGCTCATCGACCCCATCGACGGCACTAAGAGTTTTATCCAAGACATTCCTGGGTACACCAACATGGCAGTCCTCATCCAAAACCGCGAAGCCGTAGCATGTATCATCTACGACCCACGGGATGACATTATGTACACCGCACAAAAAAACGGTGGCGCGTACAAAAACGGCCAACGACTCGACCTCAACAAAATACCACTCTCGAGCGTTGCCTACGGGCGAGAACGCTTGCTGACAACGATCAATAACATCCTAGCGCCCGTCAGCATTACCTGCGAAGCGGGGCCGTCAGGCGCGGGTTACGGATTTGGACTGGTAGCCGACGGGCGGATAGCCTCACGGTTTAACTTTCCACATCTGCCGGGCCGTGGATACATCCACGATTATGCTCCGGGAGCATTGTTAGTGCTCGAAGCGGGCGGCGCAATCGTGTCAGTCGAAGGCGATACTTACACGTACCAAACACGCAGCTTTGTCGCTTGCCACCCCGCCCTCAAAGAACTTATGCAGCGCAGTGCAAGCCAATTGCGCCAGGCAGAAATACAAACATCCTAAAGTTTTAGCCCTGACTTATACGGCCGAAACTTCCTCTGTCAGATCTTCGATCGCGGCCAACACGGTCGCTACCGAGATGGCAATATCGTCCTTGCCCTGCACGACTACGGTGCTAAACCCGTCTGCATAACTCACATATTCGCTAACGCGCCGCCCAAAGGTATCGTCTGTCGGTCCATGTCCTCCAGCCTGCTTGCGTTTAGCGATTCGTACCTTGGCGATATCCGGGTCGATCTCGACCTCTACAACGAGCACCGGCAATTGCACTCCGTTCTCGTGGGCGTGGTTTTGTATAAACGCAATCAGACGCTCAAAGATTCCCCTGTCGGTAAAAGGCTGGTTCCACATCACTGATTTACCGGCGACGACGGCGTCGCAGGCTTGCTTGCGCAACCATCTAAACGGATGAATGGCCCGATTTAAACCTTCTTTTTCTAGCTCCTTCGAGAACTCCAGGTACCGCTCGGTCTCCAGATCGACCGTGTCCGGATCGAGAATAACGACATGGCCTTCGCCAAGCGCTTGCTCGAGCCGCATCGCAAGGTATGTCTTGCCACTACCGGGCAAACCTCTGATCATAATGAGTATTGGGTGTTTGATATCCGCGTGCTTCATATTGAATTATGTACGAAAATTCTTTTACACTAACTAGTAAAGATACAGTATACTACCCATTAAGATTAGATTCACATGCAAAATACGACTCTTACATTCGAACTCCTAACCCAAGATATTGCCGTTATCTTCTTACTCGGGTTTTTGACGTTCTGCGTGGCCATGCTTATTACCCCTATCTACACCTACATGGCGTACAAATACCGCCTTTGGAAGCGTCCACGAACTCTTGATGTTACCGGCCAGCAACTAACTGTGATCAACAAACTGCGCATCAAGCGCACCATCCCACGCATGGCGGGTCTTATTATCCTTGTAGCCGTTACCGCCGTCACCCTGATATTTAACCTCGATCGCCAACAAACCTGGCTACCTCTGGCCGCACTGCTGGGCGCCGGAGTTATCGGATTTATCGACGACCTTATCAATGTTCGCGGTTGGGGCGGCGGCGTTGCCGGGCTGCGTGCGCCGGTAAAACTAGGACTTATGACCACTGTTGGCGCGATTGGCGCGTGGTGGTTTTACTTTAAGCTCGACTATAGCTCGATTCATGTCCCTTTTGCAGGAGAACTGGCTCTGGGCTGGCTCATTATCCCGCTCTTTGTGTTTGTGGTTATCGCAACCAGCAACGCCGTCAACATTAGTGACGGAGTAGACGGACTGGCCGGTGGACTGCTGATTAGCGCATTCGGCGCGATGGCCGTAATTGCAATACTGCAAGGCAATCTTGGCATCGCCGGTTTTTGTCTGACAGTAGTGGGCGCACTGCTGTCATACCTGTGGTTTAACATTGCTCCGGCAAGATTTGTGATGGGCGACGTGGGGTCGTTTGCGCTCGGAACGGCGCTCGGCGTGGTTGCTATGCTCACCGATACACTCCTGCTTTTGCCGCTGATCGGTCTGGTTTTTGTTGCCGAAGCCGGCTCTACCTTGTTACAAATCCTCTCTAAAAAGATTCTGCATCGTAAGATATTCGCTGCCGCACCGCTACACCACCACCTCGAGGCCGCACGCGAATGGCCCAAGACCAAGATCACGATGCGCTTTTGGGTTATCGGCCAGGTTAGCGCAGCACTCGGTATCATCTTAGCCCTTTTGGGCGGCTACATCCGCTAGCGAAAATCCGCGCCTAGTGCCGCGACAAACGCGCCGCGCTCTTGCCCGACTCCACTACAAGAGTTAGAGGCTTTTTTGGCATCCGCTTGGCCGGCATCACAGGCAGCATCCCGGTTTGCCGACCACATAGATATGCGACCCAGGCCGCGGTCGCGGGCGTACTTGTTCAGACCCTTAGCGTCATCAAGCGAGAACAGGTCGCTCGGCACATCGTTTTGCCCAATCATAGGAGTAACGCCAAGCTTCGACCACACCTGCGAATCATCAAGGCGCGTACCGGCCCGCTCGTAGGCCTCGCCAAGCTGCCTGTGCGTTTGAGCAAGGGCGCTTTTTGTAGCCTCAACCATTGACTGGCCATCCTGACGACTCTGACTGTAGTTCATCGCCATAATATTTACACCGGCGATATCCACGCCCACATCCAGCAATTGTCCTATCGTCGCCACACCTTCCTCGGTTAGGCCCTGTGGATCGGCGGGGAGCGTTACCCATACGGCCAAAGCGCGCTTTTCTTGTTGGATTTGGGCGATCGCCCGGGCGCGGCGCTTGCCCGCAGCCTTGTCCGACAGTCCTGTTTGCTCTAAGTCCAGATCGATAACATCCAGCCCATAACGGTCGATCACCAAGGAGTACGCGGCCTTAAGCTGATCGCTGTCGGTGCATTTGACGGCAAGTTCGTCGTTGGTCAGGCCGCCAAACGACACGACCACCACTCCGCCCTGCTGCCGCACAGAATCGACGCGCTGATCAAAACCAAAATTATTATTTGCCTGGTCGAGCGTGTACCGACTGCCCCACGCCGGCGTACACGGACTGCCCTCCTGCGAAACAATAAACGACAGTACCATATTTTTGTTGTCGGTCGCAGCCAACTGCTCAAACGCAAAAATAGGCGTGTTCGTAACGTCCGCGTACGGCGCAAACCACGGATCGCCGCTTTTTAGAGCCTGTTCATGGTTCTGTCGTTGTAATCCGACATAGGCTGCGACTCCAACGCCGACCGCCAATACAACGATCAACCACACCCATCTTGGTGGCCTGCGCCGCTGCTGCTTACGTCGCGACGCCGTATCTTGGCTGCGCTTTTTTGCCATGTTGCGTTCCCGCCTTCCCGTGTAAAGGTAACTCCAGTTATAAGGTGCCGACTAGGCTGCTGTCAGTGGCATTGGCCACCCATACCAGATAACCGACCGCCACCAACAGTAAAACAAGCAAAATTACCGTACGATGCCATTCCTTCACGCGCATCACTCCGCCTCCACGGGTGTAGCGACAACCACAAGCCGGTGCGTAACGCTCCAGATCGGCGTACACGTATAGACCGTCAGGCGCGGCTGCTGTGTATCCGACTCGACCGACAGCTCGTCTGCAGGGACGACCCGCGTTTCTGCAACGCGGTAGTTATACACCTCTCCTTGCCAATGAACCGTTATCGGATCGTCCACCTGCACCTTGTCCAAATGGTACAAAACGCCCGCCGGATTCTTGTATGTAAAACGATGCCCAACCAACACCGTATTGCCGCCGCGATCCGGCGTGCTGGTATGTGCAACGCGCCAAATGCCTTTACTCAGCGACTCCTCGCCGCCGCCATAAATTGGCTCCTCTAGCTCAATCCGCGGGATAAACAGTGCGTCCTCTTGCACAGCTCGGTCATTTGCGGGTGCCGCAGCAAGCTTGGTTTTTTTGGGCGCTACTGCTTGTATCGGCGTATCGTGCCTCAGCCACCACGAAAGCTGAGGCAAAAAGGGCGCAGCAGCAATATAAAGCGCCAACGCGGCCACCGCCAAAGTCAAAAAGTTATTGCATGTCCGCAGGCTTATTTTGCTCCGTGACGACACGACCCACTCTTTACTCATTTTTGTATACATCCTTCGCTTGCCGATACTCAGCTTATAGCCTTTAGCGCTCCGTTTGTCTGTAGCAAATTCAGCTGCATAACCGGATTGATTCGTGGATAATCCCGACTGTGTAACAAAAACTCGTCAAAATAAGAGCTCCGCATGCCGCACTCCAATAATCACCAACTAACAGGGAGACCGAACATGCTACAAACACTAAAAACCAAGGCTAAACGGAGCGCCAGCACACTTGCGGCTGGCGTTTTTCTTTTTTCGCAATTAGCGGTCGTACCGATCGCAAGCGCAACCCCGGCCGATCCTGACATAAAAAAGAACCGGACTCCGCAGCCAAACCAGATCGAGAACTGGTGCTCCAGCTCAGCGACCACCGCCAATGTCATGTTTGACATCACCAAAGTCGGGACCTACACCAAATACCCTATCTCAATCACCGTCGACAAAGACGGGGTCAGCAAAGCCACCAGCAGCACACAAGCCGAGATAAAAAAGATCATCATCGGCAGTGACGAGGGCAAGCGGCACTACTCCGCGCCATTCGCCTTTCCGCTTGGCGCAGCCTGGACAGGCAGCGTCGCACCCCCGCAAATACATCGGATTGCAGTCTGCTACGATGACGAGCCAATTGCACAGCCGGCTGGCGGCAACCAATCTGGACCACAACAGCCTGCCCCCGACATGCAGTCGCAACCAAAACCCGGTAACGGCAGTATCAAAGTAAGCAAAATGGTAAAAAACGAGCGCGGCATATACGTTGACTCCAATGGTTCAAAGTCTCCATTCCGCTGGGGACTCGATAGTCAACCAACGGCCACCTTTATGGGCGACACAAAGACTAACGTACCAGCCGGTATGCACACCGTTACCGAGAACACTGTTCCTGGTTTCGAGTTTGTCGGCTGGTTCTACACAGGCGAAAAAAACAAAAGCTGCAACAATCCACAGGGTACAACCTTGCCCGTCAAGGTGACCGTCAAAAAGAACAGCACACACAAAATAACCCTTTGCAACAAGCCCAAGAAGGGCAGCATAACTGTGGTCAAAGACGCTCAGCCCGACACCAAAAAGAAGTTTGAGTTCATGATATCCACAAATTCTACCCAGCACGCCAGCTGGGCCGAAAAGTTCTGGCTTACAGGCGACGAAGGTCAATCCAGTAGTAAAACGTTTAGCGATCTTTTGCCCACAACCTACGTCATACAAGAGCTTACTGGCAAACACGATGACGAGTGGGACCTAAAAAACATTGTGTGCTCCAAGGATGCACGCGTTGTCATCGACCGAAAAAAAGACACCGCAACCGTAACCCTGAGCGCAGGGCAAGACGTCACCTGCACATTTATCAATCAAAAGAAGGTTACCAAAGGCAAAATAATTGTCCACAAGCACACACATCCCGAGGACACTAAAACCAAGTTCGACATTACAGCCACAACACACGATGGCACGATTTACGGCGACAAAAACCGCAAAATTGCCGGAGGCGAGACCGAGACGTACGACGTAAGCTACGGCACATACAGCGTTGATGAGACCATGCCAAAGGGCTGGACGCAGATCAAAAACACCTGCAAAGACATCGTCATAACTCGCAAAAACCCTACCGCCGAATGCCACATCCACAACAAAAAAAGCACCTCTCTCACCATCGTCAAGCGGGCGAATCCCAATACTAACCAAAGCTTTGAGTTTACATCCAAAGACCTAGGCGACTTTGCCCTGATCGACAACGGCTCGGGGGACAAAAACCACAAAACCTTTGACGATGTAGACCCCGGCACACACTGGATTACAGAGGAGAACACTCTCGGCTGGCTGCCGCCGCGTGTATACTGCGATAACGATAACTACAATGTCGTTAAGACCCGCACACTCAAAGTCACGCTCAAGCCGGGCCAACACGTCACCTGCTACTTTATAAACAATAAGCAAAACACCGTAACCGGCCACAAGTTTGACGACAAAAACGGCAACGGCGCTTGGGACGAAGGCGAACCCGCCCTAGCCGGCTGGACGATCAAGCTAACTAAAACTTGTGACGCAAAATGGGAGACGCCCGACTCCGGCGACAATCGACCTGGCGCCGATTGGCAACCCAATAAGTGCGAACCGATACAACTCGATACACAAACAAACGCCAGCGGCGCATACACCTTTGCTAACCTGACCCCGGGCATGTACACCGTCTGCGAAGAACAAAAGCAAGGCTGGACGCAAACCTATCCGCAAGACAACAACGGCTGTCACAAGTTGCACGTCAAGGGTCCGGGCGAGACCGTAACCGCCAACTTTGGCAACAAAGCCGAACACACGCCGCAAGTCTTGGGCACTTCTACCCGCGTCCACGAAGAACTGGTCAAAACCGGTGCCTCGGCATCAGTAAACGTCGTTGCCGGCCTCACTATACTCGGCGCACTTGGCGCGCTACACGTCCTTGTACGCCGCAAGAATTACTCAAACTAACACTAGCCGCCAAAAACGAAGACCCGTTGCTAGCAACAGCACGGGTCTTCTGCTATAATCACCTCTGTTAGGAACGAGATACGCGTAGATTTGACCAGCCAATCACACTGGCAGCCAAACCGCCAACTCCTTACTACCAACCTGCTTGCGGGTGTCGTATAACGGCTATTATCCCAGTTTTCCAAACTGGTGACGGGGGTTCGATTCCCCCCACCCGCACCACTATGCCCCGGTAGCTCAGCTGGATAGAGCAAGACGGTTCTAACGTCAAGGTCGTGGGTTCGAGTCCTACCCGGGGTACCAATCCCTAGTTACTGATAAAGCATGGTCGATTCGAACGATTCTTTAAGGGTAAAAATCATTTTTTACCGTCTAAAAAAGCGTTCGAAACATCAAAGCAGGCTATCTTAACTTCCGAGCGAAGAGGTTGGTAGGTCATTCACCATAGCGTATACTTGACTTTCTTATAGTTATGTGTTATTTTATGCAAACTAAACTTATTCGTACCTTGCCACCCTATGTTTTGCAACAATCAAGAGCCTCCACCGCATAGCTTTAAAACTGCAATAGAAGCGCAGCAGTTCGTACGTGACAAGGTAGACGTACATATTCCTCAACAACGAGACGTTATCGGCGGCCACATAGTACTTAATACCTCAACGCAAGAATTAGGGGGCGGTCGTTTTACAAACATATACGACGTAAGTTATCGAGTTGGCGAAGCGACGCCAGGAGTACACGTACACGATCGGTTAACCGGTGCGTACGATTCTCTCAGGAGTAACGACATACACAAAGTGGCGACAGTTGGCGGCTTCTTTTTCCTTGCCGATCAAGCTAGCAGCTCACCTCGTCAATTAGCGCTTAATCTTGCCGCAGCAAATGACGGGATACACAGCCTACCCGTTGCAGACAAGGAAGCCGCAACCCTCGAACGCAACAAACTGTCCGCCAAACATGTTCGAGCTTTAGGTTGGCTCTGCATAAACGGCAAAGAGCTGAGCTGGTCGGGCTCACTCACTGACCATGCTACTGATGCAAAAGTCTTCGGCAACGGTAACGCCGTCATAACTCACAAAAAAAGCGACGCAACTGGCGCTATACGCGTGCTCGACGAGAGTTCGCGCTTCACTCCGAGCATGCAGTCTGAGGACATGGTGGACATTGGATTCATTAAGCGGGGCGATGGAAGCTTTATGGGCGTAAGCAGTAGCAAAAAGGGGTTATTAGATATTTTTGTTCACGATATAGTAGTGAGATGCCCTAGGCGCTATTTAACCAAAGACCCTGTTCTAAACGTGCGTACTATTGACTCAATAACACTCGATTCCCTACAAGCAGCACTGTCGGTCGGTCCAATGCTTGAGATGATAAATTTTGAAGAGCATCCAATCAATAAAGACGCATCCCTAGGAGACAAGCCCCCGCTCCTAGAGCGACCATTAGCCCGAATGACCTTGTACGAAACAGAGGGTAACATGGTTCATTTTCGTCTCTTTGACGGCAGACCAGGCAGTGAAAGGTTTACTGGCGTAACGCCAACCGAAGCTGTAGAGCTTATAAAATCCGAGGGAAACATCGTCTGGGGCTGCTTCCTAGATTCCGGCCAAACTGCAAAACTTTGTGTAGATAAGCCAAGCGGCATTGCCAGCTTTGGCAACAGACATTATCTCAAGTGGCCCGAACGTCCGGGCGAGAGATATATTTGGACGCCAGAAATTGGGCGTCCAACTGCGAGTACTATTACTCTACAATAGTGTTATGCAATATACACTTTCTGAGATTCAAGCACTACACAAAAAATACGCTCCTTGTGCTGAGGTATTCGATTTAGTGTTTATCCATTGTCAGATTGTTTGTGACATCGCCGAGCAGCTTATCGAAAAGGGTACGTTCCGTGTAGATGTCGAGTTGGTGCGCGCTGGCTGTCTGCTGCACGACATAGGAGTGTATCCGTTATTCGGCGCCGATGGCACGCAGAGATCGGACGTTAACTATATTGCGCACGGCATAGAGGGTGAGGCGATCTTAAAAGCAGAGAGATTCCCAAAGATCATTCAGCGCTTTTGTTCGCACCACACTGGGGTTGGGCTCACTAAACAAGATATTATAGAGCAGGACCTGCCCTTGCCCGCAACGAACTATATTGCCGAGACCGACGAAGAACTCCTGATCATGTACGCCGATAAGTTCCACTCTAAGACTACGCCACCTCGCTTTAATAGCTTCGAGTGGTACAAGCAATATATTGCCCAATACGGCACCGATAAGGCGATTACGTTCGAAAAGATGGCCGAAAAATTAGGCATTCCCGACTTAGAGCCGCTCGCTAAAAAGTACGGATGCGAGATTCGTGACTATAGTCCGGCCGATGTGACCCTCTTAAAACAACTTAGATCTGACGCCAGTATACCCCCTGAGGTGATAACCTAGTATCAGAATGCCACACATACACGAACTCTTTGACTTTATAGTAAGCGTATTTATCGTTCACAACGACAAAGTACTGCTCGTGCACCACCCCAAGTACAACAAATGGATCCCTATGGGAGGCCACATCGAGCTAAACGAAGACCCAGAACAAGCGCTATACAGAGAAGTCCAAGAAGAAACAGGACTAGAGGTCGAGCTGCTTGGCACCAAACCGGATATACCGGCAGCAGACACTAAATTCCTCGTCGCACCGCACTACATGGACGTGCACGAGGCAAACGCCCCGCACAAACACATTGCCCTCATCTACTTTGCGCGCGCCAAAAATAGCCAACACACGCTCTCGGATGAACATCTGGATATTCACTGGCTCCGCGAGGAAGACCTGGATAAACCCAAATACAATCTAGACCCCTCGGTAAAATTCTACTGCAAAGAGGCTCTACAGACCGCTCGACTGTAGTAGCGCAGAAACTCTCCTACTTTCGCACAGTTTTTGCCATGACAAGCTTTTATCTTGAAAAACCGTTCGTCTGGTATTACACTAGCTCCACTGTCGTCGTAACTAGTCGATAAATACAAAAGGTACATGCGAGAAAAAACGGTAGCCGTTATTGGCGGTGGGCTAGGTGGTCTTGCTGTTGTTGCCGCAATTATCCGCAGAGCCGTCGATACCCGTCAAATAAACTTCTCGATAACCATCTACGAGCCGAACACGATCGGTCCAGGCGTAGCCTACGACGTTAACGCTCCCAACGCTTTTCTTCTTAATCACGAGTTAGACTTTATGGGTTCGCTCAATGTGCGTCTTCGCGAGGTCGACACCAAGGATTTTTACTACTGGGTTCAGCGAAACATACACGCCCTGCAACCTGCCTATCCTCACTACGACCTTAAAAACCCCAAATCCTACGCCCCTCGCAACTTGTATGGCAGATACCTCCAGGCGCGCTACGCCGAACTCAAGCAATACGCTAGCGAGCACGGGATACAAATCAACGAGCAACGCCAAAAGGTAGATCATGTCGCTCGCGTAATGAGTAATCGCCCAGGGCAATTCGAGGTCACAGCCGACGGCTCGGCACGGACATTCGACATTGTAATTCTTGCCACCGGCAACTTCTTTAATCCGATTGACACCTCGCTACAGCAAACTGGCCGATGTCTACAACCCTACGACTACAAAAAGTATGTGTCGACCGACATAGACGCCGGGTCGGTGATGTTTATTGCAGGCACTGCTTTGTCCGCCTACGACGCCGCAATCCACGCGTTAGAATCCGGAAAATACCGCAAAGTCGTCATAGCATCGCGCCGCGGGATGCTACGCAAAGTCCGTGGGCGAACGATCCCCTACCGGCGTAAACACGTGACTCTCGATAATTTGCTGCGCATGGCCGGCGGTCCAAGCAAGCGCTTCCGCTTAGAGCACATGCTTCGTGCGGTTCAAGCAGAGATACAAGAAGCACACAAAAAACCAGTCACCTGGAAAGAAGGCTATCGGGTAAACGAAATTCTGAGTATGTTCGATAGCGATATCTCGGCGGTTCAAAACGACCAAATACTGCTCTGGCGATCCATCCATAGTTCGCTCAGCGACGAACAACGCCACGAACTATACGCGCATCTGGACGACGAAGACAAGGTCCGCTTTGCCAAAGAATTTTCGTCTTTATATCAACTTATCAGCGCGCCGATGCCGATCGATAACGCGCAAAAAATCCGAAATTTTATCAGAGACGGCAAGCTAGAGCTGGTTAATGGCCTAGAGCGAATTACTTACGATTCTGACAAGCAGGGCTTTCGGATGCACTGCGTGCACCAACTCGACGGCACACCGTTGCCTGTAGGAATGACCGTAAACAAGACACGCATCAAACGAAGCATCCACCCCGAGGTCGGCAACATCTATGTCCAGGCCACGGGAGTAGGACGGTCCGTCGGACACATACCGTTATATAAGCAGATGCTACAGGACGGTCTTGTAGTCAGCCACCCGGCGGGCGGCATCAGGGCAGACATGAGTAGCCGCCTCGTAACCGACGCATCGGGAGCAGCTATTCCAGGACTATACGCAGTCGGCCATATGACCAACGGCGAGACAATTCTCCCTCATAATTCCATCCAACTTGGACGCGCCTGCTATGCGGCAGCGGTTCACATAGTCAACATTCCGGAACCACTTGTGTCATTCGAAGGACAACCTGACAGTGCAGAACGGTCAACTCTTGTCGCGTAATATCCGACCTCTCTACACGGGACTCTGTATCGCATCTTGCCACAGGAGTAATTAACAGATATAATGTGCCTGTCCTGGCGGGTGTAGCTCAGTTGGTTAGAGCGTCTGTTTGTGGCACAGAAGGCCGTGGGTTCAAGTCCCATCACTCGCCCCAAAAAAAATAGATCAGATTTGCTGGTCTTTTTTTATGCGCCAAAGCGTTCGGCTTTGATTCTGGAGGGCGGAACGCCGGCTTTAAGCAGCAGACCGATAGCCGCCTCGACGAACGAGGTCATACCGCAAACGTAGCACATCGGGCGCTCTGGCAACGTAGCCAACACCTCTTGCACGAGTGTTTGATTAATTCGCCCAATTTTGCCCTGCCAGTCAGTAGGATGACTTCCTGTAAGCGTGATCGTGACATGCTTGGACGCGAGCAGCTCGTCCTTGAATATAATTTCCTCGTACGCGCCGGTGCTGTACAAAACAGCCATTGGCGTGTCCGGCGCGGCCTGTTCGTACGCTCTTAGCACGCAGCGCGCCGGCACAATGCCGGACCCTCCGGCCACCAACAAAAACGGCTCTAGCATTGACGGTTCCCATACAAAGAACTTGCCGAGTGGGCCGCGCATGTCTACCTTGTCGCCAATCTTAAGCTGATCAAACAAGTATGGCGAAACCTCGCCGTCCGGCATCAGCGTTACCGTTAGCTCGAGCATGTTGTCATCAGTTGTAGGTAACGACGCCGAGTATGGCCGCGCCGCCTGATAGCCATCCTCTGCGGTCAAACGTAACTCGTAATATTGACCCGGCAGATGCACGACAGGCTCATCAAAGTGGAACATAAAGCTCCTGGTTGTTGGCGTTTGCTCGATTATTTTTGTAAGGGTAGCTGCACGCCAGCCAGAATCATCAGTCGATGTCATAGCGCTGCTCTCGCCAGGGGTCGCCGTAGTTATGGTAGCCGTTTCGCTCCCAAAAACCCGGTTTATCCTGCGTTGTAAACGTAAGCCGCCGAATCCACTTGGCGCTCTTCCAAAGATACAAATGCGGCACAAATAAACGTGCCGGACCGCCGTGCTCGTCCGTTAACGGCTCGCCGTGAGCCTTGATCGCTATCATAGCTCGCTCACCCATCACATCTGCCACGGGCAGATTAGTGGTGTAATCGCCCTCGCTTGCGGCAATCAAAAAACGAGCGTCGTCCGTCAGTCCACCAGCACTGGCCACCAATTCATCGATCAACACGCCCTCCCACGGCATGTCGAGCCGACTCCACCGGGTGACGCAGTGGATGTCGGTCAAGAGAGTCGTCTTGGGCAAATTATCAAACTCCTTCCAGGTGAGCGTAATCGGCTTTTGAACCTCGCCGTCGATGGTCAGCGACCAATCTTTGCGGCTGATATGCGGCGTCGGCCCATAGGTCAGCACCGGCCACTGCACTACCACCGATTGACCCGGTGGCAAAGGTTTACCCTGATGTGGCCTGCCCCGAAACCCTTTATTTACATTCGCCATACCTACCAGCGTACGACTTTTTGAGTAGATTCTTTGTGATGTTTTAGACTGGACCGCGCTACGTAAAGCTATACCAACGAGCTAGTAAGCGCCAGTGCGACCAATAGCGGAACAACAAGGTTATCGGTTCCCTCGCCCGAGAGGTTCTCGGCTGCCGCAGCAGCTATCGGCAGCCATAGCACCGCCGCAAAGGCCAGACCGCTGCCGCTAAACGCCAAATACCACAACATGATCGCCAGTGACGTAACCCAAAACGCCAGCGTGCCCGCCACGCTCTTGGTACGCCCCATAATCCGGTAACTATTACCCTTGCCATAAGCCAGTCCAACAACCGCCGCCAGGCCATCTGCCAGACTAAGGTGCAGCATCGCCGCCGCAAAGACCCACTGATTGGTGCTTATAATCGCCAGCACGCCAATAACGACGGCGAACAGCACCTCGCCAACCTTGTTGCGCGAAATAGCGTGAATCGAACGAAAGATATTAAGCTTGATCGAGACAAGCACCACCGCTAGGAACATCAAACTCAGCACCTGAATCTGCTGCCAACTCAAGAAAAACGGCCAAAAAGCCACAAATATTCCCACCAAAATATGCACAAACTTACGGGTAAGTTCGGAATGCACGCCCTTAAAGCGTGACAGATACTCGGCTAAAACCAGAATTAAAAACACGACGACAATGGCCGCGATCGTCCACATAAGCTCTATTGTAGCACTACCAGCCTATCGTTTGGGCAAAACTTTGGACGTCAGATAGTCAACCGGGGCGTAGTTATCGGTGAGCAAGAGATGTTTGCTCATATCCATGTCCGACGTGTCTACGTAATGCCTGTCAGCTCCGGCAATAATGAGGTTCGAACTGGCGCGCCAGCGGGGATCCGAAACATCTACTCGCTTGGGGTTATTAGAGCCTACGGCAATAATATTTTGCGTGCCCTCCCGCTGGCCGCTTACCGCAAACACGTACACCTGTGGAAATACCTCTTGCATCGTGCGAACCTGTGACCAGATAAATGACGGGGTGTCCGTCCGTAAACTGCCGATCAGGTTGGCCATAAACATACCATCGTCACTCAAGCGATCGCGCGCCAGCTGCATAAACTCTTTAGTCGTAAAGTGCGACGGCACCGAATACAACGACTGATACACATCGCTAAAGATCATGTCGTACTTGTGCGGCGAGTCGTGCAGCATGCGGCGCCCATCCATCACATAATGGGTTAGCCGTGGATCATCCGGCAGCCGAAAATACTCGCGGGCAAGCTCCGGCAAAGCCGGCTCGATCTCCGAGGCATCCACCCGCACATCAGGCAACTCTGCCAGCAGCGCCTTTGGCACCGAATACGCACCACCGCCAATGGCCAACGCGCGCCGCACCTCGGGTACGAACATCTGGTGCAGTGCATAATACTTGGTGTAGCCATATGTCAGCTCGTCGGAATCCAAATACATCGCCGCCGAGTTGTTGCTGTCTTGCTGCAAAAAACGTGCCGGACGGCCGTTATGAATCCCGTCAAAAACCATGATCTTCTCGTACATACCGTCGCGCACGTGCAAATAGCCATGGTTGGCCTGTGCGGCCACGGTTGTCGCAACAACCCCCAAACTGCCGGCAAGCAGCAGCGCGCCCATCGTCACTCGATTATTTACGCCTAGGGCCGCCATTGGAATGATGCCCAGCAAACACAATGCCAGGCCGGTGCCCATCATGATCGACGACACGCCAAACAGCGGCACCAACACAAAGCCGGTCATCAGACTACCGGCAATACTGCCTAGCGTCGAAAAGAAGAAAATCTGCCCGGCTGTCGTGCCCACACCCTGCTTTTTTTGCTGCTTTTGCTGCAGCGCCACGGCAAATGGCGACAAAAGCCCGAGTATAAAGCTCGGTATAAAAAACAAAACGATCGCCATAATCAGCGACCCGGACGCCAAGGGCAAACGGTATCCCAGCAGCGGCAATAGCTCGCTTTGCAAATAATGCGTCAGGATAACCAATATGCCGCTGGCAGCAATCAGCGAAAAAAACAATCGCACACTAGTATTGCGATCGGCCAGCTTACCACCAAACCAATAGCCCACGCTCAGCGCCGCCAACACCACACTAATCACGCTCGATGCACTATACAGCGTATTGCCAAAATACGGCGCCAAAATACGAATCGCCGCAAGCTCCAACACCAGTACACAAGCGCCGGTAATAAAAACAGTTGCCGGCAGCCACGCTCGCCGAAAGAAAGTATGCATGTCTCTTATGCTACTACGAAACTAGCCCGTAGCGCCAATACGAACTGCCAGCCTGCACTCCCCTCAAAAGAGCACGGAAAACGCCAAAGGCAATTGTCTTGTTTTCCTTACGGACTATAGCCGAATCTCTTTTGAGGAAATCACAGGCTGGCGACTATAATAGGCGAATGAGCTACAAAATTCTGATCTTCGACCTAGACGACACCCTACTGGACACCCGCGAAAACACCCGCACGGGATTTAAGCGAATGCTAGCGGCGCAAAACGAACCGTACTCCGACGAAAAATTCGAACGCTTCCACAACATCGACATAACCTTTTGGCACGACTGGCAAGACGGTAAAATACCCCTGCCCACCCACTTTGCCAAAGAAACCGGCAAAAAGAGCGACGCCTTTCTGGATTACGTCCGCTCGCGCCGCATGGTGACGTACTTTGATAACGCTATATCCGAGCAACGCGCAATCGAGCTGATGCACATCTACACCAACGCCCTCACAGAAACCGTAGTGCCAATCGACGGCGCGCGCGACATACTCCGGCACCTCTGCCACAAATACACCATACTCATCGCCACCAACGGCCCCAGCAACGCAGTGCAGGCAAAGCTCGAAAAACTTGATGTATTAGAGTGCGTGACAGAGGTATTATCAGCTGCCATGTTTGGCTACATGAAGCCCCGGGTCGAGTTCTTTCAGGGCATCGAGGGGCGCTACCAAGACTACGACAAAAGCGACTACCTCATCATCGGCGACTCGCTTAAATCCGACATCGGCCTGGGTATGAACACCGGCATCGACTCATGCTGGTTCAACAAAAACCACGAGCAGCTGCCCGCTGAATACACCCCCACCTACATCATCAACAAACTATCCCAGCTAAAAGACTTGCTCTAAAGAAAAAGGACTACTCGTAAGCAATCCTGTTGGTGGTCGGGGTGATCCGACTTGAACGGACGACCTCAGCGTCCCGAACGCTGCGCGCTACCAACTGCGCCACACCCCGGTATTTTTCGATTTTATCAGACGCAAGACCAGAAATACAGATCAGGTCATATTGTCGTATGGTACCGCAAAAGAAGCCGAACATCTGTACGTCTACATCGCAATTATGTGATATGCACAACATGTAGCGTTTAGTGTTTGATTTACGGCGCTAGTGCGTAATAATTAGCAGACATGGAAATTATAAAAACACACCGAACCCTCATTTTAGTTGCTATCACCTTGGTTGCCTTTGGCATTATCATGCGCCTGGTACCGCACCCAGTTAACCTCGCGCCCATCGGGGCAATCGCGTTATTTGCTGGCGCCGTTATGCCACGCAAGCTGTCTTGGTGGTTGCCGCTTAGCATTATGATCGTCTCTGACCTTATCTTGGGCACATACAGCAGCATGCTGTTTACATGGGCGGCATTCTTGCTCGTTACCTTGTTTGGCATGGGCCTGCGCCACAAGAGCAACTGGCTGCGCATACCTGTTGGCGCACTGGGAGCCTCGATCATCTTCTTTATCGTGTCTAACTTTGGCGTATGGCTGCAAGGCCAGATGTACGCTCCAACTTTGGCCGGACTTGTGCTGTGCTACGAAATGGCGCTGCCATTCTTGCGCAACACGCTTATCGGCGACCTCGCCTACAGCACTCTGCTCTTTGGCATCTTTGCTACGGCAGCCAAGACTGTACCCCAGCTCAAAACCGCCAAACTAGAGGCATAGATATGCCTAAGGTATCTGCCGAGCCAATCTACATCGGCTGCGAGCTGTTTGTGCGCAAAGGCAATGCGCTGCTGTTAAGCCTACGCGGCAAAAGCCTTTACGGTGGCGGCACGTGGTGCCTGCCCGGCGGCCACATGGAACATGGCGAACGTGCTGTAGAGACAGCTTGCCGCGAAGCACGCGAGGAGCTAGGAGCGGAGATTAGCCCCACAGAATTACGCCTAGCAAGCATAGCCGACACCTTTGAGCACGGCAAGGATACCGAGCATCACGTCCACTTTACGTTCGAGCTGCGCAACCCGTCATGGGAACCACAAAACACAGAACCCGACGACTGCGATGAGCTACGCTACTTTCCTATCGACAACTTGCCAGCTAACATCTTTCCGCCCCACGAGAAAATTCTCGAGAATTACCTGGCCAACAGGCTATACGAACCGTCGGAGAACAACCCACGCTCTGACTACGACACGCATATATAAATTATACGGACGACTTAGAATCGATGTAAGTGGAATCCGTACGTTGCCATGCGAGCCAACCTTCACCCACCCCACCGATAACTTACTACCACGACTTCGGACGCCCTGAGGAATCGACATCAGTACTCTAGCTAAAATAAATGCTCGGATACAGTAAAACAACCTGCGACCTACTTCTTGACTTACCATTGAAGTAATTGCTGTCATCTGCAATCTGATTTAATATAATGGTACCTATGCGATTGAAAAACGTCAGAATTGAGAACTATAAACTATGCCGCGACGTCACAATCCAGATCAATGATAAACTAACGGTGTTGCTTGGTAAAAATGGATCAGGCAAAACAACTCTACTGAGCGCACTTTCATTCCTTAGTATTCATGACGTAATTCCGAATAGATCTGATGACTATGGAACAAAAGATTATGACATTTCGTCAGTTACAGCGGAAATTGAAGACAAGGAGCAAACCCATACACTTCACGTCAAAGTCTATTTTGACAAAAACTCAATTCCAACAAACCCAAGACATATAAGTTACAGTTTATCAGTAGGTGGCGGCACGCCTGTACCCTACAGCGACTTTGATTACTACTTTTATGTAAACCGCGTATTAGTTGATGAAATCAAGCCCCGTCTAGCCTCGAAACAACATGCTGTATTCGAAAAGATGGTAGAAGTCAAAGACTTCATTAACGATGTGACCTCCGTACAAACAACCGATTTCCTACACGGCGGCGAAAACGATACTATTCTTGACGTATCACCTAGAGCATACAGCGGAGTTCGCAGCCGTTATGGGAAAGCGAATAGGAAATTTCTTTTAGACTTGTATGAATTAAGAGGCAGCAACCCTAACGGCTTCGAAAGATACAGAGGTGTAGTCTCGAGAACTGGGTCAGGTTTGATCGACGATATTGAATTCAACAGCATCACCGTCCCAAAGAGTAGCGTAAAAGCATATAAGAACGGTAAGCTCACTACAGTTGAGGAAAGTCGTGACCTGGTTGTACCCATCTTCTCAATTGGCGGGAACAAACTCTATAGCAACCAGCTTTCTGAAGGAACCTTTAGAGTCCTCGCCTTGATATTCTATATTATGAATAGTCAATCTAAGGTACTGATTATAGAGGAGCCTGAGCTCTCAATCCACGTCAATCTATTATCCGATGTTATTGAACTCGTCAAAGAAACAGCAAAACATTGCCATGTCATTCTCAGCACACATTCCGAAAAAATTGTGAATATGCTGGAACTTGACGATATCACGCTTGTTAGCAGAGGGAAAGATGGGATTGAAGCGCAAAGCGTGAACGATAAATTCAGCCGTGGCAGTTTAGAGTCACTCAGAAAATATCTGATGGATGGCGGTACGCTTGGAGAGTTTCTATTAGGCGATTAGCTGTGATTATAGGAATAATATCTGAAGACAAATATGATTGCGAGGCGCTCAGTATAATAGTTAAAAAAATACTGGGCGATGACACCGTAATAATTCCAGCGCATAGATATGGAAAAGATGCGATCATACATCAAAAGAAACTTCTCGCAAGCAAGGTATTCAACTTCAACTGTGAGACCGTACTGATCGTAAGGGACTCTGATGGGGGGGACGTAAATGCGATCGTCAAATCGCTACGGGAGGCGTATGACTCTACACCCATTAGCTCAAAGTACAAAATATGTATTGCTGTGGAAGAGCTAGAAGCGTGGTTCTTAAGTGACATTAACAGCGTAGCAAGTACTTACAGTGGCTTATCATCAACTTCACTGCGAATTTCTGAATCGAATGTTGACGACATACACAATCCCAAGGATAAATTGAAGTCATATATCACCAAGGAATCCAAAGGGAGGGCTCAGTATATCCCGTCAGATACAATCAGAATGGCAAACAACATGGATGTCGATACGGCTCGAAAAAAATCCAAATCTTTTGATCACTTCTACGAAACAGTGGCTTCGCTTGCTTAACCACTAATCGCAGCTCTTATCGAGTATTTTGCAATCATCGCTTATCATATATTCCATTCGACCACTCTAATAACTCACTTTTTTTGTGTCATCATGTATGTATGACTAACATCGCAAGTGCAATAACAATTAAACCGATAAACCGGCTTTTACGCTTCTTCGTTTCAGTCGATAACGGCCGGACTATCCTTTATGAGAGTGCCGGAGATGAAAAAAATGACCGTTGCATGAACGGTCATTTTTTGTGGTCGGGGTGAAAGGACTCGAACCTTCGACCTCGCGGTCCCAAACCGCGCGCGCTAGCCAACTGCGCCACACCCCGAATACTCCACGATTGTACCAGACAACAGAGAAGATTACCAGAGGCGCATTACAATATCTGCTGAATTGCCCGAGCACTGCGCGCCAAACCTAGCCTAGTGTCGGCGTCGATGAGCAGCGCGTTAAACTGCATGCGGCCGTCGGTTTCTAGCTCGTTGCGGGTAACTTTGCCGTCGCGCCAGCGCGGTATCAGCGTGTCGAGCTTAACGCCCAGCGACGAATCCAGCGAACCGCACATGCCGGCGTCAGTCATATGCGCCGTGCCTTTGGGCAAAACATCGGCGTCGCCCGTAGGCACATGCCAGTGATCACCGATTACAGCCGTAACGCGTCCATCCAGATAATAGCCTATGATACGCTTTTCGCTACTGTAGTCGCCATGAAAGTTAACGATTGTCGCGGCACGCGTCACCATGGACTCGTCCTCTAGGATCTTGTCTACGACTGCCAACGGATTATTCACAGGCACGTTAGCATCCTTGCCTACAATATGCCCAAGCAAGCTAATAACCAGCACCTTGCCCTTATGCGTGTTGACGTACTTATGCCCTAGCCCTGGCGAGTCGGACGGATAATTGGCTGGGCGGATAATTGGCGACTGGGGGTCGCGCAGCATCGGAAAGATCTCATTCCGAAAAAACGTGTGGTTGCCGCCGGTACAAAAATCTACGCCGGCAGCTTGCAGCCGCTCAAAATCTTTAACACGCACGCCCTTGCCGTCACTCAGATTCTCGGCCTGCGCGATTACCAAATCGATGTCGTGCTCGCGGCGCAAACCCGGCAGCACTTGCTCGACTACCTTAAGACCCGGCTCGCCCATCACATCGCCGACGTAGAGTATATTCATTATTTTCGCCTCTTCTCTAGCTGCTCTGGTACCGGCTCCTCAAAAGTAACGACCGAGAGGCTGTTAAAGTCGCGGTCGACGATGTCGTATTCGCCCCGATACACGATCTCGACACTGCCATGGCAAACCTTACCCCAGTCCAACCCCAGTCTAGCGGCCACATCTCTCAACGTTGCCTCGTCTGGACCCTCCATCTCGAGGTATGGCTTGACCCACGGCCACACGTCCAGCTCAATTTCGGTCTCGCCCAGGCGCCAGCTTTCGCGCTTATTCTCTATGTACGAGTTCTGCGCTAAGCCTAGCTCTGTTAAAAAGGCTCCGGCAGCGTCAAAATTATCAACCGCAAAGCCGACTTCGTGCGTTCCGTCCAACTCGCGGTTATTCAACTGCTTGTACGACATGGTGATTTTATCGCCCTCGTCGCGGACACGCACCCAGCCGCGCTTTTCGTTGCGCAGGCGGTCGCCGGGAAAATCATAGCCTTTGCGCTTCATCAGGCGCATCGGCTGCACGCACTCGGCGCCGATTTCTTTGAGCCTCGCGCGCAGGGCATCATGATCGACATCTAAAAATTTGGCTTCTATCTCGGGTTTCACAGGTTTACTCCATTTTCTTTGAATATCAGTTGCTTGGTATCTTGGACGATCTGCTCTGGGTCTTTGGCCAAAATGACGTGCATGCCCAGCTTTTTTGCAGGTTCCAGATTCGCTGGCGCGTCGTCAATAAATACAATCTCGGACGGATCAACACCCAGTTCGTCTACAGCCATTCGGTACAACGCGCTATCGGGCTTGGCAATACTAACCTCGCAAGACAGCAAAAGCGGACTAAAGCCGTCGTACAGGCCGTTTTGGCGCAAACTATCCGCCATGGTCCGCAGCGTGTTGGACACGATTCCGGTTTTTACCCCTTGCCCGCGCAGCTTTTCGGCCAGTTCGTACACCGTCTTACTTGTTCTTGGATGATCCCCGCGTACCTCTAAATCCTGTCGAGTAACAGGCTCGGTATCGGCGTTGAGCGCATTAACCCCGGCAATAAAATCCTCGTCGGCAACCTGCCCTTTCAGCGCTTGCATGCTCATCGGCCAGTCATACTGCAGATGGCCTTTACTCACACCGTACGCCTCGGCAAACACACCGCGCAGCGACGCGCCGCCCTCGGTCAACACTCCAAAATAATCAAACAATACGGCCTTGATCATACGTCTATTGTAACTGACGTGAGCCTTCCTGCTATTTGGCGAACTCTATGGCGCGGGTTTCGCGAATGACGTTTACCTTGATGGTGCCGGGGTACTGCATGGTGCTTTCGATCTTGGTCGCGATGTCGCGGGCCAGCTTAATGGCCGCCAGGTCGTCGATGCTCTGCGGTTTTACAAACACACGGACTTCGCGGCCGGCGCTGATTGCGTAGGACTTTTCGATGCCGTTAAAGCTGTTGGCAACGTTTTCGAGCTCCTTCATGCGCTCGGCAAAGTTCTCGGCCGAGATGTTGCGGGCGCCGGGGCGAGATGCGCTGATAGCATCGACAACACGGACGATCAGAGCCTCTACAGAGGTTGCGTCGACGTCGTCGTGATGCTGCTCGGCAGCCAGTGCCACAGCCTCGGGCGCACCGTACTTGCGTAAGATTTCGCCAGAGATATGGTGGTGCTTGCCCTCCATCTTGTGGGTGAGGGCTTTGCCAATGTCGTGCACCAGGGCGGCGTACTTGGCAATCTTGACGTTGGCGCCAATTTCCTCGGCGATAATACCGGCGATGTGTGCCATCTCGGTGGAGTGCTTAAGGACGTTCTGACCGTAGCTGGTGCGGTACTTAAGCTCGCCCAGCAGGTGCAGGATTTCTTTGGGAATACCGATCACGCCGACTTCGCGGGCAGCGTCCTCGCCGGCACGTACGACGTCTTTTTCGACTGCCTTTTGCGCTTTGTCCACGACTTCTTCGATACGGCCGGGGTGGATTCGGCCGTCCTTCATCAGCATCTCGAGTGTGCGGCGGGCAACCTCGCGGCGAACTGGGTCAAAGCTGCTAAACACGATGTAGCCGGGTGTGTCGTCGACCATGATGTCAACGCCGGTGGCGCGCTGCAACGCCTGAATGTTTCGGCCTTCTTTGCCGATAATGCGGCCCTTCATTTCCTCGTCTTCGAGCTTCATGCTGGTAACGGTGCGCTCTGCGGTAACCTCGCTGGCCATGCGCTCCATGGCGCTAGCGATAATCAATCCGGCCTTTTCTTCGGCGTTGTCGCGAGCTTCGTTTTGCAGCTTCGATACCAGCCCCATCAAGTCGTGCTTAATGTCGCGCTCGGTCATTTGCAAAAGCTTCTCGGCGGCTTCTTCTTTGGTGAGCTTGGCGACCTTCTCTAGCTTTTCTTGCTGACGAACGCGGATGGCGCGGATTTCTTCTTTGAGTTCCTCTACCTCGGCCTCGGCAGTACGGAGTTTTTCGGTGCGCTTGTCTAGCTCGTCAAGCTTTTTGTCGAGTGTGTCCTCGCGCGAAACCAAGCGCTGCTCAATCGTCTTAAGCTCGCGGCGACGCGTTTGCTCTTCTTTGCGGCCTTCGTCGATCAGACGTGCGGCCTCTTCGCGGGCGTCATCCTTAATGCGAGACGCCTCTTTTTTAGCCTTGGACAGTTCTTTTTCGGCCTGGTCCTGTGCCGATCCCACCCGCTTCTTTGTGACGACCGTATTTGCGCCATAACCAGCAGCAACACCTAGTGCTGCCAACACTAATGTAATTGGATCCATAAGATACCCTTTCTATCGGAGCAGAACAACGCCAGCAATCGCTATCACTTCTCTAGCTAACAACCGTTCTGAAATTCGAAAGTTTAGAAATTTTTGTAACAGGACCGCTAGACACTTAATGCAAATCCTTATGTAGGAGTATACTCCGCTAACTTCCGGGCGGTCAATATTCTGCGCGCGGGCAAAATTATTTCTTTTGCTGGGTAATGTGTACCGGGGCGCCGTAATGCGGCAGCGCGATGCGGTCGTTTTTGCCCGATTTGAGGCGCGCGATGCCTTGCTCGATCCAGTCGTCTTGAGTAGCAACAATAGGAACATCTAGCCCGTACGCCAACGCGTCGGCAACCGTAAGACCGATACGCAGCCCGGTAAAGCTACCCGGCCCCTGAAAGCACACAATTCCCTCTATGTCTCTTAGGTCTTTTTGCTGCGACTCCAGCAGCGCCTTGATCTTTTTGTGGATAGTGTCAGAAAGCTCGCGGTGAGCATGCCACACCTCGTACGCCAGCTGCGTCTCGTCCTGATACAAGCCGAGCTCGGCCTCGGGATTATCGGTGCGAATCGTTAAAATCAGCATTACTGTAGCGCCTCTATAAGGTAACTAAGCGACTCGTGAGCCGAAACATCAATCTGGCGATTGCCCTCGGGCGTTTGCGTTAAGCGGATCGTCAGGCGCCGCTCTGGCAAGACATGATGCGCTACGTCTGCCCACTCTACCACCACGACCATATCAGGCTCGCCTGCAATTTCGGCCAGCTCATCGGCAACAACCCCTGCCTCGCTTAAGCGATAGAAATCAAAGTGATGAATCTGAAACTTTGGACTGTCGTACACTTTACTGACGGTAAATGTCGGACTGGCGACCTTGTCTGCGCTTTGCGCACCTTTGGCCAGGCCGCGCGTCAGCGTGGTTTTGCCGCCGCCAAGATCGCTAACCAGCTCGATTACCTCGCCGCCACGCAGCGCAGCGCCCAAACGCTCGCCCAGCTGCTCGGTCTGCTCGGAACTCGTGGATAAAATCTGCCTAGTCACATCTGTCATACGCCCGTATAGTACCGCGAAAACACCTGTAAGAGCAAGTTTTTGCACATACGGCCAGCGCATCAAACACTTTGGTCTAGCTGCATAAGCGCGATATACTAAAGCCATGTTGCAACTCAGTGGAATGATTATTAACCGGCCAGTTATGAGCCTTCGCACCGGCACCCAAGTCGCACTCGCGACGACGCCGATTATCAACCCCAACAACCTCAAGATCGAGGGTTTTTGGTGTAAGGTCGAACGCGGCCAACAGCTTGTGCTGCTCAGCCAAGACATTCGCGACTCACTACCCCAGGGGTTAGTCGTCGACGATGCCGATGTACTTACAGACACAAGCGAGCTAGTGCGTCTTGCACCCGTCATCAATATTAATTTTCAGCTTATTGGTAAGGCGGTCGAGACAAGCGACGGCCAAAAAATCGGCAAAGTAAACGATTTTTCTACCGAGACAAAGAGCATGTTTATCAAAAAGCTATACGTCGCCAAGCCGCTATACCGCAACCTGGGCGGCAGCAACCTAGGCGTCGACCGCACACAAATTGTAGAGATCACCGACAGAAAGATCGTCGTTCACGACCTAAGCGCCAAAGTACCGGCGCATGCGGCAGTACCGGCCTAAATTAAAGGAAATCTCGGACGGCCAAGCGGGTCGACCAAAGAGGTATTAGAGTGCCGCCCAGGTTGATCTCCTATGTTCACCTCGCTCGTCGGTAAAAGAGCAGCGCCCCCCAACGCGGCACTTACTGCCTCCGAGCCATCCAATGCTGTCTCATTCGCCGCGTCTTTTGGACGACGCATTAATACTTCCAAATCCTGGGGAGTAAGCAAATTTTCTTCATAACGTTGAGATTCCCGGCGTGGTGATACGCGCCTACTGTGTCCAACGCTGAGCGGTACTACCGCTTCTGTCGTGTCGTTACCTTCAAATTTTTCTGACATATTATGTAATCTTGTCTATCTTACCATGATCATACGCTCTTACGGAACGTTCCACAAGAGTATTGCTTACAACTATTTTTAATCTTCGCTTAATACTTGCTTGATGTCGTCGTAGCTAAAGCCTTGGCGGGCAAGGTAGGCCATGAGTTTCTGCTGGTCGGGATAGCGGGCGCGCTTGCGCTCTACGAGGTCGCGCAGAGCTTGGCGCTCGTCTGTCTCATCTTCGGCAAGCACCCGATCTATGACATCGCTCGGCACGCGCTTTTGCTGCAACTCTTGCTGCAGGCGGCGTTTGCTCACGCTTTTGAGCTGACGACGGCTCGCAACCCAGCTCCGCGCAAAGTCCAAATCACTTAGCAAGTTAAGATCTTTGAGCCGACGCACAATCTCGGCCGCAGCGTCTTTGTCGACCTCTTTGCGCTGCAAATACGACACAATTTCCCACTCGCTGCGGGCACGCATCGAGACATAACGAAGCGCGTTATAGTAGGCCCTGTCCAGCCCCGCGTCCTTCTTTAGCTGCTTTAACTCGGCAGCCGTCAACTCGCGGCCGCTGGCAAGTCCACTCTGGATCAACCCCGACTCACTCAGACTAAACGCGTACTTACCGTCCACAAAAATAGAGTAGCGATCGGCGCGTTTGACTTGCTGCTTAATAGCCGTAATTATCATATATTCTTATTGTACCCCGTGCGCAATAATAATTCTGTGCACGCATTTGGCGTAAAAGAAACTCGGCAAAGAGCCGGCGAGGAAACCATGACAAATGTGTGCGCTTAAATACAATTAATTGACGACGGCCGACTGCCGCTGCTCGGCAAAAACCCTTGGATATCGCTCATATATCGCCCGCAAAAAGTGCGCATGCTGGTCGGGCTGGTCACGCAGCAGCGTTGCTAGATCCTCGGGTGTTACCCACTTTGTCTCGGTGACCTCTTGCGTAGCATGTTGCTGGATCTGCTCGGCACTCACCGTCACGCGGAACAGCTTTAGGAAATAATTAAGACGCTTATCTGCGACGTCGTAGCTAAAGAATTCGATCCCCACCTCCTCCGGCGTCACATCGATAAGGCCTACCTCCTCCTGCATTTCGCTCATAACAGCGGTTTCGTAGGTCGTGCCCTCGTCTACATGGCCGCCGACCGAGATATCCCAAAGCCCAGGGTCGATACCGACATGGTGCGACCGCTTTTGCAAAAGGGTCCGCCCCTGCTCGTCCTGCACGACAACGGCAACTACCCGGTAATGCAAACCTTGCGCCCAAGCATCACGCAACATAGCGTGGCCAATCGGCGAATTTTGCTTATCAACAATAACAACTGGCGGGTATGCCATCGACGTCCCTTACTTACATATCGTTCGCTAGTAGTATCGCTCAAATACCTGTCTAAGTCCATCGGTAATTTTGTCGGGATGATTCTTGATCAAATCTTTAACTTCGTCGACGCTAGACCAACGGACGCCGTCGACTTTGCCTTCTTCCAGCTTATCAGGCGTTTGCTCTAGCTGGGCACGGTAGCAGCGAGTAAAGCGATTAAAGCGGCGGTCACCAATCGTTTCGTCGGTTCGGTAGTAGCCCATCTCAACAAGCGCAATACCTTCTAGCCCAAGCTCTTCCTTCAACTCACGAACGGCAGCAGTCGTATAATCCTCGCCCGCATCGACATGACCGGCTACCGAATTATCCCAGCAATCAGGAAATATATCCTTAGATGGATGGCGATGTTGGAGGAGGACCTGCCCCTTGCTGTTATGTAACATGATTCGGACTGCTCGGTGAATAAGTCCCTGCTGCCACGCCTCTTGCTTGGTCGCAGACCCAATCGGCCGATCGTGCTCATCAACTATCATAATGTCTTTACTCATACGACCGGACCCCTACTTCCACACTCGTTGCTTGTTCTTCTCTTCTTTTTCGCGGAAGGCTTGCTCTAGGTCGATGCCCATTAGATTACACAGATCCAGCAAAACCAACAGCACATCCGCTGCCTCGCCCTCTAGATCCTGATCGCGGGAATCGGCGGCGTAATGCATGCCGGTATGCTTGCGCGAGGCCTTGGTAAACTCACCCACCTCCTCGATAAGCAACATGAACTTCTGGCGCACGTCGTTGCCAAACTCCCGCTCGGCAACCATGTCGCGCACGTACTGCTGCAAATCTGCAAGCGTCGGATCGGCCTTTAGGTGCAGTTTACTCATTAGATTACTCCGTCCTTTTGCAAGACACTCTCTAGCTCTGGCAATTCGCTGCGGCCGGACGACACGCCTAGGTGGCCGCCGCCGTGCACGACAATAAACGTGCCGCCTAGCTGCTCACACAGTTGCTTTGCGTCGTTGATGTCGCAATAAGGATCATCGTCGCTGTGTACAAAATAAAAGGCGCCAGCTTTGGCTTTGATTACCTCAGGCTGGTAACCAGAAAGAAAGAGGTTATCAAACTGACCGGGCGTATACCAAGACGCGACCTTGGTTAACTTTTCGTTTAAGAAGGTACTTACGAGCACCACCGTCTGGACACGAGGAAACCAATCAGCAGACAGCAGGTTAAGAATCGTCGTTGCGCCCGACGAGTGCCCGACGAGTACATTATCTGCAAAATCCCAGCCGGATTCGCGCAAGAACTGATCGTACGTATCTTTATTGGGCGCGTGATTATCTGGCAATACCGGGGCATATACCTCGTATCCGCTACCCTTAAGCGTCTGCAATATCCAGGGATACCAGCAATCTTGTAACGTGTTGCCTGTACCGTGAAAAAACGCTGCTCGCTTCATATCTGTTTATTCGGCAGAGGCGGCACGGACTTTGTCGGCGATTTCTTTGAGAATCTTGGGGTTTTCTTTGAGGTAGGTCTTGGCAGCTTCGCGGCCTTGGCCGATCTTCTCGCCACCGTACGCAAACCATGCGCCGGACTTTTCGACAATATCGCGTGCGGTCGCTAAGTCAAGCACGTCGCCCTCTGTACTAATGCCCTGGTTGTACATAATGTCAAACTCGGCCTCACGGAACGGCGGCGCAATCTTGTTCTTGACCACCTTTACGCGGGTGCGGTTGCCGATGACGCTCTCGCCCTGTTTGATCTGGCCAGTGCGGCGGATATCCATGCGTACGCTGGCATAGAACTTGAGCGCGTTACCGCCAGTAGTCGTCTCGGGGTTACCAAACATGACGCCGATCTTCATACGGATCTGGTTAATAAAGATGACGGTCGCCTTGGAGCGGTTAATAACACCGGTAAGTTTGCGCAAGGCCTGGCTCATCAAGCGAGCTTGGAGGCCAGGTAGGCTGTCGCCCATTTCACCCTCGATTTCGGCGCGAGGCACCAGTGCGGCCACCGAGTCCACAACAATGACGTCCACAGCGTTAGAACGCACCAATGTCTCGGTAATCTCTAGCGCTTGCTCGCCGTTGTCCGGCTGGCTTAGCAGCAAGTTGTCTACGTCTACACCAATACGCTTGGCATAGCCCGGGTCAAGCGCGTGCTCGGCGTCGATAAACGCAGCTGTGCCGCCCGCCCGCTGGATCTCGGCAATAGCGTGCAGCGTCAACGTGGTCTTACCAGAGCTTTCTGGCCCGTAAATCTCGATAATACGCCCCTTAGGAATACCGCCACCAAGCGCGATGTCTAAGCCCAAGCTACCGGTAGAGGTCGTCTCGACCTTCTCGGCGTAGCCCTCACCAAGCTTCATAATCGAACCCTTGCCGTACTGCTTCTCGATCTGCTCCAGCGCCATGCCCAGCGCCTTGCCTTTACCTTCGGCAGCGCCAGCGGTTGCCTTCATCTCGGCTTCTTTATTAACCTTACTGTCTTTACCCTTATCTTTTGCCATTACAATCCCTCCAAGTTACGCCTCTCATGACTTGCATATAGTATAACAGTTTAGCCTAACGGACAACGTAAGGTATCCGACCGTGTGTCTCCCCCTCAAAAGAGCACGGAAAACGCCAAAGGCAATTGCCTTGTTTTCCTTACGGACTATAGCCGAATCTCTTTTGAGGGGGAGACACACGGCCAAACAAACAAGTCTTGCAAAAATCTTCGCCGCTTATGGTTTTTCGTACTATAATTAGATAGAAATGGGCACGAAAGACACACTCATGGGACGGCTGCTCGGCAATGTCGAGAAATTCAGCGACAAACAGGTGGCCGAAACGCTGGCCCTGTTGATTGAGAATGGCGTAAAGCGCGGGGCGACCGATATCCACATTGAGCCGCACGAGCGCTTTGTGCTGGTGCGCTACAGGATCGACGGCGCGCTGCGCGGCATACACAAACTGCCGCGCGCAGCACTCGGCTCTCTGCTATCGCAGATAAAGTCACTCGCAGGTCTACACATCCACGATACGCAGATGCCACAAGAGGGTAACTATACCGCCAAATTCCCTGGTGGCTCCGCCAACGTACACGTCGCAACCATGCCGGTTTACGGAGGAGAAAAGGTCGTACTGCGGCTCTCGCAAGAATACGGCGACCCGTCAGAGCTGGCCGATCTGGGATTTTGGGGCGACGGACTCAAGACACTCAAATCTGTTCTGGCCAGCCCGCACGGGCTTGTCGTCGTATCCGGGCCGCGCCATAGCGGCGTCTCGACAACGCTTTTTAGCCTACTTAAGGACGCTAACAGTCCGCTGCAAAATGTCGCAACCATCGAAAGCACCGTCAAGCACCGCCTACCCGGTGTTAATCACACCTACCTGGTTGGTGGGATATCCGCCCACGAGGTACTGCAAGCCGCGCTCAGGCAAGACGCCAACGTCATTATGATAGACAATCTACCGGACAGTCCCACCACCGGGCTCGCCGTACACGCTGCCGCTACCGGCCACTTGATGTTTGCCGGGCTGCGCGCAGGCGACAGTATCTCGGCGCTATTACACCTACGCCACACAGGCGTCGAACCGTTCTTGCTTGCAACCTCGCTCCGCGCCAGCATCGGTCAACGACTCGTACGAAAGCTATGCCCCACCTGCCGCGAACGCTACGAGCTAAGCCCCTTCCAGTGGAAGCAGCTGCAAGACTCGTTTGGCATCACCTCGGCAGCTGCCTGCAAACGTGTCAACGACCTAGAAAGCAAAGCTGCGCCGATCATCTTTGGTGACGTACGACAACTCGGCAGCACCCCCACCCGCATCACCCATCTCTGGAAGGCCAGCGAGACGGGTTGCGACACCTGCGAGCACACCGGCTACCAAGGCAGGACAGCAATCAGCGAGGTATTTACGGTAACCGAGGGCGTCAACAAAACCTTAGTCGGCAAAGACACACTGTCCGCAAACTCCTTGCACGCCGCAGCGGTCAAAGACGGCTTTATCCCTATGGCGCTAGATGGCCTAGTCAAAGCGCTCCGAGGCCACACCACCATTGCCGAGGTGCTCCGCGTCACAAACGCCTAGACCTTTGCCACAACTATTAACCATATCGCGCCACAATCATTTATAATCAAATACATAATGAGACATTCCAACACAAAAGGCTTTACGGTCATCGAGCTACTATTAGTAGTCGTGCTCTTGTTCGTACTGGCCGCACTAGTGGCGCTTACCGCCAGCGGCGTCCAGGCCAAGAACCGTAACGGCGACCGTCAAGCGGACATCGACGCGCTGCACGCCCAACTAGAGGGCTACTACGCTGGAACCGACTCCTACCCAACGCTAACCAACATTAATGACAGCACGTGGCGCGGTAAAAACCTTCCCAAACTCAAAGACAGCTCTATCGACGACCCCAAATGGAAGACGGGCGACGCTGACTGCACCGCAAACGACCGTCCTGCACTCGCCGCCGAACCAAACGCCGGCTGCTACAGCTACCAGGTAACTTCATCTGACGGCTCGTCCTGCGACAACGACAAGACTCCCTGCGTTCACTACACCCTTACCGCCACCCTCGAGGGCGGCGAAAAATACGTCAAAAGCAGCCTAAACTAGCCCTAACCCTCAAAACTAGATCAGGCTTGATTGCTCAGTGTTATCTGCGTGTGGCGTACGGCCGAGATGCTTATAGGTTTTGTGAGTTACTCTGCGGCCGCGCGGCGTGCGCTCCAGCAAACCGATTTGCATAAGGTACGGCTCGTAAAAATCCTCGATCGTGCTGCGTTCCTCAGCTGTCAGGGCTGCCAGCGTCTCGACACCCACTGGTCCACCCTTGTAGCTATCGATAATGGCTAGCAGTAGCATGCGGTCGGCCGGGTCTAAGCCCAGCTCGTCCACCTCTAACAACTTGAGGGCCTGATGGCTGATGGTCGTATCAATAATACCGTCGCCGTTTACGTCGGCGTAGTCGCGTACCCGCTTAAGCAGGCGGTTAGCGATGCGCGGCGTGAGGCGCGAGCGCTTGCTCAGCTCGTGCGCAGCCTCCGTCACAATACGCACCTTGAGGATGTCTGCGGCACGCTCGATAATCTGGCGGATTTCCTCTGGCTTATAAAACTCTAGCCGATGCAGCATGCCAAATCGGTCACGCAGCGGCGCGGCCAGATTTCCGGTGCGAGTTGTCGCGCCGATCAGCGTAAACTTGGGCAAATCCAGTCGCAAACTGCGCGCACTCGGCCCTTTGCCCAGCATAATATCCAGCTTGTAATCTTCCATGGCCGAATACAACACTTCCTCGACCGTGCGGTGCAGACGGTGGATTTCGTCAATAAACAAAATATCGCCGTCCTGCAAGTTGGTCAGCAGGCTTGCCAAATCGCCCGCGCGCTCGATAGCCGGGCCGCTAGTTACGCGGATTTGCGCCCCCATTTCGTTGGCTACCACCGTTGCCAACGTCGTCTTACCCAATCCTGGCGGACCATACAGCAAAATATGATCCAGCGGCTCGCCGCGCTTTTTAGCGGCCTCTATCGCCAGCGCCAAGTTCTGCTTAATCCGCTCCTGGCCAATGTAATTCGCAAAATCCTGCGGCCGCAGCGTGTTCTCTAGCTCCTGCTCCTGCCGGTCGTCATCATCCGCAGTCGTACTAACAATCCGTTCAACCGCCATGATCTAAAAACAACTCCTGATTATATCCTTGCAATCAACGGTACCGGTTAGATCGATATCATCAAGCACGCCAATCGGCACCCACTCCGCCATCTCTGCATAGCGCTTCTCTTCGTCATCGAATCCTTCGATCGAAAGTTCGCCGCCTGTTTTCTTGCATAAAAAGTAAAATAATAGCGAATGGTAGACGTTCTTGGTGCCATGGTCATGCGAAGCATAGAAGATGCTCGTCCTAAAACCAACTAACTTTACTGGCTTTACATCTATGCCAGTCTCTTCCTTGACCTCACGAACAAGTGCTTCTTCCAAATCTTCGCCGAGTTCAACTCCGCCGCCTGGCAGATTGTACTTTGTTTTAAACTGCCTGGGCATCAAGATTTTTCCGTCCTCGATAACGATGCCGTAAACGGCAGGCCGCCATGTCAGATCAGCCGCCGAAACGTCATACTTCTTGCCAAAAATATCGAGAGCCGTAACGCGTGCAGCTTGTCCCATTACTTGCTCACCTTTAATGCTTGTTTGATGCGGTCTTCTGTCGAGAGATCTTTGTCGACTGACGAAAGGGCCGAGGCAGCATCGGCGGCAGAGTAACCAAGCGAGACCAGCGCCTCGACGGCCTCGTCTTTTAAGAGCAAGCCGTCGGATTGCAGCAGGCCGGTCGTGGCAAGATCCACGCCCTCTAGCCCGACTTTGTCCTTTAGCTCCACCACAATACGCTCGGCTACGCGCTTGCCCACGCCGCTGGCTTTTTGGATCGACCGCACATCGCCGCTCGCAATCGCAGCGCGCACGTCATTAGCCGTTCCGGTATTAAGCACGTTAAGCGCCATCTTGGGACCCACGCCGTTCACCCCGAGTAGCTGCACAAACAACCGCTTGGTGTCCGTGCTCAAAAATCCAAACAAATCGTACGCCGTCTCGCGGATATGCTCGTATACATACACCTTGGCGCGCTCGCCCGTAGCCATGCGGCCGTAATCTTCGTTGGTCACCAGTAATCCGTAGCCCACGCCGTTCACGTCCAGCACGATATCGTCTAGGTTTTTTTCGGTCACTACCCCATTGAGCGTTGCAATCATGAGTACTATTATGGCATACATTCTGCAGTCGCGACTGAATCCGCAACAGATAGTAATTTTTACATAAGAGTTGACAGGAGTATACTAAGATTGTGGCTAAAATTCACTGTAGCAACTGCGGCAAACTGGTTAACGAAACTGCCAACTACTGCTGGGACTGTGGCGCCGCACTTCACGGCTCGGCAGCTGCCCTGTATCAGGCTCGCGCTCCTATGGTCGTCAACCCGTCCACCGCTTCTGCAATTGGAGGCGAGATTATGGAAGCGTACTTTGACCTGGCCGACGAAACCGTCCCCTTGCGTCATCTTGACCCCGCTGCTAAGTTCCTGTTTTTTCTTAATTACCTCGGCAAAACAGCCATTCTGTTTCCGGCCTTCCTTGTAGGAATCTACTACCAACCACTCGTTGCCGGCGGACTGTTTTTGTACTTATTTGTGACGTATTTGATCGCCGTACTCGTATATAACCACTTTATATTTTCGGTCAACAAAAACAACGTCAATCTAGAGTACGGCATCATACACAAACGGCACGTCAGTATCCCGTACGCTCAGATTCAAAACGTCAACATCACCCGCACGTTTATCGACCGAATGCTCGGCATCGCTCGTATCGAGATCGAGAGCGCCGGTAGCGCCAGCGCCCGCAAACGCGATATCGTAGGCGGCACACGATCTAAGGCCGAAGCCTACTTGCCCGGCCTCAACCTCAAGGACGCGCAAAAGTTGCACGACCTTATCCTGCAAAAAGTCATGCGCGGCGACAAAGACCACAGCTCACCCCCGGCACGTCACCACTTTGACACAGCAGCGCCTGCGGCATGAGTCAGCGCCGCCGCTAAAGCGTCGGCAGCGTCATCTGGCTTGGGCACCTCTTTGAGCTTGAGCAATACCCGCACCATCTCTTGCACCTGCTTTTTGTCGGCCTTGCCGTAGCCGGTAACCGACTGCTTAATTTGCAAAGGAGTATACTCGGCAATCTCTAGGCCGTTAAGACGCGCGCACAAAAGCACCACGCCGCGCGCCTGCGAAACCGTCATGGCCGTTGTAACATTGCGCATAAAAAACAACTTTTCGACTGACATAATGTGCGGCTTGGTCTGCACGATAATATCAGTCAGCTCCTCAAAAATTGTTTGCAGCCGCACCGCGTCGTCTTCTTTGACAGGCGTCCGTATCACACCCGCGTCCACCAACTGCGCCTTGCCCTTGTTGATCTCGATCACGCCAAAGCCCAAAATACCGGTGCCAGGGTCTATACCTAAAATCCTCATCTAAGCATTCAGTATAAATGATTTGTCCCGAACCGTAAGCATACGATTTTCGTCTTCTACACGCGTAAACAAGGCCTCGGTCTTTGGATTAAACAGATAAGGCTCGCCACGCTCTAGCCTGGCAGGGCCGACATCCCCGTCCGTCAGCCCACGCAACGCAACACCGCCCAAGCGGTCAATGTAGTCGGCTATAAGCTCGGTGGACAGCGGCGCCTCGGTCTTTGGTACAGGCACTTTCGCCAGCACCTCAACAAACTCATCGTACGGCAAGTCAGTCGGAGTCGACCGGAAAACATTTGCCCTATCGTCCCACAGAGGCGAACCCTTAAACAAACGGCGCAGAATTGTGCCGCACGAGTCGGCGATGTCATTCAGCTTGCGCATACTGGCGCCAGCCAGTGCTTCTGCGTCGTAAAGCAAGTAATTATGAGACCGATGCCTGTATGCAGACAGATAAGAAAATCGCACGCCGGGCACAGAAAATCCTTCGTACCCCTGCCGATTGGTAAACGCCAGACGATCCGCCTTAATTGGAGTCACCGACGACCCGTCCGCGCTCACAACCAGCTCATTTGCAAAGAGTCGAGTAATACCACGAGCAGCCGCACGAGCCAAGCCCGAATACAGCGGCGGCGCCTCAGTTCTGGACGCCAGCTCCTCTACGCGAAGAGCTTGATACCTCGTCTCTTGGTTTAACTGACCGCCCATAAGCCGCCTTGCTTAACACACCTTAGCGTGCGGCATGCCACCAAAAACTTCTGTAAACTTTCCGGCAAGCCGGCTGCTAGTTCAAAAATTCTTCGGGGATATCAAAGTTGACGTGCGTATTGCTGACTTCGTCGATAGCGTCAAGCGCGTCCATCAGGCGGAGGATTTTACCTGCGGTGGACTGATCGCCGACCGGCACGGTAGTGTTAGGCACATACGAAAGTTCGGCCTCAACAACCTCGATACCCGCATCGCGCAAAGCATCTCGAACCTTGGCTAGATCGGTAGGCTCGGTATACACCACCGATTCTTCACCCTCTTCTTGCATGTCTTCGGCACCCGCCTCCAGCACTTGCAGCATCAAATCATCGCCGCTGCCCTTAACACGAATCGTGCCCTTACGGTCAAACTGAAAAGCCACCGCACCCTTTTCGGCCAAGTTGCCGCCGTGCTTACTAAAAGCCAAGCGCACCTCTGGGTACGTGCGGTTCACGTTATCAGTCGCAACCTCTACCAAGATAGCCACGCCGCCGGGGCCATAGCCCTCGTATAGTAATTCTTGTAGCTGGGCGGCGTTCTTGTCGGCCACGCGCTGGATGGCACGCTCGATGTTAGCCGTAGGCATGTTGGCAGCCTTGGCCTTGTCCATAGCCAGACGCAAGGCAAAGTTAGTTGTCGGATCGGTGCCGGAGCGCGCCGCAATCGCAATAGCGTTTCCCAGCTTGGTAAATACTGCTCCGCGAGCCGCGTCCTTGGCGCCCTTTTCGCGTTTGATGGTAGACCATTTTGAGTGTCCGGACATGAGTTTTCTCCTGTATCTTCTCTGTTATTGTAGCATTTTTCCGTACTCGACTCCAGTGCGCCAACAGCGAGCTAGGTAGCGCCCACGTAAAAAATGTTCTAGCGACCAAAACCCAAATCCCGCACATTGTACGGTATGCAAGACTCCTCGCCCAACAAACGCATCTCCATCGGCATTTTAGTCGCCCTTATATTAACATCCCTCCTCGGCGGCTTGGCACTTGTACTCAAAAGCCTACGCAACATCAACCTCACCCTCCTCCTAGATCTCAAGAAAGACGACACCGGCGAAAAGAAGTACTAGCGTCTTACTTGTCGTATCCGTATTTCCGGGCTACCTTATTAGTAAATGCCGGCCTTAATCCATAAGAGTCTTTATCGTTTTTGTATTGGACAATCCAGACATCGTGCTCGGGGACATACACCCAAAGCTGCCCTTGTTGATGTGTGAACCGTACATCACCCCGAAGAAAACCTATAACTACCCAGGCCGCCTCGTCCGAATCAAGCATAATAGTCCGCCTAATGTGCAGACTCGGCTTAACTACCTCGACTTCAATCGCAGGCATATACTCACCGCAATTGTCCTCGTCTATATTCACTGCGATCTCTTCGTTTTTTGCGTTTTTGGTTATTGTAAATTCGAAACTCAATTTTAGCTCGGCATGCTTAGACTCTATGATCCTTTCGAGCGAGACATTTGCAGAGTTTCCATCATCATCGCCATCAATGGCCTCAAACCCTGCTTGTCGAGTCGAACTCTGCTTTGCATTCGCTAATTTCGCCAGCGTGTCGCAAGCTGCTTCGAATGCCAATATAAACTGCTCTCGTCTGTCCGCGTCTTGCCAAGAGTCGTCTCTTAATTCTTTTATGACGAGTTTTCTCTGTGGGTCATGACGTATCTTCTCCCATATCCAACCATACAAAATCATAGGTCCAATAATGATTAAAGCCACAATAGCTATAGGAATAGCGATGATTGTAAAAAACATAATCAGGAGGCCCAGTAGTATATTTCCGACAATGGACAGAGCTTTCTTCATGAGCCAACTATAGCAAATAAAAACTCCTCTGTACGAGGAGTTTACTAGAACGGTATTTGGAGGGCCCAGTGGGATGGCGGCCTGCGGCCTTTTCCGCAAGATCGTCCTCGGAGCAAGCTCCTGCGGGCGATCTTGCTACCCCGCACCCACGACTACGATAATTTGCTCCGCAAATTCTCTGTCATGGGTTCAAATTCTCTGTGATCTTTCCAAACAAAATGCCCCAGCATTGCTGAGGCGTTTTGTTTGGAGGGCCCAGTGGGATTCGAACCCACGACACGTGGCTTAAAAGGCCACTGCTCTAACCGACTGAGCTATGGGCCCAGAACATATTGTTCTAGGCTTGGAACAGAGTACATTATCTCTGTTTTGGGGCAAAAAGTCAATTAGTGACCTTTTTTATCCGGCTTGCGAAAATGCCGGCGCTGCGCCCACAAAAAGAACAGGCTCACCAGCGCACCCACGCCGATCACCAGTGCCTCGGCATTAGAGAGCACCCGCCACACATCCTGCGACATCAGATTGAACGCCAGATTGCGCGGCAGCATCGGCACCGTCAGCAGTACCAACAGCATACTAGCCGCCGCTGCCGGAAACAGATTGAGAAACACCCGCATCCGGCCATGCACACTAAAGGCCATAATAACCGTCGTGACAATCGGCGGAATCAAGAGTAGCCCCAGCTCGATCGTCGTCTGGCTAAGCGTGTTGGTGGTTGGGCTAAACGACCCGACAATCAAATCGGCATCGCGCGATACGTGATCTACTAGCACCGCACCCAAACACACGCTCAAAAACACCAGGGGCGTATTAACCCGCAGGGCCAAAAAAACCAGCACCGGCAACACCAGCGCAATAATCAGGGCGACTTCGTGTGTCATCCCCTAAATCATACCATGAGCGGAATGAGCGGGGGTTTACGCGCCGACGCGGTCTTTTTTGTGGCGCTGTCTGGCGTTTTGCTCGACGTATTCGATGATTTTTTCGGCAATATTGTACTTGGTCAAAAGTTCGGGAGTCTTAATACTACCGGACGAGTTAACCTCGAGCACCAATGGCCCGTGCGACGAGCGCATCATGTCTACGGCGCATACCGGCAGGCCCATGGCTTTGGCAGCCTTGATTGCGGTTTTTTCTTCTTCATCTGTTAGCTTGATTGGCTTACCTACGCCGCCTTGGTGCGTGTTAGAGCGGAAGTCGTCGTCCAAACTCTGGCGCATAAAGCCGCACACAACGCGGTTACCCACAACTATGGCGCGTATGTCCGTACCGGCCGACTCTTTAACAAACTCCTGCACCAAAAAGGTCACACCCTCAACGTAAAAGGCCTGCATTACGGCTTTGGCTGCCTTGGCGGTCTCGGCCAGCACCACACCGTTGCCGTGGGTTCCACGGGCAACCTTGACAATCAGTGGGGCGCCACCGGCCAGCTCGATCACGTTCTCAAAGTCGGATGTCTCGCGGGCAAACACTGTTTTAGGGATTCCCACGCCGGCCTTAGCCATCACCTGATAGCCACGTAGCTTGTCGCGCGAGCGGTTAATAGCGATAGATTTGGCAGTGGTATACACGTTGCGCATCTCGAACTGACGCACCACTGCGGTACCGTACTTGGTATAGCTTTGGGCAATACGCGGAATGACCGCGTCAAAATCGTCCAAAACCTTGCCCTTGTAATACACTACAGGGTTGCTGCGCTCGATGCCCATGTAACACTTGGCGTAGTTGATGACGCGGGCTTCGTGCCCACGCTTGATCGCCTCTTCTTTGAGGCGTTTGGTTGTGTAGTTAGCCGCCCCTTTGGACAGAATCGCTATTTTCATGATCTAATCCTTTGACGCCAATTTAGACTGGAGCTGCTGGGAACGTTGGCGCTCCTCTTTGTATAACGGCTTGCCGCCCTGTACGTCAACCACGAATTTGCCGCGTAAGACGTTACGGCCTACCAAAATTGGGTAGGTTTGCGTGGATCGGTCGGCCAACGTAAAGCGCGCACGGATCTTTTTACCCTTAAGCTTTATAAGGATACGGATCTTGTAGCGCTCTTGCGCGTGCCCATTAGAACTGGCGACAACGGTTTTTTCGAACTGCGAAGTAGTGTGCTCTTCGCCGGTGTAGAACGAACTGGCCTTGCCAAACAACTTAAAGCTTAGAACACCATCGTGCTCCTTAATGCCGGTCGCCCAAATCGAGCTGGTCTTGGCGCCGGTGTCGATCCGCGCCGGAACACGTTCAACATCAAGTCCAGGGAATGAGATTTTCTCTGCCCTGCCGATAAGTTTTTTTGGTTTTGCATCTGGAGTTTGCATATGAGCAATATTATAACACAAACATTTTAATTAATCAAGCACATGCGTATCGTGATACTATTAATCCTACTATGAACCTATCTGCTCAAATCGGTGATTTTTATATCTCAAATGCCCAAGACTTGCCCGTAAGCAAGCAGTTCCATTTGGCTACTCGACTTGCCGCCTGGACCAAGGATCCCCGAGCAACAGCTCTACTAACAAAACTGCGACCTGAGTTTGTACCCGAGCCGTATGACGAACAGGTCATGCGTCAAACTCTTGATTCGCTGATACACAACCCGCCTAAAGAAAACATGAACGCTTATGGCCTACGCCAAGAGTACTTTGCAAAATACCCCAAACTAGAAGGTCTGCACTTGGCGATGTTCCGCGTGCGCCACCTCCTGCATGTTTACAATGTCGATGTGCGGCCGATCTTTTTTGAGCTAGCGCCCCTGCAAGAATGCATACGCTTAGAGGAACAGCTCCTTAACGACCCTCAAGCGCTGCGAATACTTTCTACCTACGCAGTAAACTATATTTATCTTTTGGAGCGCGTGCTTTTGCAACATAGCCAGACCTCGGCCATAGATATTGAACGCTTTTATAACCTGGGCGATGAGTATGACACGACCGACCGCCGCCACCTACAACTGTTGATTTACCTGTATACCCACTGCATTATCGGCGAATCCAACTTCTATCTGCGCCCTATACCCGACAACCTACTGCCGGGATATCGCAAAATGCTCCACCGTCTCGAAGATCTAATCGACCACAACTACGACGACATCAACCTGGACAATAAGTTAGAGTTTTTAGTTTGCTGCCGCATCTGCAAATTGGACACCCATCTGACTGCGCGTATCGAAGACGAGTGCAATCGGTCACTCAGCGAGGATGGCGTCTTTTTGATTGATCGCCACAACAACAACCAGCAGCTGAGCAAAACATCGTTTGCCGGTTCCGAGCATCGCAATGTGCTATTTATTCTTTCGAGCCACCCATTTTCGCCACTTGGCTAAAAAATGACTGAAACAATACCTTCTTTTCTTGCGGAAATGCGCCGTCTATCAGTTGCGGCTGAGAGTTGATTTCTAAAAAGATAAGCTGGCCGGTTTCGGTGTTGCGCATCACGTCCACTCCGGCCATTGTCATACGCAAGCGCTCTGCAAATGCATGAGCCTGCTCTAACGTCTCCGCCGAAAAATCGCCGGTGGACACCAAGGTGGCGCGCCCGCCCTGCGAGGTGTTGTGTAGGTGCGAATCACCTACCGATTGACGTTTTATGATAACTTCGTCTGATCCAAGGACAAAAATGCGGTAGTCACAATCGTTCGGAATGTACTCCTGGAACAAAAAAACGACGTTTGGATTCTCGGAAACTATCCGTTGCAGCTCGGCCTTATCCCGGACGAGATAATTGTTATTACCGTGCGTTCCAACCGTATCTTTAGCAATCAGCGGAAATCGAAGATAGTGATCGACCCTAGCCACCGCGGCTGACATATTTTCGGCACAAAGCGTAGCCGCAAATGGCAGCCCAAGCTCGCGCATAGTTATGGCCTGAGCTAGCTTTGTTGTTGGTCGATACGGCCGATAATCGTTGAGGAATGGCACCCCAATCGCTGCAAGATATTCGGACAAGCTATGCGCTATGCGGCCGTATGACCGTATCTTACCGCGAAATATAACCAAGTCGTACTCGGAAACCAGCCGACCGTTTTGGGCATCAAAGACCTCAAAACTATCCTTCGAAACCCAGAATACCAGCATATCCAAGTAACAGTGCTCTACTGTCCCATCTATATCTCCCTGGTAGATGGCGTCACGAAAAAAATCTAGAACATCGGCAGTGAACTCATTCTCGTTTTTATGGGCAGAGTGTCCGCCTACAACCAAAATCTTCATGTAGCTAGGGTAACACAGGGGCGCAGCAAACCTCTAACACTATTTTTTGCCGCTTACCACCAGCCTTTTTTACCAAAGGAATCGTGCAGTTCCTTTAGTAAATCTTTTTGCTTTTTGGTGAGCTTGGTGGGAGTGTCCACGATAACAGTGACGATATGCGCGCCGCGGGTAGTTCGCTGCAAATGCGGGACGCCGTGGCCAGAGAGCTTAAAGTCGGTGCCGCTTTGCGTGCCGGCAGGGACCTTCATACGGACGCTGCCATCGACAGTCTGTACATCTATTTCGGTGCCGAGTGCGGCCTCGACCATGCCGACATGTTCTTCGCTGAGGATAAGATCGCCCTCGCGGGTGAACTTTTTGTGCGCTTTGACACGCAGATGCACGTACAGGTCGCCCTTGGGGCCGTTGGCGATAGCCTCGCCGCGCTCACGCAAGCGAATGGTCGCACCGTCGTCTACGCCAGCCGGGACTTTGATTGTGAGCTGCTGCGACTTGCGCTGCGTACCTTTGCCGTGACACACGGTACAGGCCTTCTCGGGCACCTTGCCCGCGCCTTTGCAGGTAGGACAGACGCTGGCTTGCTGGATGTTGCCAAAGATAGTGCGCATGACGTTGACCACCTGGCCGGAGCCTTTACAGGTCGCACAAGCTTTTAGGTCGTGGCCGGGTTCGGCGGTTTTGCCTTTGCAGTGCTCGCATACATCTTCGAGGTCGAGCCTGATGTCGCGCTCGGTGCCAAAGATGGCCTCCTCGAAGGTTAGCTCGATCTGCACCTCGACATCGCTGCCGCGATTGGGCTGGCGGCTACGTGGCTGGCCGCCGCCAAAGAAGCTGCCGAACATGTCGCCGAGGTCGCCAAAGTCAAAGTTGACGTTTTGGCCGTTAAAGCCGCCGCCAAACGGATTGCCACCGCCTCCAGCTGCACCGCCCACGCCGGCGTGGCCAAACTGGTCGTAACGCTGGCGCTTTTGAGCGTCTTTGAGCACCTCGTAGGCCTCGTTGATCTCTTTAAACTTGGCTTCGTCGCCACCCTGTTTGTCGGGGTGGAACTGCACGGCCAAGCGGCGAAACGCCTTTTTGATCTCGTCGGCGCTCGCGTTCTTGCCTACTCCTAGTACTTCGTAATAATCTCGTTTGGCCATGTTATCTTTCTACTGTTGATACTACTGACGGCGTCGTAAGCATGCTGTTAAGCAGTGCCGAGAGGCGCTTTTCGTTTCCTGCGGTCTGACCGGGGGTTAACGTGAAAACCTCGTGCGCTTGTTCGGCGTCCCAACGGACGATCAGCTCGAAGGTGTCTGTGCGTCCTTGGTCGCGCTGGAGCCACGCCGTACATTTGGGGTTTTCGTAGGCAAAGTGCATAAATTCCTTGCCGGTTCGCTCGTCGACCAGCATGCCGCGGGAGTTTTCGCTCCAGATCCGCTGTGCCAAGGCGAATATTTCATTGCCCGACACAGCGTAGACTTGCACGGTTAGCGTATCGACGCGAGGCTTGCTTTTACCCGATCCAAACATACAGCTATTGTAACAGCTTATTTACCGTCGACGACTTCGCCTTCTACAGGGCCGTCTTTGTCGCCCTTTTTGCCCTTAGCGTCGCCTTCTGCGGCCGGTTCGCTACCCTGCGCGTCCTTAGAGGCGTTCTCGTACATCTTGGCGCCAATAGGCATGATTGCGTCGCTGAGTGCCTTGGCTGCGGCCTCTAGCTTGTCTTTGTCGTCGCTTTCGACGGCACCCTTGGCGGTTTTGACTGCCTCGTCCAGCGTCTTTACGTCGTCTTCGGACAGTTTGTCTTTGTTGTCGTTCTTGAGCTTCTCGGCCTGATAGATGGCGTTCTCGAGCACGTTGCGAGCCTCGATGGCTTCGCGCTTTTTCTTGTCTTCTTCGGCGTGAGCTTCGGCCTCTTTGGCCATCTTCTCGACCTCTTCTTTGTCGAGGCTGCCGGAACCTTGAATGGTAATGTTCTGCTCTTTGCCGGTACCCTTGTCTTTTGCGGTCACGTTAAGGATACCGTTGGCGTCGATGTTAAAAGTCACTTCGATCTGTGGTACGCCGCGTGGTGCTGGTGGAATACCGTCCAAAACAAAGCGGCCAAGACTCTTGTTGTCGCCGGCCATGCCGCGCTCGCCTTGGAGCACGTGCACTTCTACCTGCGGCTGGTTGTCGGCTGCGGTGCTAAACACCTCTGACTTGCTGGTTGGGATGGTGGTGTTGCGGTCGATAAGCTTGGTCATCACGCCGCCCATGGTCTCGATACCGAGGCTCAGCGGGGTAACGTCTAGCAGTAGTACGTCCTTGACGTCGCCTTGCAGCACGCCGCCCTGGATTGCAGCACCGATGGCTACAACCTCGTCGGGGTTGACGCCCTTCATTGGGTCTTTACCAAAGATTTGCTTAACCTTCTCTTGCACGGCTGGCATGCGGGTCATACCACCTACCAATACGACTGCGTCGATTTCGCTGGCAGTAAGGCCGGCGTCCTTGAGTGCCTTTTCGCATGGCTCGGCGGTCTTGTCGACCAGCTCGGCTACCAGGCTCTCTAGCTTGGCGCGAGATAGCTTGTACTCGAAGTGCTTGGGGCCTTCGGCGTCGGCGGTTAGGAATGGCAGGTTGATGTCTACCTCTTGAGCTGTCGACAGCTCGATCTTAGCTTTCTCGGCCTCGTCACGCAGACGCTGCATAGCGGCCTTGTCGTCGGTCAGGTCGATACCTTGCTCTTTTTTGAACTCGTCCACAAAGTGGTTAACGAGTACGCGGTCAAAGTCAGCGCCGCCGAGGTGGGTGTCGCCGTTTGTAGCCTTTACCTCAAACACGCCGTCGCCAAGCTCGAGGATAGATACGTCAAACGTACCGCCTCCCAGGTCGTACACAACGATCTTTTCGTCTTTTTTCTCGGCTTTGTCCAAGCCGTAAGCCAGGGCTGCGGCGGTTGGCTCGTTGATGATGCGCTTGACCTCGAGGCCGGCGATCTTGCCGGCGTCCTTGGTAGCGTGGCGCTGGCTGTCGTCAAAGTACGCAGGGACAGTGATAACTGCCTCGGTAACCGGCTCGCCCAAAAACGCCTCGGCATCGGCCTTGAGCTTGCTCAGGATCATGGCGCTGACTTCCTCGGGGCTGTACTCTTTGTCGCCCATCTTTACCTTGGTGGCGTTGCCGCTCTTGACGATCTCGTAGCCCATAAGCTTGAGGTCGCGCTGGACTTCTTTGTCGTTAAAGTTGCGGCCGATCAGGCGCTTTACTTCGTAGATTGTGTTTTTAGGGTTGGTTACCTGTTGGCGGCGGGCAATCTTGCCGGCCAGGCGCTCGCCTTTTTTGTTTTCGGCGACAACGCTCGGCGTGGTGCGGTCGCCCTCGCTGTTGGCGATTACATCTGCCTTACCCGACTGCATAACGGCCATAGCCGAGTTGGTCGTACCTAAGTCAATTCCAATAATTTTTCCCATGTTGTGAGTTCCCTTCTTTTAGCAGATAGTCACTTTGAGTGCTAAGACAATTTTAGCATAAAAAATTAGCACTCAACTGTCAAGAGTGCTAATAAAATACCTGTTCTTCTCTCTTTTCATAAGGAGTTCATGTTTTTTTGATAGTATCGATGCATCTAATGGAGTTTATTGATGCAAAGGTCATTTGAGGTTGCGGTGTCTTCTGAGGTAGCCGCAAGGCTGGCAAGCGACAAGCGTATGTTTGGCCTACCTAACATAGGCGGCCTACAAGAGCTTTCGCAGACCGTCGGCGCAGGAGAAAGAGTGCCCGACAATCTGCGCTGCGTCATCATTGATCCAAGCGACTCATCACGCGTCGAGGATGCGCCGGTCATTCACTCAGCTATCGAAGATACGCCGTTGGCACCAGGCAGTCCGTCCCCATCCTCGCCCTCACCAGGTCGAGAAGACCTAGCCGTATTCCTGGACACCAAGAACGAACCTATCGATAACCTATCTGTCACTCGCGCGATTGCCCGAGCTGTCGTCGCGCGGGAGCGCGACGCGCGGAACAGCCTAATCACACTCTTTGGCACTAGAACTTCTATCGCAGGGGCACTTGTGACTCTTATAGGCGAAGTTCGGGACCATGACGTACGTCTGGGCGGCTACGGTATACTGGGGTGTGCTGCAATCGGGATGGTAATTGGCCGCTACCTTACCGCAAGAAAGTTCCCGCGCAAACAGAGCGAAGAGATGTACCTAAAGGTCAGCGCAATCGCGGAAACCAATCCGCCTATACCCGTACAAAGGGCGGATTCTAGGTAGTCGCATGAAACCTCATGGCCCAGATGCACTTAGAATAGAGTCCTTAGACGAGGCCATCTCGCTCGACAAAATAATGGATTTTGTCAGAGATGGGACCAAACCCGGCACCCCCACTGACTCAGTCCTGCTAGTGCTAGGCGCGGTAGTCAAAAAACACATCAGTGAACATAAAACCGAAAATGGCGACCCTGACAAAAAACACTCGCTCGAGTTCGGTGGCGAATTAGCGCAGATAGTTCTAAACGCCATCAGTATAGCCGCCCAGCAACGTGATGACTCTACATTACACAGCGAAGCCAAAGAGATGATAGATAGCTACGTCCAAGCAAGCATAGAGTCGCTTCCAGACAGCCTACCTCCTGACCTCGGGTCACCACCTGGATCTAGCTGACGCCTAAAACGAGATCAGACAGACGAGTTTAGCTCTTTACACGGACCATGGCGGGGCGGAGGACTTCTTCGCCCAAGGTGTAGCCGGACTGTAGCTCTTCGCTGACGATTTCTTGGCCGTCGCCGTCGCCTTCGTCCATGCTAACGGCGTCGTGCAAATGAGGATTGAACGGCTCGCCTACGGTTTTGATTTTTTGTACGCCCATCTGCTCGAGTGTTTTTTCGAATTGCTTGACGATGTTTTGGATGCCTTTTATGTAGTCGTTGTCGGTCAGATCTTGCGGCGTGTGTTTGAGGGCGCGCTCGAAGTTATCGATAACCGGCAATAGATCGCGCACAACGCTGCCTTTGGCAACCGTTTGCAAACGAGCGATTTGCTCCTCGTGACGGCGGCGCATGTTTACGGCATCGGCGCGCTCGCGCTGCAAAGCCTCGGTCAGCTCGCCGATTTGCTGCTGCAGCTCATCGGCTTTTGGCTTTTTTTGCTTGGGCTTGTCTGTGCTCATCTCTTGTTGTTCCTTTTCTGTGTCACTCATGCGATTCGTTTGTTTTCTGTGTTAGGACCGTCGTATAACACTTCTTCTAGCGTGCGGCCGGCGCTGCCGACTAGGTTCATAACATCGCGGTAATGCTGGCGAGTGGGGCCGAGCACGCCGATGTAACTGCGCTCGGAGTACGGGCTGTTAAAGCGGCTGATGATAAGCGAGCAGCCAGCGCTGCGTCCGATGGGATTCTCGCGGCCGATATAAACGCTGAGGGGTTGGTTGGGTGCGGCTTCACGCAGCCACGGTTCTAGGTTGTCGAGCAGCTCTGCAACTTGCCGCACCTGGCTGGACTGGATAAACTCGGGCTGCCCAAACAAGTTAGAAAGACCGCTCATGTACAGCTGATTGCCGATTGTTGCCATACCCAGATTGTGCGTTAGCTCTACCAGAGTATCAACGGCGTTGCGGATGGTGCGCTCGGGCAAACCGGCGTCCTGCACGCGCGCCAGCAGGGCGCGCTCACCGCGGCGCTCGGGCACAAGCTCTTTTTCCTCGGCTAGGCAGTTGACGTAAAAACGGTACCCTTTATCGGTCGGAACGCGGCCGGCGCTGGTGTGCGGCTGCTTGATAAACCCGAGCCGCTCCAGCTCGGCCATTTCGGCGCGAATAGTGGCGCTAGACACGCCAAATGCCTTGGCGAGCAGCTGCGAGCCGACCGGGCTGGCAACCTCGGCGTATTGCTCGACGATAGAGTTTAGAATCTGCTTCTGGCGTTCGGTCATATTAACCATATAATAAAACGCTGGCACTCAAGCGTCAAGAGTGCCAGCGTTTTGGCAAATGCCGGTAATTAGCTATGCGCGGAGATGACCGCCGCCTCGCTAGCAATCCACACTTCAAATTGCTTGATTATCTCGTTAGCAATCCTTTGCGGGTCGGTGTTTTTGGTGTCGATGACGATGTTATAGTTTTCGAGGTTAAAGGGCTCGATATTGTAGAGCTTGATGTAGCGGCGGATCTCGGCCTCTTGGCGCAATCGCAACTGCTCGGCGTACTCGTGCGGATCAGCGGGGATGTGTTCGCGCTCGCGTCGTGCTTCGTCCATATTAGACAAGATGCGCTCGGCCGCTGTTAGCAAATCTAAGTCCAAAAATACCTTAAATGAGTTAGGAATAAAATGCCATGCGGTGCGCGAGTCGATAACTACGCGATCGCCAGAAGCGTTAATCTCGCGCATTTTATCGTCGACGATCTTGTCGATCTCGCCAGTCTCGGCGTTGGCAAAGTTTGCCTGAAGAATGTCCATACCGCGTTCCATAGCTGCGGCTCGGTACAAATCACCCCCTGAGGCATGATCAAAACCCAGCTGCGCTGCGATTAACTTGGCAGTTGTAGACTTTCCACTACCGGGGCGGCCTGCAATTGTAATAATATGCTTTTTTTGGCGTAGCGGCTGTTCCATAGGCGGATTATACACAATGTTCCCCTACTTTTCCACTACAATTACAATATTTTTGCGTAATTAAGTCAAATGTAGCGTACTAGTCGCGCTTGAGCATAACGGTAAAGGCCTCGGCCGGGATATCTACCTTACCAAACTTCTTCATGCGCTTTTTACCCTTGGCCTGCTTGGCGAGCACCTTCTTTTTGCGCGATACGTCACCACCGTACAGTCCGGTGGTTACGTCTTTACGGAAGGCGCTGATGTCCTCGCGGGCGATAAACCGGCCACTAATGGCTGCCTGCAAACTAATGGCGAACTGCTGGCGCGGCACCACCTCTTTGAGCTTGCCGACAATTTCGCGGCCCATGCGTTCGGCCTCAGTGCGGTGCACCATGATGCTTAGTGAATCTACTTTTTCGCCAGCGACGTAAAAGTCGAGCTTTACCAAATCTTCGGCGCGGTAATCGGACAGCTCGTAGTTAAAGGAGCCGTAACCGCTGGTAATGCTTTTGAGCAGATCGTAAAAGTCGGTCAATAGGTTGGCGAGCGGGGCATCAAAGGTGATGAGTGCGCGCTCTTCGATGTAGCTAAGGTTTTTGTGCACGCCGCGCTTTTGATTGATGAGCTGAATAAGGGGGCCTACGTACTCTTTGGGCGCGACAATCTCGCCCTTGATCCAGGGTTCGCGGATTTCTTTGATCTTGCTGGGTTCGGGCAAGTCGGCGGCGCTTTTTATGTCCAGCTCGTGATCATTCAGCAGCGTAACCTGGTAATCGGTGGAGGGGTTGGTGACCACGAGGTCCAGGTTGTATTCGCGCTCCAACCGCTCGCGCACGATGTCCATGTGCAAAAGACCCAAGAAGCCTACCCGCACGCCAAAGCCGAGCACCGGCGAATTCTCGGGCGCAAACTGCAGCGCCGAGTCGCTCAGCGACAGCTTTTCGATAGCATCCTTGAGCTCCTGATAATATTCGTTGCTCTCCGGAAAGAACCCGGCGTACACAAAGGGCTTAACATCTTGGTAACCGGGCAGCGGAGACTCTGCTGGCTTGGCGGCCAGTGTTACGGTGTCACCTACCCTTGCCTCGCGCGTGCTTTTGAGGTTAGTGACGATATAGCCGATCTCGCCGGTCTCGATTGCTGGCAGCGGATTCATGTCGGGTCGAAGCGCTCCGACCTCCAGTGCCAACCCGTGACTGCCGGTAGCCATCATCTGAATCTGATCACCCTTGCCTATGCGGCCATCAACGGCACGAACGTACAAGATAACGCCGCGGTAATCGTCATAGTAGCTATCAAAGATGAGGGCGCGAGTCGGCTGGTCGATTTTGCCGCTTGGCGGCGGCACATCACTGACGACCCGCTCTAGCACGGCGTCTACGCCCTGACCGGTCTTGGCGCTGATCTGCAAGATGTCCTCGAACTTGCAGCCCAGCAAACTGACGATCTCGGCGCCAACACGCTCTACGTCTGATGCCGGAAGGTCGATTTTATTGAGCACCGGGATGATTGTGAGGTCGGCGGCAATCGCCAAGTACACGTTGGCTAATGTTTGCGCCTGCATGCCCTGTGTGGCGTCCACCACCAAGATAGCACCTTCGCATGCCTCTAAACTGCGTGACACTTCGTAGTTGAAGTCCACGTGGCCCGGCGTATCTATCAGATTAAGGTCGTAACCCTTGTAGCTCATGCGCACCGGCTTGAGCTTAATGGTGATGCCGCGCTCGCGCTCGAGATCCATGCGGTCGAGCAGCTGCTCTTTCATCAGGCGCTTCTCGACCGTGCCGGTCATCTCGAGCAAGCGGTCGGCCAGCGTAGACTTGCCGTGGTCGATATGCGCGATAATGCAAAAGTTACGAATATGATCTTGATTCATTACTCGTCATTATACCTGTTGTAGCGCCGAAATAACAGAGGTCGGTTCGTCCTCGTCCAAATGACGCAGCTGACGACGCCACAGACGGGCATAGATTCCGTTCTTCTTGAGGAGTGACTGGTGTGTGCCGTCCTCGACCAAGCTACCGTTATCCAGCACGATGATGCGATCCATCTCGGACAGCGTGCTTAGACGATGCGCAACCACAATAGCCGTTTTGCCCTTAAGTACCTCGCTAAACGACTCCTTGATGATCTGTTCGCTTTCGCTATCGAGCGCGCTGGTCGCCTCGTCCAGCACGATGATAGACGAGTGCTGCAGTACAGCGCGGGCGATGGCGATGCGCTGCTTTTGGCCGCCGCTTAATTTGACACCGCGCTCGCCGACAATACTGTAAATCTCCTCTGGAAGGCGCCTGACAAACTGCCAGGCATGTGCCGTTTTAAGCGCCTGCTCAACCTCTCTGTCAGTTGCATCGGGGCGAGACAAAATCACGTTGTCACGAATGCTGGCGTGGAACAACATCGGTTCTTGCGGCACATACGCGATATTGTGGCGCAAATCCGTTTGTCGTACCTCGCGCACGTCGTGGCCGTCTAAGGTAATACTGCCTCCGTGCACATCGTCAAACCGCATAAGTAACTTGATGAGCGTACTCTTGCCCGCGCCGCTCAGCCCGACTACACCTACTTTTTGTCCGGCCGGAATCGTCAAATTAAGCCGCTTAAAGACGGGTTCTCCGCCCTTTTCGTACGTAAATTCTGCGTCGTTAAATCGGATTTCGCCGCGCACCTTGCCCAAGCTCTTGGGGTGCTTAGGGTCGTTGATAACGTTTTGTCGATTGAGGATATCGGCAGCCGGAATAATCTTATCTACGAGGTCATCATGCTCGTCCAAATCCTGCTGTATGGTGTAAATGCCGGTTAGAATCGTAATCGAATACGTTACCACCAGCACTGCGCCAGCGATGTCGATAGCCCCTCGGCTCATCAACTGCACCACCAGCCAGAACAAGATCAAGAAGAAGGTGACCGTTATCACCTCTCGCACCGCGGTAAGTTTGGCTTGCAGCGTGTAGCGATGTGTAAACAGCTTTGCCTCGGCCACGGCCCCCTCTCCTACCTGTTTTACTACCGATGCCTCTTGTGCGGACGACTTGATAACAGCGATGTTGGATATAAAATCGGCCATCCTACCAGAGTTGCGTTTGTACGACTCACGACTCTTGGTGCGGTAAGGGGCCACAACGTAGGATGCCCACAGCAAATATCCCGCCTGAACCAAACTCAGTACAAACGACACCAGCCCAAGCCAGACATTAACCCACGTGATAACGATCAGCGGCAACAGGATACTCAAAATCGTACCGAGGTACTTATCGCGAACCGCCCGTACAAATTGCACCGTACTATCGACGTATTGACGCGTGGCAGTTGTAATGTACCCCGAGAGATTAGAATTAAAATACTCTAAATCGGTGCCTACCAGACGTGCAAAGTACTGGCGAGTAGACTGACTGTACACAACATTCTCACCGCGCATCCCAACGTACTTTACAAGCGGCGTGATAATGCCCAAAAACAACGAAAACCCGGCGTATATAAACACCGCTCTGCCGGCGCCGTCAAAATCGCCAGCCGACAGGCGCGCGATTATCATACTAAGTGCCACTGGAAGCCCGATAAACTTACTGAGTCGGCCTAGAAACTGCAATAAAAAAGATAGGCGTACGCGCCAAGACTGGCCGTACGTTCGCCACACCACAGAGTAAGCCACCCGATAATTTCCAAAACTTTTTGACAACATTTTTAGTATTATAACAGAAATGTTGTCGATAAGTCTGCTATGATACGTCTATGTACAGGGTCAAAAAACTCCTCAAGAACCTACTGCCGCGTCAGATTCGCCAGCCCATCCTTAACGGATACCACCTCTTAGTCGCAATCGCCGCCAATATCCGCTACGGGTTTCCGGCACGCCGCGCCAAGGTCATTATGATCACCGGCACCAATGGCAAAACTTCGGTCGCGACCGTTATCGCCGGTATGCTCGAAGACGCCGGACATACGGTCGGCATCAACACCACCGCCTACTACCGCATCAATGGCAAGACCACGCAAAAGGCAAGCAGCCGCACGGTAGAGGATACGTTTATCTTGCAGGGGATGTTTGCCAAGATGAAGCGTACCGGCTGCGAATACATCATTCTCGAGGCAACCAGCCAGGCGCTGGATCAACACCGCCTATGGGGCGTGCCATGCCAGGTCGCAATTATGACCAACCTTACGCAAGATCATCTTGATTACCACGGCACGATGCAAAAATATGCAGCAGCGAAGTTTCGGTTATTTAAGCGCCGACCGCCGTTTATCATTCTAAACAGCGACGACGAGTGGTTTGCATACTACAATAAATCCCAGGCTGGCAAACGCAAGCTAAGTTACGGAACAGGCAAGAACGCAGACGCACAAATAACGAACATCAATACCCGCAAAGACGGCAGCGACTTTACACTCAAAATAGACAGTAAGCCGATCAGAATACGAACTAAGCTAGTCGGCATGTTTAACGTCTACAACACGGCAGCCGCGGCATTAACTGGATATGTCGAGGGTTTGACCACCGAACAAATTACGCAAGGAATCGCTAAAGTTAGCGGCGTACCGGGCCGCATGGAGCGCGTTGACGTCGGGCAGGCGTTTGGGGTAATCGTCGACTACGCCCACACCCCCGATGCGCTCGAAAAGGTGCTACGCGCTGCCCGTAACATAACAAACGGCAAACTGACGATCGTCTTTGGCGCAACGGGCAACCGCGACCGCAGCAAACGGCCGATTATGGGCAAAATCGCCAGCGAATATGCCGATCGTATTTTTGTAACCGACGAAGAAACTTACACCGAGGATGGCGCGACCATTCGCCAAGCCATCATATCCGGCATCAAGAAGGAGAGAGGTCAAGATAAAATGACCGAAATCGCCGACCGCCGACAAGCAATGCGCACCGCGTTTGCCCAGGCAAAGAAGGGCGATGTCGTCCTAATAACAGGGCTGGGCCACGAAACCTCCCGCAACATGGACGGCAAAAGCGTCGCCTGGAGCGACGTAGATGTCGCCGAGCAACTCCTACGAGAGCTCGCAAAGAAGTAGGACGCTCTTAGCGCTCTACTTCACCCATCGGTACAGCGAAGCAAATGCCGCCGTTGTCAGTATCGAGATAAGCAGCGAAGCACTGCTACTAAGGACGTTGCCGATCAATGGGAATACAGCAAGCAAGCCTGCGGCAAATGACAGCACAAGAGATGCGCCGATTACGCCCCACACTTTGGCTTTGCCAGTGCGCTCAGCGACAAGCCGCTTACTCTCTTTTAACGCCTCAATTGGCCCCAACCCCTTGTCTACAACAACGATCTGGTACAGCGCAAACCACGAAACAACCCAGATAGCCGGGATAATGAACAACAGAAACGATGCTACTATCGCAAAGCCATATAGGATTCCGGCTAGCAATATCGCAAAGTATTTATTGGCATCAAATCGCAACATTTCGCGCATGCTAATCGCCTTACCCTTGGCTAAGGCCAAGCCGTACGTCGGAATCGCAAGCATAAAGATCAAAAAGAATGCCGCGTCAAAAGCAGTCACCTTTGCAAACGACTCCATAGTAGTGTAGTCCGGGCCTGCGACGCTCATTTTTATCGCAATCACGATCAGGTAGGCCACCACCAAAAACACCGCAGGTTCGGGATTCGCCTTTAATTGCGTAAACATGCGCTTAAACGCATCGAATGCACCGCCCCAGGCAACGTTAATATGTTCTTTTGACATGCTGTCTCCCCCGCGTTACGCGATTACTGCCATAGCATAGCACTGCAGTTGGGGCTTACAAAATAGAAGATATGCCCAAGGACAATTGCAAGCTGCGTAACCGAGGTGTGACTACAGGTTACGCGGACGGCCACCGTAAGGGCCGCTACTGTAACCAAGGCTGTTGTTGCTTTGCTGCGGCTGCCATGGGTTGTTGGTTTTACCCATCATATTGAGTAAAGACGACAGTCCGGCTACGGTTGCGAGACCAAATCCAAGAGTAGCCAGAAACTCTCGTCGGGTCATTTCTTTTTTGAGTAGATTTTGTATGTGTTTCATATTTTTGTCTTGTTATGTATTACTTATGCTTAGTGTAAATAATGCGGGGCCATCTCGTCAAGAGGCTACGAACGAACCACCGTCTGTTTGTAATGGCCGTCGACGCATGCGGAGCGGCGAAGCAGGTACATCGTTGACATACTGGCGACGAGGGGCAGGAACCATATCGGTAACTTTAGGCCTTGCGGCTGTTACGGCTCTTTGCTGGGGTCGACGAACAACCGGTGCAGGCTGCTGCCTAGCTTGCAGGCGCGTCTGCGCTATTGCCTGACGTGCCGCCTGAGCCTGGGCAAATTCCTGTAGGCGCCTTTCCCTCTCTTGTGCATCCTTCTCTAGTAGTTCCAGAACGCGTTTTGACCGATACAGTTTGCGGTTTGCTTTCCACACCAACACAATACCGAGCTGATACATCAATACCATCGGCACGGCCAATATAAGCAAGTTGGGGATATCCGGAGCCGGCGTAATGATCGCCGCCAATACCAAAGACCCAACAATAACCCATCGCTGCTGTAAAAACAGTTTACTGGGCTTGAGCGGCTTAATCCGGTTAATAAGAAGCAAAATAAGCGGAACCTGAAAAATCAGAGCAGACCCAAGTAGGTACATCGTAATAAACGACATGTACGATTGGATGCTAATAAGGGCATTTATCTGGTCGTACGAAAAGTTTTTGAGTAAGAAATCAAGGGCGGCAGGTAGCCCAAAGAAGTACCCAAACACCATACCCACCACTGCCAGCACGGCCGATGCAGCCGTACCCCAAGAGATGAACCGCATGGAATCACCTGGGATAATCGGCTGCAAATATCGTAGAATCTGAAAAATGATTACGGGTATACCGATAACAAGCCCCGTATACATACAGATACGGAACAAGAATTCGAACCCCCCGCCCGGAGACGTAAAGATAAACTGCTGCTCACCCGCCGGCCACAACAAAAAATTCGTGATCTGCTTATGGAAATTGTAGGCAACAGTGGCACCAGCACCAACCGCAAGAGCCACGTAAAATAGACGCCTGCGCAATTCATACAGGTGCTCTATAAACGGAACCTTAGCCGAGGTAGGGGTACGACGACTACTGTTCGGAGCGTGTCTTTTCCCTATTTTGCTTTTGGTCGTTTTCACTGCCCGCCTCATTCATACCTTTACGAAGCTCGCCCATCGACGACCCGATGCTGCGTGCCAGCTCGGGCAAACGGCGACTACCGAACAACAGCAAAACTATAACAAGAATAAGTATCAGCTGTGGCATCCCAATATTCATATGCACCTTTCGATATTATATTATGGTTACATGATATCATAAGCATGAAGGGTATTAAACGAACAGACGAAAACTATGTACACATACATGCTACTAATCTTTGCGAGTGTCTACGGAGAGGGCTCGTACGGCGAAAATATTTACTCCGCATCAGCCTCGACGCCAGATCCGTCCGGAGGCGGCGGAGGCGGACTGGCCAATACCGGTGTGCTTTTGGTCGGACTGGCGACATTCGCCTGCTTCCTTATCTTTGTTGCGCTGCTCCTGCGGCACTACGGCCGCAAAAACAAGACGCAGACAAAATAAATCCATCTACTCGACGCGACCAAGCGTGGTAAATGCGTAATAAAGCAGCCCTACGCTAAGCGCCAAAATAATAAGCAGCAGCCAAAACTGCGTTTTCTCGTCCTTAATACTCATCTCTTGCCTCCTTTGGTTCGGCTATTACTACCAGCCGGTCTGTTGGATTCCAGAGCGGCGTGCATGTATATAGCGTCAGGCGGTCGCCTCCCGTTTGCGCCTCTACATGTACCGCGCTTGCCGGCACCGTCATGGTCTCGGTAACTGTGTAGAGGTACTTTTTACCCTCCCAGTACACTCCTAGCTCGCTTCCCGCCTTTAACTTGTCCAGATGGTAAAACGTCCCTTGCGGATTATTGTAAGTAAACCTGTGTCCCGTTATTACCGTGTTGCCTCCGTCCGCGGGCGTGCTGGTGCGAGGGCGGCGCCACAGTCCCTCGCGCAGCGTCCGAGCGTCCTTACCCTCGCGGATTTCTTGGTCAAACAAGATATCCGGGATCACGAGTCGATTCTCGGCAGGCAGCGACTGGGTCGCGGGCGGCGCGTGCAATTTCTCACGCAACGTATCAGCCGTATTCGTCATCCGCTGACCAAACCATAGGCTCGCCGTAGGCCAGAGCGGTAATAGCAACGTAAAGGCATTGACCAAGACGATAACTACAACCAGCAGCGTATTAATACGAGGCAACAGACCCTTACGCCTAGCCGTAGCAGCAGGAGGTTCTGACGTATGCCCCTGAGAGTTATGATCTGCGGACATCGCCAACGCCTCCTTAGTACGCGCCGCGGATAGGGCGGAGTATGATACGCTTGAGCCACGCAAAGATCGGCCGCACCTCGTCTAGGTCAAACAAGCCAGACACAACCACATGCACACTAAACGTGGCGGCGACGATAAAGGCCAACTTACCACCTAGCACAAAGAATCCTACATCATCGAGACTTAGTGGGAAGGTCGAAACCGCAGCATACCCAGCCAACATACTAAAGCCACCCACCGAGATAGCCCGGCCTACACCGCCCCAGAACTCCATGTTGAGCAAGCCCCGGTCGCGGATCACCATAATGACGCCTAGGATAAACACCTCAAGCGCAGAACAAATCGAGATCGCCATCGCCAAACCAGCCGCTTCGTACGCCGTTGGCCGCGAAAGTATAATCGCCAATATGATGTTGAGCGTAATGGTAAAGAGCGACACAAATAACGGGGTCTTGGTATCCTTCTGGGCATAAAACCAGCGCGACATAATAGTATTGATGATACGGAAGAGTATCGCAACGGCCAATAGACCAAAGAGTAACGCGATCTCTGCTGACCCTTCCTTAAAAATAATACGCGCAAGATAACCACGACCAAGATACGATACAATCACAATCGGGATACTGATCCAGATCATAAACCGCAAAATGCGCAAAAAGTCACGCCGGAATAAATCCGGTCGCCCTTGTCCGAGTCTTGCGGTCAAACGAGGGAACGCCGCCGTAGAGATAGCCGAACCAATCAGCAACACCGGCGCCGTCTGAAGTACCACGGCGTTGTTGTAGTGGCTAATGGTACCGTCGGCCAAGCGACCTGCAATACCGGTCTCGACGACAGTCTGCACTTGGTCTGCGCCCTGATCAAGTGACCTCGGCGGCAACTGGCGCAACACTGTCTTAAAGTCCTCTGAGCGCCACATAATCTTGGGTCTCCACACAAATCGTGTGCCGATTAGGCCAATAGCGACCACGACAAGCTGTAAGATACCGCCCGCGAGCGCACCGAAACCCAGCCCCTTAATACCGATGCTTGTACCGGCAAAAATCTGAATACTCGCGATGATCGATAGGTTGTACACGATCGGGGCAACTGCATAAAAGAAGAACCGCCCCATGGTCTGCTGCGCGGCAGTCAAAATACCCGACACCGTGAACAACAGGGGATTGAGCGCCAAACACCGCATAATAAACACCGTGTCGTTTAACTTGTCGCCAGACATGCCGTAGATGTTTCGTATTAACGGCTCGGCAAACACAAATATAGCCACACCCACGGCGCACATCACTATAACGAGCAAGTTAAGTACGCTGGTCGTCACCTCCCACATGCCCTTACGGTCGTTCTTGGCTAGGCGCTCAGACAAAACAGGGATAAATGCTACTCCAAGCACACCGGCAGCAATCACATAAAAGAAGAAGTCAGGGATAGTAAAGGCCGCAAAGTACATATCCGTACTGTTGCTGCCGGTCGGTCCAAACTTGGCATTGACAAGCATGGTCCGCAGGAAACCAAGCACCTGGCCGACTAAGGCGGCGGCGATGAGCAAAACCGCAACATTAGCGAGCGGAATGCGCTTTTTTCTGGTACTCGGCGAACTGTTTTCCTGCATCAAAAATCAAATTGGCTTAACGTCTGCTCTTTAGTATAAGCCCGCAGTCCACTTATCCCTAGTGTAAAATCCGTCGTAATCGCGACAATCTACGGATGCCGCGGCTAGTACAGTGCGGCCTCTTTGGGCATCTGGCTGCCCTTGAGGATCTCTACGACTTCTTCGGCTTCGACGGTTTCTTTTTCGAGCAAGCGATCCTTGAGGTCGTGCAATTTTTGCATGTTAGCCTTGATGACCGTTCGGGCGCGAGTTGCGGCCTCTTTAATCAGCGATTCTACTTCGTCATCGATCAACTTGGCGGTGTCTTCGGAGAATTGGCGCTCGTGCACCATGCGGTCGAGCATCATACCTTCATCTACACGGAACACTTGGTCGCGCAGTTTGCCGCTACCCATACCTTGGTTGACGATCATGTCGCGTGCCAGCTCGGCAGCCTTTGGCAGGTCGGAACCTGCACCGGTGGTTACGTGGTCTTTGCCGTAAATAAGCTCTTCGGCGATACGGCCACCCAGTAAGCGTGCCAATACGTCCTTAAATTCGACTACGCTGTGGTAGCTCTTGTCCTCTGGCGGGATAGACCATGTTACGCCACCGGTACCACCACGAGGGATAATAGTGACCTTGTGGATCGGGTCGCTGTCGGGCAACACATGACCAACTAGGGCGTGACCGGCTTCGTGGTACGCAGTCAACTCCTTTTCTTTGTCGCTCATCACCTTGCTCTTACGCTCTGGGCCAATGGCGACCTTCTCGAATGCTGCGGTTAGATCATCGTTGTTGATCTCTTTGCGGTTATTGCGGGCTGCGATAATGGCGGCCTCGTTCGCGATGTTGGCTAGGTCTGCACCGGAAGAACCGGCAGTCTTTGCAGCCAAGGAGTCGAGGTCGACGTTGGCGCTAACCGGCTTTTTGGCAAGATGCACCTTAAGGATTGCCTTGCGGTCCTTGCGGTCTGGCAGGTCGATGTTGACGCGGCGGTCAAAGCGACCCGGGCGAAGCAGGGCAGGGTCGAGCACATCGGCACGGTTGGTTGCAGCAAGCACGATAACGTTTTGACCTTGCTCAAAGCCGTCCATCTCGACCAAAATCTGGTTAAGGGTTTGCTCGCGCTCATCGTGGCCACCGCCCATACCGCTACCGCGGCGGCGTCCAACAGCGTCGATCTCGTCGACAAAGATAATGCATGGCGAGTTCTTTTTGGCCTTGGCAAACAAATCACGAACACGACTTGCACCGACACCGACGAACATCTCGACAAATTCGGATCCGGAGATACTAAAGAATGGCACGTTGGCCTCGCCGGCAACTGCGCGCGCCAGCATGGTCTTACCGGTACCGGGCGAGCCAACTAGCAATACGCCCTTAGGGATACGTGCGCCGAGGTTGGCAAACTTTTTAGGGTACTTGAGGAATTCGACAACTTCTTGCAGGTCTTGCTTGGCTTCGTCGCTACCGGCTATGTCGCTAAATGTAACTTTATCCTTCTCGTTGCCGTACAAGCGAGCTCGGCTCTTACCAAAGCTCATCGCCTGGTTACCCTGGCCTTGTGCGCTCCTAAAGATGTAGAACAACACGGCGACAATGATAATGACCGGCAACAGGCCAATCAGAATGTTGGTCAATGTAGAGCCACTGCTCTCGGGCTTGGCCTCAAACGTCGTTTTGCTCAGGTCAAAACCTTGATCCTTAAGCGATGTGCTAGGCTCAGTGTAGGTGCGGACAGTTGGCTTGTCTTCGCCCTTCTTAGTGATGGTCAATTGGTTACCGTCGAGAACAATTTTGCTGTACTTGCCTTCGTTGGTTTCGTTGACTGCTTGCGAGAGCGAAATCTCATTAAGGCTTGATGATTGGCCGCGAGCGGCAAAAATAATCAGCGCAAATAATACGATCAGCGCGAGGAAGCCGAGACTTTTATAGTTGCGGCCACCATTACCAGGGCGCTTGGAGCTGGGGTTAAAAGGTCTTTTATCTTTATCCATACCTCAAGATTATACATGATAATGCCAGATATCTATCATGATGCCAACACGACAGCACTTTGGATACGTAACAGCGGTCAGCGCTCTCTGTTGACCAGGCGGATGGTGTCCTTGGTAAATTCGACTACATGGCGCGCGTTAACGTCGGCTTGCTTGCCCGGTCGGGCCGTCTTGGCGGCAACGACCAGCCGCTCGATTAGATGACGGTCAAACTGCATAACCCCGTTGCGCCGCAGCCATGCGGCCATCATCTCGGTGGCAACAGCATGAGGCAACTGCACATACCAGCCGCGGCTCAGCTCTGTCTTGCCGGGCTGGGCGTCCAGATCACTATCGAGCAAACTGTCTATCTCGTCATTCACCCTGCTTGCCTGCTTGATGTGGCGCGCAAGCGCCTCCCTGCCCTCTTTGGTAAAACGCGACAACACATTGTGACGGACATAATTACGTAGATATGTATCGTCGTCGTTGGTGACGTCCTCGGCCCACACCAAATCGTGCTCTTCGGCGTAATCGCGGATGCCTTTTTTGGTCCAGTCCAGTAGCGGCCGTACTAGCTCTTTGCGGCTCTTGAGCGACGACAGCCCTCGCCTGCCCGTCCCTCGCAGTAAGTTCATAATTGCGGTCTCGAGCATGTCGTCGTGGTGGTGTGCCGTAATGATCGCCTCTGCCCCCTGCTCTGCCTGCACTTTACGCAAAAAAGCGTAGCGGGCCTCGCGCGCTAAGGCCTCGCTCGCCTTTGGCCCGAGCTTTCCCTCGGCAAACACAAACGGCAAATCATAGGCGCGCGCAATCCCCTGCACTAGCTTGCGATCCTCTGCGGAATTTGGGCGGATGCCGTGATCAAAATGCGCAATTACCAACTGGAGCTTAGGCTTTTGCCGCAGCAAATCAAGCAGCACCATAGAATCAACACCGCCAGAGACGGCCACGACATACTTGCCCGGCGATACACGCACTTTCATTTACGTAAATTGTACCCTATTATTGCGCTATGACTAAACGCCCAAACATACACCGCATACTGGAATTTCATGAGCTACTGCTGCAATTCCAAGCCATCCACAGAGTTACGCACATCCCGGTTACGTTCGAACAAGAAAACGACACGGAACATAGCTACAACTTAGCGATGACCGCTTGGTTTTTGGTGCAATACTTTCCTAACCTCGACCGCGATCATGTCCTGCGTCTTGCCTTGGTACACGACCTCGTAGAGGTTCATGCAGGCGACACATACGTTTACGCCGATGCAGCAATCATAGCCAGCAAACAGCAGCGCGAACACGAAGCGTTGCTAAAGCTAGAGCACGCCTGGGGAACAGATTTTCCCGAGCTGACGCAGCACATCAAAGAGTACGAAAAGCGCGCATCCGAAGAAGCAAAATTTGTATATGCCCTGGATAAAATCATGCCCATCTTAGTCATTTACCTGGCAGAGGGCTACACATGGCAAAAAGAAGGCATAACCGCAAAACGCCTAGACAGCATCAAACGCCATAAAGTAGCGCTCTCTCCGGAGGTCTCACCATACTACGACGAGCTGTACGAACTACTCGTCAAAAACCATCACTACTTTACCGGCAAAAAGCCGGCAGCCTCTAGCCAACAGATGTAAAATCTGCTATATTATCCCTCTGTTAGGTAGCTGTGGCAGGGTAGCTCAGCTGGTTAGAGCACAGGACTCATAAGCCTGGGGTCGCGAGTTCAAGTCTCGCCCCTGCTACCACATAAAGTACCCCTCGAAAGAGGGGTGTTTTATTTTGTCAAAGGTTTGCAATCAGAATCGCCGTCAGGCCCGCAGCTGCCAGAGCAACCGCAATCATCTTTTGTCTGATATGGTCTCTTTCGCCTAGGAGCCAGATGCCCAGCAGGACAATAATGATGACGCTCAAACTGGAGATATACGTCGCCACGCTAATAACAGCACCGACGCTAAACGCCAGCATAAACCCGTACGCAGATATAGCGCGAAGCACCATCAACTGGATGGTCTTGGGCTCGCGCAAGTACGAGAATTTGATCCTTCGGTTGCTCAGCAGCAACACTGCCCACATGATAATTGCCGCCAGAAGCATGGCTGGCACCGCGTACTCAAGATAACCGATCCCCGTAATCAAAGTCTTTTCGAACACGTTTAAAAGGCTAATAACTACCGACGCGGCCACACCCCACTGCAAACCCCTAGTCGTTATAGAAGATTTTCCTTTTTGCCCGAGTGTCAAAACACCCAAAAAGATAAGGAGCCCACCCAGGATCTGAAGAGGCACGACCTGCTCGCCCAAAAATAGAATACCGAGCACGGTAGTAAATATGATGCGCAAGTTGTACAGAATCGAGTAAACGCCCGCCTCTAGATAATCCAGCGCCTTTACGTTGGTAAGATGCAGTGCGATCACGAGAGCGGTCGCAATAAGGATCTGCACTACGCTCGTAAGATCGTATTTTTGCAAGTCTGGCGGAGCAATAAAGAGCGCAAAAAGCATTGGTATCGCGATACCGGTCTGCATCACCGTGGCAAGGGCGAGTTTATCGGCCTTTGCGACCAACGATTTTCGGAGGACCAGATTGTACCCGACCAAGCCAACAAGGTGGATTAAAACCAGAAGTAACCAGATACGTAAGGTATTCTACAGCACTGCGGCTGTTTTACGCGCAAGCGAGCGCTTCTTTTTGGTATATATCGACTTACTACGAGAGAATACTAAGCGACGCCCTTGGACCACTGGTGTGCAATGTTCTCTTGGGTGGCTTCGTTGACGATGCCGTTTGTGTGCAGGTACTCTAGGCCGCGCACGCCAGAGGCGGCGAGTGACTTTTTAGCGAGGTCTGCCAGACGCGGCGCAAGCTCTTCGCTGTGTTCGCTCAGCAGCTTGTCTACGATATTGGCGTTTTCTTGACGGTAGTGGTTGTACTTGGCAACGATCTTATCAAACACATCCTCGTAAAATACGGGGGTATCGTAATATTCTTGCATGGTTGTAAGCGTCTTTACCGCCTTGCGGGCGATGATCATCTGAGCGCGGTAGTACTGCAACTTCTCTTCGTTGCTGATCGCACCGGTGTTCTTGGCCAAGAACGACTGCATAAAGTTAACCAGGCGATCAAACACATCCTTGCGATCCATGTACATGGTCGGATCGATTTCTTCTACACGAGCGTACTCGATCTTCTCTGCCTGCAGGTTGAGCTTACCGTTAATGCGGCGGAACATCCGCTCGTCAATCTCGCCGTTCTGGTACAAGCGCCGCAGCGTTAATCGCTCGATGTGGATTGCGATCAGGTGCATCGACTGCTCAAACAGTTTTTTGCCGTGACGCTCGGCCAGCTCATCCCTTGCGGCCAGCGCCTGCTTGTAGGCGTTATCAACCGAGCCGACCAGCTGCCGATACTCTGCCTCGCGCACAAAACCCTTGGTCTTGTGCATCTCAAAGCGTGATTTTTCGGTCAACAGATAGTACACACCGAGGTCTGCCTCGTGCGCCTCAGCAAGGGGATCGGGCTTGTTAATAGCAAGCTTGCGCATAATCATGCCGATAAACGGCGCCTTAATAAAGAGTGTCGCCAAAATACAACCAATGGTTATTGCCAGCAAGAAGTCACGGGGCGAGTACGCGTACGCCCAGCCCTCAACCGTAAAGTCCTGCGGTATCAGCATCACAACGATGATTGCCAGCGCGCCGCGCAGACTTCCCCAAGAGAGCAAAATCTGCCACGAACCCGGAACGTACTCCTCGGGCTTGATACGGTTGAGCGGCACCGTTATTGCGTACACCGAGATTGCACGCACGATGGCTACGACCAACACTGTTACTAGAATCGGTACCCACAGATCCAGCAAGTTTACATTAAGCGAGGCAAACAATAGCCCGGCCAACAGGAACACCAAGGAGTTAGCGACAAATGCCGAGTGCTCGATAAACTTGGTCAGATACTCATCAGTGTTGAGCGAAAGTGTGTTGCGCGCCTGATTACCCAGGTAGAGCGCCGTAACTGTAGTCGCAATAATGGCCGAGATGTGCACCACGCCAGCGTGGTTGATCGCCTCGCTTAGGATAAACACCAAGTGCGCCGAGATCATCAGCAGCGTTACCGTTACAAACTCGTTTGCCTTGGTGTAGCGAACCGCCCTGGCAAAAAGTACTGCCATGACCAGTCCAAACAGCACACCGAGTACCAACATACCGCCAAAGGTCAACAACCCCTCAAGGATGGTAGAAGTGCCGTGATATCCATCTGTCGCTACCGCTAACACAACCATAAACAGCGCAACGGCAGTACCGTCGTTAAACAGGCTCTCGCCCTCGAAGATCATAGTCAGCCGCTTGGGGGCGCCAAACTCCTTAAACAGCGACAGTACGGCAACAGGGTCTGTGGCCGAGATAATCGCGCCAAACAGCAATGCGACGATAAAGGGAATGTTGATCCCCACAAACGGAAGCAAAAAGTAAAGCCCCGTTGCTATCAACAGGGCCGCTATGACAAGTCCGAGTATGGAGAGCGCCATGATTGTGTACGAGCTGTCAATCATTCGGCGCACGTTCATATTGAACGCCGACTCAAAGATGAGAATGGGCAGGAAGATGTAAAACAACAGTTCCGGCGTAAGCTGTACATGGCTTATGAATCCAAATGGACCCTCGAGCATCGGCAACTGAACCAATGGCACCAGCAAGATACCAACAAGAACGAGCAGTATGGTGTAAGAGACCTTGATTCGCTTGGACAAGAAGTAAATGCCGGTTGCGATAACAAGCAAAACGAATAGTGCCAGTACGGATGATAAATCAAACATAACGTGAACGAGAGGTACTGTACTCCTATTTTCTACGCATTTCAATATTTTTTAATGAATTTTGTTTTTTGACCCAAAAACGAGGCTGTAGCAGTAGTTACTCCGGCCCTAACACCTTAAGCGGCATAGATCTCCGGGTTGATGCGACCCTTTAATCGTGGGCAACTCTGTAACATCGACCGTCTGACACCCGAAATTTACCACAGTATTAACCCAAACAAAAAGCCCGGGTCGTGCACCGGGCCTTTTGGTTAGAGTTTTAGCTTTTAGTCAGCGAGTAAGCTGTCTATGGCTAATATTTTTTTATTGTTAGTACGTACGAACTCAAAACTGAGTCCGCTTTCTGATTTGACCGTCATGGCCGCCTACCCTTTTTTATTTTGTTTTTGTGAATGTTTGTTTGTGTTACCACAACAACTATTATTATACATAATTCTTATGGTTTGTCAATAGCTGCAGCGGTAGTACACCTGTCATAAGTGTACCAAGACGACCCGGCGATGCAAGCAGAATGTTTTACGAACATTGACTGGTTATCCACAACATTCAACGAATAGGACTGTCGTCCACGGCGCCTCACTCAAGCGTCGGTAGTAGCGATATGGTCACCACCGGTCACATACACAAAATTGCCGTTCCAGAACTGGCTTGGATTATCGATCACCGCTAGGACAGTTTGCGCCACATCTTCTACCGTCGCAACTCTGCCAAGCGGATTGCCTTTTGCGAGCTCCTCCCATGCCTCATCAGAGGTGAGATTGCTTTCTTCATAATATCCTAGTGCTGTGCGTACCGCCGTCGGGCCAACGCCGTTTGTACGAACACCGTACTGGGCCAATGCGCGAGCCATCACCTTCACAAAGCCAACCGCGCCCGCCGCGCCCACTGAGTACGCAACATCCTTGACATCCGGCATGTCACCGAGACTCGACATGATAACTATTAAATCGGACTTGTCACACTTTTGCAGTAACGGCAAAGCGTACTTGGTACATAAGAAGTTACCCTCAATCTTGGGACCGACAATTTCTCGCCATTTCTCGTAGCTTGTTGTTTCGATCGGTGTCAGACCGTCGGTGCCAGCGTTGTTTACAAGCACGTTTAATTTTCCGTAGCGTGATTCCACCTCTTTAAAGCACGCCTTAACACTCGCCTCGGAAGTAACGTCCAGCTCTAGAGCGACCGACTCACCACCATTTGCGTTGATATCCTTAACGACGCCGTCTGCCTTCTCTTTGTTGCTGCGGTAAGTAACGACTACAGCGTACCCGTTGCTGCCTAGCATTTTTGCTATGCCGGCTCCAATGCCCTGCGAAGAACCAGTTACGACTGCGACTTTATCTTTCATACCAACATCATAACAGGCTGTAGGCAAGACGCGAACCCATTCTGGGGCACACAAAAAAGATTCGCCGCAAAGCGAATCTTTGGATGTTGTTCGAATTTGGTTGCGGGGCTAGGACTCGAACCTAGGACCTCGTGGTTATGAGCCACGCGAGCTGCCACTGCTCCACCCCGCGATACACCTCGCATACACGAGAAATACTGCAAACAAGTATTAATGCGATTATACCTGCTAGATGGCCCTGTTGTCAATCTTAGCACGCAAGCCTAGCGGTTAAACAAAAAATCCATCCAAGCCTGGAAGTTGCGCTGGTAGGCAGGGGTGTCGCCGGGAGAGGCGGCTTTTGCCTCGTCTGGCTTGGGCAAATCAACCGTAAACGACATCGCCACCGAGCGCGGTACGTTAAGCACCGTTTCGCCGGGCGAGGCCAGGCCAAAATCTCGACGTGCGGCCAACTCTAGGTATTGCGGCGTGTTGTAGTACTCGTTCTCGAGCTTTAGGTTTTCGTTGGCCAGATGCTTGACGGCGTTTTCTTGCTGTAGCGCGGCTATCTCTTTTTGCAGACCGTAGTTTGTCTCGATGGTGCGGACGCTGCTCCAGCTGACCAAAAATACGATGACCAAAAATAAAAGGAGCCCCAGAACGCGCAAATCTCTGAGCTTTGCCAGCCAGGACGCCACAAGTTTTTCTTGGTTTTTGATTTTGTCGAGCATGCTTGGTATTTATTATATAACTCTCGCCAAAATCTGCTATACTCTTATCTGTTAGACACCGGTGAGGGGGCGTAGCTCATCGGTTAGAGCAGGCGGCTCATAACCGCTTGGTAGCTGGTTCGATTCCAGCCGCCCCCACCAGATTGTCAGATATCCCCGATGCCGGGGATTTTTTGTTTTTTGTAATATCCTTTATGGCTGGCTAGCGACCCGAGTGAGAAGATGAACGTGATGACTTCTCCAGAAAACGCCTTACCCTCGCCTAATCCCGGTGAGCCGAACCCCGAGGACACACATCCGCTACTGGATGAGGATGCGGGCGATGTTCACAACGCACACTACGAGGTTGGAGGCGAGGACGACCCTGAGGGCTGGCACTAGCTGGCTGCGAGGAGTGCAAGCAATTCTTCGGCCGAGTTGGCGGCCATAAGCTGTTCGCGCAGTTCCTTTGCGCCGTCAAAATTGTTGATATAGATTTTGCAAAATTTGTTAAGCGTATGAATGCGTCGTTCGTTATTTTGCCATGTCTGCGCAAACAAAGTGACGTGCTTGGCATACAAGTCGATACGCTGCTGCTTGCTGTAATGTGGCCACGGCGAATCTTGGGCAAAGGCGAATGGATCATGAAAAATGCCGCGGCCGATCATAATGCCGTCTAGCCCGTACCGCTCGGCCAATTCCTGGCCTTGCTGGCGACTTTGTACATCGCCGTTACCAACGATCAGCGTGTTTGGCGCTATCTTATCGCGCAATTCGCGCGCTTGCCCGATCAGTTCCCAGCGGGCTGGGACTTCGCTCATTTCTTTGCGGGTTCGGCCGTGAACAGTAAGCATAGCAAGATTATGCTCAAGTACAAACTCGATCCAGCTCATGTCGACTTCGTTAAAACCTACCCGCGTTTTGAGCGTTACGGGGACGCGGCCAGCGGCACCCTCTTGCGTAGCTTTGATGATCGCCGAGGCCAACTCGCGGTCGTTGATCAGCGCGCTGCAGCAGCCGTTCTTTACAACTGTCTTGTCAGGGCAACCCATGTTGAGGTCGATTGCGGCGTACCCCATCTCGACCAGCTCGGCTGCCGTCTTGCGAAAGTTCTCGGGGTTTTTGCCCCAAATCTGAGCGACAAGCGGCTTCTCTTTAGGAGTAAACTGCAGTTTTTTGAGCAGCTTGGCACGGCCGGGACTCTGCAGGCCGTCCACGTTTACAAACTCGGTAAAATACAAATCGGGCGCTGCGCACTCGGCCACAATCTGCCGAAAGACTGTGTCGGTAACATCGTCCATCGGCGCCAATACAAAGAATGGCCTTGGCAACTGCTGCAAAATATTCATTAGCTATATTATGTCATATGTAGCGGCCAGACGCCAGAATCTAGCTACCAGCCCATCGTCAAACTCAGTATCACTAAAACGAACAAAAATACGAACATGCACTCTAGGATTAAAAAGTACTCCCGCACGCGCGGCAAAAAGAACAGTGGCCAACATAGACTGTATGCAAAGGCGATAAGCGTCAGATAGTAACTCAGCCCGGGAACCGAGGAAGCCATGAACAGCAGCGTCGCATAGCTAACTGTTATGGCGCTTGCCCCGGCAATACCGCCTAAAAAGTGCGGGTGATGCACAGGGTGCTCGGCGGGCTTCTCAACAATACGCACCCAAGCGACCCCCAATATACCAATATATGCCGCGGCCGCCACGTAATACATCCAGTGCGGCAACCCGTATGTAGGAGCCAGCCAACCGACAACGAACAAGCAGAATCCTGCGCCGCAGACAGTCAACACAATGCCCATAAGCAAGCTCAAGCGTTGGCGTTCGCCCCAAGATTGACTGACAGAGCTACTCGCGTCAAATGGTCTGCCTATAAGCGGAACTACGCCGGCAAGCACAATCGCGCATAATGAGGCCACGCCCACCCATTGAAGCACCGCATGTGGTTGGCTCATATCCATATGCATCCTAAGGAATTATTACCAGTTACTGTTTAGGGATAGTGATCGTGCGAACGATTTCGTCGACCGTGGCTATGAGATTGCGCGGATCTGACCCATACACGCTATAAGATATGTGCAGCTCTTTATCGCCAAGGGGCAATACATACTGGTAACTGCGGTCGCCTTGTAGGCGCAAATAGCCTATGCCCTCAAAATCGTCGCTTGGGTACACAAACGTGTACTTCGTGCCCTTAATCATGTCCTCGGCCTTGCCGACCGTAAATTCCTCTGCGGAACCGCGTGGCTGTGCGACCTCGCCCTTGGCGTGCACTACCATACTGAATACCGATGGACTGTCGGTGCCGTAGCCACTGACCTCGTTGATGGCAACTTTGTCGCCCTTTTTAACTGTGGGCTGAGTCGTGCCAGGCAACACCACAAGATCGCTCGTCTTGTCGTTAATAACCGGACCCCAACCATCCGGCAAAGTCACTTTAAAACTACCGCGGCCAGATGTAAGCGCCGTGTTCCAGCCATTATTATTGCGGTCATCTGATGCTGTCTCGCCCTGCTCTTGGACATTTGAAACAGGCGCGATCTCCTGCTTCTCTGGAAGCGTCTCTACCCTGTAGACCAGCCAGCCCACAGCGGCCGTCAAGACAGCCAAACAGATACTTACGACCACCTTAAAGCGGTCTTTTTTGACAGGAGAAGAGATGAAAGGCTGTTCGTTCACGCTTATGATTGTACACTGGTCTGATTAACTAAGTCTTAACTTACAAGATCAGGTGTTATTCCCAGCGGAACACACGAAAAGCGAGCGAGTAAATAACGACGGTCCACACTGCGATAACTGCCAGCTGCGGCCCCAGTGACAAGAGGCTGGCGCTCTCGGTGGTAATAAGGCGGATACCCTCGACAATCGGCGTAAGCGGCAAGAACTGCGTGATGCCCTGCAGCCACTGCGGCATCAGGAATGTCGGGAAAAAGACGCCAGAGAGGAACATCATCGGAAAAGCTACGAGGTTAGATAACGGCGCCGACTGGTTTTCGTTCTTTGCCCAGCCACCGATAGCCAGACCAAAGCCGAACAGACAAAAGATGCCAATAAGCGCGAACGCTGCTAGCGTAAGGTAATTACCTCGCATGTCAAAATCGAACAAAAGCGTTGCAACCAAGAACATACTGGCCACCGATAGCAATCCCACCAACAAGTACTCCAGCGCTGTGGCCAAAATAAGCTGGGAGGCGCGTAGCGGCGTAGCACGTAGCCTGCGCAAAGCCCCGGTTTTTTTGTCGGCCGGAAAGCCGTTGGCCATACCAAAGATCGCCAGGCTTAAGATAGAAAACCCGACAATACCCGACAAGGTGTAATCAAACCTGGTCAAGTTGGAAGTTTGGGTCGCGCGCTGCTCGACAGCCAGCGGGTCGGTGGTTCCGGTTAGCCTTACGTTGATCTCGTCGAGCGTACGTTGCATCACACTGGCGACAGTCTGTCCGGTCGTTGGATCGGACTCTTTGTAGTACACGATCAGGTTTCCCGAAGGAACACCTTGGGCATTGGTTTGACCAAAGGTATCCGGCATTTCGACGATACTATCCAGCTCGCCGCGCCCCATCTTTTCTTTGGCCTCGTCAAAACTCTGCACGTCCTTGACCTTAAAGGTCTCGTTACGGTTCATGTTCTCGGTAAACTCTTTGGCAAAAGCTGTGTCGGAACGGTTGACGACGGCTACATTAAAGCTGACGCTGTCGTTGCGCGACATGGCGCCAAACACCAGCAAGAAGATTAGCGGAAACAAGAAGATAAAAAACAGCGCGGTTGGGTCACGCGACCAACGTATGCCCAGCGTCTTGGTCAGTATCCAGATGGTAGAAAAATATTGCTTCATAGCCCTACGCCTCCCTCAGTTCTTTGCCGGTAAGATCGATGAATACATCCTCTAGGTTGGCTTGCTCGACCTGCTGCTCCTTCTTAAAGCCGCGCTTAAGCAGAGCCTTAACGAGATTCGCAGGCGAATCGAGCGCGATAATGCGGCCATTGTCCATAATCGCCACGCGGTCACACAACATTTCGGCTTCCTCTAGGTAATGCGTGGTAAGGATAACGGTGATGCCCTTCTTTTTGATGCTGCGGATAAGATCCCACAGGTGGCGGCGAGCTTGTGGGTCGAGGCCGGTGGTCGGCTCGTCCAAGAACAGCACCTTGGGCTTGTTGACCAGCGCGCTGGCGATCGAGAAGCGCTGCTTTTGGCCGCCGGACATTTGCTCGACGCGGCTCTTGGCCTTTTCGGTTAGCTCAACCTCTTTTAATAGCTCCATAGGGTTGACCTTGGCACCATAAAAACCGGCAAACATGCGCAGCTGCTCGACGAGTGTCAACCGGTCGTAAAACGCCGATGATTGCAGCTGAATACCAATAATCTCTTTGATTGCCTGTGGGTCGTCACTAACGATAATGCCGTCCAAAGTTACCTTGCCGCCATCAATCGGCCGCAGAGCCTCGATCATCTCGAGCGTCGTACTTTTGCCGGCGCCGTTTGGGCCCAAAATGCCAAATGTCTCGCCGCGTTTTACCTCAAAGCTAATACCCTTGACAACTTCTTTGTCGCCGTAGATCTTCTTGAGATCCTCTACCTTTAAAATAATATCTGTCATACGCAATTACTATACTGCTTCTCTTTTGTTAGTGAAATACTGGCATCGAACATAACAATTATACTTCATCCCCAAATCGCCGTATTTGCAGGATATAAAAAACGTCCGCGGAGTTTTCTGCGGACGTTTTTGTAAGTAGTAGATTTACTAATTAGGCCTTGCTAACGGTAAGGAAACCGTTGCGTGGGTTTTCTTTTACGACTTTACCGTCAGGAAGGTCGGTTGCTTCTGGGCGCTCGTCCTTGCTGAAGTAGTAAATAGTCTGCTCTTTACCGCCACGTAGTGTGACCTTCTTCGAGTTGAGGTAGTAGGTTACACCCCTGGAGTTAGTGTGCTTGTATCCCATTGCTGTGAATCCCTCTCTTATGAATTAGTAATGGTACCCCTAACATACTCTGTTGTGTTTACCCTTGTCAACAGGTGAGACTCTTGCGTAGTGCCACCTGGGCGGGCAGGCGCGTAGAATGACCGCCGCCACATGGGGTCGCAAAGCGCCTAAAACGAGTCGCATTGAGCTTGCCACGAACACGCTTATGCATTACACTAGCTGCTATATAAGTGAATAGATAAACAGGGGGAATTCATGGAGTTTACTAATCGTGATGCCGTGCAATCTGCCGGCCCACGCAGCGCTGGGGCACCAGCTCTTAGCGGCAAGCAAAAGGGTCCAAAAGGCGGTCCAACGTGGCTACGAGTTGTTTGGGTTGTCTTGCTCGCGTCAATCGCTGTAGTTGTACTCGCCCTGTCAGTCGTCCTTTACTTTGGCGGCGCAAAAGAAACCAAGCATGTCGACGGCAACAAGCACCAGGCAGTCTTCTTGTCCAACGGCCAAGTTTACTTTGGTAAGATCAAGTCGATCAGCGACAAGCACATCGATCTTCGCGGTATTTTCTACCTCAATGTTAACCAACAAGTACAGCCAGAACAGCAAAAAGAGGGCGAACAGCAAAACCAAAACAACATTACCTTGGTAAAGCTCGGCTGTGAATTGCACGGTCCAACCGATCAAATGTTGATCAACCGCGACCAAGTCACATTCTGGGAAAACCTAAAAGACGACAGTCAAGTTACCAAAGCTGTCAGCGAATGGGCAAAGCAGAACCCCAACGGCCAAACGTGCCCAACCCCAAATAGCTAATCATTCAAAAATACAAAACACTAACCCCCTCATCCGAGGGGGTTAGTTTATAAGCCGAACAAGCGTTACAATAAAGCAGAATCCTATGGACAATCGATACCTACATCATCTGTGGACCCGTTTACGACCGATCAAAGTGTCGTACCTGATTGTTGCCCTTTTACTCTGTACTCTGGCTCATGTTGCCGCACTCCGCGCCAACAACGTACGCATGATGGAGCTCCGCAACGCCGTCTATACCGCAGACGAAAAGGGCGAAGGTGTCGAAAAAGCCCTGCAAGACCTGCGTTCCCACGTTAACAACCACATGAATACCAAGCTGGATAACGGCAAGGGCGTGTACCCGCCAATCCAACTAAAATACACCTACGAGCGGCTCGTAAAAGCCGAGCAAGACAAGGCCAGCGGGGGCAACAGCCAGATCTATGTCGACGCACAAAAGCACTGCGAGACAGTCGACCCAACCAGCGTTCTTGGCCGCGACCGCGTAGCGTGTATCCAGGAGTACATCAAGTCCCGCGGCGTACAGCCCGTCAAGGCGGTGCCTGACGCCCTGTACAAGTTTGACTTTGTGTCGCCGCGCTGGTCGCCCGACGTAGCGGGATGGAGCTTAGTGGTCTGCATTCTCTTGCTGATCCTCACGCTTGTCCGCTGGGCACTGGGGCGCTGGCTCAAGTCCGCTACTCGATAACTGGCTAGGCTCTAACTGCTCTGGGCTACAAAATGCTGTACACTAAAGAGTATGCATATTTACTTCTCTGGTATTGGAGGCGCAGGAATCAGCTCGCTGGCGCTTATGGCCAAGCAAGCCGGCTTTACCGTATCCGGCTCGGACAAACAAGATAACCACAACATCCACTACCTGCAAAGTCAGGGCATCGACAATATCCACGTCGGCCAATCTCGCGAGCAAATCGCACAAATACACCAAACGCAGCCGATTGACTGGTTGGTCTACACCTCTGCTCTGCCAATGGAGAACCCCGACGCACCAGAACTACGCTTTTGTCAAGAGCAAGACATCAAGGCCACCAAGCGTGACGAGTTTTTAAACTATCTGCTTGAGCAACAAAACCTTAAACTTATCGCCATCGCTGGTACGCACGGCAAAACAACAACCACCGCCATGGCCATCTGGCTCTTTAAGCAACTGGACATGCCAATCAGCTACAGCGTTGCCGGTACGATCAGCTTTGGCGAGGCCGCGCAGCTCGCCCCGGGCAGCGAGTATTTTGTGTACGAAGCGGACGAGTTTGATCGCAACTTTTTGGCATTTAACCCGCGCCTCAGTATTATCACAGGGGTAGACTGGGATCATCCAGACATCTATCCTACCCGCGAGGAATACTACAAGGCGTTTCAGGATTTTTTGGCGCAAAGCGAACAATCGGTTCTATGGGATGGCGACGCCGAAAGACTGGTTATTAGCCCCGGCCCTACTACCTTAGTACTAGACGACGAAGACCACGATATCGACGAGCAACTTACGCTGGCCGGCAGAGTCAATCGCCTTGACGCCTGGCTGGTTGCCCAAGCCGTACATAACCTGACGCAAAAACCCTTTGGCGATCTACTGGCGCACCTCAATAACTTTCCCGGTGTTGGACGGCGGTTCGAGCAACTGGCACCAGGTCTTATCACCGATTACGCACACACCTCCCCAAAGATCCGCGGCGCACTGCAAATGGCGCACGAGATCGCGGGAGACAATGTGGTCGTTGTCTACGAAGGGCTGCACAACACCCGCCAACACTTTATGAAAGACGACCTCAAGCACCTGTTTGACGGTGTCAAAAAGCTGTATGTCGTGCCAACCTATCTCGCCCGCGAGGACCCCAACTTACCGCTACTTAGCCCCGCACAACTCATCACGCTGCTCGACCCTGTTACGCAATCACGCTCGGCGCCGGCCGGCCTCGACAACGAGCTGACGCGCATCATCAACAAGCACTTGAGCGACGGCGACCTAGTTTTATGTATCACGGCAGGCGGCGGCAACAGCCTTGACGAGTGGCTGCGCAAAGAATTTAGCCGTTAGCGATCAAGCCAGCTGCGCGATAAAGTAGATGATTACAAGCACCGCGGTGCCCGTCCACAGCCACGGGTTACCCAGTGCGTCACTCAGGTGATTTTTAGGAGCAGGCAAACGATGGTCGAGGTCGACGGTCTCTTGTTGGATCGGTTGGCTGTAGTCGTACTCGTGCTCAATCGTCGTGTTTTTTTGCGCTTGTAATAGTGTGTCCAGAGGGTTAATGCCCTCGACTTGCCCTTGCGTCCCAGCGTCGGGCGCCCCGGATCCAGCACTGAGAGCAGCAAAGACGCTATCGTCCATCTGCTCGCGCTTTTGCTCTTGCCGGAATGCTTCGCCATATCGGATTGCATCATGCACAACTTCGTTTCGCTCGTTAAGCACCACACTGTATCCGCCGGCGCTGCGCTCGAGGCGCTGCCCGGGCTGCAAGACAATCTTATTGCCATCGGCGTCAAAAATCTCTTGCTCTTCTCCGCCCAGTTCCTGAGACTTTTCGCTCTGCGCAAGTACGGCTACACGCTCGTTAGACTTACGCTGTTCGTTTTCTAGACGAGCTACGCTGTCGCGCTGCTGAACCTGCTCTTGCTTGAGCAGGTTAATCTCTTGGGCTTGCTGCTGAAGTAACGGCTCGTTGCTGTAGCGCTCTCGCTTACGACCGGCCAGATAACCACCGACGGCAACCGTGGTTAGCGTACGGGCGACAATGGGCAGCGCGTTGTTGATTGCTTCGGACGTAGCTGCGGACGCTTCGAGGAGACTACCAACACCCTTGAGTGCGCTGTTAACCCCTGAAGCAAACCCGGAAGACGAGCGAGTCTTGTCTGCAGCGGCAGTTCGAGCAGTCTCAAATGGGGGCGACACCTGGGGCGGCCGCCACGACGATGCGAGACTAGTCGATGCAGACTCTACCGAACGCGCCTCCTGTTCACCTAGCGGATGTTCTACCGTGGGCATCTCCCAAGAGGGAATAGGTGGAAAGTCTTGCTTTTGGAGATCCTGCGACTCTTGGGGCGCGCCAAATTCTGCAGCCATATCAGCGAATATTTTGCTTTCCTCGGCCGACAGAGGCACTTGCGGCTTGTCTACGTCGACATGTGGAATTGGTGCGGGCTCCTGCTCCCCCGCACTCTGTGCGTCCAAGGAAGCCTCGAATTCGGCCACCATATCTGCAAATGCTCTATTCTCCTCGGAATTCAGCTCAACCTGCGGCTTGTCTACATCGACATGTGGAATATCCATTAACTCGGAGTTCTGGCTGGACGCAATAATCGTCTCGAACACCTCGTCCGGAACGCGATCCTGGGTCTCGACAGGAGCACCCTCGACCTGATCAGGGCTTACCTGAGTACTCTCGGTCTTGCTATCTTTCTTTTCGTTTTTTTCTTCCTCGTCATCATCGTCATCCGATTCCGAGGTAAGCTTAACTTTCTCTAGCGGCAGCGGTGGGCGAAAGGACTCGGTAGTAAACTTTTTACGGTCGCTAAACATGCCGAACATTTCTTCGGTACGCGGCAAAGGTGGTTGAACCCAACGCTTGGCCCTACGGTCCTGATCCTGTTCGTCCGAAGACTCCGCATCGTCGACCGACCACCTTGATCCCTCTTTACTACTCATAATTACACGCCGTTATATTTATGACCATAATTATAACAGCTCATCGGAAACGCAGCGCAGTCTATACGATGCGCCCGGTCTCATCCACGTTTACCGCTCCTAACCGGCGGATCTCAAAAGCACCGTCACGATAGCGAACCACAGTGGACGGTTCGCTGCGGCGCTCTCCGCCGTCTACATAAAAGTCTACCGACTCGCCAAAATAGGCGTTCGCTTGCGTGATGTTGGATGAAGGTTCTTTACCGGGGTGGTTGGCACTGGAGGTCAATAGCGGACCTGTTGCATACAGCAATTCTTGCAGCTTCAGGTCACCGACCAGACGAAAAGCGCAGTGGTCAGTACCTTGTGACAGATAAGCCAGTTCGGGACCGACGGTCAAATCAACACTGATAGGATTTGGCCACAAGTGAGCTACCGCCTCCACGCTTTCGACAGGTACACCCAAGTCAACCAACTGCTGCGCGTCGGCCGCAATCACCGTCCCCGGCTTGTGTTCGCGGTGCTTGAGGTCATAAAGACGCTCCACGGCACGCTCATTACTGGCGGCCGCCACCAAGCCATAAATCGTATCGGTCGGCAAAACGCCCACGCCGCCGCTGGTCAGTAGCGCCGTTACATGCGGGTCACTAATTGAATTCGCAATAATCATATAAACCTATACTGTACGAGATGTCACGTACATTGTCACGGCCAAGGCGGATATTATCAAAACAACAAAAACCGCAACGGTAATGAGTGCAACCGGGGCGTGCTTTTCTTCTGGAGTACGTTGCACGGGCTTTTGTATGCTCGCGATGGGAGCCTTGCGGACAACCGAGGCTTTATTGGCCGACAACATAGGCTGCGCTTTCGCGCGCTCCTGCCGTGCGGCCGCAGGACGCTTAGCTACTCTTGCAGGTTTTGCCGGCTTTTGAGAAGTAAACATAGCGGATACAGAAGAGCGATCAACCACCGCAGATGTGCGGCTGGCTGCCGAACCCTTGGGCGCGGCGATATCCATTACTGGCTTGGTGCGTGTTGCAGCGTTCATAAATTAACTTGACATTAATTATAACACGATCCGATCACAAAAAAGAACCCCGGCCTACCTATTCTGCCAGTCGATAATATTGGTGCTGCTCGACGATAAACCCTTCGCGCTTTAGATCGGCCAAAACTTCGGCCAAGCGCTTGTCATCTATTAAAGTCGACAAAGCTACCTGCGTCTGGGACGATGCCGCAAGAATTCGCAGCACTTGCCCGCGAACCTGCCGCCTCGACCCCTCAAACGCTGACTGCCGAACATAATGACGACTCCTTGCGCTGGAGTTTCCAACTGTTTGCTTGAGATGCGTGCCGTAATCCATAAGCGCCCAGTACCATCGGCGGGGATCATCCGGCAGCGCCTGCGCGACTACATCGGCAATCTCTTTGTCGCTGACTTGTTCCTTGTTTGCAAAAAAATGATGAATAAACACCGTTCGAATATTCGTCTCTATAAAAACAACTGGCCGGTTGTAGGCGTAGGCAGCCAATGCGCCCGCAGTATTTGCGCCTACCCCGGGCAGCGCCACAAGCTGTTCGATTGCGCTAGGCAACACGCCGCCATGTTGCGCACAAATTATGCCAGCCGACTGCCATAAAAATTTAGCTCTGCGATTATAACCCAGCCCATTCCAGGCCCGCACCACCTCTGCTAGCGTGGCGTCCGCTAGCGACTGTACGGTCGGAAACTGCCGCATGAACGCCCCGAACTTGGGCAAAACCCGCGGCACTTGCGTTTGCTGAAGCATCAACTCAGACACCAATATTTTGTAGGGGTCAAATGTCCCGTCGACCTCTGGCTTCCGCCATGGCAAATCATGTCGACCGTGCGCACGATAATACTCCCAAACTGTTTGCTGGAACTGCTCCATCAGATCGAGCATATCACATAGACAAGCGACTACTGAACGTGCGAGAAACCGTAGGTTGGAGTGACATCAGCAATTTTACGTGGCGTACCGCCGCCGGTGCTCACGATGTAATCGGCTGTCTCGATTGCATTTGACACACGAAAGATAACGGCTGCCGACCCAGCCCATTGGAGCGGATATGCCAACCCACCTATAGAGGCGAGGTCACTGTCGGTCGAAGTGCCGACGTCAAACAAACGCAGCACACTCTGACTGACCCATGCGCTTTTGCTACGCGTTTCGTCATCTACATACTGCCGGCCAGACAGGCTGCCTGGCGTTCCCATTTGCGCCTTGGCACTAGTTGCCATGTCGTAACTGTACCAAGTACCGTCCGCTCCCTGGAGATGGAGAACATTGTAGGCGGGGCGGATCACACCCGACAACTCGGTGTCAAAAACTCGTTGCCTGCCCTTGCCATCGGGCGCCACCTTAAACATACCTAGCTCGAGCGACGGGTTTGCAGGATTAGCGGCTGGAGCATAGTATATCGAACCCTTGGCGCTCAATACCGTCTGGAACTTCTTTGCCGCCGCCAATTGTACGCGCGTATTATTGGAGTAATCGTACGAAATAATCGTGTATTTATCGTCCGCAGAGGCACTAGAAGACCCAAGTTGGAACACCAACCTTGTGCCAATCCAGTCGATCAACTGGATCTGCGCTGCCTCTGCAATTGTCACGGTATTACCGGTTTCGACATTGACGAGCGCCAGACTGCTGAGCATAAGCCCGGCCGCATCGTGCTTGCCATCACGAGTAGACACATAGGCCGCCCGCGCACCATCCTGGCTAGTTGCCAAGGCTATATTGCTGTTCTCGCGGCCGGTGCCCGTAACCAGCACTTCGCGGTTCTTGCCGTCTATATCACTTTTGTAGAGGCTGTAAATGTTATTCTGACGGTTCACAAACACCGCTTTTCGGGCGAGCACCAGCGTGGCCTGGGTCGGTTTGGTCGGATCCTCGCTCAGGGCAACGTTTTCGCTCCGATATCCGGCTTTTCCAAGCCCAACGCCACTCTTGGCAATTGCCGTATTCTCTAGCGTGAGCGTAATCTTGCCGTCTTTATCAGAAACAGCGCTGACGCCGCCGTTCGTGGCCTCAACCCCCTCTAGCGGTTGACCGGACACGTAATCTTTGACCTCGATGACATACTGCACTCCTGTAGCCTTGAGCATAAACCTGCCCAGCGGATTGCTCCCCCAGCCGATCACCACATCCTGACCAATCTTCTCGAATCCTACCTGATGGATCTCTAGATACGTTTTTCCGAGCCTTAGATCGCTAAAGGCCGCGTTGCCGTCGCTGTCGGTACGTACCTGCTTGCCGCCAAGCAGCACCTCAACACCTTTAAGTGGCAACTGCGTAACACTATCGAGGACAACTACGGAGGAACCACCGCGCACGCCCACGGCATTGAGCACCGGGTAACGCGAGGTCGGCACCGCAAGTGCAGCGCCAATTCCCGCAAGCAACAGTAAAATAACAAATACACGTACCCATTTTTTACGCCAGAATCTCTCGCGCTTAGGCTTTGCCACCACCGCACCCTTTGCAGCGGCAGCATCCTGCATCGCCAAGATATCATCACCCTCTTTGGCTATAATGTCGCTAATGGCTTGGTCGGTTTTTTCGTCGTCGAACGGCGTGTCCTCGCTGTCGGGCTTGACAGTCCCATCTACCAGATCGTCCACATGCGGCTGGTCCGGCGTTTGACTATCACTGACTTCGGCAGGCTCATCGTCTTTCACGACGCTACTAGATTCATCGTTAGACTTTGATGCAGGTATCGATTCTGCGGTGTCTTCGTCAAGATCGTCATCTTGCGTACTCTTAACCGCTAGAGCCGCGGCCTCTTGGTCGTCTAATTCAAGCGGCGGCACACCAGGTTCGCTCGCCTCAGCTAGCACGCCGTTCTGAGCTTCAGCTTTGGCGACACTATTCTTCTTATGTAGCTTGTCTTTATCTTCGCTAGGCATATGCTTTTAGCATAGCAGATTTGCCCTACAATCCACCGTAGCCGCCCCCGTATCCATGGTAGCTATAATCGGACTTGTAGTAGTCGGTCACCTTAAGTAGTTCGTCAGCTTTTGCCACCCCTGTCACTGGCGCTATGTGTAGTTCGCTACCCTTTTTAGACAGGAGCACATAGTCATCACTCAGCCATCCATATGCCTGATAATCTTCACCTAGAACCATGGTCGGCTGGGGCTTATCTGCATTAGGTGCGCCTACAAAAAATGCCCACTTACCATCTCGATTTTCGTTCCAGAGCAGTAACTTCTGAGATGGCGACTGGAGATATGTCCTAGTGACAAGATTTTGGTAGTCATCATCATTAAAGCCCGACAAAGGCTCCACTTTACCGTTGCGGTAAATAAAGTAAGTATTCTTTGTGCTGCCATTAGCGTACGTATGCTGTGCGATATGCAACTGGTTGTACTCACTAATTCGCACATCCGCATACATATAGCCGTCCGCCGATAGAGCGAAGGAAGTAATCGTTTTCTTATCGCTACCATCAGGTATCACACTGCTGATACTTATTGTTTTGTCGTTTAATTGTTGTTTTGCAGCATTGCCATTGTGGGTCCAGTATTTAACAAAAACCAGCCTGCCATCGACCATATTTGCGTACGAGTAGGACTCGCGAAGATAATCATATGCGCCGCTACCCTCGGCTGCCGTTTCATCAAGTGTTGTTATCTTTTTCGTCTCTGCGTTAAAACTCTTAAGCGCTTGCCCTCGCGGCTCCCAATCCCGTACATTTGTCCTAACAGCCTGATACAAGAATCTATTGCCTTCCCAGCCAATTAAGCCAAAGTTTGCTTCGCCCTCGTCCATAATGCTCACGGAACCATCTGCGGTGTTTATCAAAAAGAGCTTGTCGTGTTTGCCGCCCTCACGTCTTGACAACAGCGCTAAGTATTCCCAATTTCGAGTAGCCAACAGCACGGTGCCGCCTCTCACCTCCCTGCCTGTCCCCGCCAGAATCGTCTCTCGGCTCGTACCGTCCAAATTAGACCCGACAACGTCAAGCGTACCACTCTTGTTAGACAGGAAGTAAATCTTGCCCTTGGGAGTTATTGCAAAAGCATTAATCTCGTCGCTAGTAGGACTAATTGTAATATCCGACTTGTTATAACCGTCAGCAGTTATCGTACCCTCGATCTTATCCTCACCAACGGGAACTATCAATAGCGCCTGCCCTTTGCTGTCAGTCTCGACCCTACTCTCACCGGCCACCAATATGGCGCCGGCGACAGGCTTGCGACCCACGATATCGGTGACTGCAACCTGAACCGGTCGGCCGATCGACACCAACTGTACAGTTAGTGGCGAATCAGATTTTGCGATAGGCACGAGCACTCGCTGACTAGCCGTCTTGTAATGAGCCTTTGAAATCGTTAAGGTGGCCCTGCCTACCGGAACCCGAAGTACAGCTCTGCCTTCGGCATCGGTGCTGACATCCTTGCCCTCCAGCTGAATACGAGCACTCGAAACAGGTTTACCGCTCAACGAATCTATCACTACTACAGGAAAATCTTGCTCGACAAATAATCCCAATGCAGGGTAGCGCACTGCCGGCACAGCAAAAAGCAACGCCAAGCACAATACAACAGTAGCCGCCACTGACGCCTTTTTATGTGTCGCACACCACCTAAACCATCGTTTAATCTTTTGTTTTATGGTCGCGGGACGTTCCATGTCGGATACGGACTTTTCGCTAGTATTTTCCTTGACTAAATGGCTCACATGGTAATTCTTAGCATCAGGTGCCGCTGCTCTCACCGACTTATCGTCGTCCATTGCAATTATCCTTATTGACTTGTCTGCAGTGTAACAAATTTTACATGCGACGCGGTAGTCATTAAAAATATCCAGCTAAATCGTAGGCGCCTGTACTCAAACGCAACACTCCAGTCCTTGACAGCAACTACATGACCTCGTGCACAGACGAGTCCTCGGATGTACAATGAGCGCATGCCCAAATATGAACAGCTACTGGATCACGCCGCACGACACCTTAGCTCCTACGACCCGGTGCTCCGGCCGATTATTGCGCGAGCCGGATTGCCGACTATACGGCCGCACCAGAATTATTACCAAGAGCTCGTCGAGAGTATTATCGGTCAGCAGGTGAGCGTGCAAGCGGCGGCATCTATCCTCAAAAAATTTATGGCGCTGTTTAACGGTACGTTTCCAACCGCCGAACAAATCCTGCACAAAGACGTAAACACTTTACGAACAGCCGGGCTGTCTCGCAACAAAGCCATGTACGTACAGGATCTGGCGAAGCACGTTGTGGACGGAAGAGTGCGGTTTGATCATCTGGATACGCTGACAAACGACGAGGTTATTGCCGAACTCACCGCAGTAAAAGGAGTGGGTGAATGGACGGCGCACATGTTTTTGATATTTTGCATGGGGCGGCTGGACGTGCTGGCGCATGGCGATTTGGGTATCAAAAACGGTGTTCGCAAATTGTATGATCTTAGTTCGCAGCCTACCGCCGCGGACATTCAGCGTATCGCCGAGCAAAACAACTGGCACCCGTATGAGTCCACCGCATGCTGGTACATCTGGCGCTCGCTCGACAACAAACCTGTCATCACCTAGGGCACACTTTAGCTTGCCCAGCGCCGCCACAAATGGCGAAACTGCTGTCATCTCTAACTCTAGATCTGGTCAAGATACTCAAACTGGACACGGCCCGACAACTCTACCGGCTGCTCTAGCCTTCGCTCGTCATGCGCGCCTTGTAGCATAGCGACCGAGGCAAACGGCTTGATTCCCGGAGCCGTAGACAACGTAATGTGCGGCACACCATACTCATCCGGAAGCCCGTCAGTCTGGACCCTGCATGCCTGAACCTCGCTGTTGTGCGCGATTGCCGTTACCTTTATGCGCCACTCTTTACCGATATATTGCGCCACTTCGCCTTTACTGACACCGTAGCGCAAGGTAACGTGGTGATAAAACTCGTTTGCATATAGCGGCGGCGCTATCTGCCGCAACTTCGCAACCGAAGCCTCGTCTAACACAAACCATAATATGCCAGGACGACCCACCACAGCCAACCTAAGGAGCGAGGCGGTTAATGTCGCGCGGGAAGAGGATGGCTTCTTTGACGTTGGCTAGGCCGATAACTTTTTGAGTGAGGCGGTCGATGCCAAAGCCGCAGCCGCCGTGGGGTGGAAGGCCGTGCTTCATCGCGGTTAAGAAGTGAGAAAAGCCGGGGCTTTCTGGATCAATGCCGGCCGCTTTGATTTGCTCTACTAACTCTTCGTAGCGGTGCTCACGTTGTGGCACAGTAGCTAACTCAACGCCGCGGAACAGCAGGTCGGCAGCCTCGGCGTGTGTGCCGCTGGCGGCCTTTTTGTGGTAGAACTTCATCTTTTCGAGCACTGGCATCTCGGTGATAAACACCGCGTCGCTGCCGTCGTTCTTGCGGGTGTACTCGCAGATCCACTTTTCTTCCTCGGGTGTAAGGTCGATTTCTTTGGTCGTGTCTTTGCCAGTGGCTTTGGTGAACATTTGGTGAACTTCGGTTTGCGAGTAGCATGGGAACTTCTCTGTCAGCTTCAGCTCTGGCGCGCCGAGCTTCTTGAGCGCTTCGCCGTGTTCTTGGTACACGCGAGTAACCACGTTATATACAAGGTCTTGTACCATGTTGGTCACGTCATCATGGCTCTGGATAAAGCCCATCTCGATATCGAGCATCGTAACCTCGGAGACGTGGCGCGTGGTGGCGCTTAGCTCGGCCCTAAAGGCCGGCGCGATCTCAAACACGCGCTCGAACACGCCAACCATAATCTGCTTGTATAGCTGCGGGCTTTGCGCCAGCGTGGCCTCTTGGCCAAAGTAATCGAGCTTAAACACCTCTGCCCCGCCCTCGGCCGCACCTGCGACCAGCTTGGGCGTGTGAATCTCGGTAAAGTCCTGCTGATGCAAAAACTCGCGGATATAGCGAGTCAGGTCGGCGCGAATCTTAAAGATCGCGGTCTCTTGCACGTTGCGCAGACCAAACACGCGGTGGTCAAACAGCGTATCCAGGTTGTCGGCTTTGTGACTGAGCGGCTTGTCGATCTCGACTGGCGGCTCGGCAGTAACAGGCACCATGACAGTCAAGTTGGCGTCGTGTAGTTCTACGCCGCCCGGCGCACGTGGCTCGTCTTTGACCGTCGCAACTACTTCTAACACGGTACCGATTTGCATACCGCGCAGCTTTTCGACCTCGTCTTTGTCTTTGAGCACTACCTGCACTACGCCGCTGCGGTCGCGGACGTTAATAAATGTCAGGCCGCCAAGCAGACGCTTTTTGTGCAGCCAGCCCTGTACGGTTACGGTCTGGCCGATGTGTTGGTGTAGATCTTTAGAAAGAGTACGCATCAAAATGTTCCTTGTTTAATGGCAATAGCCTGAGAAAGGGGGTCGGTTGCGGCCACGCGCGGCTTAGGCGAGGGCGCCGACCCGGTTATTCAAGTTTACACGGAACATGCTCATATCTACTATAATTATACCATTTCTTTTACTTTTTGTGGAGGTGCGTCTTCGGCGGCAACCTCTTGCGTCGCCAACTCTGGCTGCGGCCGCTTGAGAGCAAATGCGGCGACCGCCTTGCGATCCTCGAATGCGTCAAACTCATCATCCTGACGCTCGTCGATGAGCTGCGCCAAGAGATGCTCTAATGTAATCACGCCGACTGGTTCGTCAAATGAGTTAACAACGACAACAATAAACTGAGTGGTTTGCGCGAAAGCTCGCAGCACCTGGCGGAGCGAAAAGTCCTCGTGCACAAAGCTAAGGCGCGTATGCATCAACTGCCGCACCAGCCCACCCTCTTTAACAGCCACGGCATCGCGCAAAAACAGCGTACCCACGATGTGGTCGGGCTGGCCGTCATACACCAAAAAGCTGTTTTGGCCGCTGTCATGCAACTCACCCAACAATATAGGACCGATATGGTCATCCAGCCGTATGAGCTTTATCTGCGACATCGGCAAGGCGACGTCGGCCGCCTGACGGTCGTCAAAGGTAGCCGCACGCGCCAGCAGCGACAGATCGTTCGGAGCAATGCGGTTATCGGGCTGACCCTTTTGCTGCTCTATCAAATCCAGCAAATCCTCTTTTTCGTACAAGCCGCTGTGCGTTGTGTGTTTGCGGTAGCGGTTAATCGTCCTTGCAATAAAATCGAACGGCGTGTGCAGGTACGTAAGTAGCCAGCTGAGCGCCGGCGCCGCTTGTACGGCAAACTGCGCGCTGGTAACGGTTAACCTGAGCGATTGCACTACGATCGCCGCTGCCAAACTCATAACGGCCGCGATGAATCCCGCCACCGGCGAAACACTCAAGACAACCATCAGCAACCCGCCCGAAAGACCCGCACAAAATAGTACCCACAACAAAAGCCGCATACTCGCCCCGTACGCAACAGGCGCGTATAAAGAGGAAGCCAGCTGATCGCCGCGTGACGCCAGGCGCTTGAGTTCTTTTTTGGGTACCGAGCTATAAAACCGCTGTAGCGCCAGCGCCACGAGGCCGAACATAATCAACAAAAAACCAAATAACGTTGTCATATGTATTATCTTACGCCACCGAGCCCCGTATTATCAAAAATGTTCGCCTATGGCCTTTGCGATAAGTGGCTAGCAGAAGGTATACTGGGTTTATGAGCAAAGGATTTTGGGCGATTATCGCCATTATAGTAGTTGTATTTACAGGTATCGTGGTTTTTAACAAAGACCAAAAAGAGGCGTCCACCACGAACGCACAGCCGACAAACCATGTCATCGGCGAAGGAAAGAGCGGCGTCACGCTGGTAGAATACGCTGACTTTGAATGTTCGTACTGTGGTCAGTACTTCCCGATTGTTCAAGAGGTCAAAGAAAAGTACAAAGACCAGATCAGCTTCCAGTTCCGCCACCTGCCACTTGTACAGGTACACTCCAACGCCTTGGCCGCCTCACGCGCAGCCGAAGCCGCCGCAAAGCAAGGTAAATTCTGGGAGATGCACGATATTATCTTTCAAAACCAAAGCGCATGGACACAGCGAAGCGACGCGTCTTCTGTTTTTGTAGAGTACGCCGCCCAGCTTAACCTGGACATGGAGAAGTTTAAGGCCGACGTGGCAAGCAGCGAAACAAACAACATAATCAACGCCGATATCGCCGAGTTTAAAAAGACAAAAGAAAGCATGAGCACGCCGACCTTCTTCCTAGACGGCAAGCTCATCAAGCCCACCAGCCTGGACGACTTTAATAAGCTGATCGACGAAGCAATTGCCGCCAAGCAAAAACAAGAATAACCGTAGCCGCTCAATCACTAAACATGGCAATAACAACATAAGGTTATTGCCATGTTTGCTTATGGTGACCAATCTAGGTCATCGCGCGGCGTACCGCTTTAGCTGCCGCCACTCATCAAAACCACAAGATAAAGCCTTACAATACATCACTGCACACGATTGCTACGCAGCATAACTAGTAATTCAGGTACTCGCGCCAAGCTGGGCGGCGAACAACTACCGGTACTCGCGATGGCCGCGAAGCGATAATCCTTACTTTAACCGACATATTACTCCCGTCGGAGACTACCAGAGCAAAACTCTGATAATTTCCTATCTCACATTTGTTTTTAACACGTATTTTTGTCTCTTACGGTACGAAGCCCGCTAGAAAGTACTACTAGTGTACACGCGTACGCTTATGCTTGTCAAGCCGGGTCAACCTGCCAGCGCAAAGAGCGACTTCTTGGGGACGCCTGTCTTTGCTCCGCATTCTTTGTTGGTACATGCTTTTTTGACGTTCGTCTCTGTCCACGCATATACAATGGTCTTTTGGCCGCACTCGGGGCAGGGCCTTTCGGTATCTTTGGCCACCTTTTCGCCGGACTTGACCTCTAGCAATGCCTCGGCCACGCCCAGCTCTGAGCGCGATAATTCCTTAATTCCGCACGAACCACCACCGCAACCTGCAACGGTTGCGACCTCCACAGCTTGCGAGAGTAATTGATTACTAAGCAACATGTCGCCACGCTCATACGCCACTCGGGCGTCACTTAAAACCGGCGCAGCTTTGGCGCCAAACACGGCCGGATCAACGAAGTAATTAGTCAACGCGTTTCTCACCCCATGCTTGCGCACCAAATCCCATAGCAGCGCATTGGCATCCTCGTGAGTAATAAACGTACCGGCAGCCGCCAGCAAATCGCGCTTGATCGCCGATTTCATATCGGCAAGACTCGCCTCTTTGAGCGATGATTCCAATCTGATGTTTGCATATGCGGCTTGACTACGATCCACTACCTTACTTTGCACCATATCTGCCGCTATATCGCAGCGCCGCAACACGTCCACGACACCGTCGGGAAACTCGCTTTTTTTGAGCAGTAACGGCCGCTGCAAAAACTCCAGCGCGGTTTTGGGGGCGTCGTATCCGAGCGCCTCGTATATCATGCCGATTGCCCTAAGGTCGTACCGCTCGGCCTGGCGAGTCTCGTACGGCGCCTCGGCTTCGGCTGCCGTCCCGCGGCGAAAGGCAGTTTCAGTCACGATCTGCTCACCCTCTTTGGTGGTCGCCTGCAGCGTGTAGGTCATACTACCCGTGAAGAACCCCTCGCCCTCGTGGCCAAGCATTTTTTCGGGCATGCCTTCGGGCACACAGGACGGCACAAGCATAAAGTACTCATCAAGCAACCCCGCCTCCAAATACGCCTGCTCACGGTAGCCGTTGAGTGCTTCTGCAAGCGTAAATTGCTTGAGCCTATCATCACGATCCGGACGCAGCGCGTAGGAATTGTAGTGCACCTGATGTAGATCGAGCCCAAACTGCTGAATCTGACCATCCGCGCCTATGCTTTTCGTTATACGGCTAATGTGACTATCCTTAAAGACCCCCTCTGCCGCTGCGGTAGCTACGTTGATATCGACCAAAGACTCAGCCTCTATATCGCCCTCTTTTGCGCGGCTTACGGCGGTAGCGAGCGTTATGCCGTCAGGACGCTTTAACTCGACCGATTCCTCCAAAGCAATTGCTCCCAAAAAATACCGCGTAAAACGGCGGTGAATTTGTTCGTCGAGTGCTAACTCTGTTGCAGCGATAGCCGCAGGCCTTACCCCTTCTTCTGTGAGCGTCTCTAAAACTACGGCCGCTCCCGCATATGTCGCAGCACGCGACCGTTCGCCACGGTCAGAAGTCGCCATCACTTCCTCGGGGAGTAACGACAAAGAAACGACTGATCTTGCGTCCAATAATTGTTCTGGCATCAAAAAACCTGCTCGGGTTTGTTCCAAAGCAGGTGTAACAAGGGCAAAAACAGCACCGGTTCCTGCTCGGGAACATATGGTTAAAGCTGTATCGGACTTCCCACAGCCAGCGCATTTGCGTGGTCATAAAGTGGATTACCGTTGCGGCACAGTGTTGGATTTTCACCAACTTCCAGCGTTTGATTGTTAAGTACTCTTACTGTATCACGATAAACACTACCTGTATGGTGTGATTTTGCCTACGACACACTATATAGCTAATCAAGGGCAGCGGTGACGCGCTGCTTAAGCGCAGTCAGGCGCGGAACAAAGCTCTGCGCAGCACCCTCAAGCCCAAGCACCTTAAGCGCCCCAACCAGCACATACAGATGATCCAGCTGGTTCTCGGCCAGGCTGGCCATGCGTTCACGCTCCAAAAAAAGATGCTCTACCTTTTCGACCAACCACTTTTCCTCGCCGGCCTTGACGACATTTGTTGTCACTTTTGGTTGTTCTGACGGGGCAACGACCTCTAGCGAGCGGGCCGAGTGGTCACGCTTGCGCAAGTGGCCGCGACGAATAAGATTATTAATATGAAGTGCAACTGTGGCAACGGATGTGTAATTTAGGCCGTTCATGATCTCGCGGTAACTTGGACTGTATCCGTGCTCACCGATAAATCGCTCGATAAACACCAATAATTCACGCTGTTTTTTTGTAGGCCGAACCGTTTCGCTCACGCCACCCTCCTTCATCTTTTGTATCTAGTTTTTAGGAGCCCTATACATAACCAGTATACACCCGCCAGAATGAATGCAATGCGAACATTCGCACATACAATTACGTTAGCAGTGCCTAAAAACAATGATTGAGCCACACCCTGGCCACAGTGATACAATCTAAATAGAATATGAAAAATAACGCTTCCCTCGCATACAGCGCCTGCTTGATTGTCGGCGATTTTTTGGCACTTGTTGCCGCTTTTGTAGCGGCGTACATTTTACGAGTTAAATGGGCGGTTGGTATCGACCACGCGCCCATTACCTCTAACGGCCGGGCCTTTATTGGAGCCTTCTTGGTCATCCTGCCCTTTTGGATTCTGATTTTTGCCCTTCTTGGACTGTACAATTACGGAATTTACGAAAAGCGATTCCGCGAGCTTGGTCGACTGCTGGTGGGCTCGTTCATTGGCCTGATGTTAGTCATTTTCTGGAACTTCTTATCGGATGAATCGATCTTCCCTGCGCGGCTGGTGCCCATTTATGGTTTTGCCTTTGGATTTGTGTTCTTGGTCGTATTCCGCAACTTGGCGCGCTTCTTGCGCGTCCAGCTGTTTAGGCGCGACTCGGGGCTGACCCGCGTACTGCTGGTGGGCAATACTAAGATGACGAACGAGCTGATTAACTGGCTGGCCGACAGCCGTAAATCCGGCTACAAAATAGTCGGTGTCGTCGGCGGAAAGCGAAGCTTGGGCGGCAGGACCGACATTCCGCTACACCATACATTTGACCAGTTCCTCAACGCCTACAAGGGCGATTTACACACCATCGTGCAGACCGAGTTATACGCCGACGAAAATCGCAACGCCCGCATATTAACCTACGCTCAAGAAAACCACATCAGCTACCGCTTTGTACCCGGTAACACCGAGTTATTTGTCGGTAACCTAGAGGTCGAGTTATTCCGCAGCAGCGTGCCGGTTATTACCGTACACCAGACGGCACTCTTTGGTTGGGGGCGCGTCGCCAAGCGCGCGTTCGATATTGTCGCGGGCACGCTGGCACTTATACTCTTTACGCCCCTGATGATCGCCATAGCCGTCGCCCAAAAGATCATCGAACCAAACGCACCGATCCTATACAAACCAAAACGCCTCGGCCGCTTTGGCGACACATTTGCTTTTTATAAATTCCGCACCATGTACTGGGAATATTGCATGAGTCCTGAGGAAGGCTTTGCCAAAATGGGTCGGTTGGATCTGCTCAAGCAATTCCGCGAAAACGGCGATCAATTACCTAACGACCCGCGCATTACCCCTGTTGGCCGCTTTTTGCGCCGAACCAGCCTGGACGAGTTGCCGCAGATTCTAAATGTCATTAAGGGCGACTTGAGCCTAGTAGGGCCACGGGCACTAGATCCGGGCGACATAGAGAAACACCCCAAGAAAAACCTTATTCTAGCCGTTAAGACCGGCCTGACCGGCTTGGCGCAGGTTTCTGGGCGGCGCGACATCAGTTTTGAGGAACGCCGCCGGCTCGACCTATACTACGTACAAAACTGGACGTTTTGGATGGATATCGTAATCCTGATCAAAACCGTACGCGTGGTCTTGGGTGGACGAGGAACCAATTCGTGAGCAAAGCCTCGCCACGCGTAGCAATTGTGCACGATTGGCTGTACGGCGGCGGTGCCGAACGCGTTACGCACGAACTACACAAACTCTATCCAGAAGCGCCTATTTTTACGTCGTACTGCAGCGACGAGTGGCGACAGCGACTGGGTAACAAAGTTGTCACCGGCTACTTGCAGCGCTGGCCGTTTTCGCGCCTGCGCAAGTTTTTGCCGGTTTTACGGATTTGGTGGTTCGAAAGCCTAGACTTTTCGGACTACGACATAGTAATTAGCGTATCGGGCAACGGCGAGGCATTTGGCGTCAAGACCGGCCACCAGACCGTCCACATCAACTACTGCCACACGCCTACCCATTACTACTGGCGGCAATATGACACCTATATGCAACACCCGGGCTTTGGCGCGCTTGACCCTTTGGCACGGATCGGACTCAAACTCCTCCTCAAACCACTGCGCAAATGGGACTACAAAGCCGCCCAGCGCGCCGATTACATCATCGCCAACTCAACCCATATCCAAAGCGACATCAAAAAATACTATGACCGTGACTCTACCGTTATCCACCCTCCGGTGCTGATTGAGCGATTCGAAAAGGCTCGCCTGCCCAAATCACGCCGTGGTTTTTTGGCCGGCGGACGCCTAACCCCTGTTAAACGCAACGACATTATCGTGCAGGCCTGCACACAGCTAAACCTACCCCTTACCGTCTACGGCACCGGACCCGATCTGGAGCGACTCAGACGTATGGCTGGGCCTAGCGTCACGTTTACCGGGTTTGTCAGCGATGAGGCCGTTGCCGATCTGTTTGTGTCGTCTGAGGCCTTTATTATGGCGTCCTACGAGGACTTTGGCGTAGTCGGTATCGAGGCCTTAGCTGCCGGAACGCCGGTCATCGCACCAAAATTTGGCGGGCCGCTCGATTACGTCAAAGAAGGTAAAACGGGAACATTCTTTGCCGAACAAACGCCCGAGTCGCTCGTCAAAGCAATCAAAGCATTTGACCCAAAACGGTACAATGCGGCTGACATTCGCAAGAGTTCGCAACAATTTTCACCTCAAAACTTTCAAAAAAGTGTCAAAAATTTTGTGCAATTAGCCCTGCAAAAACACCACCAAAGCACCTACAATAAGCAAGCGCACTCGCAAAAATTAAGACCGGCTGCGTAGATTAGGACTGCTTTATGTGCGGAATTGTAGGGTATATTGGCAAGCGCCAAGGGAGTGGCGTAGTGCTCGACGGATTAAGATCTCTTGAGTACCGCGGCTACGACTCGGCGGGCGTCGCTATTTTGGACGCAAGCGGCAAGCCGCATGTTTTTCGCGAAATTGGGCGAGTCGACGCCTTACAGCAACTGGTTGACGAAGCCGGCGTGCAGACATCGCCGCTCGCTATCGGCCACACTCGTTGGGCAACACACGGTAAGCCGTCGGTAGCTAACGCACATCCACACGCGAATGCAGACGGCAGCATCCTTGTCGTACATAACGGTATCATCGAAAACTACGCCGAACTGCGGGATTGGCTGGGCGAAAAAGGCTACATTTTTGCCTCCGAAACCGACACCGAGGTTGTCGCCCACCTGCTCGATTATTACCTTAGGCAATCGGATTCGTTCGCCCAAGCCTTTGCCCGCGCGCTCGGCGATATCCGCGGCGCCTACGCTATCTTGGCCATGCACACTGCCGACCCGGAAACACTCTACGCCGCCCGTCTCTCTAGTCCGCTGGTTATCGGAGTGGGCAAAGACGAGTGCATAATCGCCTCCGACCCTTCGGCAATTTTGGCGCACACCAAAGAGGTCATCTACGTCCAAGACAACGAGATGGTGATCGTTAAGTGCGGCAGCTACAAAATCACCGACCTCACAAGCGACACGGCAGTGCAACGCCAGACCGAACTCCTAGACTTTGAGGCCAGCCAAGCGGACTTGGGCGACTACCCGCACTTTATGCTCAAAGAGATCTTTGAGGCGCCGCAAACCATTCGCCTAGCCACGCTCGGACGCGTCCACGCTGCAACCAATACCGTCAAACTCGGCGGACTAGATAGCGTAGCCGGACAACTGCGATACATCGACCGCATCGTTATTGTGGCCTGCGGTACATCGTCCTACGCAGCGATGGTCGGCGAATATCTCATCGAGGAAATCGCCGGCATTCCTGTGGAGGTGCAGCTGGCAAGCGAGTTCAAGTACAAAAACGAGCCGTTTTCGCGTAGCACCGCGCTTATTGCCGTGTCACAATCCGGCGAGACCGCCGACACTATCGCCGCACTTAAAAAGGTTGAGGATTACGGCGTATTGCGGCTTGGCGTTGTCAACGCAGTTGGCAGCACTATCGCACGTATGACCGACGCCGGCGTCTACTGCCACGCCGGGCCAGAGCAAGCGGTAGCCAGCACTAAGGCGTTTATCGCGCAGGTTACCGTACTTACATTAATTGCCCTCGACCTTGCCAAAGACCGCAACGAGCTCTATAAACCTATGCTCGAAGAGCTAGAGGCTCTGCCCGCCAAGGCCGAGGCCGTACTGGCTCAAGCCGAGACCATTAAAAGGATCGCCAAAAAGTACCAAGGTTACCGCGACTTTTTGTACGTCGGCCGCCGCTATTCTTATCCTGGCGCGCTAGAAGGAGCGCTCAAGCTCAAAGAAGTCAGCTACATCCACGCCGAGGGCTACGCCGCCGGCGAAATGAAGCACGGCCCGCTCGCTATGATCGACAAGGACTTCCCCACTCTGGCGCTGGCAACCAACTCGCCAATGCTCAAAAAAACTGTCTCGAACATGCAGGAAATCAAGGCTCGCAGCGGCCGCATCGTAGCTATCGCCACCAAGGGCGACAAAACGGTCGCCAAGCACGCCGACGACGTTATTTACATCCCCAAAACACTCGAACAAACCAGCCCGCTCCTCGAGGCAATCGTCATGCAACTCTTTGCGTACTACATCGCCGTAGGCAAAGGCCTTGATGTTGACCGGCCACGCAACTTGGCCAAATCGGTGACTGTAGAGTAGCAATTACAGCTCAATCTGTAGCTCGTCAAACAAATCTGCAAACACCTGTAGGCCGCGCAAGTACAACGCTATTGTTTCGTCCTGGTTTTCGGCATGCGACACGCGGGTAAGGTACTGCATGGCCGACGAATACATCATTCGGTGATAATCGCGCTCCGAGAAGTGCGCCCGGAGCCGCGGCAAGCCGTCCACATACCGCTGCGGCACGTTTACGTCCAGCTCGTAGCCAACATCCGTGCGCCTAAGCACAAAATCACCGCGCACAATCGCGTTCCAGCCGGTCATCGACCAAAATATTCGCCCGGTGTCGTATTCGAGCGGCAGATGACTGGTCGTTTTGGGGTCAATCATATACACCCGGCCATCTGCAGCAAGTAAATTACCCGCGTGCGAATCACCATGGATTAGCCCTGCACGGTCGGGCGACAGATACTCGCGCAGTCGGTCATCTTGCTGGACACGCTGTACACAACGGTACGGGCCAACCAGTGCGCGGCCGTTAACGACTATCTCGTCGCTATCCAAAAGAGTCTGCAAGTACGGATATTTGGCCGCTGCTGTATTGTACGAATGGTATTTATCAAAGAAAAAGCTGCTGCCGCGCGAGGTTTCGAGCGGAACGATCACGTTACTGTCGAATAACTGCCGGTCTTGGTCGATTGCCTGGACGATAAGATCCATGGTTCTTGGGTCGCCCGACAACGCTATATCTTCGATCATACGGGCATGGCCAAGCCATCGCAGCAACACAAAGGCATGCGTGCTCGAGATGTACGATAAGACATGATGTGGCTTGAGATTAGTCGGCATCAGCTCGTACCAGCGCGCCTCGTTGCGGGTTACGTCAGCGGTGCCAAACTCAATCTTGAGTCCGTACTCGGCCTCAGCCTCAGCAAAGCGAAACATAATCGACTCGGTGTTGTGCGTGTCCATGACTTGCACGTCGTGCGGCTGAAGCAAATCGGAAACCTGCTGTTTAAGGTCTTGACGCGAGTCGGGGCGCAAGGCTATCAGGCCCCGCACCACCTCATCCAGCCCCTCTGGCAGTGAGGTGTCACCCCAAGGGTTTGCCGGAACTTTGACCTGTTTTTTTCGCTCGGCAATCAGCTGTTCGATAACTCGCTCTGTCTCTTCGACGTCTTTTACGGTGATAACATCTATACCAAGCTCTTTAATCGGGTAATCGTTGCCGCCCTCTTGTAGCTGGTCGCCAACAAACAGTACTTCGTCGCGCCCCACCCCCAGCTTGGCGCGCAGCTGCTCGATGCCAAACCCTTTATCGATGCCGGGTCGCATGATGTCCAACGAGGTATTGCCGTTTATACGCACCTCAAAATCAGGCAGCTCGGCCGACACAGCTTCGTATAACCGCAGGCGCTTTGTCCGGTCGGGGTCCCACGCATATTTAGCCTCCGGCTGAGCATATTGACCAAGCGCCGAGTACGTCATTTGTGTGCCACGATCGGCGATAATCGGCCCTGCAGAATTATCTTCCCAGTATCCAAACCCCCTTGCCAACCGCTCCAGCGTATGCGCAATCCGCGCCTTGTCGGCGGGCGGCAAATCTTGAGCAAACTGCTCCCGCTGCCACCTACCGGCCTCGGGATCGTAATGATGATACTGTGCACCGTTTACCGGCATAAAATGCATTCGCCCAAGCTTGGTCGGCGTGATAGCCAAAAGGTCGATCACGTTCTCTTCTATCTGCTTGTAGAGACCGCCAGTAATGACGCAAACCTCATACCAATCCGCCAGTTCAACCAACAACCCCGCCATGCGATTACTAACCGGTTTTTTGGTAACCGCCAGCGTATCGTCCAGATCAAACGCAACCAGCTTTTTCATGGCTAGAGATACTCTGTCTCTTTGCGCTCCTCGAGCATGTGCTGAAGGTCTTTGATTTTATCGACCTCTTCTTTAGGAACGATGAGCAGTGCGTCATCAGTATCGACGACAATCAGATCGCGCACGCCGGCAACGGCAATGAGTTTATCTTTATTACTGGACTTAATAAGCGAGCCCTTGGTGTCTACGGTAACGACCTTACCGTCTTCGTAGTTACCCACGCCGTCCTCAAAGAAATCGTACACGGCACCCCAAGTGCCGATGTCGGTTAACTTAAACGGCAAGAGCATGGCGATGGCCTCGCCGGACCCCATGATGTGCTTTGTGACCTCTTCTGTTGGACCTTTTTCCATCTCGTTGTAAATCTTTTCGATGGCTTCGCTCTCGCCGGGTTGGTCGATGACATCCTTGATCTTCATCAAACCCTCATACCAATCGGGGCGGTATTTTTTGTAGGCTTCGAGCATGAGTTCTGGGTACCAGCACAAGTGGTTCCAGTGAGCGACGACATGGTAATTTTCGATAAGTTGACGAGTTTCGCGCAAGCTCTTTTTTCGATAGTGGAAATGGTCAATGGTGTATGACTCAACACCGTTCTTGGCTACGCGCTCGCCCAATTGCAGGTAATCGGCCGCCATGCTTGGAGTGGTCGCCTTAATGCCGCCGGTCACGTAACGCTTGTGTTTTTTGACGATCTCTTCGGCGGCTTTTATGGTCTGCAAAAACTTCTCGTCTGGTACGCGAATCAGATCGGACTGAATCAAAAAAAACGGTTCGTCGGGGTGTAGCATAGCAAGACGCAAAAACGCCAAACCCTCGCCCGGACCGCGGTCTTTGGGCGTATCGGGCTCGATTATGTAATTTTTGAGCGGAATTTGCGGCGACTGCTCAGAGACGTACTTGATAAACTTGCGCTTGGTCGAAACGTAGATATCCTCTGCGGCGTGCTGCTTTAGAAGTGTGGCGACAGTCTGTTCGTAGCTGGAAACCTCGCCGATAACAGCCTGAAACTGCTTGGGTTTATTTACGCGGGAGTATGGCCACAACTTTGTGCCCTGACCCCCGGCAACAATAAGTATCTTCATGTCCACATCTTATCACATAGACAACAGCTCTGGTCGCACGGTATGCTATCAGTACTGATAACTGAGAGGGTTTATGCAGGATATATCTCACATCTTTAAATCATATGATATTCGCGGGAAGGTGGGCAGCGAGCTAACCACCAAGGTAAGCGAGAATATCGGTCGGGCGTTTGCCGACTGGCTGCCAATCAAAGGCACCGTGGCCGTCGGACACGACATGCGCCCCGACTCTGCAGAGCTGGCCCAAGCGTTTATCAAAGGCTTGACCGAGCAAGGACTCAATGTCTGGGACATCGGTATGGTGACCTCGGATATGGGCTACTTTGCGGTCGGCAAGTACGACCTGGCTGGATGCGCCATTATCACCGCCAGCCACAACCCCGGGGCCGACAACGGAATTAAGCTGTACCGCGACAAAGTGACTGCCGTAGGACTAGACTCCGGATTGGCCGACGTCCGTGACGCCGTCATCGCCGGTACATTTGAGCCGGCAGCGACAGAACCGGGCAAAGTCGAGAGCCGCGACATCACAGAGGCATGGGTCGAGCACTGCCTAAGCTTTATCGACGAGCTCAAGCCGTTCCGAATCGCAATCGACGCCGGTAACGGCATGGCCGGCGCAATCTTACCGCACATCCTGCCTAAGTTGCCCGTAAAGGCCGAAGAGATGTACTTCGAACCGGACGGCACCTTCCCAAACCACGAAGCCAACCCGATGCACGTCGAAAACCTACGGGATCTATCCGAGCGTGTCGTCAGCCAAAACCTAGATTTTGGCATCGCCTTTGACGGCGACGGCGACCGTGCAGCCTTTGTAGACGACAAGGGCCGCCCCGTGCCGGGCACCGACCTTTTGGCCATTGTCGCTCATTACTACCTGCAACAATTCCCTGGCACGCAGATTGTGCACGAGGTACGCACCTCGCGTGCAACCCTAGAACTCATCAAAGAATGGGGCGGCCAGCCAGTGCGCACCAAAGCCGGCCGTACATCAATCGGCGCAAAACTACGCGAAGTCGGCGCACACTTTGGCGGCGAAACCACCGGCCACTTCTTCTTTAAAGAGAATTACGAGGCCGACTCCGGCATGATCACCGCCCTCGTCGCCATGCAGGCCATCGGCGACTCCGGAAAAAAGCTGTCCGAGCTGGCTGATGAGTACCGCCGCTACGTTATGCCTCCAGAGATCAGCTTTAAAACGGATGACCCGCAGGCGGTACTGCAACGCGTTGCCGAAGCCTTTAATGACGGCGAACAAGACTGGCTAGACGGTATTACCGTCAACTACCCTGACAAATGGTTCAACCTTCGCGCCAGCAATACCGAGCCGGTAGTCAAGCTTAACGCCGAGGCTCAAACACAAGAGGCGATGGACGAGATGATTGCAGCCATTCGATCAACGGTCGAGAGCAAGTAATCATCATTGTAAAAATTGCACTTAGCTGCACATCCATAAATGACAACGCACAAACTCATCGGTAAATTATAAAATAAGTTTGCTAGGTAGCTTATAAGTCTTAGAAATAGGACTAAACGCAGCACTTACTGCTTAAGGACAACCAGAAAGGCACAAACGTACAATCATGAAGAAAATGCTAGTCACCGGTGGTGCAGGGTTTATTGGGGCAAACTTTGTGCATTACACCCTTAACAACCGTCCCGAATACCAGGTAACGGTGATCGACAAACTTACGTACGCCGGCAATCCGGACAATCTCAAGTCGGTACTAGACAAGATCGAGTTCGTAACCGGCGATATTTGCGACCGCGACTTGATGGACAAGCTGGTAAGCGAGACCGACATCGTCGTACACTTCGCCGCCGAGAGCCACAACGACAACTCGCTTCGCGACCCCTGGCCGTTTATCAACACCAACCTGGTGGGAACCGCCACCATTCTAGAGTCGATTCGCAAACACGGCAAACGTCTCCATCATATATCGACCGACGAAGTCTACGGCGACCTCGAGCTGGATGACCCGGCCAAGTTTACCGAGCAAACGCAGTACAACCCCTCCAGCCCGTACTCCTCTACCAAAGCCGGCTCCGACCTACTGGTCAAGGCATGGGTTCGTTCATTCGGCATCAACGCAACCCTCAGCAACTGCTCTAACAACTACGGCCCTTACCAGCATGTCGAAAAATTTATTCCTCGACAAATTACTAACGTATTGGCAGGAATTAAACCAAAACTCTACGGCCAAGGGCTCAACGTGCGCGACTGGATTCACGTTGACGACCACAATGCCGCTGTTCACGTCATTTTGGACAAGGGAAAGTCCGGCGAACTGTACTTGATTGGCGCCGACGGCGAAGAAAACAACAAGAACGTCGTCGAGACAATTCTCGAGCTTATGGGCAAACCTGCGGACTGGTATGACCATGTGAACGACCGCCCAGGTCACGACATGCGCTACGCGATAGACGCTACCCGCCTACGTACCGAGCTGGGCTGGGAGCCAAAGTACACAAACCTACGCCAAGGTATCCAGGCAACCATCGACTGGTATGCCGCCAACGAAGAATGGTGGAAGCACCAAAAAGAAGCGGTCGAAGCAGCCTACGCCAAGCAAGGACAGTAGTCCGTGGGCGACTGGAAAACACTCTCTTCACGTGTCGCGTACGAAAACCCGTTCATGCGCGTACACGAAGACAAAGCCATTAACCCGGCAGGTAAAGAAACGATCTACGGCTACTGCGAGTCCACAGATAACTCCGTTTATGTCATCCCTGTTGACGAAGACGGCAACACCTACCTCGTTCGCCAATACCGCTATACCCTCAAGAAAGAATTGTGGGAAACGGTGGCGGGCCGGGCACCCCAGCACGAGGACCCTGCCGAAAGCGCCCGGCGCGAGTTACAAGAAGAAACGGGTCTCCTGGCCGCGGATATGGTACTGCTCGGCGAATTGTTCTCGGCGCCCGGCATGACAACATTTAAATCAAAGGTATTTTTGGCGCGCTCGCTTACAAAAGTTAGCGACACACTCGACCAAACGGACGGCATTCTCGAGCTCAAGAAGTTGTCTTTTGACGAAATGGATGCCATGATTATGTCAGGAGAAGTTCGGTGCGCCACAGGCATAGCCGCTTATTTTCTCGCCAAGGAGTATCTAAAAAAGGAGCAGATCAATGGGTGAATCGTGGGAACCAATCAGTCAAGACCTCACAGCCAGAAGCACCTCCATTCCGGGCTTATTTGAATTCCAGTTGGATGTGCGCGGCGATAATCGAGGATGGTTTAAAGAAAATTATCAGCAGCAAAAAATCAAAGCCGCACTGGACGCGATCGATGCCCAGCACCGAAAGGCTATCGATGATTTTGTCATTGTCCAAAACAATGTTTCGTTCAACAAAAGCCGCGGCGTAGCCCGAGGCATCCACGCCGAACCCTGGGACAAATTTATATCGCTGGCTAACGGTGAGGCGTTTGCCGCCATCGTAGACCTGCGCCCGGGCGAATCATTCGGCAACGTCGAAACCTTTCACCTCACGCCCAACACCGCCATTTTTGTACCCCGAGGTTGCGGCAACTCATTCCAAGCGCTTACCGACGACCTGGTATACACCTACCTCGTAAACGCTCACTGGTCCCCTGACGCACGGTACTCGTTTGTAAACCTGCGCGACCCTGATCTGGCAATTGACTGGCCCATAACCATATCCGACGACCTGATCTCGGACAAAGACAAGAATCACCCAATGCTTAAAGACATTAAACCTACGGAGGCATAATGGACGAATCACGCATACTCATCATTGGCGCATATGGACAGCTTGGCAAGGCCTTGCAGGCCAAGTACCCCGGCGCAAAAGCCGTAGACCGCGACACGTTCGACATGACCGACTGGGATATGATTTCTTCGTACGATTGGTCCGGGGTAGATGTTATTCTTAACGCCGCCGCTTACACCAACGTCGACGGCGCCGAAACACCCGAAGGCCGCGCGGCAGCATGGAACGTCAACGCGCACGCCGTAGGCTACTTGTCAAAGATCGCCGTCCTGCACGACATCACCCTGGTTCACCTCTCGAGTGACTACGTATTTGACGGCACTAAGGCGCCTCACACCGAGGAAGAGACCTTTGCGCCGCTGGGTGTCTACGCACAAACCAAGGCAGCTGGCGACATCGCTGTCAGTATCGCGCCAAAGCACTACATTTTGCGCACCTCATGGGTTATCGGTGACGGCCACAACTTTGTACGTACTATGGCAGGATTGGCCGAAAAGAATATTTCGCCTACGGTTGTTGCCGACCAAGTCGGACGCCTCACCTTTACCGGAACACTCGTCGACGGCATAGCCCACTTACTCGGAACCAACGCTCCTTACGGCACATATAACCTCAGCAACGATGGCGAGCCAGCCAGCTGGGCAGACATTACCCGCGCCATCTTCGAAGCCTTGAGTCGAACCGATCTTACCGTTACCGACACCACTACCGAGGAATATTTTGCCAGCAAGCCCAACGTGTCTCCGCGCCCACTCAACAGCGCACTCGACTTGGGTAAAATCAAAGCCACCGGATTGATGTTGCGCGACTGGCGCGACGATCTGCGCAACTACATCAAACAAGGAGGCTTGGCGTGAAAGGCATAATCCTTGCCGGTGGGTCGGGCACCCGCCTCTACCCCATCACCAAGGGCATTTCCAAGCAGCTCATGCCCATATACGATAAACCGATGATCTATTACCCGTTGTCTACCCTTATGATGGCCGGTATCCGTGAAATTCTAATTATCACCACACCCGAGGACCAACCGCAGTTCCAGCGCTTACTCGGCGACGGCTCGCAGCTTGGCTGCCGATTCGAGTACGCCGTTCAGCCAAGTCCTGACGGCCTTGCCCAAGCGTTTATCATCGGCGAGGAGTTCATCGGTGACGACAAGGTCGCATTGGTGCTCGGCGATAACATCTTTTACGGCCACGGCTTTGGCAACAGCCTCAAAGAATGCACCGATCCGGATGGCGGCATCGTCTTTGCTTACCCGGTCGCAGACCCGGAGCGCTATGGCGTCGTAGAGTTTGATGGCGACATGAGAGCCGTATCTATCGAGGAAAAGCCTGCCGATCCAAAATCCAGTTATGCGGTGGTCGGATTGTACTTTTACGACAACGACGTTGTGAATATCGCCAAAAATATTGCGCCAAGCGAGCGGGGCGAGCTCGAGATCACTGCCGTTAACGCGGAGTATCTCAAGCGAGGTAAACTGAGTGTCCAGACCATGGACCGCGGCACCGCCTGGCTGGACACAGGAACGTTCGGCTCGATGACAGATGCATCGCAGTTCGTAGAAGTCATCGAAAAACGTACCGGCCTCAAGGTGGGTTGCATCGAAGAAGTCGCCTGGCAAGAAGGCTACATCGACGACGGCCAACTGGTCGACCTGACGCAAGATCTGGTCAAATCCGGATACGGCGAGTACCTACTTCGCCTTTTGCGGCATCAGTAGTTATCAGCACCGATCTGTAATACAAGACGGCTCCAAAAGAAGTCGTCTTTAGCTTTGATTCTTTCGTATAAACTGCCAGGCATCGGCTATCATATCGCGCAACAAAGGTCGCTGCGGAATCCAGCCTAGCTCTTGTTGCGCCTTGACGCTCGATGCGACCAATATTGCAGGATCACCTTCGCGGCGTGGCGCGGTAGTGTAGGACAATTTTTTGCCGGCTACTTCTTCTGCGGCAACGATGACCTCTTTATTAGAGAAGCCGCTCCCGTTGCCTAAGTTGTAGATGGCGTGCTTGCCAGCCTCGAGCTTATCAAGGGCCAAGACCATAGCGCGCGCCAGGTCGGCAACATGAATATAATCGCGGATGCATGTACCGTCGGGCGTAGGATAATCCTCCCCGTACAACTGAAAAGCCTTACGCTTGCCCGCAAGAACCTCTAGTATGATCGGGATTATGTGCGTTTCGGGCTGATGCCGTTCTCCTGCCTCGCCATAGGCGCCCGCCACATTAAAGAAACGCAAAGAGGTTGCCGCAAGTCCATGAGCGATCGCCTCACTGGTAATCGCCATATCTATGGCGAGCTTTGTCATGCCGTATGTATTAGTCGGATGCGTAGAAAGATCTTCGGTAATAGGCACGCGATCGGGATTGCCGTAAACGGCAGCCGTCGATGCAAATACCAGTTTGCGTATTCCCAGCTCCCGCATTCCATCCAAGAGCCTTAGCGTACCGATCGTGTTGTTGTGCCAGTATTTTTCTGGCTGCTCCATGGATTCGCCAGCTGCGATGAAGGCTGCGAGATGCACAACCGCATCAAACTTATCCTCGGCGCTTATTACCTCGGTAATGTTAGCGATATCGGACTGTATATGCCTTACGCCCTCTGGAACTGCTTCTTTGTGCCCCTGAGACAAATTGTCCAAAACCACCACTTCGTGACCCGCCTCACGTAAAATTACGGTTGCCACGCTACCGATATAGCCTGCACCACCAGTCACAAGTATCTTCATATACCAGCTATTATACCACTGAAAAACGCCAATACTCACTACAGAGTTACATCTGGTCGATTTTGACGCTATATTACTGTAGAATTGAACCAGAAGACTCATGAAAGACAGTAAAATAAGTGTTGCTTTAGTAGTACCCGCTCATAATGAGGGGCGTATTGTTCGTGATGTTGTTACGGAATTACGCAGCACCTTTCGCAAAAGCGAATTTGACGCGCAAGTCATAGTCGTTGATGACGGCTCGAAAGATGATACTGCCAAACAAGCGCGTCTTGGCGGCGCACACGTTATCCGCCACATACTCAACACCGGGCAAGGTGGCGCATTCGCTACCGGCCTGAGCTACGCTCGTCAAAATGGCTTTGATATTGTGGCTACATCGGACGCAGACGGCCAACACAACCCGAAAGACGTCCTACGGGGGGTGCAGCTCCTTTCAAAAGGCGATTCAGATCTACTCATCGGCAGCCGCCTCATAAATCCTCGTGGTATGTCTTGGGTCAAACGCATCGGCAACTGGGGACTTAGCTTTATTACATTCATGCTGTTCGGAGTAAGAGTGACCGACTCACAGTCAGGCCTACGCATATTTTCCCGTCGCTCCATAGAGAGCCTGCGATGGAAAACGAATGGCTACGAAGTTTGCTCCGAGATGCTATGGAGAGCCCGACAACAAAAACTGCGTATCGATGAATATCCGATCAAGGTTATCTACACCTCTTATTCTACATCCAAGGGCAGAGGCCAGAGCAACTGGAACGGCATCAATATTCTGAAGACACTACTGAAACGCAGGATAGTGGAGATGTTTGAATGAGATATATCGTATTAGTTTTATGTAACCTGCCTTTGATACTGATGGCTTTCGTCGCCATTCTCACGCAGTACAAAATGAACAAGGTCAGCAAAGAGCGTTTTTGGCGTCAGATCGCCTTGTGGGCGCTCGTGCTCATAGTCCTGGTTGGTTCTTTTCCTATGTACAACTACCTAAACGGCAAACCACTGCTCGACTCTGACGAACTCAGCCTGTTCGACATCGTGCAAACAACCGCGCTCGTATTCCTATTCTACGTCGTTAATTACCAACGGCAACACATCGAAAACACCGAACGCACCGTGCGCGATTTGCACCAAGAGCTCTCTATTAAGTTTTCAGAAGGCCAAGACGACCCAAAACTAAAATAAACGTCTCGCACTCCATTCAAAATCATCATAAATTCTAGTCCATAAGACTCAGATTACCGGACAGTAAATACTATGTAGCTGTAGTGGATGGTGCTGCAAATAAAATCAGAAGAATTCCGGCAAGAATCAGCGCACAGCCTATTGTCTTCATCAGAGTGAATTGCTCGTTAAACACGAATATCGCTGTTGCCATAAGCAAAACATATACCACACCTACTGTAAGTGGCGATATGAATGACAGGTCAAATTTATTCAACAGCAGTACGTAAAACAAAAAGCTCAAGCCATAGCAAAACATTCCGGCAAGCGTCACAAGCGACACGCTGACATGCACGACCGGCAACATCACCACAGAGGCCACCTTCGCCAAACCGCCATATTTAATAAGCGTGGAACCGCCAACCGCGAACACGACATAAAGCACTATGAGTGCAATGTTCATGCTTTTTTGCCTTTAGCCTTTTCGACAATCTCATTGATGGACATCACGTTGGTTCGTCCGTTTTCGGCAGTCAGGTACTCATCCTGCTCGCCACCTTGCACGGCACCAACAAAGCTACGCAACACGACATCATGCCCGTATAACAAGCCTCCTGTAAACATCCGCAAGCCGTTCGTGACGAACCGGCTCCAATACTGCCATGTGTATCTGACAGAATTCTTTAGGACATCCCCAGCGAGGTGCTCGTTATCTGTTGGCAGCTCAACTAAAATGTCTTTAAAGAAATCGTATATCAGTATCTTTTTCTTAAAGTTTACGATGTAGTACCATTCGCAAACTGGAGAGTGAAAATCAAGCATCATAGTCACTGGAATATCACCGGCGGTAGCGTTTACGGTAAGAGTCCTGGGAGTGCTGACGCTCTTGTCTTGATCGTATACCGCATATGAATTATCGATAACCAGCCCCCCTGCGTGCCGTTCCAGCAAGTACACAAAGTGCGCTGCCTCGTCGTAAAACAGCCCCATAGGCAGGTCGTTATACCATTCGGGCAGACGCCTATCATGGTTCGTAAACTGCACCTCGGTAATCGAAATAATGTCGCCGTAGCGTTTGGACTTAATTATCTCATTCAGGCGAAGCATCTGACCTGCATACTGGAAATTGTGCATCACATAAAAAACTTTTTGCTTCTTTTTGGCGAGCGCAATAAGCTCATCGCATTCTGCCTTGTTCATCATCATTGGCTTTTCAACCAGCACATGTTTGTCGAGCATAAGTGCAGTCTTGACCAAGCAGTAATGAAGGTGCGGTGGGGCGCCAATAACCACTGCATCAACATCACTAAACCAAGAAACGTTCTTGAGCGATACAACATCTTTGTCGAAGTCACCTTCAACGGTAGCGAAATTAGCAATCCCGTGTTTCTCGGCCGTTCCTTTAGCTCTCTCTACCTTGTTGCTGATGGTGCCTACGATTTCTGCTTCGGCAATCTTTCGTAGCGCCGGGATATGACGCGTATTCGATATATTTCCTGCCCCAACGATTGCTACTCGCACTTTACTCATTCCGTGTATCCTCCAGATTTCTGATTTCCTTGCCGACCGCCAGGGCAACGGCGTCCCAATTAAACTGTTCTTCTACCTTGCGCTTTAGCGCTTGGGAGAATTTGTGCCTCAATACAGAATCTCCTGCCAGACGCGCTATCGCATCAGCCAATTCTGCTGCACTTCCATCGGTAATTATACCATGCTGTTCGTGCGCAATAACTTCTGTAGTTCCACCTCGCGGCGTCGCAATTACGGCGCAATCCATAAGCCCAGCCTCCAGAATAGAAGTCGGTAAGCCTTCTGGATACAGCGATGGGTACACGAAAATATCAGATCTCTTATACAAAGCCATCACGTGCGCAAAATCTACCTTACCAATGAAATCGATCGACAGACTCTTATAATCCCGCTTTATATCCTCCAGAAGCGGACCATCCCCCGCTATAACAAGCTTAGCTTTTATTTCAGGGTGCCTTTGCTCAAACTCAAGAAATGCAGTCAGCAAATTAAGAACACCTTTTTCTTTTATAACGCGACCTGCATAACTTATAACAACAGCGTCTTTACTATATGTGTCTTTATAATAATCCTCTACCCTTGCGCCGTCGACAGGGTCGATAGAGTTGTAAAAAACACCCGTGCCACGAATCGAAAAGTGCTTTAACCAGACATTGCAGGCCTCTGAAACCCCGTAAAAATTATCGACATACCGCTTCATCCACCACGTTAATACATGCTCGTATATCTTTCCAAAGAAGTCCAATACTGGGCTGTTTACCGTAAAGTGCCCGGTTCCGTGGTCTATCAACATAACGTGGCGACCCAATCTTTTACCCATCCTCGCGCCGACTAAGCTAGTCAGATGAAATCTGGTGTTAAGCAAAAAAACATCGATGCCCTCGTTCTCTATCTCCTGCATCAGCCTCTTGTATTCTGGCGTCGGATTTGGAATAGGGTAACGCTCCTTTGCAATATTGCGGATGGGAAGTCTGTAAACAGTACGACCATCCTTCTGCTCTACACTCTTCAGGTCGTCGTGTTTAGACGTAACAATGACCACCTCATATCCAAGTCGAACGAGTGCAGCCGACAACTTATCAACGTACCGTTCGACACCCCCAAGATGCGGCACATAGTACCCGGAAAATATTCCGATTTTCTTTTTCTTCAATTCGTTCTTATACTCAGCCATGTTCTATATATTAGGCAGGTAATACCTGTTTACGATTGTAATTACGCTTGCCACAAGTAGAAATACCGGCAGCGCCATCGCCAAGCGTTTATACAGCGTATTATCAATGATAATCTTGCGCATCCTCACGATCGGGATTAACGCAAAAGCAATAGGCAAATAGTACCGCCCCTGAAGCCCGTAGATTATTCCAAAGCCAACCGGAGAATAATAGACATACAGCGCTGCACTTGCCGCCAAGAAGTATACTGCGGCCAATAACGCCACCAGCTGCTTCCCCTTCTTTGAAATTTGCTCTTTGTAATTAGACTCGTAAGACCCTGCCAATATAATGAACAGGCTGATGTAGCCAATAACAATGATCCCTTCTGATAATGGCGTATCGGCCCATCCAAATACACCAATGAAGGATTTGGTTATGTAATCACCCCATGTGAAAAAGTACGTATTCCACATCACAGCGACGAACTCTAATGGATTACGTAGAATTAAGCTTAGCTGCGCAGCAGGATCTTGTCCGTGAACATAGGTAGACTGTACGTCTATACTCTGTACCACCAAAAACCAGCACGCATAGACAAACAGCGGTACAAAAATTAATGACATCTTACTAATCCAGGCAATGCGCGCAGACACGAAATTTTGCTTATGTAATAGTAGGACCAGCGGAAGAAGCACAAACATAACATTCTTACTAAGCACCATTGCCGCCGCCGTGGCCATAAGGAAGAGTATTTCTTTGATGGATACTACAGTTTTCCGCTCACGATAATAAAGTATGAGCGCCAAAAATACGGCAAGTGAACCAAAGGTTACAACGTCGCCATTGAGCATAGACGCCTGAAACAATCCCATTGGCAAAAGACCAACGGCCACAACAGCCCATTTTCTGGCAGGAATCAGACGAATAGCGAGAGCAATCAACCCTACCCAGGCCAAAAGATTACCTAATCTACCAGCATATAAGGTTACGAGAGGTGGCAAATGTAGCGTCCGCGCCACTCCAATTCCTACTGCAGACGGAGCGTACGGTACGGGCGAATAAGCAGCAGTATTGGCAAAATCATAGAATTTATTCTGGCCCTCAACATCTCTAACAGCTAACGCTCTTTTGGTCTGACGTAGATCGTATTTGAGCTCGGGATGAAACTGTATAGACGGCCGACCAGTTATACTAGCTATCTCATCAATGGACGTGGGTAACTCACCGCCGACCACCCCTTCGGCATTTGTGTCCACTATCAGATTACCTTGGGATATTTGGTAGGCTCGAACATAGTGCGACATCTCATCAGCACCCTGAAAAGGCGGAGTGATCATTAGAAACAAAAAACCAAAAGTTGTTGCCGTTACGACAAAAAATGGCAGTGGCCGCGGTATGCGGAGCATTCGAGATAGCACGCCTTTCATTGTCATAAATTATAACAGCTACCCCGTAATTTATACGAGAAAAACAAGAAACCAAATGCCTTAAAGCGTGGCACCTGTGGGTAATAATCCGAGCGAGATATCACCTACTCTTATAGTGTTGCTTCCGTCGCCACCCAATTGTACGTACGCATTGTATCCAGAGATAGGATACTTAACGCCGTTTACAATACGGTATATAGTGCCGTACGAGCTAGTCCAGAACAAGGAGGGGCCGAGACCACTTACTGCAGCCGGACAAGCCTCAAGCGCCAACGGTATTACGCCTGCAACAGAACTAATGGGAGATCCAGCAGGGTTATACAACTTACCGCCTAAGCCCCAATGTGTTGCACCACCGCACGTCACAACCGAACGAAGTGTCTGCGAGTGCTTGGTGTATGCATCTACCGTGGACTTAGGGTACACTTTCAGCGTTTTAACCCCTAGTTCGTCCGAGATAGCAAAGGTCGTCAAGGGAATTATGGTGTTCATGCCGTCAACGTAGTAAACCGTACCGTTGTCTGGCGACTTAACGAGTGTGCCCTGCGACATAACCGGTGCACCGCTTGACAAAGCACCGACGACAGAATCTGGAAGGCTCAAAATAGTAGCACTTTGGTCGACCCGAAGTAAATCATCCCAAGACGATAACACTCGCTTCTTTCCCGCATCAAGTGCATACACTGTTCCATTTGAATGAGATTTTACTAACGACACATCAGCATTGCCGACAATGGGAAGCTGAGACTGAATCGCGCTCTCTAACACTGCCGCGCCAGCCGCTCCCCACTGAGTGCTGGAATTATTAATGAGGTGTCGCCCGTCAGAGCCTAGCACGTACGGTTTCTGTGTGACCGAGTCGTAAAACAGCGGCGTAATCGCAGCACCTGTAGTTATCTGATTGAGAGATTGCGGATCAAGTTGTCCGGCAGGCAACGCCTTTAGTCGTGTTTGATCCCATAGCTCGTGCCCTACCGGTCTCTTAGCGGATCCAGTCAGCGCAAAGCGAACGTTTTGTCCGCGCTGCTGGGCTATTACCCCTGCACGCGTAATAGGCGCGCCGTAGGCAAGGTTTCCTAGCGGACTCTCGGTTAGGACATTAAACGAGCCAGACAGCCCAACATTCGTCAGAGATTGCGTATCGAAGATTTCTCGCTTCTGACCACCCTGTATGTAGAAGTTCTTTCCGCTGGTAGTGCGATAGAATCGTGTCATCTGCGGACCGGTCGCGAAACTCCCTACCTGTACGTCATTTAGAAGCACGGAGTCGCCGCAAGAATATCCATAATCCTCGACCAGCGCACAACTGGGGAACGCAAGTTTTATACTGGAGTCAAAATAGTAAACCGTGCCCCGACTATCCCGAATAATACGCTGCATCACTTGCCCCGTTTGCTTACCGTCCAGATACGACTGGGACACAAATCCAACAGGACCAAACGGCAAGGCTCCCAGTATATTGATGTCGGCAATCGGGTATTTGTGCGTATCCGTTACAAGATATACCGTCGCATTCTCGGGGGTGCGCAGCAAGAAACTGCCGGCCTGAGTCGGACCAAACCAGTTACTAAAGTAGATAAAGAAATTTACGTTACCAAATGCGCCACAGCCGGGATAGCTCGATGACACGGACGGCCCGTTCCCTAACTTCCAGGCAAGAGTAGCGGGATTTGGTTGATACGGGGTGTACGTGTACAAACCCGCGGTAGCCTGGTTTTCTATGTAAACATTGGTTCCCCCACACGAAGCGTTGGGATTGTATTGTACATAGTTGTTCCTGTAAGCCTTGTATCCTGTTTGGTCACGAGCGTATTTTTTGAACTGACGAGCGGCATAGTAGACCTGGTAAAAGAATCCGCCAAAGCTCGGATCGCAAGGCGCAGTGTCCGGACAACTAAACCCGGTTGCCTTAGTGTACTGTACCGTCCAAGGCCACTCGTCGGTCACCAACCCCTGTTCTTTGTGTAGCAGCACAATGAGCACTTGCTGATTAATGCCGCAGGCCGCTCCTACATCGGCAATAATTTTGGCAGCAGACTGATTAGAGCCGCCGGAATATGCAGAGCAAAGCCCCGACTCGGCCAACATAGAAGGGGTATTCTGACGGTAATCCTTTAAACACGTGTATGGAGCGGGATTACCCTGCGAAGCGCCGTACTGCGCCCTTGACTGCCCACTACTGTGCGGTTTGGTGCCCCAGGTGTCGCATGATGGCATCTTGGCATTGAGGAAATTCTGGACCGACGATTCGTTCATTCGGCCGCCGTCAAAAAACACGCTGTCTGACATTATATTTCCGGGCTTAAAATCCGACACTGACAGTGCGTCGACAGTGCTCTGACGCTGCAGCCAAAAGATCGACATGCCCATACCCACCAGCAGGAGTGCGCACAGTGTTATCCACGACAGACCGCGGTACGAAACCCCCATGTTCCAGACGTAAACTCTACGACGTGCCATGCGCTACATAACCTTTACATCAACTTCTGCGCTACCGGTCGCTGTTGGCGAAACGAATTCGATCTTCGCCTTCCATGGGGATTCTGAATCAAATAATTGCTTATCGACGGGGATGGTTGCGGTTCCGCACCAGCTGCTTCTGCCGTCGGGTTCGGCCGAAACTTCACGGGTATATATTGTGCCATTCTTGCTGGTAACTGTTATTTTGCAGGTGCCTGCAGTGACTACATTATTCGAAAACGCCCTGACTTCGATTGCGTCAGCCTGCGCGCCGGGTTGGATCGTATAGTACGTTGCGTCAACAACGGTGATGTCGGCCTTTGTCACAGCGCCACTATCCGGGTTCTCTTCTTCCTTGTTTTTCTGGTCGACTATCGCCTGTTTGGCGTCGTCACCAATCTGTTGTGGGTTTTGATCTACAATATTGTCGCCATCCTGCTTTGCCATGTTTGTGACGGCAAAAGCGACGCCGCCGACCGCAAGAATTAATGCAATCACCAGCACTGTCAGTGGGATGGTTCCTAGCTTTTTCGTTTTAACCATATCCTTATTATAACGGTTATGGTGTAGATATGCACTGACTGTGGAGGCGAATACAACACTGCTCAGCCGTACTGTTGTTAGCTCTTTGTCCTAACACGTGCGTTTTTTGCCATAGCCTCGAGCGAATATTTAGCGTGCTGACCGGGATCCTCCAGTTTGGCACGGACACCCAGCCTAATGCCACGCCAGCGCTGAATGTGATACAAGGGATTAACAACCAGCCAAAAGAGCTTCCGCTTCCTGCCATACTGGCTGTCCATAAGGATTCGTACCTCATCTCTCATTATGCCCTTTACCAAGCCTATTACTCCTGGTTTCGGGACTTTACGCCCGATTTTTCGTAAACCGATAATCTCATCGTACATTCGGTGACGATACTTTCTTAGAGTTAGGTCATTGGAGTGAACGACGTTACCTCTTGGCGTATACACTTTGTAATACCCGGCTCGTATGACATCCTGACCAAACAGCTGGTCTTCAGAGTAAGGCACATCGCGGTAGGGTATGGTATTCAGCAAAAACTCACGTCTAGTGGCCGAGTTCACATCGGAATAAAAGGTTGCGAGGTCGCGAGCGCCCTCATCTTTAAGGAAATTACCGTCATAAAACAGCGAAATGCCGGCGTAAGCAGGCCCGGCGTCAGAAAACACCCTCTGAATATCGTACTTCATTAAAGGAAAGCACTTCCGCCTGGGGTCTTGCTTTCCAAACACCGCAACCACCTTATCGTGTATCTCAAACGGCGCCAACATTTCTACCAGCCATTCATTATGAGCCGGGATTGCGTCCTGAGACAAGTACACGATAAATTCACCCTTTGCCTTTTTGGCGGCAAGATTGCGTGTCTTGCCATGGCCAAACTCGCTGTTTGGTATCTGCTCCAACCGCAAGTTGTCATGCCGCTTTTGATACTCTTTGATGATATCGAGCGATGTGTCAGTCGACCCGGAGTCTATGATGAATACCTCGTAAGCAAAATCTGCCTTCTGTCGAAATATCATCCTCAGGGCATCCCGCAAGTAGTCTTCGCCGTTGTAAACCGGAATAAATATGGTGGCTTTTATTGCTCTAGGCACGCTTCTTCACTCCTGTTACTTCGCGCAACAAAATGCGCTCTACTTTTTTGTACGACTCGTCCCACGGCAAATTTGCAACACTGTCGCTGGACTTTTTGGCGTCCTGTTGCAATTTGGGGTTTTCTACAGCCTCAACCAATCCGTTTGCAAGCTCGATCGGGGACGTGCCGGTGTATTTTATGTACTTATTCTCGCCAAGAACCAGCCGGTTGTTATCGCCGTCATTCATGACAGGAACACAGCCCGCCGCAAGTAGTTCGTAAGGCAGGAGCGACACGTTAGTCAAAGACAAAACCAAGCAGGCAGCCGATTCTTTGTATAATGTCGCCAACTCTTCGTGGTTTAACACCCCTCTATTGACGTATGGGAAGGGTATCTCGTACTCGGATACATCCCAGCCAAAGAACTCGATCTTATATTCAGGGTGTTTTTTATGGAAGATGTCGAGAGCGATGACTCCCAGCTCGAATGCGCGGCGCTCTGTTACCGGACGGGCGTAAAAGCATATTTTCTTCTCTTTTAACGGCATAGTCGTTGGCTTGTAGATATCGGTATCGACACCAAAGTCAAAGTAATCAGCCTTCATGCCAAACTCCGACACTTTTGTGGTCAACCATCTACCCGCTGTGATGCCATAAAAACCAAAGCGATAGGTATTTTGCGCCAGGACGGCCATCGATCCTAGGCCATAAAACAGCGGCTCATAGTCCTGTACAAAATAAAACTTGTGCGCCTTTGTTTTGATGTTAAATACCGGATACGCGGTCTCCCATCCTGTCGCGATAAGAGCGTCGGACTCTTCGTACTTGGCCACGGGCAGGACGCGAACATCAAAACCAAAGCTGTCCTTTAGGATTTGATGTGCATCTTCTGACCTCTGAGGATGTATAGCCTCATAGATATAAAACGTCACATCGTGCCCTGCAGACTTGAGGTGCCGTGCAAACCGCGTAATTGTATTCTGACCGCCGCTACCTGCGCTTATTGGTGACAGAACCCATCCAATCTTAAGCTTATCCTTCTTTACGGTCTTCGGTGTCTTGTAGGGGCTGGCGATAAAATCGGCGCGCACAACGTCATTCACATCGGCCATGACGTTGATTTTCTTATACGCCAGCTTTGGTTTGCCGGTCTTGTTAACAATGCTTGACTTGGCAAGCCTTACTGCATGGGCGATGCCGTTTTTTCTTGCATAATGTACGAATTTATACGCTTTGTCTTTCATCGTAGCCTCTTTATACGTTCTTCTATCATACGGAGTAGTGAAGTTATTTTCCAGCTTGTTGAGTTCCTTATCTCTTCCAGCATGGTCTCGGTCTGCTCTAGTCTGGTTCGCGTGTCGACATATTTTTTTTCGGCCCGTGCAATACGATGCCGTAAGTCACTCACTGTGCTGTTGAGCCAATCTACATCTCCACTGCGCAAAATCTCCCGATACGTAGCCGAAGACCCTTTACCAACGATTCGCATAAAGGACGGGTTTTGATATATATTGGTCAAGTCAGTAGTGATATATCTATTCGCTTGATATCCCGTGAACGCCAAGCACCTCTTGATTAGATCGGCTCGAATCACCTTATAGTCTGGCTTATTTTCTGGCGGTCGATCAACTGGGTACAGCTGAGGATTGCGAATTAAATCCTGCTCAGTGAAACAATGCGCCAAATCAGCCAACCCCTCATACCTGTCAGATTCAAACTTACCCTCCTCTTTTACCAGCGCCACAGGTGTTCCGAAGGCGAGACTAGGGAGGGTGGCATGGAGCCTGGTCGTGACAACCGCATGCGCTGACTGATAGAGATATAGGTAGTACTCAGCAAGCGTAAACTTATCGTCCCTCGGAAGATCAGGCGTACGATAAACAGAGACGGATATCACCGTTCGACTCGTAGAAGCCCTAATTTTTTCTTCCAACTTTTCAGATACGTCAACCAGCAGTACAAAATCGTTTCGCGAGAAGCGCTCATCTCTCGTCAGGGTAAGGGTCAGGCAACCGGAAAAATACGACGCAATACCATTATCCTGAAGAAAGCGCTGCGTCGCCTTATCTCTTGCGCCGACAGGGCCGAATGTCTTAAAAAACGCCTTGCTCTCCTTAGATGTAAACGAAGCAACGGTTTTTGGGTTTTTCTGGTCGATATACATCGAGATAAGTAGGGGGTCGATTCCTTTTGTTTGAGGCGGCCAATTCTCTGGTTTGTGCGTAAACCACCCGTTCATAATTATCTTCGCAGGTGCACCTACCGTTTTAGAAAAATCGATCTTTTGGTCGCGATCAACTAGATCTGATACTTCTGGCAGGAACCGCCTAGCGGCTATACTCTGGACTTCATCGCCGATATTCTCAGTCGAATACTTAAAGAGCAGGTACTTCTGATCTTTTACCGGACGCGTGTCCGCGCGGCCCCCATTACTGCTCTTCTTACCTGCTCTTTTCTTAACCATAGGCGACCTCGCTCCACTTACCTAGTACTATTTAGCTCTTTTTTTTGGCTTATGCCATGTCCCATTCAGGCTAAACACTCCGCTACGTGACGGCATGGAATCCACAATGTGTATCACTGGCACAGTAGACCCAAGCGTAGAATCGCGATAATCAAGGAGTCTACCGTTATCAGCATTCCATATGGACGCATTGACCTGGTAATTATCTTTTACGAACTGTACTGCCGGAATGTCGCAGACTATTGAACTCCTGCCCTTCTCGAGAGTAATAACCCCCAGTTCATGTCGCGATCCTATGCCTGCTAGCAACGTATCGTCGGCCTTACGGAATGAGGTGGCTATTTCTACGTCTTGCTCGCGCGATGCCTCATAATCTATCACTACACTAATAGTGTCGTCCAACTTGAACCGACTGTCCTGCTTCTCGGCCCTTAGAACCCTTAGGTCGGTTATCTTCACTCCATTATCAAGGACAGGCGAGCCTCCGACCTTAAACCTTGCAGCCACATTCTCCATGATGTAACTTGCCGCAACTTTTGGCGGTGACCCGATTGTCTTAATCTCACCGCTGCTCAGCAGGAGGGCTCGTGTACAGAATTTTTCCACAGCGTTCATATCGTGGGTCACAAGAACAACCGTCTTCTTATCTTTTTTGATCTTGGCAAAGTAATCAAAACATTTCTTCTGAAACGCATCGTCCCCTACAGCCAATACTTCGTCGAGAACAAGAATGTCCATATTCGCACGAATTGCGATAGAGAAGGCTAGACGCACCTGCATCCCGGAGCTATAGTTCTTGAGTTTTTGATCCATAAAACGCTCCAGCTCGGCAAACTCGACTATTTCGTTGTACATTGCGTCCATTTCTTTGCGGTCAAAGCCGAGTAATGCGCCATTGAGGTAGACGTTGTCGCGACCCGTCAATTCAGGATTGAAACCAACACCCAGTTCAATAAAGGGAGTTAACTTGCCGTTAACCTGAATATGGCCCTCGTCAGGTGAATATATTTGCGAGATAAGCTTGAGAAGGGTTGATTTACCTGATCCGTTACGACCGACTATACCAAAAAATTCGCCCTTTTTAATCTCGAATGATATGTCCTTGAGGACGTGCTGTGTTTCGTAACCACGATTACGTTTCCAGAAGCCAATAAGAGCGCCCTTTATACTACTGACGTTCTCGTGCGGCAACTTAAATGACTTGGATACGCCGCTAACCCTAATCGCTACATTGTCGCTCATCTATAAATTCTCCGCAAAGCTAGTGGAATGTTTTTTAAAGTACAGTACGCCAACGGCGACCGTAGCAGCGACAATCACCAAAGGGATAAATGCCTTCCAGCCAGAAACGAGCGACCACGTTGTCACCGTGTCCTGTACCACTACGTTATGCCGCGCATCCTGAATCGCTTGCGCCATAGGGTTCATCAAAAGCAACTTTTGGAAAAAGTCGTTCGGGATCATCGAGAGCGGGTATAGGATAGGCGTCAGGTAAAAACCGGCCTGTACAATGATATCCCAGATATTACTTAGGTCGCGGAATTTTACAAACGCCGCCGCCAAAAAGAACGACAACCCAAGCGCAAACACATATATCTCAACCAATGTCAGCGGCAACAAGAGCGCCGACCAAGTCAGCTCTACCTGATTTATCACCAAAAAGACAGCAACGACAATCAGGTTGAGCGAAAGATTGATAAGCGCCGACACGCTTGCCGAAATCACGATGATCCAGCGAGGAATGCGAATTTTACGGATAAGCGCTTCGCGGCCGACGATAGACCCGAGGCTTTGGCCGGTCATCTCTGTAAAAAAGCCCCAAAGCACAATACCGAGCAACAGATAAATAGGGTAGTGCGGGATCCCGGCACCGATTTTTAGAAATTTTACGAACACCACATACAGGATGGCGAACATCAGCAACGGCTTTAACAGTGACCACGCGTACCCTAACACGGAACCCTGGTATCGTAATTTAAAGTCAGTTATGACCAGCTCGCGCAACAATGCGCGATTCTGCTTGCTAAGAATCTTCTTTAGTACCATAGGCTTAATGCTTATTATAGGATAAGATGCATCATATGGAAACAAAACTACCGTCTACCTTCGTGGTAATCCCTAACTTTAACGGCGCCGAGGATCTGCCGCTGGCGATCGAGGCGGTACTAAAACAGTCATACACAAACCTCACCCTGATTATCGTAGACAATGGATCGGTCGATAATTCACGCGAGGTAATCGAAAAGTACCGGGCGCGCGACCCCCGTGTTCGCGCCATATATCAAGACAAAAACTACGGGTACACTGGCGGCATGAACCCGGGGTTGCAATTGGCAATCGACGAGCAGGCAGCCTATGTTGCAGGCTGCAACAACGACGCCCAGCCACATAAAGATTGGCTAAAACACCTGGTGACGTTTCTGGAAAAAAATCCTACATACGGCACTGCCGCGTGTAAAATGCTCCACGCCGACGGCAAAACAATCGACAGCACCGGCGACCTCTATACCACATGGGGACTCCCATACCCTCGCGGGCGTGACGAGCCGGCCGGCTCGCAATACGACGACCAAACCGACATCTTTGGCGCATCGGGCGGCGCCAGTCTGTATCGGGTGCAGATGCTCCGAGAAGTAGGTCTATTCGACCAGGACTTTTTTGCGTACTACGAAGATATAGATTTAAGCTTCAGATCACAGCTGGCAGGATGGAAAGTAGCCTTTGTCCCCGAGTCGGTCGTCTACCATGCGCAGGGCAAGACCAGCAATCGAATCGGCAACGGCTTTACAACTCGGCAATACATGAAAAACCTGCCGCTCGTGCTCGTCAAGGACGTACCCGGCCGCCTGTTTTGGCATGTTCTGCCTCGGTTTGCCCTGGCTTACACTATATTCTTGGTTAACGCGTTTATCACTCATCGTCACGGCATGGCGGCACTCCGCGGTCTCGGAAAATGTATCTTATTGCTGCCCGGAAAGACTGTGGAACGCCGAAGAATCCAAAAAAACCGCAAGGTCAGCATCGATTATATTTCGAGCCTATTCCTGCACGATCTGCCGCCAAATGCGCGCAAGCTTAAAAAACTACGATCTGTCTGGCACCGTCTTATCGGGCGTGGCCCGCGCGCCTAACGTCCCGGCAAGCGCTACACCGGCCAACAACCACCACTGAGCCGCGACAGCCTCGTTACTCCAGGTGTGCAGCAGCATATTGGTAACCACATACCCCCAAAATGCGGCTATCATGATATGTCCGAACATATCACCTCGGCGATGCAATCGCACGTACACCACCACCTGAATGGCGATAAATACCAGAAGTCCGAATACCCCCACTTCGTACGCAATTTGTATGTAATAGTTCTCGGTCAATCTCGAGCTGAGAGGATTGTGAATCGAGACTAAGCCAGCCGTTCCTGGGCCGTGACCAATGGGGCGCTCCAGCACGATTTCGGCGCCCTCTCGGGCCAAAATGTAATGGAGCTCTGTGGAGCTATACTCTCCGGTTGCGGCTTCGCTTGTGTGGACAATGTAGTTTTCGACAAATGCCGTGTCCCTGAGCTGCCATATGGACACCACACCCAACAACAAAACCGCCAGTAACACCGGCCACAACCGCCGCATAGTCCGCAGTGCCGCCGAACCAAACGAATACCACAGTACGATGGCTATAGCCAACAATGCCGCAAGCCACCCACTACGCGATTGAGTGAGAAACAGCGCAGCGCCGTGCACCAGCCACGAAACCCCCAGCAGCAATCGCGATAACACCTGGCGAACCTTCATCAACAGGGCAGTGAGCGCTGCAAGCGGCAGCACCAAATACGCTGCAAGCGCGTTCGGTTCGCGTAATGTAGACATAATACGCGGCAGATCTGGATGGTCATCGATAAAGAAAGCGGGCCGAACGCCACGGTCCAAACTGTACCCTAAGTGCGAAAGTATGTCCTTGGGCAAAAAATACTGCACAACACCCAAGAACGCCACGGCAGTAGACAAAACAAGAACAAGCCGTATCAGCGAACTAAAAACGAACTTGTCTCGGTTTAGTAGCGCGGCTCCGTACCCAAGTAGCAAAAAGCACATAAGTCGGTTATTGTACGCGATGCCTAGTATGGCGCTGTCGGCATAGAGATTGCTATTCAAAGCCCACATCGCCAGATGCACAAGACCATACAAACCGGCGCCACCCAGCAAAACATAAAACAGTCTCCCGCCCTCACGTTTCACGAAAACCAAACAAATTGTGAACAAGACGAGGCCAAACAAAATGATATCTTTAGCGATCTTCCACGCTTCTAGCCCACCTGTCGCCAAACTCAGCGACTGCGACAAGAAGACATGAAACGGCATGTACGCGAGCAGCGCTAAAAACCCATAGTACGGAATACGCCGGAGTATGTGCATGTATACAGTATAATGAAAAAATATGCAGAGCCGTAAACACATTGTTATAGACGCCCGGATTCGCCGTAGCAGCACCGGACGCCCAATTGACGAATTAGTAAAACATCTACAAGATATCGATCACGACAATCAATATACTATTCTGGTTCAACCCGACGACGACTGGCAAATGCACTCCCCCAACTTTAAAACTCTGCCCTGCCCTTTTCCGCAATTTTCTATTAATCTCTTGCACGAGCTGCAATTTGCCTGGAAGTTATATCGACTCAGGCCGGATTTGGTGCATTTTGGCATGACACAGCAGCCACTTCTCTACTTTGGTAATATTGTGACCTATACTCACGACCTGACTATGCTCTACCATGTACGACGAGGCAATACGCCCGCTATCGTATATTGGCTAAAAATGCGCCTGTATAGGTTTTTACTTTGGTGGGGACACCGCAAATCTAAAAAAATCATCACATTTGCTAATAAAACTGCTGACGAAATAGCCCGACTGCACCCTTTTGCCAAAAAGAAGCTCGTTGTCGCCTATCAAGCCCCCGGCGTCGCAGGCAATATCAGACCCAAAAAACCCAAACTAGAGCTTGGCGAGTACATCATGTACCAAGGTACAGCGTTCCCACACAAGAACCTCCCCAAACTTATCGAGGCTTTTGATACCGTCCACGAACACTACCCCGGCCTAAACCTGGTCTTTGTGGGCAAAACAGAAAAACACTACCTAGAACTAGCAGAAGAGGCAAAAAAACACCCGTCTGCCAAGAACATAATCTTTACGGGCTTTTTACCAGACCCGGAGTCTAGGTGGGTATTCGAAAACGCAAAACTATACGTGACGCCGACACTCATGGAAGGAATAGGACTAACCCCACTCGAGGCTATGGACAGCGGCACGCCAGTACTATCCTCGAACACCAGCGTGATGCCGGAAGTCTACGGAGAGGGGGCATTGTATTTTGACCCGCATGACGCACGTGACATAGCACAAAAAATAATTTCTGTTCTGGCTGATGACGGCTTGCGCAAACGACTCGCCCGCAAGGGAATCCAGCAAGTCAAAAAGTATTCTTGGGACAAGTTTACGAAGGCAAACGCTGCGGTGTACAGATCACTTCTAGCGGATTAGTCTTGTGCTGGCTTGAGCACGACGTGGCGTTCTCGGCCCTCGCCAGCCGACTCGCTAGCCAAACCCCACTCGGCTGCCACTTTATGGATCGTGCGACGATCGGCAGCATTCATGGGCTTAAGCGCCATAGGTTCACCAGATTCTTTGACTTGCTTAATCCAATCTTCGGCAGTTTTCGCCAAGCGCTGGGCGCGCTGCTTTTTATATTCAGCAACATCGATGTTCACCCGGGTGTACTCAAAACCCTGATTCTTGAGGGCGTTACTAACCAAAAACTGCATTGCACGCATGTTTTCACCCTTTTGCCCAATCAAAAATCCGTTTAGGTTAGTTGACGGAACCTCCAGCTCAATAACATCGTCTTCGCTCGTAGCATGCACATCGGTGTTAAGCCCAAAGAACGACAGCAGATCCTCTAGGTACTTTTTGGCGTACAGGATAGCGTCTTCCATTACTTCTTCCTCCGCTTAGCAACCTTACTGCCCTTGCGGCGCCTATTTGGATCTGGTTTCGATTTTTCGATAACTTCGCCTTCGATAACTGCTTTTTTGCCAGACTTGCCGTCCACTGACGCTTCCATCTCATCGACATCTTCGCGCAAAGCAATTGCCTGTTGGACCATAGCAACCACACCACTTGTCAACCAATACAGAGCCAGTGCGGATGGCAGATTAACGGTAAAGATAAAGATCATACCAGGGAGCAAAAAGCGCATGTTGCGGCTGATTGAAGCATTCACCTCTGACTGGTCGGCTTGCTTGCCTTCTTTGGCATCACGCAGGATATCGCGCAGGCGACGGGAATCCTTGGCGTCCGGCGCCAACTGTTTACTCTGGTAATACTGAGCCACAGCACTACCGATAACAATCAGCATGGCCGGCCAGTAGATGCCCGATGGACCCAAAGCGGCTCGCGTCAGATCGACTATGCTAAACAGCGTAATATCAAACTGGTCGATGTGATCAGAGATATACGAAATCCACGGCAAATTCTGGATAAATGAGTACGAAAAAGCCGCGATCTGGCTTGGATCGTTCAACACCTTTTGTAAACCAACATACAAACCGATCAAAATAGGCAGTTGTAGTAGCAAAACACCGATGGTCGAGAACGGATTAATCCCCCGCTCTTTGTACAGCTCCATCATCAAAAGCGATTCTTTGCGGCGGTCGCCGGCAGCCTCTTTTTTGATGCGCTTTAGCTCCGGCTGGATTTTGCGCATCACCTTTACCTGGTGTAGCTGCTTCTTAATCAGCGGCCACATCAAGAGCCGGACAATAATAGTAAACAGAATAATCGCCAACCCAAAGTTATGGCCTGGCAGCAAGCCGTATATCAACACCAACAGGTTGAATATTGGTTGTACAATTAGCGCGTTCCACAGATCACCCATTATGTGTTTGTCTCCTTTTGGCTTATTGTATCACGGTTTACCACTGGTTGTGCGGCGCCGCTCAAGATACCGGCTTTGGTTAATTGGCCTAGGACTGTCTTTTCGAGCTTGGCATGTGATAGATTCGCTACCTCATCGCTATACACACTAATGACCATATCGTACGGCTGCACAATTTTATCCGCATGCTTGCGCACAATCTCGTACAAGCGGCGGCGAATACGGTTGCGTACTACTGCGGACTTGCTGACTTTACGGCTCACAACAATAGCCGCACGGTACGCCAGTTGGCGATTATTACGGGCGTAGCGCAGCGAAATCAACTGACCACGAACTACTTGACCGCGTTGGTGTACAAACCTGAGGCTACTTCTGCCATGAAACCGATGCGTATTGCTAATCATCTAGATACATAGTGTAAACGGTAAAAAGCGGCCAGGAAATAGATATTCCTGGCCTTGCTTACTGGACATGCGCCCTACTTAGATAGTAAGGGTTTTGCGACCCTTGATGCGGCGGCGACGCAAAATTGCGCGTCCGGCACGAGTCGCCATGCGCTTAAAGAAACCGTGTTCTTTAGCGCGGTGGCGCTTTTTTGGTTGGTGCGTTCGTTTTGGCATATGCTCTCACTTTACAACATTGACAGGAGTTATACAAGAGTAAACCCCTCTTGTAGTTCGCTTGCCGGCTCCTGTCCTGCGTAGATTTTGGACACTTGTCGGCGTTCTGTCGTTATTTGCTTGTTATTTCGACAATATTTAACCCTCTAATCTTAGCAGGTTTTCCACACTTATCCAAGCTTTGTCCACAGTTTAACAGATGTGGCGTGTATTTGTGCATAAATTACCCCTATTCCTTGACAATCTATTTTCATGGTAAAAATATGTGGAAAAGTCTCATGTTCTGGCGTATAGTCGTTGGTAGATAAATCTGTGAGAGAGGGTATGCAGTCGAGTTTATGGCAAGCCGTATTAGGTGAAATAGAGTTATCCGTGTCACGCGGCAACTTTATAACCTGGTTCAAGAACACTAGTTTATTACGCCAGGACGATGAACATATCGTAATTGGTGTGCCGAACGTTTTCATCAAAAGCCAGATGGAAAAAAAGTACGACGCCCTCATTAGTGAGACTCTGCAAAAAATCGGCGCCGGCCAAATACGGGTCGAGTATAAGATCCACTCTGCTCTCACCCCAACGCGAGAAGAAGAAACCGTTGTGCTGCGCCCAACTCCCGGTGCGCCCACAAAGCCAGCACCCAAACCTCAAGTCGCAACCGGCCTAACCCACACCTACCGCCAGGGGCTTAACGAAAAGTACACGTTCGATAACTTTATCGTAGGCTCCGGCAACGAACTGGCGTATGCCGCCTGCCAAGCAGTAGCCGCCAATCCTGGCACCAAATACAACCCGCTCTTTTTATACGGCGGGGTCGGTATTGGCAAAACCCACCTTATCCAGGCAGTCGGTAACACCGTGCTGGCCAACAACCCCAGCGCCCGCGTCGTCTATGTATCGAGCGAGCAGTTCCTACAGGAGTTTGTCGACGCCCTACGCTACAAAAAGAATACCGACTTTGCCGACTTTTACCGCGGCGCCGATGTCCTAATCGTCGACGACGTCCAGTTTATCGCCGGAAAAGAAAAGGTTCAAGAAGAGTTCTTTCATACCTTTAACGCCCTACACCAAGCCAGTAAGCAAATCATCATCAGTAGCGATAAACCGCCGCGCGACATCACAACGCTCGAGGAACGCCTGAGGTCGCGTTTTGTCTGGGGCATGAGCATCGACATGCAAACACCCGACTTCGAGACACGCTGCGCGATTCTGCAAATCAAATCCGAAACTCACGGCGTTAGCCTGCCGGCCGATGTTATCGATTATTTGGCAACAAATGTGCAGACAAACATCCGCGAACTAGAGGGTGCGCTTAACCAGCTCCTCGCCTTCTGCGAAATGCGCGCCCTAGAACCCAACATCACGATAGCCACCAGCCTACTTGGCAGCTCGCAATCTCGCCCCAAACACATTAGCGCCCGACAAATCATCGAGCGAACCGCGCGACACTTTCAGGTCCCTATCGAGGACATCATGGGCCCCAAACGCGACAAAGACATTGTGGTACCGCGACAGGTCGCGATGTACATGTTGCGCAGCGAACTCCACCTAAGCTTTCCTAAAATCGCCAAAGAGCTAGGCCGCAAAGACCACACCACCGCCATCCACTCTATCGAGAAGATCGAGCGTGAGTCCCGCCTGGATGCAGACATACGCGCCGCCATATCGAGCATCAAAGGAAAATTGTATGCGTAATATCCGTCTTTTTGTATCCGCAGCCTGTGCAAGGCTTGTGTACAACTTATGGAAACAAGCGGCGGCGGCAGTGGAAACGAACACATTTTTATACACCCTACTCTCCACGCTCGGACGAACCCCCGTGTATAATACCCAGGTTTCACACAGTCTAACCACCAGCCAATCCCCGCGTTTACCACAGCCAAATTACCGGTTTTCCAATCTGTTACGCAGCCCCTTTTCCCCATTTTCCACAATGACTATAAAAACAATAACTATACATATTAATTAATAAGAAAGGACCTAGGGGGATAAATATGCATTTACAAGTCACTCAAGAAAACCTGAATAAAGCACTCGGTATCGTCGCCCGTGTAGCCAACACCCGCGGCACCCTACCCGTACTAGCAAATGTACTTATTAAGACTGTCGGTGGTCGCTTAAGTATTGCTGCGACCAACCTGGACATTGCCATCACGCATTACATTGGCGCAAAAGTTTCTGACGAAGGAGCAATCACGGTTCCTGCCCGCTTGATGCAAGATTTTGTCGGGAGTCTGCCCGCAGGAGTTATTGATCTCAAGTTATATGACCTCAAGCTTAATATCGCTACCGATCAGTACCAGTCAGTTATCAACGGTGTATCGGCCGAGGAATTTCCTGTTATGCCAGCTATTGATAAGGGCAAGACATGGAGTGTACCGGCAAGCGAACTCAAAAAGAGCCTGCAGCAAGTGGTGATTGCGGCGTCGAGCGACGAGGCTCGTCCAGTACTCACTGGCGTGTATCTCCATACTTCTGACGGCAAACTGTATATGGCTGCCACCGACAGCTATCGCTTGGCAGAAAAGGAGCTATCCGAGGTAAAGGAAGAAATCGACCTTTTGGTGCCCGTGACCGCGATGCAAGATTTGCTGCGAATTGTTGGTGACGCCGAGGGCGACGTACAAGTTACGAGCGATGACCAGCAGGTGTTGTTCCGTGTTGGCGATGTAGAGCTGGTCGCGCGTTTAATCGAGGGCAAATATCCGGATTACCGCAAGCTCATGCCACAAAAGTTCGAAACAACGGCCGTGCTTAAGCGCGCCGATCTCCTCAATGCCGCCAAGATCTCCAGCTTGTTTGCTCGCGAGAGCGCCGGCAGCATTACGCTTAATGTCGACGAATCCACGCAAGAGCTGAGTATCCGCTCGATTGCGTCGCAATTGGGCGAGAACACCGCCCGTGCGGCAGCCAAGGTTACAGGCGGCGGTGCGATCACGCTCAACTCCCGCTATCTATTAGACGCGCTCAACGCTCTGAGTGGCGACGAAGTCAGTTTTTGCTTTAATGGCAAAATGGAAGCGTCGGTCTTGCGCGACCCGGCAAAAGCCGATTACACGCATATAGTTATGCCTCTCAAGAGCTAGAATAGAAGTATGATAACCGACATCCGGCTGCAGAATTTTCGTTCGTACCAGGATGCGGCCTTCGAGATCGGGCCGGGCGTTAACATAATTGTGGGCCCCAATGCCAGCGGCAAGACTAATTTGCTCGAGGCGGTGTTGGTTGTGGCGCGCGGCGGGTCGTACCGCGTTAAGGATGCCGATCTGGTGCGATTTGAGGCCGACTGGGCGCGACTGGATGCCGACATGGCAGACGGTGCCAAACGGACAGTCAAATTGCAGTCACAGGGCACAGAAAAAGTGTCCAAGACGTTCGAGATGGACGGCCAGACGCTCGCACGTCTTAGCCCGCAGCGTACGTTGCCGACCGTGTTGTTCGAGCCAAACCACCTTTTGCTGCTAAGTGGTTCGCCAGATTTACGCCGGACCTTCTTGGATGACCTATTAGAACAGATCAGGCCCGGCTTCGGTCCGGTTCGCCGTCACTACAAACGAGTGTTAGCGCAGCGCAACGCATTACTCAAGAAGAATCCTTACGGCTTGTCTGAACAACTGTTTGTCTGGAACATCCGTTTAAGCGAGCTGGGCGGCCAAATTGTGCGGGAACGGGCCGAGCTAGTCCAATGCTTTTCGGAGCGCGCAGACGGCCTGTACGGCAGTCTGGCGGGCAAAGAATACGACGTCCGACTGTCGTATCAATCGCGGTTTGAGCCGCAGCACTACGAAACCGCGTTGCTCCATAAGCTAGAATCATCCACAGAGCTGGACGTTGCCCGCGGATTTACCGCATACGGGCCTCATCGCGATGACTTAGAAGTGCTGATTGGCGGCCATCCCGTTCAAGAGGCGGCCTCGCGCGGTGAAACGCGCACTATGGTGTTGGCGCTCAAGATTATGGAGCTCCAATTACTCGAGGAGCTGCGCGGACAGCGCCCCCTGCTCCTTCTTGACGATGTCTTTAGCGAGCTCGACAATAGCCGACGTCAAACACTGACCCGCTACCTCAAAGACCACCAGACATTTATAACCACCACCGACGCAGATGTAGTCGTCGAACATTTTACTGACAGTAGTATTATCCCGCTGACGACCGACCGCGAAACGTAGTCCTCCGATCTAAAAAACGATGTCTAGTTGTCGCCCATGTCGTTGGCAGCGTTGAGTATATGCTTGGGAACCGAGGGGTTTTCTTTGGCGGAGAGGACGATTGCCGGCGCTGCAACTATTTTCCACGAATCGTTCTCTTTGTGAAGTACTGTCCGATAGATATCGCCGTTTGCCCCGGGTCCCGGGGATTTCTCGACCAATGTCGTGGCGTACCAATCGCCATAGCCATACAGTGAACCCTGATCGACGGTAAAATTGCTAATTACCCCGGCGTAGGTCGAGGTAAGAAGTGAGTCAACGGCCTCTTGTTCTTGGCTAAGGAGTGTCCGAAGTCGATCCTGTGAGAAGCCCGGATCCACAACGACTGTCTGGCCGGACTCAGTCACCGTAAACGGTATCGTGGTACTTGCGATTCCGGTGCCTCTCGGTGTGATAAAGTAGTCGCCCTGCTTAAGTTTTATAGGGTGTTTGGACACTCCGTTTAGGTCTTGAATTACACTGCCTCTTTTATCGAGAATAGTCGCTGTGATTTCGGGGCGCCGAATATCAACCAGTATGGTTTTGAGTGACTTGTTGATGCCAAAGGCCGCATATCCGACAAGGACGCCAAATACTGCTATAAAGACGATGATTATTTTGCTCTTTTTCATGGTTTAAACGGATTAACGTATCCCTCAAAACGTATAGTAAAATCAGCCGGGTTAAACCCGAGTTCTTTTATTTGTTCAACGGCGGCGTTTCGGTATCCTGTAGGTGCGCTGATATCCAAAACTATTGACTGGTCTTTCGGGTCATCGGGGTTCGTGCGGCTGTAACCAATGGTGTAGACAAGGTTTGAGTACGGTAGTTTTTCGGTAATTGGGTTCTTCTCAAGGAAGATCGCACTTTGTTGTTGCGCTTGTGTTGCGCCATACCGCTCGAGTTCGGTGTACAATTTTTGGTTTTTTGTGACATAGGCTTGAGCGTCTTCAGAGTCTGGTAAGAGGGCTATCACCAGCACTTGCTTCTCGAGTGACTCGGCGACAGTATAGGTGCCCTCATACTGCTCAAAACCCTCGGCGCTGGCTCGTATACTATAGGTGCCGGTGCTCAGACGATCGCCATTTTTTATCGGCTTACCATCAGCCCATACCTGGGTGTTCTCTGGTGCGATACGCAGCTCTATGGGTGCCCCGTCACCGGAACGTCCCGACGAGAGAGCAAAAATCCCGATACCTAGGATAACTAGCGCCGCCACGACGGCTATAATAATAACTTTTAACCGCGAGGGTTTTGTCTCGTACGACGATATATTACTAGAGGCAGGATAGTTGTTCATCATGCTATTGCTCATATTTACTGTACCACGTAAAGTTTGGGTCAGTCGGGCTCTGTCCGCCGTCGGCCATCGGCGCACGATCACCAAACGACGCCGAGGCCGACTTACCTTCAAATCCGTCGATCTCTCCTACCCACACAAATGTATGCGTGGGGGATACGGCGACATCGCCGGGCCTAAGCTGACTCGTTTTAATTTGGTTACCCTTTCCTACTCTCTTCCAGTTTTTCTGTAGCCAAGGGATTTGGCCGCCGGCAACGTTCCCCGCTCCCTTGCTCCATTTACCCTCAAAGTTGTAGTTTGGTTCAAATCCGCTATTGAGCATCAGCAACGTTACAAATGCGCCGCAATCCACACCGTCGTAACCGCCGGTGTAAATGCCATTCTTTTGTGCTGCTTTGACGGCGGCTACGTACTCCTTTTTTCGCAGGGCAATACGTATGCCCCGCACGCCCGGGTGCGGGTCGGGATCGTCAGTTTTTTCGGCATCGGCAGGCACACTCTTGTACTTGGGCCATGCGTATGCTAAAACCGTGCCCGTAAACCCGGACGCGTCACCAACAGTACAAGTCGCCGTGGCATCGGTAGCTGCGCCGTTAAATTTGTCAAAAATTGTCTGGGCGTGGCCGCCGCGGATTCTCACGACATCGGCTTCTGACTGTGCAGAAATCTCGAAGTTGTGATGCCAAAACACGACGGCGTCACGAATTGTTTTTTGCAGCTTGAGTGTCTCCCACTCGTTTTTTGCTTCACCGAGGCCCTTGTATGTCACGCGACGTGACTTACTTTCGCTGTAGAGGTAATTTAGCTCAAAGCTCAGGAGTTTGTCCTCTACACCGGGTGGCAGCTCCTTTTTCGGGTTGCGCCGAGGGTCGTACGATGGGTGCATATACTCGGTAAGATCAGGGTAATTTTTTTTGAGCGACCCGAGCACGCCCCCGTACTCCGGGGTATATCTTCTTCCGCCGTCCCATTGGGCAATCCCAAAGGCGTTATGAAATCCGGTGCTCGGATTCCATGGATCGGCTTGCGTCTGAAAAACCACCGGACTCCATGTGCTGGCAGACTCGGTCTGGATATTTCCCATAACACCGGCCGCCTGGATCGGCGTCAACCCCTTTTCTAAAAAGAAGTTCCATATTTTTTCTTGGTTGTCATTTCCTCGGAGGGGGGTGATGCCGATAGTCGATTTGTCGTCGGATACGCTACAGGCATTGGAGTCCCCATAACAGTTGAGCATTGCCACCTGGAGATCCTTGAGTCGCTCCTCGTTGCACGGGTCTTGCGCGCTTGTAGGCGCAGATAAGCTCGTGAGCGAAAAAACGACGATAATCGCATACAAGGTTAATTTCTGTGGCAGTTTACGATATTTGGTGAATAATTGTTTCATATCAAACTTCCCTACCTGATCTCATCCGGAAATAAGATGCTGTCGATGCCGTCCTCCATGCCCAGGTATGCAAGGTGTGCCTTGTACCGTACGGTGATAGGCTGGGTGGCACCGCAGTCAAACTGCGGGTTGGTCTGGTCCTCTGTTTCGAGCGTGGTGATGATGTCTACTTCTTCGACACAGTTTTTTACGTGCTCTCTAAAGTTTTCGCTCTTTGGTTCAAGTGTTAACGAGTCTATATCGCCGGACGCAATAAGTGCAGTCTTGTTCTCGACGGGGTTGATGCGGAGTATGTCGGATCTCATGATGGGTTGAAGACTGCCCGCCGGGGAGGTGGCGTATTTTACGCCCTTGACCTCGTATGTATCAAACCGTATCTCGTCGCCTTTGAGCTCGTTGGCAGAAGCCCGACCAAATAACGTGTTGCCAAGTCCGGACAGCAGTGACACAGGATTGCTGAGTGTCGTGGCGACACGGTTTAGTCCGGCGTTAAGGATGGTTGTGAGCCCGTGTATGCCAGGCGGCAGTGTGGCGATTTTACTCATGCTGCGAAACGCCAAAGAGTCTATATTGTTGTAGTCAAACACCCTCGCGTAGATACTCTGGGTTTTTAGCTCTTCGCGCTTTTCTTGGTCTGCTATAGCGAGCGCAGTATCGTATTGCTCGGCGGTCGCGGGGACCATCCCATCTTGCAGTGAGCGCTGTGTATTGAGTACGCCGGCACCACCAACGAGGATATTGCCCAGCTCTGCCCCCTGTTCTTGTCCGGTAAAGTTAAGTGAGAATGCTTTTTCGGCATAAATTTGCATTAGTGCCAAAGCCGATTCGAACGATAGACTTACCGCCGCGTCTTTGGCAGCGCCTGTTCCAATATCTTTTGCAGCCTGTCTGGCGAATTGCCTGGTTAGCACCTTTTCGATTCCGGCCTTTACGGAAGCGGTTATGCCGGTTTTTACCGCCCCCGTTGCAGCGGTTCCCGTTCCTCCGGTAAAGGCGCCTATGCCAAGTTCGACGATTATAGTAGCAACCTGAAAGAATTCATTTTGTATGACTTTGCAGGCTTGTTCGCTTGTCCCAGGTATGTTGTCGGTTGCGGATTGAATGGCTGCCGCAATCCCTGTGAGTTTACCGTCAACCCCGAACATACCCTTGTGTGCGTCGTTTTCTGATTTGCTAAATTTGCCGTTGAGTACATAGTCGAATCCCGGTGATTGACCAACGTAATACCCATTGTGGTCAGGCATCGTAATACGAACCATAATTGCGTTTACCAGTTCGGGGCTGATGTCGCCAGCAGTCACTTTGTTAGCTCTTATCTTGTCCGCAACTTTTACAAATTCGGCAACATAGCGCAGCTCACCAATGGCTCGGAAGTGCCGCGCCGCAAATGTAATAGCCCGCAGTCGATATTTGACGGTGCACATTTTATCGAACACGTCTGTGGAGCTAACGAAGCCCTTAATCGAGTTGAACATTCGCTCGCCAAGTGACCCTTTGGTTGTTTTCTCTACGACGTCTAAGACGCGCTGATCCGGCGAATTCAGGCCGAGTAGGAGCTTGCGCTCGTCCGGACTTAGGTCGTCGACAGATACTCCTTCTCGAAGCTTTTTTTTGATTTCATCGAATGATCCGTCACCCTCGGCGAGATCGGTGTGCTCTTGGACCTTTCGGCCTATTTCATCAGGATCACCACCGGGGGGTGTCTGGTGTGTTGTTTTGACCTCGACACCCTCCTCGACATTTTTGAACATTTCCGAGTTGACAGTCTTCTTTGCGTCTTTACTCTCGCCATCCTTAGCTGCGATGACCGAATCTCTCGAGACCTTGTATCGTTTGTAAAAGGCTTCGGTGCGTTTGGTTTTCCATTGGGACGACGACAGTGGGTAGTTTTTGTTGACGTACTCGTCTACCTCCCCTACTATTCCTTCGGGCGAAGTGATTTGTTTGCCGTCGGGTGCAATAACCATAGACATCATACCCTCCCGATCAAACCGGAATTGATAACCACGGCGCTCCATATGTGCGATCAGCTTTTTCCCACGGCGCCCCTCTTTACTAAAAAGATCGCTTATACTCTGCATGTTGGTTCTGCGATAGTGGCCCTGATGTCTTAACTGTATTTCCGGCACTTTGCTCTTAAATAGTTCGGCAAAGTGCTGAATCATCATGTTTGGCGTTTGCATAAATAATATAAATCCAAATCCACCTACAAGGACCCCCGTTGCACCGGCAGCGGCTTTACCGCGCCGCGACAAACGAAAGCGTGAACGTTTACGTTCACGGTCGCCTTGACTGTAAAGGCCGTCATCTTGGGCGGGATCGGTGTTCTCGCCTTGGTTCTGGCCGTTTTTTGTGGCGGATTCCTGAGAGCTGGGCGCGACAGCTCCTTGAGCGGAAGGACTGGTTGAGTTGGAGGGGTTAGCCTCGGCGTCCTTAAGGTCCTGCGGTGAGTCGGCTTGGTTGTCGCCTTCGGCCTCATTCTGATCTTGGACTGTACGCTCCTCGAGTTCGCGTAGCGAGGTCTTCGTCTTATATCCGTACTTTGTCGATATTAGGTATTGTTTGTGGCTAGGTGGTTGAACACCCTTTTTCCACGACTCGCGGTACTTGTTGCCGATACCGCTATCCCGTTCTAGATCGTCCGATAATTTGGGCATTTTCTATCCCCTACTGTGGTTGACCATTTAGGCCGATAGTTCCTTGTGTGCCGTCAAAATTGCCCTGGAGCTGCTGGACTTCCTCGGGATTGGTGGTGATCAGGGCGGTTTCGGTGGGGCTGGCCACGACCTGGAGGTGTACGTGGTTTTGGCCGGCAAAGAACAAGCCCTGCCCTACCGGGAACTGACTGAGTCGCTTGCGTTCCTCGGCTGTTAGCTTAAACACGTCCGCCAATATGTCGACTGCCGACGGCGATTGCTTGAGCAAAAACTGCATACTGGCGTTGGCAACAATCGCCCGTCCCATTCGGGAGCCCATAAAGTCCTCGACGTCCTGTGTAATCGTGGTGATGCCGAGGTTGTATTTACGGGCGCGCTTGGCCAGGCTAAACATAAAGTTGGCTGAATCCTCATATTTCATCAGCTGCCAGGCCTCGTCCACAATAAGGATGCGCTTCTTTTTGTCGGCCTTGGTTCGGTTCCAGATGTAATTCAGCACAATATACATAGCCACGGGGCGCAGCTCATCCTCGAGGTCGCGGATATTAAAGACGACGAGCGGGTTGTTGATATCGATATTGCTTTGCTGCGAGAAAATACCGGCAAACGTACCCTCGGTATATTTGCGAAGTCGTTGAGCCAGTTGCGGTCCGGTGTTTCCCATGTGCAAGAGTGTGTCATAAAGATCGGCGATTGTTGGCGGTGTGGACTGATGGGTGAGCGGATCGTTGGTGATGCCTACTTTGGCATAGGTTTCGATGAGGGCAGCATCAAGATCGGACTCCTCGACCGGAGTAAGCGCCGGCGCCATGACCTGTTGTCCGCCAAGCAATTGTGCCTGTGCGCCACCCATCATGAGTCTCAATAGTCCATGGAGTGTGATGAGGTTGCTGCGGAGTGCATTGTCGGCCTCTTCGCTGTCTATGATGCGCGGCAGGTCAAACGGATTAATACGGGTTGCCGAGTTGAGACTAAGCCGCACGTATGCTCCGCCTGCGGCCTCGCACATGCGCTCGTACTCGTTTTCGGGGTCGATGATCAGGATTTCGGTGCCCATCATCATGCTCCGTAGCGCCTCTAACTTAACAGTAAATGACTTACCGGCACCAGACTTTGCAAAGACTACGGAGTTGCCGTTTTCGAGCGAAAAGCGGTCAAAAATGACCAGTCCGGAGTTGTGCATGTTAATACCGTAGAGAATACCGTCTTCTTGACTGAGGTCGGCCGAGGTAAACGGAAAGCTGGTGCTGATCGCGCCGGTAGACATGTTACGCCGAATCTGCAGCTGATCCATAAACTGCGGCACGGTGCTGTTTAGTCCCTGCTCCTGCTGCGAGGTGGCGGGTTTGCTGTAGACGAGTTGCTGTCCGAGCAAGGATTCCACCTTATGGGTGACAAACTCCAGCTCCTCATCGTTCGATGCGTAAATCGTAAAGTAGAATCCAAAGCGGAAAAAGCGTTCCTCGCCCACTTGTAGCTTGTCGCGCATTTCCTCGGCATCCTGGATAGCCACTTGCTTGCCGGGGTCACGTACTCTACCCTTCTCGGAGTCGATCTGTAGACCGGCCTCCAGTTGTGTTACCTTCTTGCGCAAGTTATCGAGCACGACCTGGCTGTCTACAGGGTAGATATAGAGCGAGAGATCCATTACCTCGTCGAGGTTGACCATGGGACTTAGCCAGCCGGTGTAAAGCTGCCTGGGGTATCCATATACATAAAAGGTTCGTGCCAGACGTGTGCCGAGTCGAAAATAGCTGCTTTGGAGTTCGATGCTGCTTGGCGCGATAAAGTCACGCAGTGCCGTAACGCCCTTTCGAAAGGCCTCTGCTGCCTCTTGGTCTTCTCGTTGTTTTTTGGCGGCCGCCAGTGCGGCCGGGTCCATTTGTTGATCCTTTGCCATTACTGTAGCTCCTGTCGCATGTCGGCTCGCGGCGCCACGCCCTGACCCTTGGTCACGACGTCGGCATTCATACCGCTAAAGTCTTTTAGTTGTTGGCGGGTGGCGGTGTCGGGGTTGTAGGTGTCGTAATAGAGCTCGATTAACTCTTGCGTATCGAGTGGCAACGCACTGATGCCGCACTGCATCAAACCCTGCATAACAGCTTGTACGCGGTTGCGGAGCTCGTCCTTGGCTTTTTGTAGATCGGCTTCGTTGATGACCACATGCTGTTCGCGGTTGCTGAACAGATCCATGAAGCCGGTTAAGAAGTTCTTGCTTTGCGTCAGAGCCTTTTGAACGTCAATCTTGGGGTAGAACGGGATGACGATATAAAACTTCTTGTCCATAATATTGGTCTGAGCTGCTAGCTGATCAATGAACGTAATATAGTCTTGCATTAACATAGCTAGGAGCATGTTGTCGTGTTCGCCGCGTATTTTGTCCAGTTTGGTAATGTAGGGCTGCAGATCGACTTTTTGTGAGCGAATAAATATTTGGACAGGAAAATACAAGGAGTTCAAAAATCCCTGATAGCTGAATTCGGTAGCCTCTTGTTCTTGGGGGCTCATAAGGTCAAAGTTGACCGATTTAACCATCACGACCGAGCGGAACGAGCCGTCGTTCATGATGACAATTCCATCGCGAATTTCGGCAATCAACAGGGTGTTTTGAGTGCTGTTCGGGTTGCTTTGTGCGGCAGGCTTTGTCGTAGCGTCGGCCTGTTGTCCAACCACGGCCTGAGGAGATGAGGGCGGCGCGACAGCAGGAGCGCCTTGTGTGTTTGGAGCGCCTTGTGTGTTTGTGCTCTGCTGGTTTGCCAAATTAGGATCCATGTAGTCTACTCGACTGCCCCCGAATGTTCGTTGTTACCCTCTAGTGCAGCTTAATGACGACTTCGTCGCTAGAAATGTTGCGCTCGGCCTCCCGGGCAATCGTCGCTACGTTTAAGTCATCGTTGCTAGCTAACTGTAGTATAGCAGTCTGATCTTTAGGTGTCACTGGAACATTAGCGTTTTGTGCGGGCGTCGCTTGAGGAGCGACAGGCTGCGGCTGTTGCAGGGGCGTTGGTGCTGTGTTTTGTGCTGTTGGTTGCGCGTCCTGTGCGTCTGTTTGAGATTGAGGTGAGGCCACAGGTGCCGTAGTTGCTGCCGGTGTAGTGTGTTTGGCTGACAATGGTTCGATTGTGTGCATGTGGCCGGTGTAGGATACGCCGGGCGGCGCTTTGTGCGCCTCTAGTTCTGCCAGGGCGCTTGCTTCGTCTGCCGGTGCAACTTTAGTTCCGCCGGTCTCTGTGCCGGGTGCTACAACCTGAGTATTGAACGTTACCAGATTGTCAGGAACGCTCGTTGCCGCCGCAGGCTGGTTTAGGAACCAGTAATCATTAGACTCCGGCTTTTTGGTCGCTGGCGCGTCGTTTTTAAGGCTGTCGATGACCTGTTGTCGGTGATCCTTGGCCTTTTTGTCGATCATTTCTTGCATGCGCTGGGCGCTTGAGTTGTTTTTTTCGTCCAGCATGTCGTCCGAGGCGCGGATGTCGGTGTCCTCTGCGACCTTTGGCGGCGCTGCTATAGGTGCGACCAAGCGGTCAGAGGGCTGGACTTGTGTTTGTTGTGGAGGCAGGCTAAGGTTGGCATTTTTTATGGCCCAGCCACGGGTGTCGACGGTTGTAGCGAGCGCGCGCAGGCGGCTGCGAACCTCTTGCTGAGATAATCCGTTTGTATAGTTTACAGCGACGGCCTTGGGTGCGGTGATTGTGACAAGCTCCTTCAGTCCATCCTGGTTCCAAACACGCCGACGTGGTTTCATCAAAAAACGGATTTTGGCCAATGCCCACACCTCGGTCGGTTGGTCACGTGTCCACGGAAACGCAAAAAAGCCCATGACGGCCGAAATGGGCAAAAACAGCACCAGCATAAAGGCCGCTCCCCTGCTCGCTAATGCGTAAGAGAGGTACAAGAAGATAGCGCCAATGCCGGCATAAATAAATTGCCGAAGCGTCAAAGGACCGATGAGCTTATCTTCGGCCTCAATATCCTGAAGCACCTTATACGTAGCCATAAGCGTATTTTACACGATTCTGGCGGCTATAGCACGGCGCCGATGGCCTGTGTGGTTGCTACGGCTTGGGCATTCTGGCTGCTTGTAGCACGTGCATCGCTGAATCTCCCAGTATAACCGGGTTGCGGGCGGGGCCTGGGCCGACTATACCTGGTTTATTAGATTGTATGCCTACTCCGCTTCCATGGTCTTCGCCTCTGCGCCAATGGATGAAGCCCTCGGTCGGGTCGCCAGATGTTACTCCGGTTTTCTTCATTAGTTTCTGCACGGGTACTGCGGGCTTTGTGACGGCGTCCTTATTTAACTGTCTCTCGGGTGTGATTGTAACGCCTGCGCGCTTGTGGAGGGCACGGTCGGACGCCATGATTTTTCGACCGACGGCTTTTGCGGCAGGCGCGAACGGGCCGAAGAGCATGCGAGTGGCTATATTTCCAACAAACTCCCCAGCGCGCCGCACCCGTCCTGGGTGCACCTGTCTGTCGAACTCTGACCGCTGCCCTATGGGTTTGGTGGCGGGGTAGAATTGTCGTTCGAATAGGCGGGGAGGAATTCCATGCATAATATATATACATTAGCATTATATTGACGAATAGTCAATAGGATAGTCAGTAGGCGGATAGTTGAACTATGGGCACTGGTATGGTGATGGCTATATGACAACCGGGGTTGGAGGCTGAATTCCTCCGCCCTGGTTGCGGATGCGGGCCGCCATTTCTTCTGGCGTGCCGTTTCGTTGAGCGAATTCTTGTCGTTGAGCGGTGAATGCGGCATCGCCACGGAATGTATCTATGTCCTGCTGGACGGTGACATTTGCCCCGTCGTAAGCTGCTTGGCCCATGACGCCATCGGCAAGGATACGACCCTTTTGCTCGCTCGCGTACGAGGCGTATTGATAGATGTTTGCAAGGGCTGCGGCATTGGATGCGACGATCGCGCGGCGGGCGGAGGCCTGGTGTAGCCGGTCTTGTACCTCGGGGCTGTTGTCATGCGTTAGTTGGGCTGACTGTACACCCTGTTGCGCGGCAGCAAAGTTGTTGAGTGCGACATCGTATGCCTGTTGGGCTGCCAGGGCTGCCGCTTGTAGGGTTGCGTCTCCTGGCGAGGCATTCAAGCGTTCTTGTGCGCGGTTTGCCTCTTGTCGGGCTTGGTCCGCCTCCTGACTTCTGACCGCTAGGCGCTCCCTAGAGATTTGCAGATTCTGCGCAACAGGATGTTCCTCGTATTCCCGCTGCGCGGTGGTGTAATCCTGTCGGGCGTGCTGGTATCGTCTAAGCATCATAGGTGCCAGCTGTGCGTACGTCTCATGGCGGGCGCCAATTAGAGAGCCCGGGTCACTTCCAAATACCGCCTCTTCTTTAAGCGCTAACACGTCATTGCTAGTGAGCGCTTGCTGTCCTTGCCGGACCCGCCGGACTGCTCTCTCTACCATAGCCATTCTTGTACCAAAACCTGCGGCACGCTCTGCCCTGTTTTTGTTGCTTCCGATCATAGCGGCTGCTCCCGAAACGGTCATGTTTCCTGAGATCACCTGTCGGGCGGCATCCTCATAGGTTCTCACCATGGATAGTTCGGCGGTACCAGGAGTGTCGCCAGGACCATATCCGGTGTTTGATGCGTGGAGAGATCGCAGGGCGGCCAGTTCCATCTTTCTTGTCCCTATTTCTGCTCCAAAGTCTGCCTCGGCCTTTTCGACTGCACTCTTTGCGGCTCTTCGACTAAAGCCCTCGGCCATATACGCCCTAATTGCCCGGTCTTTTGTCATGCCCGGGGCCTGTAGAATTCGCATGAGTTGATCGTCGCCGCCAGAGCCGCTCAGGGATTCACCATCTTCTTTTGCGGCTTTTGCTGACGCCGCTTCTGCAAGTCGCATGGAGTATGTGTGGTATTTTGCACCCCTCCAGCCACCGCCGGCTCGGCCAGCGGACTGGAAGCGCCGACTGACGTTGGCCATGCGGTTGGCGATCCCGCCGACTGGTCCGTTGAACTTTCGTTCGTGACCTACCGCTTCGCCAAAGTTTCTTTTGAGCGTTTGACTACGGTACTTGGATAGCGCGGCCTGGACTCCGCTAGTCGCTTTGTCGGCCATGCCGTCTATTTTTTTCGATGCCTTATCAATAGATGTGATCGTAGGAGGCACGAGAATATATCCGATGATGACAATTCCGATTGCCAAGAGAACATCGAGTCCGCCCTGGTTGGCTGTTCGTGCGACCGCCGCACCAACTTTACTTGTTGCCAAAACGGCGGCAACTGCGGGGATGGAGAAGATTATGCCCCAGAAGAATCTGGACCAGAGCTTTAGTACTCCCTTGAATGCCTCGAGAGCGCCAAGCGCGACTGCTAGCGGCGAGGAAAAAACCAAGATATAGAAGGCCAAATCCCGCATAATTAGCACGAGTAATGCCTGAAGGGCAGCGATGGCGATGGTTGCAAAGAGGGCTGCGATTACGCCAAAGTTACCGATAGTTGCATATAATCCGACGCCGAGGATTGCTCCTACTGACAGCGATCCTCCGACGACCCAATCCGCAACACCCGAAGTAGTCCAAAGATATTGAAAAGGTGCTTTTATTAACTCTTCTATTGCAAACGCGGAGGCGTTTGCTGCATTGGCAACAAAAGCAATCCCTGGCCAAAGCAAAGGAATGATTACCACTACAAGCGCAAGTTTTGGTAGCATTTTTCGCACTACGTATGGGCGGACTATCTCCAGCCCCAGGAGTTGGGAGAAGACCATAACGAGTCCCCAAACTACAATTACCGCGTACGCGAGTGTGCGCCCTACTTTCCATGCGGTATAAAAAGCCTTGCCGCTTTCTTCGGAGGTATCAAATATCCGGTCGGTATTTATGTGTATGAGCTTAATGATCCATTCGTCGACTTGTGCGGCAATCTTCTGCAGCGTGCTATTCATCGGACAAAATGACCAGCCGAGTGATTCCGCGTTCTCTAGGCATGGGTCGGGTTCGACTATTTCCTCCGGCAAATCCTCTGGGCCGGTGTCTTGTTGACCAAGATTGGCGGTTGTGGTCTCTCCTGCTTTAACGACGATCCCTGCTTGAGACACGGTGATCGGTATGGTGGTTGACCCGTTAACGTACCCGCCGTTGGCGTTCAATGTATATGTGCCGGGTGGCACGTTGTGGAATGTATAGACGCCGGCATCGTCGGGGAAGACTTCTGCCTTGTGATTGCCTCCGGCCGTTTGAGCGATCTTGATAGGTACTGTTTTGGGTATAGGTAGAGTTTGGTTGGGCTGGATGATGTAGTTGATGAAGGTTCCCTTGCCCGTAATTTTACCGGTGGTGGGGGCGGCGTCCTTTGCAGGTACTGTTATGTTAAAGGTGTGTGCGAGGAGTCCTTCCCTAGATGTGCTCTGGCCTATAATAAACTGAGGGCCCGTCGAGGATATCTCATTACCGCCTTCTTTTACCGAGATGCGCCATTCGCATGTAGGGCGGTGTGCGTTACAGACCTCAACGTTGGTGTGTCTTATGTAATCGCCTTCACTGATCCAGTCTGTGCCGTTTGTCGAAGTAAACTTTACTTCGGTAGGGCTGAGGCTGGTGTCACGAGTTGCGGTAACGGTAACGTCACTTCGAGAGTTGCTGAGTTTGACGGCAAGTTTGTAGTCTCCGCCGACGGCATGGGTGGTCGCCAGGGGCATAGCAAACGAGGACACGATCGCAAGCAGACTTACGAATAGTACTACCCTGCCAGAAGCGAGTTTACGCAGGGCTCTACCAATGGTTCCTCGGGTCATTGTCATTTTTTTAATTGTAGCATAAGCAACATTGCTCACAACGGGATATTCTTACGTTGCTCACGCTGGGCTCACAGGCAACGTACACATTGTATTTACTGGACATGGACTCTATACTTTCCATAAGCAGTTATGAACACGCAACGATTATTAAGTTGGAAATCCCTTTTTATAGGATTGGCGTTGGCCCTTGCTGTGGTCCCTGCTTTCACGCCGACAACGGTGAGCGCGGCCGACTGTAACCCCTCCAAAGACAAGCAGTGTGTCGACGTTTGTGGCACGAAAGGTTCGGAGTGCAATAAGTTTATAAAGACATACATTAACCCCGCCATACGTGTGTTGACCGCTCTGATCGGTATTGCAGCGGTACTGGCTATCATTATCTCGGGAATACAGTACAGTGCCTCGGCTGATGATCCGGGAATGGTGACTAAAGCCAAGGAACGCATATTTGGCGTGGTTGTCGGACTGGTGACATACGCCTTCTTGCTCGCCTTTTTGAATTACCTGGTGCCAGGAGGTATCTGGTAATGCTCTTTTCTTTGCTAGAAAAATTTGCTGCTCCCTGTAATCCATCGAATTTCTTTGGTCTTCCGGCATGGTACAAATATTTGCCGAACTCTAGGTTCCAGGGGTGTGACATTGTTAGGTTTGAATTGTCGGATATTCCGCTAGTAGGATTGGCGGTGGTTGATATAGCTTTGCGCGTGGCGGCGTTGGTCGCAGTAGGTTACATAATATATGGTGGTATTCAGTTTATTATTGCCCAAGGCGAGAGCGACAAAGTCAAGAAGGCGCGCCAAACTATTATCAACGCTATTATCGGACTGGTTATTGCTATGCTTTCATCCGCAATCGTGGCATTTGTCGGCAGGAGTATGAGTTAACATGGACAAGCTTGCAGGTTTCTTTGCCGCGCTCGATTTAGGCCCCGTCCAGGGTGTGCCTGCAAATACGGACAGCCTCCAGTCGATCATAAATACGGTGCTCGGCGTAATGGGTGCTGTGGCGGTGCTTATAATTGTTGTTGCCGGTTTTCGATTCATCACTTCTCAGGGCGGCTCTAATGAGGTAGCTACGGCGCGAAATGCTGTTTTATACGCCTCGGTCGGTTTGGTTGTTATAATCACCGCGTTTGCAATTGTTAACTTTGTTGTTATGGGGGTTGGGTCCGGATGATTTGGCGGCACTTATTCCGTACAATCGCAGGTTTTGCGGTAATTGTTGCGTTTGTGAGTCTTGTGATAGTCGCAGTCCCCCAGGCCGCGTCCGCTATCGATTACCTGAGAGATGCCTGTAAGGGCGCCGGGGCCAGCTCTTCTGCATGCAGTGGCGACGACAAGATTACCGGTTCGGGGGGTATCATCCTTCGTGCCGCCGAACTGCTGTCTATTGTGGCCGGTATTGTCGGGGTTATCATGATAATGGTGGCCGGCTTTGTATTCATTACGGCCGGCGGAGACAGCGGCAAGATCGCCACTGCCAAGCAGACTATAACGTACACTGTTGTCGGCTTGGTTGTGATATTTCTTGCCCGTGCAATAGTTATATTTGTAGTAAATGCGGTGTAGAATAAGCATATGTTTAAGCGATTCTTAATGATTTCTTTGTCGGTTGTCGGTCTGACCTTTGCAGGTGTAGCGACACTATCACCCGCTACTGTGTCTGCGGCGAGTCCCCAGTCCGAGGTATGTAAAGGTATTGGTGCGGCTAGCGGATCCGGCGGATGTTCGAGCAACATCTCGCTCACGAGGGTTATTCGTAATGTCATCAATCTCTTCAGTATTGTTATTGGTATTATCGCAGTTATCATGGTCATGTTTTCGGGCTTTAAGTATGTTACTGCGGCCGGCGATTCCGGGAGTCTTACCACCGCCAAGCAGACGCTCATCTATGCCATCGTTGGTTTGGTCATAGCGGCGCTCGCGCAAGTTATCGTACAGTTTGTACTGCGCGCGGTCCGTTAAGTCCCCTCCGAGCGATGTTGAAAACATAAGCGGCGTTGTGCTATAAAGAGAGCAAAGCATAAGAAAGGAACATCAAAATGTTTAAATCAATACGAAGGACTATGGTCGTCGTGGGAGCCAGCTTGCTGATGGCGCTCGCCCCTGCCGTCGCGCTTGCTCCTGTGGCCGTGAACGCCCAGGATATCGGTGCATGTTTGTCTCAGGGCACCGACCTTAACGCGGGCATCAGCGGGCAGAACTGTACGCCGGCCCAAACGCAAGACGCAACCGACAAGATTCAAAGCATCGTAACTACCGTTGTTAACATCTTCTCGATCGTTGTGGGAATCATAGCCGTTATTATGATCATCTTTGGTGGCTTTAAGTACATCACCTCTGGTGGTGACTCCGGTAATATTACCAGCGCCAAGAACACGATTATCTACGCAATTATCGGTTTGGTGATCGTAGCGCTTGCGCAGTTCATCGTTCAGTTCGTCCTCGACCGTGTGGTCAGCGCTTAGTCGACGCCCGCGTACGTCCGTCTATAACAAAACAGCTCACCTTCTCTGTCGGCGAGCTGTTTTGTTATATCGCGCGGGTTTAGGAACGGCCAACTGCACATAGCAAAATACCGCTCCTTTCGGAACGGTATTGGGTGGGCATTTGACCTTAGGTTAGAGTACCTGGATCTTCTTTACAGTGTCTTGCTTGACCTTGGCAAAGCTGATGGTCAGTACGCCATCTTTGAGGACTGCTTCGATCTCTTCTTCTTTGACCGGTACTGGCAAGGCGATGCTGCGAGAGAACTCTCCCCAGTAGCACTCTTGTACAAAGTAGTTCTCTACCCCTTCTTCGTTGCCGGCAGAAAGTGTGCCGCGGATGCTGAGCGTGTTGTCTGCGATGCTGACGTCAAGGTCGCCCTTGTTAACGCCTGCGGTGCGAGCCTTAACGACTAGCTTTTCGCGCGTTTCGTATACGTCGACTGCGAGCTGACCCGGTAGGTCTTCGCTTTCGTCCCATTCGTCATTTGCTACTGCCGGTCCGCTCGCTGCGGGCTGGCCTGGTGCGGTAGGCACTACTTCATCGTCGCCCAAAAAGGCGGCGGTCAGTTCGTCCTCTTCCATCAGTAGGTCATCATCGCTGTTGCTGCGTCGTGCCATAGTTGTTACCCTCCTTAATAAATAGAATCCTCAGATTGGAAATCCGGCTTTTAGAACAAGCGATTTGCGGCCATCCTAAAACCCTAAGTTGGATCCTACCTTTTCTATATTGTGCTCAACTTTTTGTGTTAATGGTAGTATAGCTTAGGTAATAAATATCTGGCAACCGCAAACGGATTTATTTACAACACAAGAATTACAACATGATTGACCTTGAACACATTTTGGATCTTATTGCGCCGCACGAGTGTGTAAAGTGTTCTGCCGAGGGTTCGCTCCTGTGCGATAGATGTTTTGGTTCGCTTGCGTCGGTGTCGCCTCGCTGCTACCTCTGTTTTTCTAGTCAAAAATCCTATCGGACATGTAAGGGGTGTCGCACTAAATCGTCACTCTTCTGCGTCTGGCCGGTTGTCTCTTACGACAACCCTGTTGCCAAAGAGTTAGTACGGCGTCTTAAGTTTGACCGCGCCAAGGAGGCCGCTAAAGTGATGGCTCGCGCGCTTTCTGGCGTAGTGCCCGCAGACGGCGTGCTGATAACCCATGCGCCTACGGCTAACGCCCGGGTGCGCATGCGAGGATACGATCAGTCGGCGTTGATCGCCAAAGAACTATCAAGGCTGAGCGGTCACCCTTACCTCCCCCTGCTCGCTCGTACAGGGGTGCAACGCCAGCTTGGGCAGGATCGCAAGACTCGCAAGCGGCAGTTGGCTGGCGCTTTTCGTGTCATAAATCAGGATGCGATTCAAAACAAACAGGTTCTCGTTATTGATGACGTTCTTACAACGGGTTCAACGTGCGAAGCTGCTGCGTCCGCGCTCAAACGGGCAGGCGCAAAGCGCGTAAGTGCCGCAGTCTTTGCAGTAGCATAATGTCACACTCTCTGCTATAATCACCTCTGTTACGGAAGGGTGTCCGAGTGGTCGAAGGAAACGGTCTTGAAAACCGTCGTGCCGGCAACGGTACCGTGGGTTCGAATCCCACCCCTTCCGCCAGATGCTACGCGATTTCTATCGTCAACAGAGATAGAATGTAGTACAATACGACAGATTGGAGAGGTACCCAAGAGGCTGAAGGGGTCGGTTTGCTAAATCGATAGGGGGGCGCAAGTCCCCGCGAGGGTTCGAATCCCTCTCTCTCCGCCAAGAAAACGGCTCGCGTGCAGCGAGCTTTTTTCTTGTAAAGAGTACACCTTCCTTTCTGCTTCTGCTTCCAAAACATCCGTTGTACAATGATCACATATGAGTAGTGAGAACGTGCGCCAAGGAAAAGTCTCGCAAGAAGAAGCGGGCTGGCAATACAAGCCTATGGCTGGATCGGCTGCTGGTGCAGATCTCTCGGCTGATACGCCGGCCGAACTTGACGCATCTTTGCCCGATAGTGTAGAGTGGACAGCCTCCGAGTTTATCGCCCACGAAAAAGGCTTTGGGTGGTACGCTATGCTTGCGCTCGCTGCGGTTTTTATTACGGCTTGTATATATATGCTGACCAAAGACAAATTTGCAGCAGCCGTGGCAGCGATAATGATTGCGATCCTGGCTATCTCGGGCAGTCATAAGCCAAGAGTGATAGCGTACCGAGTTGACGCGACTGGTATAACTGTCAATGGCAAGCTCTATCCATTCTCGGCCTACAAGTCCTTTTCTGTGCCCGATGAGGGCGCCCTTACATCGATTTTGTTGGTGCCGCTAAAACACGTCTCTTTCCCCGTGGGGGCGTATCTGTCGCCCGATACTCAGGATGAGGTACTAGAGATAGTCTCACGCTACCTTCCGTTAGAGCGCCACGAAACGACTACTTTTGATCGCCTCATGCGTCATTTGCGGTTTTAGTACGATATACTAGTTGTATGGAATTGTTCGAAGTCATATTGTCCGCTGGTGGCCACGCTAATTCGCTCGGCCGATCTAGAGAGGTGTACGACGCCGTTACGTCAGACACAAGTAAAATAGAGGAACTGTTTGATTGTGTGTATGCCGATGATGCTTGGGTTCGAATGCGCGCGATCGACACATTCGAAAAGCTGGTGCGCGACAACCCTTCCCTGGCTGCGCCGTACACCGAGCGGCTAGTCGGCTCGCTTACCAAGTCGACACAGCCCTCAATCCAGTGGCATCTTGCTCAGCTTTTTGCAGAGATTGAGTTGGATCCGACACAAAAGCGCGCGGCGCTCCAGTGGCTTAAGGATACGATATCAACCGTAGATGTGGACTGGATTGTGTCAGCAAACGTCATGAAGACGCTGATGTATTTTTACAAAAACGGTTCGATCGACAAAGTTGCGCTCTTACTTCTGTTCACGGTACAGACCGACCACAAGTCGAACACGGTGCGCAAAAAAGCCCGGCAACATATAGATAGCCTCCAAAAATAGCTAAAATAGACCCGATTCGACGTCTACACCATGATTCAGTGCGGGCATAGCCAAGACACAAGTCAAAACACATGAGTGACCAGTCTCCCGGCTGCAGCTAGGCAAATCTACCAAATAGCAATCGGCGACAAGCGTAACGCCCGATATCTTTGGACGACGGGTCAAATGATGAGCAGCCCAGGCTGCGAACAGTCGGCTCCCGCGATCTATAGATATAATCACGCCTAAAAAAACAGATAGATGTACTATTCGGTACGTCTATCTGAAATTTTCTATAATTCTGGTACACCCGGCAGGATTCGAACCTACGACCTTCAGTACCGCAAACTGACGCTCTATCCAGCTGAGCTACGGGTGCGCTAACCTGCTACTACAGGCAACAGGGGTAATTTTAGCACAGACAGAGGTAAAATGCCAGCCTTTATGATAGAATGGAAGACATTAGGAGAGGTCGCATAGTTGGTCTAGTGCGCTGCACTCGAAATGCAGTATAGGGGCAACTCTATCGAGGGTTCGAATCCCTCCCTCTCCGCCAACAAAAAAGACTCGTTTTACGCGGGTCTTTTTTGTTGGATAACGCTATTGAACCAATCTTTGTGGCGGCTTATGGTGGTCGGAATCTTCTTTGGTGTCGCGCTCTGAGGTGCGGGCTTGCGTAAGCGTCGCATCTTGTTCTTCGGCATTGGTTTGTGGCCGTGTATCCGGCTTGGCCGAATCCTCGGGCCCGGGCTTAATAAAACGCAATGCGATAAGCGCAGCGACGCCGACGCCGATAAGGATTGCTCCGTACCACAACCACCAAGCGCGGAGGTCGCCGGTAAGGGTCTCGACAAAAGTGATGCCGCTCTTTCCTGTCGGCTCCTCGACGAGTCCGAGGATGTACTGCACCCCTGCTCCCGCTATTAGGCTGGCAATAATTGTCAGCGACCCCAGCACGATGGCAATAATGGCAACTCGTTTTACACCTGCTCGCCAAGTGGCGCTCAGAAGGACGACCCCGGCACCTAACAGTAGTGCCAGTGCTCCGGACCCAAGCACAGTCTGCGTGATTCGCTCATAGATGCTCGGAGCGCCTTCGATCTCTTGTGCCAAAGTTTTGCCGCTTTCTGTTTGGATGGTGTTGGCGTTGATCGTGCTGTCGCGAAGGGCGCCGCTCGTCAAAAACTCTTCCTTTGCCTGAGCGCCAACTTGGGCAGCAGTTACGATTTCCGGTCGACATGCTGCATTATATGGATCGGTTGCGATCTCTGCGCCGGTGCCTGGCGGGCAGATCGGCAGCGATGCGGCGCGCGCGGCGACATATTGCTCGATACCGTCCGCAAGATTGGTACGGATATCGCTAACCTCCAGCTCAAACTTCAGATCTGGCGCGTCGCCATGTATCCACGCGTATATCGAGTCGACCGCATTCTCGGCTTTGGTTTGCAGTAGTTCCGGCGGCGCGGCGGTTTTAATAATGCTCTGAACCTCCGGTCTGTCCAGCGGCAGTTCGCCGCTGCCCTGCTCTGCCTTCGCATTCTTTAACTCTTCGTCGATGATTGATTGGTAGATTCCGCTCTGCGCCAGAGCGTCCTTAACTGGCTGTGGCTGACCGATTACCTGAAGCAGTCCCCACCCTAAGCCAAACAGGAATGCAGAAGTAAAAAACAGTGTCACAACAAGTCCGAGCGCGCTTTTTCTAAGTATAGTCATACTCGTATTGTGGCACATGGGGCACGGAATTCAACCGTTCGTTCAATGCGCGACTAGTAGATTTCTTCGTGTTTTTCGTTAAGGAAGCGCACCCATTGCCGCACCAGTCGCAGGGCTGTTTTAAGGGGTAGCTCTACCATGATATCCAGCAAGTAGCCGATGATGTTAAGCCGTGCGTATCGCCCGGAGATCCATTGTCCGATTACAATAAAAGGCAGATAAAAGAAGTCGCGCACCGCGCCAGAAAGTCTCGTTGGTCGCGACACAAGCTCTAGCTCACGCGATAGACGCGACAGTCGGAATCCCAAGAAGCTCGCGGTCGACAGAAACACAAAGAATATCACGCCCTGTACAAACGTAAAGTGCAGCAGCGACAGCGTGTAGACCATAAGACTCAGCGGTAGCAGGAGCATAAGCGTGTATATCACCTTCGCGCCGGAAGTGACCGGTCTGCTGCCAATGCGGATAGCCTGCTCGGTCGGCTTTTGGTTGCTGTAGAGCGCCTGGTCGATATATGTACGGAGCGCGGCCGCGTTCGCGCGGGTTGGCGTGCGGAGACTAAACTTAAAGCTGGCCATATACAGAGGCGGGAGCAGGAGGTTTATCGCCAGCGGCAGCACCGCGATACTCCCAAGTACGAGGATGTCATACGGGATTTCTATTGCCAGACCGACCGATATCTTGGTAATAAACACAAAGAGAATGCTCCGATTGATGCCTCGGTTAAGGCGTGCGGTCAGACTCCGATATTCTTGCGAGACCTGACGACTATAGGCCTCCAAAAACGCCTGGCGGTCCAGTAAAAGTTCCGGTACGTCCGCCCTGCTTTCGGTGAGGGCCCGCACGACTCGCAGTGGTGCGCCATAGCGGTTTACCGCTTGCCTGAGTTTTTGTGTCAGGCGGCTTGCAAAAGCCTCGTCCAGTCCGCGGTTAAAGCCGATAAACTCATTAAGATGCGCTGGTGATTGTCGATACACGCGCATCAGATCATGCCGCACCGTAGAAAGATCCGATTTAAGGAGCGACTGGTGGACGGCTATGTACAGGCAAAACTCGTATTGCGCGTCTTCCTCGGGCGACAAAACCAACTTTTCGCGCGGGAATATCGCCAAAAAGTGCTGGTGTGCGGCATAGGCAAACGCTGATCGCTCGAAGCGCGGATCCAAAAGCGTTTCGGTTTCGGCCGACATGATGTCAAGCACCCAGTTAAGACGTTCATCCATGGGAATGCGCGCTTTGCCCAAGTTGCGGTACAGCTCGATGTGTTGCTGGACTAAGCGGGTAATCGCCCGTGCCGTGTCGGCGCTCACCGATTTGTTGGCCAGATATCCTGCGTGAGTCAGGTCGAGCACAAGTTCGCTGCCAATGCCGGTCGGCTCCTTGCTCGACGAGAACGCAATCGAACGGTTGTAAAAACGCCGGATCGCCCGCAGGAGCAATAGTTGCTCCTCGGCAGATTCGGCGGCGCGCCGCAATTGCTCGTAGGCGTTCGAGATATGCTGTCCTATGCCGGGCACCTCAATCATCCGGCCGGCCTGATTACGGGCGGCAAATTCCATATTGTAGGTGCGCGCGGCCGTCAGTTGGTCGTGCAGAACGTGCAGCAGGGGCGCAGGCCCGCTAGGCTCCGATGTGGTCATAGTAGTTCCAGACTCCATTCCCCACCCGCTTCGTCTTTTTTAGGTGCGTACATGTTTGGCGCAACAGATAACGGCACTGAGACGATCATGTGGAGCAGTATATCAAAAAGGCGCGCGCGGTGCGCGTAAATCGTTCTCAGATATGACTCGTCTGGCCGTTTGTGGCTAGTTTTTTATCTTGCTTGTGGTATCATATGGCTATGAACGTACGTGAGAGGGTAGCCGCCGGCTTGTTCAGTTGCGCGGCAAAATGCGATCAACACACGCCTTTATCCAAGAAGGTTTGCTTGTGAGTTCGATAGACGAGAAGGGGCTGGGCAAGCGTTTGCAGTTGGCGCGCCAGAACGCCGGATTGACGCAGCAGGCGCTGTGTCACCGCGCGGAGCTGAGTTACTCTACACTGACCAAGATCGAGCGCGGCGCGATCAAAGCCCCCTCTATCTTTACTATCCAGAACATCGCAGAGGCGTTAGGCGTTGGTCTGGACGAGCTGATGGGCGTCGGTCCGGTGCGGCCGCGGCGTGCAACCAAGCGGCGCTCCAAGAGCGGCGTCACTTTTGTGTACTTTGATATTAATGGCTGTCTGGTGCGATTTTTTCATCAGGCGTTCACCCGTCTTAGCGCCGAAACGGGCGCAAGTGCCGACATCGTAGAGACAACATTTTGGCACTATAACGACGAGGTTTGTAAGGGCGAGATGACGCTCGAAGAATTTAACGAAAAGTTAACCAAAGAGCTGGGCGCCACCGAGCCGATCGACTGGCGGAGCTACTACATGGACGCCGTCGAGCCGATCCAAGCCATGCACGAAGTCGTGCGCTGGGCGGCGCAGTATTACCGCGTCGGACTGCTGACCAATATCATGCCCGGATTCATTCCGGTAATGATCGAAAAGGGTCTACTGCCCGATATTGCGTACGATGTCATTGTTGATTCTTCGCAGGTACATGCCATTAAGCCCGAGCTCCAGATTTACGAAATAGCCGCCGAAAAAGCCCGCTGCTCCCCTGCCGAGATCCTTTTTATCGACGATTCGCGCCCCAACCTTATGGCCGCCAGCAAGTTGGACTGGCACGTACTGTGGTTTGACGATTACCGACCAGATGAGTCGATCGACCGTATCAAGAGCTCTCTCGAGCCCGCCGACTAGCTTGGCACGGAGCACATAATCCTTGGATTTCTATCTGGTGTGCAACGGGCATAAAGTCATGCGCCGCTGCTACATCGGCGATCAAACGCTCCAGCTCGGACTCGTTCAGGCTAACCGTACGGCCACACTGAGTGCATGACAAGTGGTGGTGGTGCTCGGCAAATTTGTCGCTTAGCTCTAGTTTGTACTTCCACCCAATGTTAAGTCGTTGCACTACACCTAGGCGCTCAAACAGCTCCACGGCCCGGTAGACACTGGCGCGGTCGTAGCCGGGCACTTTTTGTATGAGCTGGTGCATGCTCATCGGCTCTTGTCCGGCCAAAGCGCGAAAGATCGCCAGCCTCGGCTGCGTGACGCTATAGCCCGCGTCTTTTAAGAGAGTTGTCAGTTGCTCTATGCTGGTGCTCATATAACGCAATTTTACTACAAATTGCGACAGATTTGCAGATATTGTGATCGCCACGTATGCTACATGATATGTTAGCCATACTCTTTACCGCATTTATGTTTATCTCGACCCTTGTGGGCGGCTGGTTTGCGATTCGTCACCGCCGTCGGCTCAACCGTATACTCGGCTTTACGGCCGGTGTGATCTTGGGTGTCGTGGCGTTTGATGTCCTGCCCGAGATGTTCGATCAGGTGCATCATCTCGAGATTGATCCCATGTGGGCGATGATCGCGCTCGTTGTCGGGTTTTTGAGCTTCCACATCATAGAGAAGCTGGTGCTGATGCATCACGAAAACGAGACCAAGTACGGTCAACACCGTCACCCCAAGGTGGGTGTGCTGTCTTCGCTGGCGCTTGGCGGCCATGGATTTTTGGACGGTATAGGCATCGGTTTGGCGTTTCAGGTTAACACTGCCGTCGGCATCGCTGTTTCGGGTGCGCTGATCGCGCATAAATTTGCCGACGGGCTCAACGCCGCCAGCTTGATGCTTGCCCACAAGAACAGTGTGCGGCGGACGGCCACCCTCGTATTTGTAAACGCGCTCTTGCCTGTTCTTGGTGCGCTGTCTACCCTGCTCTTTACTTTGCCTGATACCTTTTTGCCGATTTACTTAGGATTCTTCGCCGGCTTTTTGCTCTACATCGGTGCGAGCGACATTTTACCCCAAGCGCACGACGAAAAATCGGATCGCGTAACCATACTGCTTACCGTGGCCGGCGTAGCGTTTATATTCCTTGCGACCCAGCTGCTGGCCGACGTGCACGTACATTAGGCATATAAAAACACCCCCAGTGATGTTTATCTGAGGGGGTGTTTGGGTGTGTTACCCGGTTAGAGTGACTACCTAGCTGCTAAAGCGCTCGCGTTCACCCTGAATGGCCTCGAGGCGAGTCTTTGCCTCTGCCAGCTGGGCGCGTGTTTGCTCCACCACGGCGGCGGGCGCGTTGTCTACGTACGATTTGTTTTGCAGCCGTGCCTCCAGGTTGTTGATCGATGCCAGCTCTGCCAGTTCCTGCTCTGCCAGCTTTTCGGCATACTTCTGGGCGGTTTCGGTGTCGATGTCTATTCGTAGGTCGTAGTGGGTCTGCGTCAGCCGTACGCCCTCCTGTGAGCCGTAGGACACATCGCCGAGGCGTGCCAATCGCTGGATGAGATCGGCGTTGGCTTCGACAACCGGAGCGTCCGCATAGACAAGCGTGCTTTTGGATACGCCGACGGCCTTCATAATGGCGCGTGCTTCGGCCACAATGGTTTTTACTTCCTCAAAGCTCTTGGCGCGCTTGCTGTCGGCCTTGGGAACCTCCGGCCACAGGGCGGCCGCCAGAACTTCATTGTCAGCTCCTTGCAAGGTCTGCCAGATCGTTTCGGTCACAAATGGAGCAAATGGATGGGTGATCTTGAGGATTGCCTGGAGCGCGTACGCCAGGAGCGGTTTGTTCTCCTCGGCTTTGCTAGTCTCGATGTACCAGTCGGCAAAATCGTCCCACACAAAGTGATACAGCTTGTCGTACGCTTCGCTAAAGGCGTATTTTTCGAGATCTTTGGCGATGGTGTCGGCGGTTTCGCCCAGGCGGTGCAGCATCCAGTGGTCGGCGTCAGTTATTGGGTCGGCCTTTGGCCCGGTGTTTCCTGCTTTGTCTTCGATGTAGCGGGCGATGTTCCAAAGCTTGTTGCAGAAGTTGCGGTTGGCCTCGATTTTACCCCAGCCCCAGTTTTGGTCGTTGCCCGGTGACACACCCATGATCAGCGCCATGCGCAAAGCGTCGGTGCCGTATTTGGGGATGACCTGCAGTGGGTCGATGATCGACTCGGGACGACTTTTGCTCATTTTTTTGCCGTCCTCGGCGCGGATCATGCCGTGCAAGTACACATCCTTAAACGGTATCTCGCCTGTGATATATGTGGTAGACAAAATCATGCGGGCAACCCAGAAGAACAAAATGTCCCAGCCAGTTTCCATAACATTTGTGGGATGATATGCCTTAAAGTCAGGACTTTTGGCTAGCAAGTCGTTGAGCGAGAGCGAATAGTCCTTGGCCAGGTCGGTGTCGATCAGTGTGCTCCATGTCCAGAGCGCCGAGCTAAACCAGGTGTCTAGCGTGTCGGGGTCACGCTCCCAACCGGCGTATTCGGCCGGAGGCTGTACGTCAACGTAGGTTTCTAGCGAACCGTCGTCGGCCGTGCGATACCAAACGGGAATCTGGTGCCCCCACCAGATCTGTCGGCTAATGCACCAGTCGCGCAGGTTGTCGATCCAGTGAAAGTATGTTTTCTCAAACCGCTCGGGTATGATTTTGACATCGCCGCTGCGGACAACATCTTGCAGCACTTGCTTGAGTGATTGCTTCTTGCCCTTCCATTCAACAGCCGGCTTGTTGACGTCAACAAACCACTGCAAGCGGATCTGGGGCTCGATAACGCCCTTGCCGCGCTCGTTTACGGCAATATTGTGTACGTAGTTGTCGTCTACCTTAATGAGCAGACCCTTTTGTGCCAGTTTTTCTACAATTTTTTCGCGGGCCTGGGAGATATACATGCCTGCAAATTCTTGCGCTACAGGCAGGAGCTTGCCGTCAAAGTCGATAATCTGCTCTTTGTCTAGGCCGTGGCGCTCTGCAATATCAAAGTCAACCATGCTGTGCCACGGGGTAATTGTCATGGCGCCGGTGCCAAAGCTGGGGTCGGCGGCCTCGTCTTTGATAAGGGTGGCGGTAATCGGGCCGTTAATCCACTCTAGTTCAAAGGTCTGGCCGTGTTCGTACTGGGCGTAGCGTTCGTCGTCGGGGTGAACCACAACGTATTTGTCGCCAAACTTTGTCTCGGGGCGAGCGGTGCCAATCTCGAACGGTCCGTACTGAAAGGTGTAAAACTTCCCCTTCTCTTCTTGGTAGACGACTTCGTCGTCCGAGACGTTTGTCTCGAGGTTCGGGTCCCAGTTAACGATACGGCTACCGCGGTAAATCAGGCCGTCATTGTACATTTTTACAAAGGTTTCGCTGACACAGCGGCTTAAGGTGTCGTCCAAGGTGTAGCGAAGGCGTGTCCAGTCGGCGCTGGCGCCCATGGCCCGCATCTGACCAATCATGGTATTGCGGCTGTTGCCTACAAACTCGCGGGTGCGGCGCAAAAACTCGTCGCGGCCGATCTCGTGACGGGTAACTCCCTCATCTGATAACTGCTTTTCAATAATGGCGTTTACAGGGAGCGCAGCGTGGTCGGTACCGGGGAGCCACAACACGTCTTTATTGAGCTGTCGAGCATGACGCGCAAGAATATCCTGTAGTGTTAAAAACAACGAGTGACCAAGGCTGAGCGTACCCGTTTCGTTGGGTGGCGGCATGGCTATCGAGTAGTGCTCTTTTTTGCTGGCAGGATCGGCCACGAACACGCCGCTCTGCTCCCACAGTGCGTAAATGTCAGCCTCATATGCCGACGGTTCGTAGACCTTTGGTAGTTTCATAGCCATCCTCAAGTTAATACTATCCCCCTTAGCATATCACCTTGCGGATGTAATTTCTACCTCTGTTGCTCCGGTTAAGACTGCGACTAATCTTGGGCGCCAACTTGACAGACCCGAGATGCACTTGGACATGCACCTGTGTATCAAGACGCTCAGGGTTTGACCTCGTGATTCTTCTGCCTCCGACGCGCCCTTGCTTGCTAAACATTGATACTACGCCCCGTTGAGATATGTCTGCGCGTACGTCGACACCATAAGTATGGCTATGCGGGCGGTCAGGCTATGGTAACCTGCACGCTACCGGCAGTCAGGTGCTGTATGCCCTGCCCTATGTCCATAGTAAGGCAGAGTTCAGGCGTTTAAGCCCTCCTCTAACTTGCTCCGGCACATTAGCAAAGCCGCCCTACGGATAAGTTCTGTGAGCGCAGGTTTTCAGGTGAAATGATCTCACGCACAATAAGACTTTCCACGTGAAAGCCCACCACAAAACAACCTAAAAGTCAGGCATAAACTCCAACTAGTGTTCGTCTTTTGTTTGCTCCTCGCTTTGGAGCGCCCGGTGGCTGGTCGGGTATACCCATGCACGATAATTTTTGTTTTTGCAGGCCTAAGCATATGTAAGGTTGCCTTGGCCGTCAAGCGATATTCTTATCTGTTAGATGTTGTGATTTTTAACAATCAAACACCAATTACATCGATAAGTTTGGTAGGATCTCAAGCGAGTAGGGGTCGCTTTGTGGTTGATTCTCGGAGGCAAGAAAACATCCTAATGTCGCGATCATCGCGCCGTTATCCCCGCACAGTTTTCTGTCCGGATATTCGATAGGCAAGGGGATTCGCTCTGCAAGTTGTCGCCGTAGCTCGGCGTTGGCAGCGACGCCGCCGCCCATAACAATGCTCTTTGGCGTAAACTCGTCAAATGCCAGTACTACTTTGTCGACAATCGCCTCGTAGGCTACGCGCTGAAAGCTGGCGGCTATATTGGCTTTCTGAGCGTCATTTAATAGCCCAGGAAGCTCGATAGAGGGCAGGGAGTAGTCTTTTCCAGCTGCTTCTTGCGCGGCCCTCAGAACGGCTGTTTTAAGCCCAGAATAGCTAAAGTCGTATTTGCCCGGCATCTTTGCCTTGGGCAATCGATAGGCAAACGGGTCGCCCTCTGTCGCTTTGTTGGATACGCTGATGCCGCCAGGATAGGGAAGTCCCAAAATCTTACCCACTTTATCAAAGGCTTCGCCAATCGCGTCGTCCTGCGTTTGCCCTAGTAGGTCGTAGTCAAAGTGGCTGCGCCAGACTACGAGTTGACTGTGTCCGCCGCTTACGATAATACCGAGCATCGGAAATTCCGGCTGTGAGGTGCGCATCTGGTAATCGGGTAGGGAAGTTTCGGTCAAAAAGTTGGCGTAGATGTGACCCACAACGTGGTTGGCGGCGTACAATGGCTTGTTTTTGGTGATGGCCAGCGTGCGCGCTGCCAGTACACCGATGAGCAGGCTGCCGTTTAGGCCGGCGCCTTGCGTGACGGCGATGGCGTCAATATCGTCCCACGTACAGTCAGCGCTCTCTAGCGCAGTCTCGATTACGGGGATAATCGCCTCGATATGGCTGCGTGCCGCAATCTCGGGCACGACGCCGCCGTATTTGACGTGCAAATCTACGCTGCTCGTCACAGCATTCGCCAACATTTTATAGCCGTCTTGCACAATGCCAACGGCTGTCTCGTCGCAACTCGACTCGATTCCTAACACAATCATCTCTGGTAGCATACCACCTCTGTCGCATGGTCGCCAATCCTATTCTACGGCGTCGCCGATTGCCATAAATTTTACTGCCCCGGATCGCAGGCGGGCATATCGTATGGGTAACGACAGAAGATACCTAGCATGTTGCGTTCACCACATAGACATACCTGCAAATGAGTGGGGCAGGAGGTTCACATGAGTGGAACAAACGGCGAAGCCATGGGCATGGGAGGCGAGGCGTACAAGCCAAAGCCGAGTCCCGATATGGATCTTGGTCTCATGAATAGTCTTGCAGATGCTGCCGATCACTATGCGTTCGGCCAGCTGTTCGAGTGGCAAGAGGCCGAGTTCGACATTGTCCGCGCCAAAATATTTTTAGGCGAAAATAGCGAGGAGGGCAGGGAGGTTATCGATTCACGCCGCCGGCAAATCGCCCAGATACTCGGGCGGCAGGCCGCGGCCAAGGCATACGCGGACGGATTGCGCGAGCGTATACGCACCCAGACGTTCGGGGGCGGATCATACTACGGACGCCACCAAGTGGAGGATACACACGCTACGACCGAGCCGGAGCGACCGCCAGACGCCGGATCACCCTTTGGTCCCAAAAACACAGAGGAAAACCCGCCCGTGCAAACCCCCAAGCCAGAGCCGCAATCCCGACCGACTTCCGATTTTGAGCCTAAACCCCAACCCGAGCCCCGACCCCGACCCGCGTCCAAACCTCGCAAAGAAGAACCGCACAAGCCTGCGGCTCCTACCCCAGAGTCAAATCCCGACCAGAAGACCCAGCCCGAGTCCGACACGAAAGAGTCGACCCCAGACGGCAAGCGTCGACGCAGGCGGATAATTATCACCCGCAGGTCTAAACCCACAATTATTACGCAGCGCCGTAAGCCCGAACCGCACCCCGCACCCACCGAGACCAAGGCCAAGGCCAAGACCGAGGTCGAAACCGTACCCGAGCCGTCCGTTCCCGTACCTGTGATGACAAAAGAACCGCCAACCCAGCCTGCGCCGACACGCGAAAAGCAAATAGTCAAAAAAGAGGCCAAAAAATCGCCGCTCGAGAAACTGCGCCACGCCTGGTACTCGGGTATGGCGGCCGTTCACGGCTATTTTACCGACCCCGAAAAGGGTCGTCGCCGCCGCTTGGTTATGGCCGGAACGGTGGTTGTCGGCGGAGCCGCGGTTGTTGGGGCGCTGGCGTGGGCAAATGGTTACCGTCCGGATTGGTGCGGCCATGGGCAGCCGGCGTGTCCGCCTCAGGCAGCCCCGCCGCCCGAAACGTTTAGTACGCCGCCGCCCGAAACATTTACGCCAATCCCCGACAGCTTTAAGCCGCCGCACGGCACCGGTCTTTATTTTGATAGCCTGCAGCCGCACGATTACCACGGCGAACAATACGAATGGAGTGCTATCGCCAACACACATGGCGCCTCCGAAGCCACCCCGTACTCACTCGGTCTTATAGACAAGGCATGCAGCAACGGTTTATGCGTCGACACATGGGGCGACCCCAATTCCGGTGATTGGGGCGTAAATAGTGTTACTGTCCAATTGTCCGATGGCACGCCCAAGTCGTATTACGACACCCCCAGCAAGCTGGCCATCATCCAGCAATTTGCAAGCGGAACGGGAATTTAGTCTCAAAGCCGAGCCGGCGCACCCCTAGACAAGCCCCGCATTCTCAGCAAAACGTGTTGGATATTCCACAGAATCATTATCTAACAGCATAGATAATGCCAGTGAACATAAGCGGCGGTACACCATGAGACACGGAGCAACACTAGAAGCACCAGCACCCACAGACATCCCACCACTTTATCCACTCGATCCCTGTGATAGATTCGACACGGGCGAAACCCGTATTCTCTTAGGCCAAGAACCCATAACCGTGCCTATGCCTCGCCACGATTATGACAGGGCGGTGGGCAGGGCAGTGGTGGCCGATGAAACTGTCTCTGTTCAACATATATCGTCGCCAGACGAAACGGTCAAAGAACCGGGCTTTGGCGAACAACTGCATCGCCAAGCAGACCTTTTGCGTAGCGGGCGGGTGACCGTTGATAATTTTGCCGATTTTCTTACGACCGCACGTCAGATAGTTCGGCACGATGGTCCAGAGGGTAGTGTATTTTACGGTCCGGATGGAAAACAAATAACTGGTCCCGACGCAGATACCGCAGCTTTGGTGCACAGTATGGGTACGCCGGAGTCGTGGCTGCTTCCCGAGCGCATCGAGGGTGACCTGCCGAATCTCAATGCCGGTGAGGGTTTAGGTAATCACGAGTCCACAGTCGATCGGCTAGAGTCCGTAGCCAATAGTCTAGAACAGCGCCACTTAGAGTTAGTCCGTGATCCGCTCTCGGGTCAGGAAGTATTTATAGATAAAAAGAGGTCAGAGATAAGCGCGTTTGATCGCGACCAGTTTGCTCTCGACCGTCAGGAGCTGGGGCCACTGTTGGGTATTGCCACGCCTGATTCGTTTATGCCCAGTGAATGGGTAAGGATCATTGATAACCGTCTCGACTTGATTGACGCGATTGTTGCCGGCGAGTTTAGCTCTCGTATAGAGCCGGACCCAGATCCAAGCCCAAGCGCCGATTCCTCGGTGGCACCCGACCCCCCGCGCCAAGAGGGTGCGCACCGCGCCGATGATCAGGATTTGCCGCCTCGCCCCGAAGAATCGTTTCCTCCGCGACAGGCTGGTCCCTCTGGCCCCACCAAACCGCCGTTCGGGTATGAGGCAGGTCCGTCGAGCGCCGAACGGCCTCGCCCCAAGCGTTGGAAGCGTATACTCGTAGCGGCTGCAGCTATCGCAGTTGCCGCAACGGCTACGTTGTTTGGGAATACAGTGTCCAAAGAGCCAAAAGACCCCAATCCTTCGGTAGTCAACACTACACCTTCGCCGTCGGCACCTAAGTCCCCATTCCAAAAGCCTCCAACAACGCCAGAAAAACCGCAGCAAGCAGACCACGTCATGATGTCAATCGGCAAAGAGTATAACCCCGCGACAGGCGAGGGCACAATCTGGCACGCAGGCAAAAGCTATGCGGCACGATTGGGCTACGACAACCTCACCGAATGGCAAAGCGTCCAGCTAACCGATCAACTCCTTGCCTTTATGGACAAGCGCCACCCCGGAGGTATGGATCACAAAAAAGCTACCCTTATTCCTCCTAACACCAAGTTAGCATTCCCGAGCGCCACAGAGATGACCAAAATACTCCAAGGTATAACAAACATAGCTCCTGTCCAAGCCATATAGGTAACCGCTAGTTGCACATAAAGCAGTCATGTTATTTGTGGCTGCCTTCTTTATATCAGCGTGCATACCAAACCCCTTTCGGTACAGCTAAACAGGCGCTAGATTTATTTAACATAAGCTTTTGGATATGACACCACTTTGTAGTCTTATAGTTGACATTATAAAGCCTTTGTGCTTATATAGTTGTATAACAAAAAAATAAAAAACAGTAATTTAGAAAGGTTGTTGCGATGGCCGAAAAAGGCGCAGGATTCCCAGACGCAGGTCAGCCCCCCTTGGTGGGAGAGTTAGCTTCACCTCAAGTCCCTCCCCAACGTGAAGGTTATGGAGTCGATCCTGGTGTAACTCCGTCCGAAGCAGGTTTTTCTACTCCAGACGGCATGCCTTCGTCCCAACCTGATCAAGTAGCCCCACCCAGCGGGGCAGGTGACAAGCCGCCAGTGGTAGACATTGTGGATGGCTGGAAATACCTTAACCCTGATTTCCCTGGCGATAAACAGCCAGCGCCTACGCGGACAAGAAACCAGGTGTATATAAACGGATCAGTTGTTGCCGGGGGCGATTCGTCACAGAGTTCGACTTCTGGCTCAGCTACCTCTGGCGAATCGACTTCGACCCCAGCCGCGCCCCATGCCGCAACTGACCCCGGCAATCCAGCCAGCCCTAACCAAGGTCAGCAACCCACCGATCCTAATCAGGGCGGCCAAGGTCAGGGTGGTCAAGGCCCAGGCCGCCGTCGCCGTGTGCGCAATCGTGGCGGTCAAGGTCAGTCTCGAACCTCTGGCAGCACAACACCCAGCCCAACTGGTCCAAATCATGGCCAGCCCGCAACTCCTAACCAAGGTCAACAGCCTGCTAACCCTAATCAAGGCACCCGAGGTTCGGCCGGCTATCGTCCGCGCGGACGCGGTGGCCGAGGCCGCAGCGGCCGAGGCAGTGGCTCGGGCGGAACTCCGCCCCCAGCTACCGGTAGCGCATCTCCTAGCTCGACCAATCCAAACCACGGCCAGCCCGGAACTCCTAACCAAGGTCAGCAACCCGCCAATCCTAACCAAGGTCAACAGCCTACCAACCCCAACCAGAACTCTGGAGGCCCTGCTGCTGCCAACCGTCCCGTAGCGCCAGCAGAAAAGGCTCTCAGAGTCGAGCGAAGGGTTCACAAACTTGCTAAAAAGTGGGCCAAGTACGAAGAAAAGCAAGGTAAGCTGTTCCGTCGCCGATCACTCAAAAAGGCTCAAGAAAAGTTGCATGATGCGCTCGAGGAAGGTGGCATGCCATCGCTGATGGATGTTACCGATGTATACGCACGCGTCGAGGAGCTCAGAACCACAGAGTATAGCAAGCAACAGCTCGGATGGTTGCAGCGCGTAGGTAAGAAGTTTCTAGTTACATGGCCTAGAAGTGTGATGCGCACCACCGACAAAAAAACGAAAAAAGAAGTCTTTAGAAAGAAAGCACTTATCACTGGCTTGGCTGTTGCTGGAGCTGGTCTCGCTGCAGCCGCTCTAACGGTCGCGACAGTAGGTGTTGCTCCATCCGTACTTGCAATCGGTGCAGGTCTGGGTGCCGCTGGTGCAGGCGTGCGAGCCCGCGTTGTAGAAAACATCAAGGTTGCCGAGGAAAACCTTCAGCCAAAAGTCGCACCACGCGTAGTAGGTAAGCTCGCTGTGGCTCGGGTAAGAAGCTTGAACGATTCCATCAATCATGTAATGGCCAATCCGACTGCCGGTGGCAGTGAGGCCGAGGCCTTGAGTATGAGGTTAGGCCAGAACCTTTTGGGTCACGCAGATGTAGAGCGTTATAACCAACGACGCGGTAGGACGAGGCGTATTCTCGCCCGAACTGCCCTCGGTGCGGTAACGGGCGCAGTGGGAGCTGCCGGTGGTTACGGCATCAAGCACGCTGTCTCGATGATAGATATCGACCCCGGAGCATTGCTGGACAAGGTCGACGTGGATAAGTGGAGCCCATTTGGTGGTGATTCTGCACCACACGCTGGCGGTCCGTCCGGTGGCGAAACCCCCCCGAGCATCGCTTCTCCGCAGGTTCGGGATGGCGTCGAAACTATCCTTAATACCGACCCGCAGGGACTCGCTAAACTTCCTGGCCTTGAGGGCTACGATATCCACAGTGTTACCAACGCAGAAGCTGCCAAGTTATATAAGGGTGACACCCTATGGGCTAGTGTGCAGAATGGCGCTAACCTAAATAATGGTGGTACCCTCGATGGTATTACGGGCGGCTGGACTAGACTGGACAAAATCCCAGGCGTAGACATCCAGACATGGGGCGATGTCAAAGTTGTAGATGGTAAGTACATCACAACCGGCAACACTTGGGGTGGAAAAATTACAGTCGATAATCTTCAGGTCTTTGATCCTAATACTCAAAAGCTTCTGACCTTTGACGGTACGCTGACTAAGTCGGAACACGCGATGTTGATCGATATGGCTCGTAACAAAAATGTAGAGATATTTGGTCTCGATGACAGCGCCGCTAGTGTGACAGCTAGGGAGCGAACCGCAGCGATAATGGCTGAGCAGATCAAGCCTGAACAAGCAGCCGAGTCCATCGTGGATACCCAAGCCAAGGTCGTAGTCGATGAGTTTAAGGGCGACTTGGCCGGGACTAATACTCCTATCGCTAACGTTGATCCTGCCGTCGCTCGCGACGTCATGCAGGGTACAATTACCGACTTCGTTGAGGCAAACGGCAGTCAGTTCGTAGAACTTTCGAACGAGGAGCTAAACAGGTACTTGGCTTACAAGATAGCCGAGCAGACATACCCTCTTTCGGGTAGTGAGCAACCATGGTTTGACCCGCGTATGATCGAAGAGATGCTTAAGTTGGCGGTCGAGGAGGCAGAGGAAGAGGCTAGCGCCGCACGCTAAAGCCGCGACAAAACATAAAAATCCTATTACACTACACGTATACTAAAAAAGAAATAAAAAGAGGAAAAAATGAACCTTACACCAATCATCGAAGAGCTAGAAATTGACAAGCTTCCTGAAGAAGAGCAGCTGCAGGTGCTCGAGAATATTGGCCGAGCGTTATATATGCGAGTTACTCGGCGTCTGGCCGGCGAGTTAACCGAAGGACAGCTCGAGCAGGTAGAACGCGCAGCAGACGAGCAAGGTGCTGACGCCGCACTGGCCATGATGGAGAGGGTGTACCCTCAGTACCAGCAGGTTGTGCAAGAAGAGCTTGAGGCCGTAAAAGACGGTATCAAGGCGCTCCTGGGTCGATAGATAGAAGACCCTTTAGTTTACGAAGATAATGCCCCAACGAACCATGGGGGCATTATTTTTGTATAAACTCAAAATCATTATATTAATATTGACTTTTTTGCTCAAAAATGCTTAAATTATATATGTAAAAAGCAAAAAAGTAAAACATATGCTACTGAGAATTTCGGAACGACAGCTTAACGCACTACCAGATGGACGCCCAGACATCCCTACTGATCTAGGTTCTAATCCCGGATCGATGGTGCTTGACGTGCGCACGCCTGATTATCTTGATGATGCTACGACATTTGATCACGATTTGGTAGATCCGACCCTGCCCGATAGAGAGCAGTTTCACTGGGGAAGCATGAGTGTACCCGAGGCAAACGACAAGCCAGAGGTAAGTGACGTAACTGGCCATGTACGGTATGCGGCTGGTATGGCTGCGGTGTCGTCGCAGTATTTTGAGTCGGCTCCGGTTGTGGGCAGTTCCGAGGCTTTTAATGATCGTGGTACGTTGGGGTGGCTGATAGGCCAGGGCGCTACCTCGAAAGACCAAGTGGCCGCATTGCTGTACCCCGATAAAGTCATAGGTACCGTACCCACCCCCCTTAGTCCCGATCAATCGCGGCGCGTCGCAGCGCTTGCAAGCCAAGCCGGGAAGGCGAGTAAACTTATAGGCAAGGCTCAACGCGCAGGTAAGCTGCCATCAACGCGAGAAATTGTAGAGAGATTTGACTTGCAACGCGACAGTAATGGGCGATTAACTCAAGAGGATTCGTTGCTGGTAGACGTTGTTCAGAGTCGTGCTGATGATGCGCTCGAGGCTGCTAAGCCGGTTAGATTCGGGCTAAAGCGTCGCTTGGCGCAGCTCGTTCAAGGCTGGGGACGTAGTCGTGCCGAAACGCCATCGTCAAGTCCATCGGTTGCTGGGCCCGAGAAGCTTGCATTAAAGGAACGACTATCTAAGGTTGTCGGCGCTACAGGATTGGCGCTGGCGGTTATGGTTGGTCAAGAAAAGGCTTTGCCACGAAGGGAGCATGTGGCGATGCCGTCCCATGGGCCCGATCCTGGGACTCGCCCTCGCCCTCCTCGCCCTCCTCGCCCTGCTCATAGTGTTTAGGCATTGGCGCTGGCGGTACCTGTTTCTGGCCATCCTAGCGCTTGACAGAGGAATTAGCACTTATATATAGTGAGTGCTGACGGGTTAGCACTCGTTACGTGTAAGTGCTAACTGTCTTACCGAAAAAACAGATTAAAGGAGGATAAACTTCATGAGCGCAAGCATCAAACCTCTTGGCGACTACGTAGTTGCCCAGCCAGAAGAAGCGCCGACCAAGACGGCAAGCGGGCTGTACTTACCAGACAAAGCCACCGAAAAACCAAAGGTTGCTAAGGTGTTGGCCACCGGTCCGGACGCCAAGCAAGTCAAGGTGGGTGATCGCATTTTGTACAAGAGCTATAGCCCGACCGAGGTCAAGTTGGACGGCAGCGAGTATCTGCTAGTTAAAGAAGAAGATATCCTCGCGACTATTAAGTAGTATGGGGGATATAATTTCCTTACTCATTCTAGTGTTCGTTATCATCTGGGCGACCCGAATCGAGACCGGTATGAACAAATTGAATGAGACGGTATCTCGTATCGAAACTCACTTACAAGAAGAATCTAAGAAAGGGAAGAAGTAGATGGCAAAGAAGGTATTTTACGACGACGATGCCCGCAAGCGCGTGCTCGCTGGTGCTGAAATTTTGTACAACGCAGTGAAGACAACTATGGGTCCAAAGGGTCGCAACGTTGTTATTAGCAAGAGCTTTGGTGCACCGACCGTCACACACGACGGTGTAACGGTTGCCAAGGGCGTGGACATTGCCGATGTTGACGACGAGACGTTGGGTTACAAAGTAGGCGCCGAGCTGATCAAGCAAGCCGCCAACAAGATGAATGACGTTGCCGGTGACGGTACGACCACTGTTACTGTTTTGACTTACCACATTCTAAACGAGGCTAATAAGCTCATTGCTGCCGGCCACAACCCAATGCTGCTGCGAAAGGGTCTGGAAGCTGCTGCTCAGGATGTACTGAGCAAGCTCGAGGGCATGCGCGAAGACATCGCCGGCAAGAAGAGCCGTATTGCCGAAGTTGCAACCATCTCTGCCGGTGACAAAGAAATCGGTGACCTGATCGCTGACGTCATGGACAAGGTTGGCCGCGAAGGTGTGGTGACCGTCGAGGAAGGCCAGAGCCTGACGATGGAGAGCGAAGTCGTCGAGGGCTTTACGCTTGACCGCGGCTACGTCAGCCCGTACATGGTTACCGACACCGCCCGCATGGAGGCTGTCTACAACAAGCCTGCTATCTTGATTACCGACCAAAAAATTAGTTCGGTGCAAGAGTTTTTGCCAGTGCTCGAAAAGTTGGCGCAGTCTGGCAAGAAGGACTTGGTGATTATTGCCGAGGATGTCGAAGGCGAAGCACTTGGCACCTTGATTCTTAACCGCCTCAAGGGTGTGTTCAACACCGTTGCCGTTAAGGCTCCATCGTTTGGCGACCGCCGCAAGGAGATCTTGGACGACATCGCTATCCTGACTGGTGCAACCGTCATCAGCGAAGAGCGCGGCATTACCTTTGATAACGCCGACCTGGGCGTCATCGGTACTGCTCGCAAGGTGATTGTTGGCAAGGATAGCACTACTATTGTTGAGGGCGCCGGTACTGCGGCCGACGTGAACGCTCGCGTTAAGCAGATCAACGCACAGATCGACGCATCGACGAGCGAGTACGACAAAGAGCAGCTCGAGAAGCGCCGCGCTGCACTGAGCGGCAAGGTTGCCGTGATTAAGGTCGGTGGTGCTACCGAGACCGAGATCGAAGAGAAGAAGTTCCGCGTGGACGACGCTGTTGCTGCCGTTAAGGCTGCCTTGGTTGAAGGCATCGTACCTGGTGGCGGTGTGACGCTTGTTAACCTAACGAGCGCTATCGCTACCGACGCGAACGAGGACGCCGCTGTTGCTGCGGGCAAGAAGGTCTTGCAAAACGCACTGGAGCAGCCGTTCCGCATCCTGCTAACCAACTCTGGCCTCAACGCCGACGAGTGGCTACCGCAGGTCAAGAAGGGTAAGGCTGGCTTCGGTGTGAACGTTAACGACCCGAGCCAATTGGTCGATCTCAAGGCCGCCGGTGTGGTAGATCCAGCCCGCGTAACCAAAGAAGCACTACTCAACGCCGTGTCGATTGCCGGCACCAGCATTACTATGGGTGCATTGGTTGTCGAAGTGCCCGAGAAGAAGGACGCCGCAGCCGGCGCACCTGACATGGGCGGCATGGGCATGATGTAAAACGGGGAACCGGGAAAACAACCATTCGGAGCATATCCGGATGGTTGTTTTTTATCACATCAAAATTTGGGCAAAATGCATTGGCAGTTTTGGCATAACTGGTACAATAAGAGCAAACAAACAATGCTGAAAGGCTCCGGGTTTCCGGAGCCTCATTGTTTTTGTGTGCAACGTAGTGGTTTAGCTTTGGCCTTTGGGCTGGGTGAAGTAATTAATTTCGTTTACGACATCCAAAAGTGCTTGGGCGCGGATCTTCTCATCCGGAATTGCCTGGGCTGCGTCATACGCCTCTTTTAATAAGGCGTGATTGTCGGAGGCCTGGATAAGCATCATAGTTGTGCGGAATTTTTCGAGCGGGCTTTGCTGCAAGTGACTTACCAGAGGGGTGAGCTGCTGCAGTGCCTGCTGTTTGAGGTCTAGCAGGTTGCCGCCGTTGTCGGCTGGCGCTGGCTCGGGTGTAGGGGCCGCTGGTGCGGGCGCAGCTGTAAAGTCTGGAGCGGGGGCCGCCGGCAGAGCAGGCGCAGTTGGCACGGGAACCTCTGAGTACACAGGGGTGACAGGTACTTGTGTAGGAGCAGGGGCAGGAGTGGGTATAGCACTTTGCGTGCTGGTTGTGACCGGGATGGACGTGGCATCTCCGGTGAGGTCGGTTACTCCTCTGAGCGTGTCGTCTTGCGGCGCACCAAACCCACCAGCTTGCGAAGCTGCGCTATTGTTTTGACCTCCAAACATGTCCTTCTCCCCTGCGTAATCGCTTTATACCACATCTGTAGAATTGGTGAACGAGCGGTGCTCGATTGTTCAAAGCATAACTTCTTTCAATCTCCACGCCTACGTTATACTAATCATACAAATGAATGTGAGTAAGCACAAGGGGAATGCATGCTTGATGACTTAAAATTTATCCACGTAAAGGACCGGGCAGATGCCTTGGGCGTGGTTGAACGTCAGTGTGCACAATTGACGGCTGGCTTTGATGTGTCGCAGCTGGACTTTGGCGACATTTTGAATGTGGTGCATATTGGTATGGGCGGCTCGGCTACACCCGGGCTGATGGCACGGGACTGGTTGGATATATCGGTGCCATACGAGGTGGTCCGCAGCTACGAGGTGCCTTTTTATGCGGGGTCGCAGACGCTCTGTATCGCGGTTAGCTACTCGGGCGATACCGAGGAAACGATTGCGGCGCTTGCTCAGGCAGAGGCCAAGGGGGCGCGGATTGTCGTCGTTGCCGGAGGTGGGAAGCTGGCTGCATTGGCTGCTGAAAGGGGATACCCGTGTGTGCAAATCCCTCGGGCCGAACAATTTCGTTATGCGATGTTTTCTATGTTCCGTGCCACTGTCGATATCCTCTGCCGCGCCGGGCTGGTGCGAACACCGGCTGTGTACGCACAGTTGGAATCAGCAGCAACACATGCGCTTGCGGCATGTCAGCAGTGGCGGGCCGAGGTTCCGACCCGGCAAAATCTCGCCAAGCAGTTGGCGCAAGAGCTGCTTGGCAAGTCGGTGGTGGTGTATAGCGGGGTAGATTTGTTTTCGGCGGCTTATCTATGGAAGATACGATGCAACGAGAACGCCAAGCATGTTGCGTGGTGCGGACAGCTGCCCGAGTTTAATCACAATGAGTTTACCGGCTGGAGTGAGCAGCCGTATGTTAAGCCGTATGCAGTGGTAGATTTGCGAAGTCGTTTGGACCATCCTCGTGTTCAGAAACGGTTTGAGGTGACCGAGCGGCTATTGTCGGGCATGCGCCCGGCACCGCAAGTCGTAGAAGTGCAGGGCGACACGCGGCTTGAGCAACTTATTTGGGCGATTGTTTTGGGCGATTTTGTTACGCTGTACTTGGCGATGCTGAATGGCGTGGATCCGCTGTCGATTACGCTCGGCAAAAAGTTTAAACAGGAGCTTGACGCATGACTACAGATGATAACCAAAGTGTGCCGCATTTTGATCCCGCAGGGTTCAGTACGGATGCATACGTAAAACGCGTCGAAAAACCGTGGGGATACGAACTGCACTGGGTTCCCGAGGGTGCGCCTTACATGGCAAAGTTGGAACATATAAATGCCGGTGCTCGGCTGAGTTTACAGATTCATGATAAAAAACAGGAGAGCTGGTTTATCGTGCAGGGACGGGGCGCAATTATTTGGGAGGATGCCAACGGTTATTTGGTAGAGACAGAGCTGCAGCCCGGCGTTGGGTACAGTATTAAGGTTGGCCAAAAGCACAGACTAAAGGGTATCACCGACTGTGACATCATTGAGGTTTCTACACCCGAAGTCGGCACGACGTGGCGGCTAGAGGACGATTATGCGCGTCCACACGAGACACCCGAGCAGCGCAAGAAGGAGCGCGGCGAAGCGTAGGACTCCCCGCCTGTTTAGATCGCAGGACGGTTGAGCGAGGTAAATTCTGGCGGAGTGCCTCCGCTAATGTCTTTGGAGTAAGACGTGGACTCGATTGTCTCGGTCGCATTAGCTAACTGTGACTTTGTTGCAATCGGTATCTCGAAGTAGAATACCGAACCTTCGCCTTCTTTTGAGGATTCAAGTGCGACGGTTCCGCCCATCTTTTCGGCCATGAGCCTGGAGATATACAGGCCTAAACCTGTGCCCCTTGTGCTGTCTCGGGTGAGTAGACTGTCGCCGGCTTGTTGGAATTTGTGGAACAGTAGTTTTTGGTTTTGCAGCGGCACGCCTCGACCCGTGTCGGTTACCCGTACCCTGAGAAGCTTGTCTTTTACTTTTGTGTCGATGTTTATGCTGCCTTTTTCGGTAAATTTGGCCGCATTCCCTATGAGGTTGTAGAGGATCTGGGTGACGCGGTCTTTGTCGCCCCATGCCAGCGGCAACGCGCCGAGCGTGTGGGTGTCGGCCTTGAGTGCGACATGTTTGTCATTAATAGTTGTCCGCATCGCATAAAAGATTGATTCTACGATTTTATCAATTGCAACAGGGCCGGAATGGAACACCATTTTTCCTTGTTCGATGCGCGACATGTCCAAGAAGTCCCGTACGATGTCGATTAGCCGGAGGCTGGATTCGTGTATGTCCTGCAACATGTCCTTTAGGTCGGGCTCTTTGGATATGAGTTCGTCAAAATACTTTAATGCCATGCCGGAATTGCCTTTTATCGCTGTGAGCGGGGTGTTGAGTTCGTGCGAGGCGATCGAGAAAAACTCGTCCTTAGAGCGGGCCAGAACTTTTTCCTCGGTTATATCTTCTACTAGTACAACCGTGCCGATTACGCTGTTTTTGCCGTGGCCGCTAGCGGTTACCGGCCCAATAAACAGGTGGAAAATTTTAGGACCGGAGCTTACTTCTTTTACCTCTATGGGGCGGGATTTTGTTCTGGCTATTTTGCACTGTTCGGCCAAATCGCAATCTACGAGTAACTTTGTAATTTGTTCCACCGATTTGACATGGTCGGGCAGGCCAATGATGTTGTGGAGTGCTTTATTTTGGATAAGTATGCGTCCGTTGTCGTCGACCAGCATAAAGCCGAGAGTCAAGCTTTCTATAGAAGCTCGCAGCTTGGCTTGCTCTTGATGGAGCTCGCGCGTGCGCTCGACAACTTTGGCTTCGACGCTCTGCTTCTCGACGGCTAGCTCCTCGCTCAAACGGGTGGCGTTAGCCAGTAGGCTCTTAAGATCCTGAATATCGGCAAAAACGATAATCATAGCCGATATCTTTCCGTTTTTTTCGCGGTACGCCGAACCATAGGCGTTGACGGCCAAGGTTTTGCCCCGGGCATTAATAACTGCTGACTCGGTAATTTGGCTAAGTCCGGTCTTGTTGAGCGGATGCAGGAAGCCGGTCTTAAATTCTGCTACCTGGTGGGGAGATATAAACTTTTCGATGGGACGTCCTATGAGCTTGTGTTCTGATGAGCCGAGCAGCTTGTCGGCGGCAGCGTTTGCGAATATGATCTTACCCTTTGTATCAAGCGCTAGCGCGGCATTGTTCATGGTCTGGACAATGCTCGAGGTGATGGCGCTCGGGTCTATCGCGGATACGCCGTAACGCAGGAGTGCAAAAGTGAGAATAAATGCCTGCAAGGATTGGATGTAGAGCGTGCTCGGTAAGACTTGCACGTCAAATAGTGGCAAGACGGCTTGAGTGAGAGTGCCTGCGACCTCTATAGTCAGCAGACCGATAATCATAAGAAGCGTTTGTCGTCGGCGCATTCGGTCCCGGGAGTGAAGGTAAGAGCGTATCAGTAACCCCGCACCAAGAAATACCCATATATGCGACCAGGCGACGAATATAAGCTGATGTTGGGCCGTGCCCGGCGTTATGTAACCCCAAGGCTCTAGTACACGGAGATCGGGGCTTTGGGCGTAGATAGTAAATGTGCGAAGGCCTACAACCAGAAGCGTAACCGTACCCGCCCAAAGGATTATCGATATCCAGGATTGTTCCAGCCATTTTCGCAGGTTTAAAAAGTTGAGGACGAAGTAGAACAGACAAATCGGATACAAGATAACAGCGACCGTGCCGATTGACACCGCCATATCAAAGATAAATTCGGATTTGCCAAAGAATTGCCCGAGCTGCCCGATGCTGACGAGCAGAAGCACTCCTATATATAGTTGCAGCCAGTGGACTGTCGCTGAGTAGTGTATTCGGCGCCACAAGATGATCATCAGTCCAATAATGATTACGGTATTGATACAGCCCAAGTAAAAATATCCGTTTGTGAGTATATCGTAAAGTTCCATATCGCCTACAATCCCCCTGCTAACGATAAACGACGACTGCTTTTCGTCTTTGATTGCTACTATACGCGTTTTACATAAGCACAATCAATTACGAGTCTGTTGATTGGTGAAGGGGGCTAAGGGCTTCTTCTTGACAACCATGGAGGGCGCTGTAAAACTACAAGGGTAAACATAAGGACGATATAAATATGTCTGATGCTCCTCATATAAAAGTTCTTGTTATCGAAGACGACCCCTTAATGTCCCGCATGTACCAAAGGGTACTTACGTTCGAAGGGTTTGATGTGCAGCTGGCCGAAAACGGTCAGGCAGGCCTAGAGAAGTTAAAGGACTTTGTGCCGGATATCATCCTGCTCGACATGATGATGCCGGTGCTAAACGGCAAAGATACGCTGGCTCGCCTAAAGGCCGACAGTGCGACCAAAGACATTCCGGTCATCATGTTAAGCAATCTGACAGACCCCAAGGCTGCCGACGAGATGCTGCAGGCCGGAGCGCTGCAATATATCGTCAAAAGCAAATACAGTCCTACCGATGTAGCCGAGCTACTGCGCGGCGTGTCGGCGCAGCAGGGGACGCAACCGGCCACAACAGAGGCAGGGTAGAGCATGGCCGACAACCCAGTGCCAAGTGAAGTAGATTTTATGTCGCTGTTGACGCACCAGTTAAGTGCGCCGCTGACAACGATGCGTTGGTATGTCGACATTTTGCAAAAGGGGCAAATGACGACGCCGCTTGATGCGGAGCAATCCAAGATTATGAGCGAAGTAGCGGCTGCTGTCACGAACATGGGCAATTTGCTTGATGATATTCGCGAAAGCTCTTGGCTGGAGCGAGATAAATACAGCGACGAGCCGACTGCAGTCTCTCTTGCTGATTTACTGTCAGAGGTTCGGGCTCAACAGCAGGCGGCAATCACGGATAAAAAAATAGAGTTTAGTGTCGAAATTGATGCATCGACGCCTTCTATCAATGCCCGCCACAGCACGCTTACGTCTGTCGTTAAAAATTTGATCACCAATGCCGTAAAGTACACGTCCGAGGGCGGGTCGGTGCACGTGGTTGCGCGACCGGCTGCGGCGGACGAAGCGGCGCGTTTGGCTCGTAAGGGTCAGGACTGCGTACTGCTGAGTGTCGTGGACACGGGGTGCGGCATACCGGCTGCCCAGCAAGATCAGGTGTTCAAGCGACTGTTCCGGGCGGATAATGCGCAGCTAGCTGGCGTCGAGGGCACGGGTTTGGGGTCGTATATTGTTTTTCTTGCCACCAAAAAGCTGGGGGGTGACGTTTGGTTTACTTCCAGCGAAAACGAGGGGTCGACCTTTTATGTGGTTATCCCGGTAATGGCCGTACCCACTCCTACCCAGCTTTAGGGGTCTTATTCACTGTCGGCTACGTGCTTGTGTTTACATATTGCTGGACGTGCCACGCATGTTGTAAACTCAATTTACATGGCAAACATTTTACTTGTAGACGATAATCAATCCTTACAATCCGCTTACTCGAGTTTTTTGCAGCATGAAGGACACAGCGTCACGGTTGCCTCTACGGTAAGTGATACGCTTACCTATCTTGCGTCCAATACCCCTGATCTTATTCTGTTGGACATGCTGATGCCCAAGGTGAATGGCCTGGAGCTTTTGCAGCAATACGATATTCAGAATGTGCACAAAGATGTGAAGGTGATCGTGCTGTCTAACCTGACCGAGTTAGGTATTCAGGAAGAGGCCGAGTCGTTGGGTGTGCGTCACTACCTAAACAAAGCACGTACAACTCCAGAAGAGTTGATCACCACTGTCAATGCAGTTTTAGCCGGTTAGATTGTGTCAGTTGCTTGATGGCTGCGAGCGGTGGAGCATTTTTTGTTTATCCAGAATATGTCGTGCTATATCGGCAATTTCTTGCGGACTATGTTTGTTCTTGATGACGTATTGTAAGGCGCCTTCGGTTAGCAGCTCTTTCGCAGTATCCGCGTCGGCCAGGTTAGTGAGCATTACGACCGGGATGTCTTTGGTTGCAGGGTTGGATTTAAGACGAGCTAACATGTCTTTGCCGTTTAGCACCGGCATCATGAGATCTAGCAAAATGATATCAGGGGTAAAATCGGTAAGTTTATCGAGTCCGTCTTGGCCGTTGCTTGCCATGCAGGGAAGGTAGCCTTCAAAGGTGAACACGCGCTGAAACATCCGCGAAAGGAGCGGGTCATCTTCTATGATCAATATTTTTTTCATGATACTCCTCGCCATCGTGTCGCCGGACTGTTTGTCCCCCTGTACATGGCTCTAGTGTACATGAACGCAGCTTACGCTTATCGGCCATAAATATCAACCTGGCCGCACCCGCATCCAAGCGCGTAACAATTTATCCGACTATAACAGATAAGATCTGTTATACTTTTACTGAAATGAAAGATGTTAGCAGCGCGCTGGAGCGCGTCATCCAAAATGTGTTCGGTGTTGAGGTGCAGGCGGTGCTTACGCGGCCGGATGCGCAATTTGGCGATTACGCCACCAACGTGGCTTTGCAACTAGCAGGGCGTTTGCAGCGTAATCCGCGCGAGGTCGCAGGGGAATTGGCAACGAAGCTTGCCGAGGAGCTGGGTGACTTTGTGCAGGAAGTGTCGGTAGCGGGTCCCGGGTTTATTAATATTCGCATAAGCGACACGGCGCTTGCTGAGCAGGCAGCGGCCGCACCCGTGACCAAGCCGAATTTGTATAAAGACAAGATTGTACTCGCCGAATACTCCGACCCTAACCCCTTTAAGCCACTCCACGCCGGCCACCTGTATACCACGCTCGTGGGCGACAGTATCTCTCGCCTGGTCGAGATGTCTGGTGCTAAATTGACTCGTCTTAATTACGGCGGTGATGTCGGCTTGCACACGGGCAAAAGCATGTGGGCGATTGTCCAGTACCTGGGCGGGGAGTTCCCCGAAAAACTGGCAGATATACCAGAGGCCGAGCGCCCGATGTGGATGGGTGCGCGCTATGTCGAAGGCACCAGAGCCTACGAGGACGACGAGACATCCAAGGCCGAAATTGTTGCTACGAACAAACGAGTGTATCAACTGCACGCCGAGAACGACCACGAGTCGCCCTTTGCGCAAATATACTGGACCTGCCGCCAATGGAGCTACGATTATTTTGCAGAGTTGTACAAACAATTGGAGGTGGCACCGTTTGACCGCTTCATCCCCGAGAGCGAAGTTACGCCTTTGGGTGTACAAACGGTAGAGCAGCAGCTAGAGAAGGGCGTATTTACCGATAGTGATAACGCCGTAGTGTTTAAGGGCGAAGACCACGGTCTGCACACACGTGTGTTCATTAACTCCGAAGGCCTGCCAACCTACGAAGCCAAAGATGTCGGCCTGAGCCTTACCAAATGGCGCGACTACCATTTTGACAAATCAATCATTATTACGGCCAACGAACAAACCCAGTACATGCAGGTGGTGCTGGCTGCGATTAAGCAGTTTGCGCCGGAGCCCGCCGAGCGTACCACGCACCTGACGCACGGTGTGGTCAAGTTTAAGGGCGGCATAAAATTTAGCTCACGCAAGGGTAACGCACCGTCCGCACTGGACATTTTGGAAGCAGCCCGTCAGGCGGGTGCCGAGAGCGGTGTCGAACACAACGAGGAGTCTATCCTTGCCGCCGTTAAGTACTCGTTTGCCAAAAACCGCATTGGCGGCGATGTGCACTACGACCCAGAAGAGTCGGTAAGCCTAGAGGGTAACAGCGGTCCGTACCTGCAGTACGCGCACGCTCGCGCTAGGAGTATCTTGGCTAAGGTTGCGTCCCAGAACGACGATGTATCTGCCTGGGTGCCCGATCAAGTTGCTGTAGACGGGTCTTTGCTGGAAGAAACCGAGCGCACGCTGGCACGAAAGATTGGCGAATACCCGGATGTGTTGCAAAAAGCGGCCGGCGAACTGTTGCCGCATCATATCTGCACCTATTTATACGAGTTAGCACAAGAATTTAACCGCTTTTACGAGAAGTCCAAGGTTGTCGGCGACCCGCGTGAGAAGACTCGGCTTAAGCTGGTAGCGTTGTACGCAGATGTACTACGTGATGGGTTGGGTCTGCTCGGTATTGCCGCGCCAGACAAGATGTAGATGGCGCTATCGCCCTAGCGCGATAGGTGTTATACAATAGAATCATGACGCAGCGTAAACCAAAGACTGCCGCCGAACAAAAGCGGGAGATTAAATCAGTAAAAACTCGACTCAAGAAGCTGTCGCCCGCAGTACAAAAAGACGTGGTCGATGCCGTCGTGCAAAAGCAGGTGCGAGGGTTTGTAGACTTCTTGCGCGAGCAGAGCGTGGTCGGGCTGGCTATCGGTCTGGTACTCGGTACGCAGGCCAAGCAGCTGGTAGACCAGCTTGTGAACAGCTTTTTTAACCCCTTTATCGGTCTCATCTTGCCTGGCGAGGGTACATTGGCGCAAAAATCATTTACGGTGTCCATCGCCGGAAAGAGCGAGACCTTCGGCTGGGGCGCATTTGTCGTCAGCCTTATTACCTTTGTGTTGGTAGCTGCAGTGGTCTTTTACGTGTTTAAAGGCCTGCGCTTAGACAAGCTCGACAAGAAAAAAGAGTAGCGTAACGGTTTAGTGGCCGAATGTCGATCTAAGAGACGATAAGATTCGGATTGTATTTAGCGTCTCTGTTTGGGGAATGGCCCAAACTGTAGTAAAATACTATCTTTACCAATAACTAGACAAGAGAGCAAAGAGATTTATGCCCAAGTTAAAATTGGGTGGGCCGAAGAAACCAAAAGATTACAATAAACCATATCGAGACAGAAATAACCCTCGTCACGGTAGTGGGACGGTACTTAAAGTTTTAGCAGGGACATCCTTAGCATTGTGGGGACTGTCCGAGGTTATAACTCGAGCTGATGGTGTCGAAGGACGCCCCTCTGCTGAGAGTACCGTTAGTCCCGGCGAGTCGCCGTCGGTCGCCGAGTCTAAAAAAAAGAAACAGCCTTCTGGCAAGAATAACCCCGGTTCAAACAACGGATTCCAGGCTGATCTGCGCCGCGTGATGGGCGACAGGTACATTGGCGATGGCCAGACGGAAGAAGTGAACATCGCCGGTGATCCTCGGGCGATGGTTGATTCTGTTCTAGATACCATGGCCGAGCGCCCTGATCTTGATGTAACTCGCGATGACGTGGCTTGCACTATAGCTGCACTTCCAAGTAATTCGAAGATTGTTGGTGCGGCCCTAGAGACTAGAGAAGGCGCTAGACAAGCGGCGCGAGCCGTTGACGAGTTCGGCGGCGAGAGGGAAGTAGCTAATGCCTGCATATCGGTAGTTGTGATCGGAGCGGGACAGCTGGCAGGTCGCAAGACAATTATGGAGTATCCAAATCTATAACCAAGTCCCTTGATCTAGAGGCCGATCTAGCCCGCTCATGGTATAGTATACCCATGTCTGATATAAAAAGGGTTAAGCCTACCAAATTACTTTGGGTGGATCTAGAGATGACCGGGTTGGACCCGGAACGTGATGTTATTTTGGAGATTGCTGCCGAGGTAACCGATTTTGATTTTAAGACGTTGGCCAGCTACGAGGCGATTGTGCATCACCCAGACGAGATTTTGGATGCGATGACCGAGTGGCCCAAGCGTCAACACGGCCTCAGTGGTCTGACCGAGCGCGTGCGTACGCAAGGGCGTCCCGAGGACGAGGTCAAGCACGAGCTAGTCGGCTTTATTCGTGCGCAGTTTGGCGACGAGCCTGCAATTTTGGCTGGTAACTCTATCCATAACGACCGCATTTTTATCAAGCGCTGGTGGCCGGAGGTAGATGCGCTGCTTCATTACCGCATGTTGGACGTAACCTCACTTAAAATTCTTATGCAGGGCAAATACGACTACGAATACGAAAAAAAGGACGCGCACCGCGCCTTTGATGACATTCAGGCATCAATCGCTGAGCTCCAGCACTATCTAGAGAAGCTGCGCGAACAGCGCTAGGAGCCGGAGTAGAGTTCGGATATTTTGTTCATGCCACTCAGAACGCGTCCATTACCGCGGTCAAAGGTTAAGACAATTGTTCTGAGTCCAAGGAGTCCGAGTGTCGCTCCGTTAATCGGTGTGCTGTCATGTAGGGCATGAAGCCTTTGTGCTAGTTCGTGATCCTCTGCTCTCCAGACTTGTAAGGCGATACCTCCCAGGTCTTGGTGCATTGCACTTGTCGCTGCGATAAGTTCCGGATTGCTGGCTAGGTGAGCGCCATAGTCCCGTAGGTCGCGAACGGTCGGCCAGTTAGACAGATCAGGTGATCGGCGGCCTAGCGGGGTAAGGGGGCGAGGATGTGTTATGACGGCAAGGGCGGTGGATTGTGGTGTGCCGTGAGCATTTGTCACGTTGCCAAGGCTGAATTCTGGAACAGCGGCGACCGGGACATCATTGCCGCAAGTTGACGGGCTGCTTTGCAGAAAGCGGGCAAGTGCCTGGTCTTGCAACTCATACGCGTTAGGCTCTGCCCCATTGGGATACACGATGTCAGAGAAGTGTAGCTGACGACCGTCGGTAGCTACTAAGAACCCGGACGGTAGGTCGTAGTCGTAGGTATGGAGTGATGATTTTACTAAAACATCGCTAAATGATTTGGCGGTGACTGCTGCCGCGAATTCATGTTGTGTAAGGCCGCCCACATAAGCAAGCGTAACAGGCATCTAGGCGAGCACCGTAAAATATCTTACAGATCTTGGCGCATGTAAGTACGGTCATTCGGTTGCACGTAAAAGAAAACACCTCTTCTGGGCGAAGAGGTGTTTGTGTATATTTGTGCGCGTTTTAGTTTTTTTGGTCGCTGCGGCGTCGGCCGAAGAGGAGCCAGAATAGTGCCAGGGCGGCTATGATGCCGGCCCACCACCAGCCAAGTCCGAGGAACTTGCTGCTGTTGGCGTTAGCGACGATATTCTGGGCAGTTTTTTCTTCTTCTGCCTCTGGGTCTTGAGTGCTGATGCTCAGTACCTGAGGTTCATCCTCGCCCGTTGTTTCCTCGTTGTTTGACGGCGTTGGGTTTGAGCTTGAGCGGTTGTTGGCTGCCCTGGCCCCGAGTACATTGGTGAACGTTGGGTTTTGAGGTGCTGGTTGCTGCGACTCCTCCTCGTCATCGTTCTCCTCGGGCTCTTCTGGCTGCGCAGGAGTCTCGTAAGTAAAGGTAAACGGTACGACAGAGCTGTTACCGGCTGGGTCGGTGACGGTTAGCTCAAACGTGTACGTTCCATCTTGGTTGATGGTAAATACTGGGCTTAGCTCGCTGGTGTCGGAGATGTCAACGTCCGGGTGAGTGCTCCACGAGTAGGTAAGTGGCGTGTTTGTGTCGGTCGCTGTCACGACAGGTTGGATGGTGTTGGCGGACTCGGTGTAGCTAATGATTTGTACTTCGGGTGCTGTCTCGTCAAAAATGACGACAAATGGGGCGCTGTAGGCCGAGCAGTTTCCGGCTGCGTCACAGGCGCTAAAGACGAAGTAGTGCTTGCCTTCGCCTTGGCTAAAGCGGTCTTTGTAGATACCGAGGGACGGCGAGTAGCCGCTTAGGTTGTCTTGCGTCCATGGGGTTGATTCTTTAAAGCCAGAGCCAGGAATGTCGTTCCAGTACTTGAGCTGGTAGCGTGTGGTGTCAGGCGAAGAGGACAGGTTAAAAGTAAAGTGTTCGGAGTTTGTGTAGTCGCCGTTGGTTACACTTGTGTTATCGCTGTCCTGAGTCATGGTGGCTGCAGGAACATTTGGTGCGGTAGCGTCGTATGTGTAGTGAGCGGATGTGCTCCAGTTGCTCCAGTTGCCGGCCTTATCGAGAGCGCGTACCCAGATGGTTACGCCGCCTTGCTCGTTGATGTTTGGCGCGTGATTGCGCTGCGTACCTGTAAGGTCGCGGCAGCCGATAAACTTACCACTTACGCCGATGCCTAGGGTGCTACCGTCGCAAGTACTGTTCGTGAACGAGTGACCGTCATCGTACTGGTAGGCGATTTGGTAGGTCTGGATGCCGCTTTCGTCGGTGACCGCAGACCACTGGTTGAGGATTGGGGTGGTTGCAAATGACTGTCCGTTAAGAGGCTTGGTGATGCTCGGCGCAGCTGGAGTGGTACCGTCGTATACGATGCTTACTGGTGTGCCGCAAGCAGAGGTGTTGCCGGCTGCGTCAGCGGCTGCGACGCAGATGTAGTGAGTGCCGTCACCTTGGTTGAATGCGCCAGACTGCTGCGTGCCGCCGACGTTAGTTGTCCAAGCGGTGCCCTCGTCTTTGTAAGGCGAGCCAGGAATGTTGTTCCAGTACTTGTATACGTAATGAGTGACATCACCGGACGGGCTGGCTTGCCATGATGCGGTGCCGGTGTACGAGTTGGTGAGGCCGCCGTTCGACAGGATGCCGCCACTGGCATCCTTCCATACTAGGCCGGTAGGTGCTTCAGGGGCGGTGTTGTCGATGTTGATCTTCCAGGCGCTAGACCATGCGCTTTCGGCGCCTTGTGCGTCTACGGCCTTGACGCGCCAGTAGTAGGAACCTTCTGGCTCGCCGGGGTTAGCGATATGAGTGTTGGTCAGCGGGTTTGGTCCGCTTACGGTCGAGTCATAAAGTACGGTGCCGAATGCAGGATCCAAGGAAGACTGGTAGACGTAAGTAATTGCGTCGCCCTCAGGATCTGTCGAGGCGTGCCAGGATGATTGGTTGGCGTTGTTGCTCTTACGGACAGTGCCGTTCGCGGGGGCAGAAAGTTGCGGTACGCTTGGTGCTTGGTTGGGCATTGGCGGAGCGGTTACAACAAAGGTTGCCGATGCAACGTTGTTGACGCGGCCGCTGAGCAGGGTAGCTACGCTGGACGAAAGGCTGACCGTGTAGGTACCAGGCGTGTCAGACTTTATATAAAACTTGCCTTGCGCCGGCTGGGACAGGGCAAAGTTGAGGGTTGCGGATGAATCCCAACTGGTCTGGTCCTTAGACACCAAAACACCGCTTGGAACGGTAGCGGTGATGTGAGAGTTGCCCCAAGATACAAGGTCGTTCCAGCCGAGGCTGCCGGCTTTGTACTCTGCAAGCGCAAAGATGGAGCCGACTCCTGTTCCGGCTTCGGCCGTTACCGTAGTTGGCTGGGCAATAAGCTGGTACGTAATGCTTGCTGCGGATGCTTTTTGTGTTGAGAGTGCTGGCACAAGTGCGCCGCCCAGCATGCTGGCAACGAGCGCAAAGGCCGTCGCTATGTTAAGGGTTCTGGTTTTGATGTGGCGGTACGATTTTCGACGTGAGAACATGATTCCCGGACTCCTCTTAAACTTAACTCTTATTGTATTGTATGCTACTTCACCATTTTTATGAAAGATTTGTTACAATAAAATGCAATGGATCACAAGACGGTAGAAGAGTATGTATTGAGTATGCCCGGTGCAAAGCTGGAATACCCGTTTGGCGAGAAGGTCGCCGTATACAAAGTGGGCGACAAAATGTTTGCGCTTATCGCCGAAAACAGCGACCCAATCAAGCTGAGTCTTAAGTGCGACCCCCAACTTTCTATGTTGCTTCGCGAAAAGTACGAGAGCGTCATGCCAGGCGATCATCTCAACAAAAAACACTGGAACACCTTGCTACTGACCGGTCAGTTGACCTGGGAAGAAGTACAGGGGTTAATACGGCACTCGTACAATTTGGTTGCTGACGGCCAGCAATAAGAGCCTATTGTTGATTTTGCTCGGCTGGCCACATCTTTAGGAGCATCTGGACGTCGTTGTATTTACGCGCCAGCACGTCTCGCTGACTGCTTTTTTCGTTGCTGTCGTACGCGCTCTTTAGCTCATTGGCGTACGTGGTTAGCTGGGAGCGCATAACACTGGTAAAAGTAGTGTCAAATGCGCTGGTGTCTTTTGCTATCTTTAGCCGGTTGTCGGCGGACTGGTCTTGCTTGAGTCCTAGCTCTTTAGATTTGACCTCGCGCTTTTGCGACGAAAGGTAGGCGAGGGTGCTGTTTTGGTGGCTTTTGATGCTGATTTCGGTGTTGACCGCGGCGTTCTTGACGGATTGCTCAACGGCACTATTGTTGAGCGCGCTAATACGAAGGATTTCTTGTTCGCGCTGCGCCAGGCCGACAAAGGTGTTCACATCTGATTTGCCGCCAAAGAATAGGCTAATCACAATGCCAACAATGGTCATAAACAATACAGTTCCGCCCACAATCAAGATTATCTTGTTGATAAACGGATCTTTGGTAAGTCTAAAGGGTATACGAAACTTAGAACCTGACGCGGGCTTTTGCTCGGCCACGATAAAATCGTAATTATTAGTATCGCCCGGTTGGGGCAACGAGGTGGGTGGAGGCATGACTTAATAATAGTATAAAGTGCTCAAGCTTTCTACTTTAAGCTGCACGTTCTACACTTATATATATGGATGCGGTTGACGATATCAAAAGCCGGCTGTCGATCGAGGACGTTATAAGCCAATATTTGGAGCTTAAACGATCCGGTCGAAACTTTAAGGCGCTAAGCCCGTTTAGCAACGAGCGGACGCCCAGCTTTATGATAAGTCCCGAAAAACAGATATGGCACGACTTCTCGAGCGGCAAGGGCGGCGATATGTTTGGCTTTGTGATGGAGATGGAGGGCGTGGACTTTAAGGGCGCGCTCGAGATTTTGGCGCGCAAGGCCGGCGTTGACCTCGAGCAATACCGCGGCCGCACCAACTCTAACAGCAAAGAAAAAGAGCGCCTGCATGAGGCGTCGGAATTAGCGGCGCGTTTTTATCAGGTGCAGTTTAGCAAGAATCAGGTCGCGCTAGAGTACGTGCTTAAAAAGCGCCAGTTTACCAAGCAAACGGCGCTGGAGTGGCGACTCGGCTATAGTCCCAACAATGGCACGGCGCTGGTAGATTTCCTCAAATCCAAAGGCTTTACCGAGGCCGAGATAAAGGCCGCCGGCTTAAGCTCGCAGCGTTACAGAGGCGTGGGCGATATGTTCCGCGGACGGCTCATGATTCCGCTGCAAGATCCACAAGGGAGGGTGATTGGCTTTACGGCGCGGTTATTGGCCGATAATCCCGATGCGCCCAAGTACATCAACACGCCGCAAACACTGCTATATGACAAGTCACGCCATGTCTTCGGCCTGCACTTGGCCAAAGAGTCGCTGCGCAAAAAGAAGTACGCCATCATCGCCGAGGGCAATCTGGACGTTATCGCCAGTCACCAGGCAGGCGTGCGCCAAGTGGTTGCCACGGCCGGAACGGCACTGACGGAGTATCAGCTTAAGGCGATTGGCCGCTTTACGCCGGATATCCGCTTGGCGTTTGATGCTGACAATGCGGGCGTCAATGCCACCGAGCGTGCTATTCCGATCGCCAGTAAGGTTGGCGTTTCCCTCGGCGTCATTACTATCCCGAGCGGCAAAGATCCCGACGAGCTGATCCGCCATGACCGCGGCAAATGGGAGGAGATTATCCAGCAGCCGGTGTACGCACTGGATTGGCTGATCGGACGGTACCAAAAGCAGCTCGACATAGAGAGCGCGCAAGGCAAGCGCCAGTTTAGCGACATTATTTTGGGCGTGGTGCGGGGTTTGTCCGACCAAGTCGAGCAAGAGCATTACATCGAGAAAGTCGGCAAGCTGATCGGCGTCAGCAAAGACGCACTGCTCAGCAAATTAAACCAAAAGCCTGAGCAGCCGGTGCGACTCAAACCCAAAAAGACGCCCACGCAACCCCTGGACAAAGCGCTGGTCGAGGCGATCAAGCTCGAGAATCACCTGCTTGCGATGGCGCTGCTGCAACCGCGCGTGCGCGAGCACATCGCCGCGCTTAAGCCGCAAATGCTTGCCGGGGAACAGGCAGCAAAATTACTCACGTTTTTGCACGAAACGCCGGACTTTACGGGCGATTCCAGTCAAATAACTCCTTTGCGACCCCTAGCGGAGTATGTTAAAATGTTGTCATTATTGTTTGAAGAACTTTACCAAGACCTTGAGGTTACAGAGCTTCAGCGCGAAGCCGCCCAATTGCAGGCATCTCTGGTAAGAATGTATATACAAAACCAAAAACAGCGCATCGTACGCGAGCTTGCAGCAAGCAGCGATGAGCGAACAAACGAGCTGCTGGCAGCGGCCAAGAAACTCGACGATCTACTTAAACCCTATAAAGGAGGCGCATAATGCCTAAATCCAAGAAGCAAGCATCCCCAAACGAAAAACCAGACCTGGAGCAGGTCAAAAAAGATCTGTTTGACAAGGCTAAAAAAGCCGGTCATATCGACCAGCAAGACATTACGGCAGCTATCCCCGAGACCGCAGCGAACGCCGATATTTTGGACAAGCTGTATACCGAGTTGGCAGACGCCAATCTGGAGGTAACGGCAGGTCCTGCTCCTGTAGCAGTTGACGAGCCAGCAGAGGTAGAGCTGAGCGACGAGTGGGCAGGCGAGGACGGCGAGGACATCGTTGTCGAAGACCAGCGCTACCTCGATGACGTCGCCGACGACTCGGTGCGCCTATACTTGCGCGAAATCGGTAAAATTCCACTGCTTTCCGCCGAGGAAGAGTTGGCGCTCGCGCAGCGTGTAGTCGCTGGCGACAAAGACGCCAAAGACAAAATGGCCGAGGCTAACATGCGTTTGGTGGTTTCTATCGCTAAGCGTTACGTCGGTCGTGGGCTTGACCTGCTTGATCTTATCCAAGAGGGTAACACCGGTCTGCTCCGCGCGGTAGAGAAGTTCGACCCAGACAAGGGCTTTAAGTTCAGCACCTACGCAACCTGGTGGATTCGCCAGGCTATCACCCGCGCCATCGCTGACCAAGCTCGTACTATTCGTATTCCTGTGCACATGGTCGAGACTATCAACAAACTGCTGCGCACCCAGCGCCGCCTGACCCAAGAGCTTAACCGCGAGCCAACCAACGAAGAAATCGCTGCCGCCATGGAGATCGAGGTCGACAAAGTCGAGCACATCATGAAGATCAAGCAGGATATCTCCAGTCTTGACGCCAGCATCCGCGACGACGAAGAAGAGTCAGTGCTTGCCGACTTTATCGAAGACGAAGACACTATTAGCCCCGAAGAATCTGCTACCGGACAGCTGCTTAAAGAGCAGGTAAAGGACATGCTGAGCGCCCTGACCGAACGCGAGCAAAAGATCATCCGCCTGCGCTTTGGCCTGGAGGACGGCAAGCAGCACACGCTCGAGGAAGTCGGCCAGGAATTCGCCGTCACCCGTGAGCGCATCCGCCAGATCGAGGCCAAGGCTCTTGCAAAACTTCGCAAACACAAAGACGCCCGTAAACTGCACGATTACATCAAATAGTTTATTGGCAAAAATAAGAGGTATTACAGTATGTCAGACACACAAAACAATGTCCGTTTTATTGGCGTAGCCGGTACATCCGGATCGGGCAAAGACACGGCCGCCATGATTATGAGCGACCTGTTTGGATCAGAGAACTTGAGCACCGGCGACATGGTTCGTGCCATCGCCCGCCGTATTTATAACTTGCAGCCGCACGTTCGGCCAACCCACGACCAGTCGTACCAAGTTGCAACGTACATGCGGAATGAAATCGACCCTGCGGCGATCGTCAAGCTATGCATGCTTGAGGGCAAGACCAAAGAGGTGCGAATTGCGATTATTCACGGCCTGCGCACTATGGGCGAGGCCGACGCGGTTCGCAAGGCCGGCGGCATTATCGTTGGTATCGACGCAAACCCCGAACTTCGATACGAGCGCCTCAAGCGCGATCTCGACATGCTCAAGACATACGAAGAATTTATCGAGCAAGACGAGCAAGAAAACCGCGGCCTGTCCGACCAGGGCGTAGCCCGTGGTATACGCTTTGTTATCGACAGCGCCGACGTGGTGCTGACAAACGAGGGTAGTATTGATGACCTGACTGCCGCAATAAAAGAAAAAGTCGAGCCCTTGCTATAAACCACTCCTAATCGAGGGTGTTTACGATACAATAGGATCCAATGAGCAATAGGTCAAACGTAGATTACGAAATTATAGGTATTGGTGCCTTGCCGCGGGCCGGCAAGGACACTGTTGCCGACATGCTGGTTGATGCCGGCTATATGGCAGTATCGCTGGGCGATATCGTGCGCGAGTATACCCGCGAGCGTCACAAGGACAAGCCGGACCCGATCTCGCGCGCCAACACCACCGAGACATCCAACTGGCTGCGCAGCCAGTATGGCGCCGATTTTGTATTGCGCGAAGCGCTCAAGCGATTCGAGACCGAAAGAGCCAAAGGCAAGCAGTTTAAGGGCGTGGTTCTTCATAGTATTCGCGCGCCAATCGAGGTAGATTTTATCCTCGCTAACGGCGGCGAAATGCTGTGGATCGACGCCGACGACGAAATCCGTCACCAGCGGTCGCTTACGTACATGCGTGATGGCGAGCTGCCAACGACTCTCGCAGAGTTTAAAGAGCAAGAGGATGCCCAATGGCAGCCTCAGCCGGGAATTTCCGAAGAAGTGCAGATGAACGTATCGTACGTTAAGGCGCATGCGACTGTTCGCGTTACCAACAATACTGCCGACCGCGAGGCATTCTTAGCGGAGGTACGTCGCGTACTTAATGTGCGATGAGCAACGCCTCTCTTGCCAAACTCGCTCAATACAAACAACTGATTAATGCCGATATTGCCGCATCAGCCGAGGCTGCTCGACAATCGACGTTAGAGCAGTACGGTCAGCGCGTCTTAGAAACAGAGGTAGAGTTATTTTTGGATATGCTTGCGCGCGGCGGCAAGCGCATTCGTGGCGGGTTGGTTATGGCCGGGTACGAAATGTGCGGCGGCACAAACACCGCAATGATCGTTCGCGCGGCCCGGGCAATCGAAATGCTGCACGCCTACATGCTCGTGATAGACGATATTCAAGACCGTTCGGCGCTGCGCCGCGGCAAACCCGCCGCGCACAAGTTGGCCGAGACTTACCACCGTGAGCATAAGTTAAAGGGTGATGCCGCGCATGCAGGAGTTAGCCTGGCGCTCAATGCGGCGATTGCCGGTGCACACAACGCCATGACTATTCTGACGAATCTGGATGCCGACCCGGAGCTACGAATAAAGGCTGTCAGCATAACTAACCGAACCATGGCAATTACGGCTCACGGGCAAACATTAGATATTATGAACGAGCTGCTCGATGAACCGACAATGCAGGATATCGAGCGCGTACTAGAGTGGAAGACCGCGCTGTATACCGTCATCAACCCCTTGCACGTTGGTATGGTGCTTGCTGGTGCCGACTGCCGAGTTACCGATGCGATTACGCCCTATGGGCGCCACACGGGCAGGGCGTTTCAGATTACCGATGATATTTTGGGTATTTTTGGTGCCGAGAAAGACTTGGGCAAGACGCCAGGGGACGATATCCGCGAAGGCAAGGGAACGATGCTGGTTTTGTACGCGATGCAGCATGCAGCGCCCGCTGATCAGCAATTCTTACGGCAAAGCTTGGGCGATCAGAGTCTTACGGCCGAGGATTTTGAGAAGTGCAAGCAGATAATCAAAGACTCCGGCGCGCTTACCTTTGCTCAAAAACTTGCCGAGACCGAGCTACAAAAAGCGCTCGATTCGCTCGACGACGCGCAAGGCATGTGGAGCCAAGACGGCACAGACTTCTTAAAAGACATCGCTCACGCCCTCCAAAACCGCGTATCGTAATCCTCGCGGTTGTCCTGACCGCGACTTGTGTTGAACTCGTTATTATTTTATAGTGCTATATTAAACTCCAATAAGCTAACGACGTACCCTTAAAGGAGAGCATATGACAGGCCCCAAATTACATTTGACCCTAGAACAGGCCGCCAATGTCTTTGGCACGACAGAACAAATGCCCCCAAAAGAACTGCGAGGCGAAGCGTTTGATACTCGCGTGGGCGTAGAGCTGCAATTTCATGGCACGACTTTGGGGCTTGAGTATACCAAAGAGTCTCAACGCGATACGACAATACGCGTGCTCGGCAATACTCTCGTACAAAGCAAAGAACCCAGAGGTTGTGATGTTCCAGGTGTTGAATGTACGCTAAGCGCCTGTGGTTTGGCGAACGTGTTAATAAGCAACGATGCGCGCCGGGAGCGTAACTGCTCGGGCGCCAACACGATTTTGGGTTTGGGCGGCAATCCGAGGTTCGTCATCACCCCGACTAATAATGAAGTCGCATTTATGGCGGATGAGGATAGCTACGCGCCATTTGTGGCCAAAGATGAGCATGGCGGCGATCAGACAATGTTTAATAAGGTGGCTGCAGCATCGACATTTGTTATTGCAGAGCGCGATCTGCCCGAGGGAGTGGACGCGGTTGACGTAATGATGAACGGCGCTGACAGCGCGCTGGCGGTTACGACGCTAGAGATCACGCATCCAGTCTTCGGCGAGAAAATGCGATATGCATTAATTTCATGTTCGTCTCAGCCAAACCTTGGTAGTCGCGGACCAAATGAGCAAATATTGGCAAAAGGTGTAAATCAGATCCTTGACCGAGAAGGTATAACTGATGCGGCCGAGCGGGCGCGTGTACTTGCTCAAGCTGTCGTTGACATTGATATCGGATTTTCGGCAACGCTCGACACGTTTGGCCACCAAGTTAAGGTTCCCAAGCTTACAATCCCAGCAGAACTTCAGGGTAAGAATTTGTCGCAATTGACCGCCGAAGAAAGAAAGTTACTTTCCGGTAGCTCTGCGATGGCGCTGAAGTTAATGCTTAAAAAGGGCATTATCGACCCCGTGACTCATAAAGTTACCGGCGAGCTGCTGCCCAAGGATGTTATGGAGTTCCGTTATCCTGGCGCACTGACTGCAGGAGAGTTACATAAGCAGTCAAATATAGAACTAGGCATCCGTGACGAGCCATACACAGAAGAAGGCTGCCCGACAGACGGCGCGCTCTGTATGTTGGATTACCCGGCGATTACCAGGCGAACGCTTACGGGCCAGTTGTATGAGATGGGCATTCCACCAGGCAACATCCGCTATGACCAGAGTCGGTCGACCGACCCCGCTGATGTCGATAACGGTTTGGCATCGCGCCGCCGCTTTGCCCTGTATTCGGATGTCCCTGCAAAAAGAACACCGCGCAGTCGCAATGGTGTGACGGTTCGATTTAAGCGATAACGTGCACAGGACTACTCCCTCCCTCTTGCTTTAGGTTTTTCTACCATGTAAGATTTTAGATTGTTAGTAAATTATGTGAGGATATGTATGGCCCGCCTGAAATCATCAGAAGTTCCCCAAATAAGTGAAGTAGCAAGACACCTAGCTCTAGACCCAGGCGTACAGTGGTATCCCGATGCAATAACCTACTCAGATATGCCGAACGCGTGGGTTTTTCGTGATGATCATGAACCACCTCGCTTTGCGGTTGTCAGTGAAAAGGATGGCGCGCTTCCTGACGGGGGCAAGGTGAGCTTTGTGGCTGTGGGGCCTATGCCAGAATATGCGATGCGTGAAATGTGCGATGACCCAACCGCCAAGAGTATGGAAGTGGATGACGCGGAAATGGCGGCCCAGATGCAGGAATTTCGGGCGGTATACGGCGAAGCATTGAGCGCAGAGGTCGAGGAGCGGGCGGTGGTTGTAAGTGCCTTGGCCAATACGATATTATCGCGAACTGACCAAAGTCAGACATAGCAATGATTAGGTAGGGTGGCGATGTAGAGCGGGTGGTTTGGACGCCGATCCCGAACGTGGATCAGACTTGTGTGTTGCGTAAAGAGGGGCAGAACGTGTCTGCCCAGTCGCGGCGCGGTTTGATCAAGCGCTTGCTCAACGGGGCGACATTGTGTATGCTGGGTGCCTACGCGAATAGCGCTGCTTTACCCAACAATACATTGGGGCAGCTGTAAATATACCTATTTAGGTGGGAGATCCTTATGGGCAGAGGTGAATTTTTTGATGCTAATCTAGAAACATTACGTCAGACCAGAAAGGCGACGAGGGATCTGCGAAGGTTTCTTGACGCAAGCTTCCTAGATCCGACTTATGAGTTCCGCGGCTACATAACCCAGGACGGTTGGGATGGTTGGTCTCAGAACTTGGGGCAACCACACCCTGGGTTGTCTATAGCCGCGCAGGGGTTTGTAGCGTCAACCTGGGAAGAGCTGGACGAGGCGAGGGATAGGTACGAGGAATTGACCGGTACTTCGCTTGCCCGGCTACGGAGCGGGGCTGCATCTTACACTGTCATCCAGCGCGAGGCAGCAGTGGGCGATGGTCGCTGCGATTCGCTTCGTCGTATTCGACTGCCAGGAGCGCCGGGCAAAGGTGCGCGTTACGCTAGTCACTATCGTGCCGAGATTCATAACAACCCAGAAGAGACTCGTATCTTTACCTTAACTACTTTAGGCAGCGTTGCCATAGACGCCTCGCAGGGCGTGAGAAGTGGGCAAGAGGGTACATATCGGGAGGCTCCACTTGACCCCGATCAATTTACTGCCTGGTGCGCCGATATCCAGCGCGTCTTTGACCCGCCCGGCGGGGGCTGATTCCGAAGGCCAAGATATGTAACAAATGTGTAAGGTGGGAGATTTAATCATGAGCGAAGCAAGAATTTATAAAGAAAATTTAGAAATTTTGGAGGCCAAAAGAGAGTCTGTTGCCTCTTTTTTAGGTCTTATAGATGAAATCCTGACGAAGCCCACTTATGAATGTAGGGGTGAGATGGGGGGAGATGAATGGGAATCTCAACTCTCAGGAGAAGGTTCTGGACCACTAAGGGGGTTCCAGGTGTTCGTGAGGGGTGCGCATACCCGCCTCTCAACAGTAAACATCTTACATACCGCAGCTGTGGGCGAGCCTGCAGGTGATATTGGCAGCGACGAGGCCGCATACACACTTTTGCGGCGTAGGGCATCCGAGGAGGACGGCGGTTATCATTCGCTTCGACGCATCACGTTCTATGACTCTTCACAGCCAGGCGTTGCTAAGGGTCGGGAATATAGGGTAGAGGGCGAAGAGCGATTTCTGACTATCGCCGTCTTAGGCGGTGCCGCAATGGATGCGTTGGATGCGTCCGGGCCGTATGGTCGGCATGCAATTGGCGTGGCCCCCCTTACTCCCAGTTTTTTGGATGGTTGGCCGGAGGATGTTCAGCGTGTCTTCGGCTAAATAACACTTATACCGCCAAACAGGTATAATAGCTACCATGAGTAAACGACTAGTTGTTATTGATGGTAAATCCGTATTTTATCGCGGGTATTACGCCATGCCCAATCTGAGTACTAAGGACGGGCGACCGACCGGCGGCGTATACGGCTTTGCCGTCATGGCGCTAGAGGTCGTAAAAAAGCTGGACCCGGACTATGTGTGCGTTGCGTGGGACAAGCGCCACACCAATATCCGCGCGCGGCTTAAGCTCTATCCGCAATACAAAGGTGGCCGCAAACCCGCGCCCGAGGACTTTTACGACCAAGTCGAGATTTTGCGCGAGCTACTTCAGTCGCTCGGCTGGCCGTTGTACGAGCTAGACGATTATGAGGCCGACGACATCATGGCCACATTTGCCCACCAAGCCAAGCCCAAAAATATCGAGACCTATCTGGTAACCAGCGACCTCGACGTACTGCAGTTGGTCAACTCTCACACGCATATCTACACGCTCAAGAAGGGGCTCAGCTCGATCGAATTGTTTAACCTGGCATCGTTCGAGGAAAAGTACGGTGTTGGCCCGCACCAGTGGGTAGACGTCAAGGCGCTCAAGGGCGACGCGTCCGACAATATCCCCGGCGTAGCCGGCATCGGCGAGAAGACCGCGCTCGACCTCATCGACAAATATAATGATTTGGATGGCGTGTACGCACATCTTGACGAGCTTAAACCGAGCTTACGCGCCAAGCTCGAAAAAGACAAAGACATGGCGTATCTGAGTAAACAATTAGTGCGGCTGTTTGTGGACGCGCCGCTCAAGCTTGATCTAGACGAAATGAAGCTGCAGCAAGGCGTTTCGCCAGAGTTTGTCGCGATGCTGCGCAAGCTAGAGTTCCGTACACTGCTGCGCCAAGCCGAGGAGCGCATGAGCAAAGAGGATCTTGCCAAGGTAGAGCAGCCACAGGATAAGCTGGAGCAGGCCAAGGAAGTGGCGTTTGCAGCGGGTGATTATAAACCCGGCCAGCCACGCGTAGCCGCGCTGAGCCCCGATGCACAAAGCCTATGGATTAGCGCCAAGCCGGGCGAGTACAGTGTGCTGCCGCTCAAAGACGCCGACGCGCTATTGGCCGAGCCGCTCATCGGCCACAACCTCAAGGGGTTATTCCGCGCCTGCTTGGCGGCTGGATTGCCTTGCAGCGGCCACGTAGAGCACGATACTCGCATCAGCGCATTCCTGATTAACAGCTTAGAGCGCTCGCTCGAGCTAACTGACCTACTGGATCAGCCTGTCGACACCACCGAGCCCGGTGAAGTAACCGCCGCAATTTGGCAGGCGTACAAAGACCAAACCGCCGAGCTCAAAAACCTGCCCAAGGTACAAAAGCTCGCCAAAGAGATAGATTTTCCGTCCATCTGGCTGCTGGCCAAGATGGAGCACCGTGGCATCCGGCTTAACAGCCAGTACCTCAATGATATGAGCAAAGAATTTGCCAAAAAGATCGGCGTTATCGAGCGCCGCATTTACGCGCAGGCCGGGCAAGAGTTCAATATTGCCAGCCCGATTCAGCTTGGCGACATTTTGTATAACAAATTGGGTTTGCCAACCGCAGGCGTTAAGAAGGGTAAGACCGGCTACAGCACTGGCGCGGTAGAGCTCGCCAAGCTTAAGGCGCTGCATCCGATCGCCGAGAGCGTGCTCGAGTACCGCGAGCTGACCAAGCTCAAAAGCACCTACATCGACACGCTGCCCAAGCTGGTAGGCGACCAGGGCAAACTGCACACTACTTATGACCTAGATGTCGCTGCCACCGGCCGCCTATCTAGCCGCGATCCCAACTTGCAAAATATTCCCACTCGCACCGAGACTGGCCGCGCCATCCGCAGCGCCTTTGTGCCCGCCGAGGGCAATGTATTTGTCAGCGCCGACTACAACCAGTTCGAGCTGCGCCTCAGCGCCGTAATGGCCGGCGAAGACGATATGATCGAGGCCTTTAACAAAGACGAGGACATCCACACCAAAACCGCCGCCCAGCTGTACGGCGTCGCGCCAGAGGCGGTGGACAAAGACATGCGCCGCCACGCCAAGGTGGTTAACTTTGGCATCTTGTATGGCATGAGCCCGCACGGCCTGGCTATTGCTGCAGGCATGACGTTTGAGCAAGCGCGCGAGTTCATCGACAAATACTTCCAGTTGCGCGCCAAAACCCGCAAATACATCGATACGATTGTGGAGCAGTCGCGCGAGCAAGGGTATGTCGAGACCATGTTTGGCCGCCGCCGCCCCACGCCCGACCTCAAAAGCAGCAACTTTATGGTGCGCGAGGGCGCCAAGCGCTTTGTCATGAACATGCCGATCCAGGGTGCCGAAGCCGACCTCATGAAGATCGCCATGCTCAAGGTAGAAGAGAAGCTAGACGGCCTAGGCGAGCAGCTCCTGCAAATCCACGACAGCATTCTGGTAGAATGCCCGGCCGCCAACGCCGAGCAGGTCGCTCAGCTCCTCAAAGAAACCATGGAATCCATCCACCCCCTCCCAGTAAGCCTCAAAGTAGACGTCAGCACCGGCTCCAACTGGGGCGAGCTCTAAGGTATGACATACAACTTTGACGGGTATAACTATCTGATTCGTTTGGACATGGGTGACAAGCTGGCCGAGTCGCTCGAGCGGTTTGCGGCCGAGACCAAGATCGAGGGTGCATGGGTAAGTGGCCTCGGCGCCGCATTAGAGGCGACACTCGGTTTTTACGATCTAGAAAAGCAAGAGTACCGGTGGCGGCAGTTTGACGGCTTGCGCGAGGTCGTTTCGCTGACGGGCAACCTTGCGTACGATGACGAGGGAAAATTTATGTTTCATCTGCACGGCGTGCTGAGCGACCACGAGTTTCAGGCTGTTGGTGGACACGTTAAGGACTTAACGGTGGGCGCCACGCTAGAGCTGTTTGTCCACCGTGCCTACCAGCCAACCCGGCGCAAGCTGGATGTAGGCACCGGCCTCAAAACGCTCGATCTTGAGTAGTCGCCCCAGTCCGCGCTATATGTGTTAGTCTACATACATGAACAACCCAATCCTCAACGTCGCCGCCAAAGCCGTCATTGTTAACAAAGAGGGCAAGGTGCTGCTTGTCCGCGAATCGTCCACGCATCACACCAACACGCAGGCCAATCTGTACGGACTGCCCGGCGGCCGCCTCAACCCGGGCGAAAGCTTTTTTGACGCGCTCAAAAGAGAAGTCAAAGAAGAGGTTGGCCTAGAGATTGTCCCAAGGCGCCCGCTGTACGTAGGCGAGTGGTGGCCAAAAATCCAAGGTGCTGCACACCAAGTCGTGGCGGTGTTTATGGTGTGCGATGCAGTAACCGACAAGGTGACGCTCAGCGAAGAGCACGACGGCTATGCGTGGATCGACCTGGCCGAGCGTAGCCAGTACGCCATGATGGATCCCGACGACAAAGTGCTTGACGAGTACGAAAACCATTACAAGTAATTGATTCTTTTGCATCATTGTGGTATAATTATGCTCATAACAACAGGTGTTGTGTGTAGATGAAATACTTTTTGGCATTCCTCGGTATCGTTTCCCTCGTAATTGTGGTGTTTATTTTGGTTATTCGCGGCCTGACCGGCGGCGGACGCCCCGCCGTGCAAACAGAGATGGTCGATTACGCCAAAACGCAGACGGTCGTCCGCATGACGGTATCCGGAAGGGTAAACGCCAACCAAGAACACCGCTCGGCCACGATTACCATCGGCCGCTCTGCCAACGTCTTTCAGCTGATCCACGGGTACGAGAACGACGTTCGCGAAACCCGGTCGTACCCCAGTAACGAGAACGCCTACGCCACCTTTTTGCGTGCACTCGACCTGCAGGGCTACACCAAGGGCAACGACAATAAAGCGTTAGAGGACAGCCGCGGTTTTTGTCCGACCGGCAGGGTCTACACCTTCGAGATTATTACCGGTTCGGCTACCGTACAAAAGTTTTGGACATCCACTTGCGGCGGCGGCACATTCAAGGGCAACACCAACACCATCCGCACGCTCTTCCGCGATCAGATCCCAGACTACAACAAGCTTATCAGCGGCACCGGCCTTAATTAGCCGATCCGAAACAAAATCTTGCGCTTGGTGTTGGCCGCCTTTTGCAGCGACAGAATCTTAAACCTCAGCGAGTTTGCCAGCGATGCACTCCGCACCGTAACAACCAGCACCTCGCCGTGTAGTCCCACACGCGCAGTCGCGCCAAACTCGTCCTGAATGTAGCGTTTAACGGCCTTAATCTCATCCGGCTCCTCTGGCTGGTACCGGCTCAAAACATCAGCAAGACTTTCCATGTTTCTAATTGTACCGCATGGATTGACCTATGCTGGTTCTAGAGTTAGTCTTAAGTTAATAATTATGGCACTTATGTCGCGACGCCAGCCAGAAGCAGGGTGTGTGGGAGGTAGTGTCGAGGTGTCTGGATTCGATCCCTCATATCCGACAACCGAGAGGGCTGATCTGTTTCTGTTACAGTCTTTTTTACAGGAAGGCAGAGATGAGCTTTCGCGTAGATATCCTCTGGATACCTTGGATCGGACGGATCAGATCGTTGCGCAACACCTTGGCGCTTTGCTAGATCGATGGGCTGACCCCAACAAAACAGCCGATGCAGTGCTGGCCGAACAACTCACTAGACGACAGGAGGGGCGGGACGAATGTCGTCGGTCAATTCTGCGCGAGTACGGCGCGAACACTATCCCGCCAAGTGCCTTTGCACCGCTCAAGAAAAAAGAAGCAGACATCCAAGACGCCCAGGAAGTTATTGACGACCGCAGGGCTAACCCTGAGCGGCCTTTTCCTTCCATGTCTCCGTATCAGCTTTGGCCTGTGCGGCATGCGATAATGTTGCAGGCAAAAAAGGCGCCAGATCCGAGTATGCGCGATGCGGCGCGCGATTTAGCAGCGCGAAAGCTTTCGTATACGCCTGAGCGACCCGTATTCTTGACTTCATTACGGCTAGTCGCATCTGTAGGCAGTAATGTACTCCATAACCTAGTGTTTCTTGCAAGGTAGAGCGCTGGTACAATCTGTATATGCCAGAGTTACCAGAAGTAGAGACGGTGCGCACAGGCCTGAGCGCTTTATTGCCGGGGCGCCGCGTTACCGATGTCGTGTACGATTGGCCTAAGGGATTTCCTAATGCTAAAGCCGATGTGCAGCGCTTTTTGATTGGCGCGTCCGTGGTGGCCGTGCGCCGCCGCGCCAAGGTGCTGATTATCGACCTTAGCACCGATTATTCACTTATTATCCACCTCAAGATGACCGGTCAGCTCGTTTTTCGCAGCCCAGTGGCAAATTTTGGCGCAGGCCACCCCAACGACAGTTTGGTCGGTAATTTGCCGGATAAGTCTACTAGGGTCACGTTTACCTTTGACGACGGTAGCAAACTGTTTTTTAACGACCAACGCAAGTTTGGCTGGGTTCGACTATTGCCGACGCTAGAGATAGATAACCTCGACTTCTTTCAAAAAGTCGGGCCAGAACCATTATCAGATGACTTTACGGCAAGTGATTTTGTCGGTCGTTCGGCCCGCCGCAAAAACAGCAGTATTAAAGCCGTGTTGCTAGATCAAACAGTAGTGGCCGGAGTAGGCAACATCTACGCCGATGAATCCCTGTGGGCGGCCAAAATCCATCCGCTTACCAAAGTCTCATATGTCCCGGTTGCCAAGCTTAAAACGCTATATCAGGAACTGCGTCGGATTCTGCGCCTTGCCATCGAAAAGGGTGGCTCGACCGACCGCAATTACGTCGATCACCAAGGCAAACGCGGCAGCTACCTCAGCTTTGCCCAGGTGTTTCGCCGTGAGGGTCAGCCTTGTCCGCGCCATCCGACCACGGATATCATAAAAATCCGCGCCGCCGGCCGCGGCACCCACATTTGCCCCATATGCCAGCAAATATAGCTATTTCTTCCAGTCGCCACCGTTAATGCGGTTGCGCTGGCTAAAGATGTGCCAGGCGTGAGGATCGCTACTTTGAATGGCCTTCGCCATCTTTTTTGCTGTTTCTGTATACAGTTTGGTTTCGTGTACGTGGTTGCGCATTTTTTGCCATTCTTCGCGGTTGCCAAGAGTATGACCGCGGCTGGCTTGTTCGCGCAGTTCAAGGTCGACGTCTATGTTGTCGGCGTCTTTGACTATTTTTGATTCGATGCTGGTGCGTTCTTCGTATTCACGGATAAACTCTTTGACCTCTTCCTCCAAGACAGTACCTTCTACCATATCGTGCAGACCCGCCTCTTCGTCGCGTGTCACGTACTGCCTACTCAGATAGTCCACATCACCGGTGCGACTTTCGGCTATATCATGCGCGATCGCCATCTTGAGGATGCGATCCGTATTGGTCACTCCCTCGTGCTTGGCGATAATAAGAGCAATCCAAGTAACGCGAAAAAGATGCTCGGTGTTATTGGCAAAATCACCGTTTAAAAATCGCTTCCAGGTGCGGTCAACAAACCGTAGGTTTCCCAACTCGTAAAGAAAATCAATATCCCTCTGTAGACTCATACGACAATGGTATCATACGTAAACAGATGACAATAACACTTACTGGATCGAATGATTTTTTGCTCAGGTCCGAGCTGCGTAAGCTGGTGGCCGATTTTGTGGCGACCCATACCGATATGGCTGTCGAGCGCTTTGACGGCGGCGAAGCGACCGCCGCCCGCATGCGCGAGAGCATGGCGAGTTTGCCGTTTTTAACAGAGCGCAAGCTGGTTATACTTGTCGAACCAAGCAAGCAAAAAGCCTTTGCCGAGAAGGCTGCCGAGGCGCTGCAAGAAGCTGCCGAAACAACAGATGTGATTATCGTAGAGCCCAAGCTCGACAAGCGACAAACCTACTACAAAACGCTCAAAAAGCTCACCGATTACCGCGAATTTGGCGATCTTGATGCCAATGGCCTGGCGCGCTGGGCAGGCGAATACGCCGCAGGGAAGAGCGGTAAAATCAGTCCTGCCGATGCGCGGCTATTGATCGACCGCGTAGGGCCAAACCAACAGCTGCTCTCTGCAGAGCTGGACAAGCTTTTGACGTACGACCCGCAGATCACCAAAACGACCATCGAGGCGCTCACAGAAAGCACTCCCCAAAGTACGGTCTTCGAGCTGCTCGAGGCGGCGTTTTCGGGTAACATTAGCCGCGCGCTCGAGCTGTACAAAGAGCAGCGCGCCCTCCGTGTCGAGCCCCAGGCCATTATCGCTATGATCGCCTGGCAGCTGCATGTTCTGGCCGTGGTCAAAGCCGGCAGCGCGCACCCGGCCGAGCACATCGCCCGCGAAGCCAAGCTTAACCCCTACGTTGTCCGCAAAACCCAAGCGCTGGCTCGCAGTCGCACCCCCGCACAGATAAAAACGATGATACAAGATCTGCTCAAGCTAGATATCAAGCTAAAAACACAAACAATCGACGCCGACGAAGCCCTGCAGTTTTACCTCATCAGCCTCGGATAACGGGCACATAATACAACAGCCTAAGGTGTTAGCGACCTTGACAAAAAGACTGTATAATGCTAATGTTATAGTATGTCTTTTAATTCAGTGCCAGAAGTTCCAGACGCTGCAAGAGAAGGAAACCCTTCTACGTGGCTGCCGCTTGACTTTAAGCGACCGACAACCGAAAATGGTTTGCCAAAGCGAACCGCGGCCGATGTCTTTGATAAAGGTCGTCTCCGACCTGATGGTTTGTCTCAAGAGGTAGCATCTTCGGACGAGAATTCCCCGGTAGACGTAGCCCTAGGGGTATCCACCGTACCGTACGCCCCGAAACATAGCACAGATCTCGAAGCTTGGAAGCAGGCCGGCAAAGCCCCCGAAGATATGAGGAGAGTGGCACGTATTGGAGGTGGATTTGGTAGTTTGGTTCAGATGGCAGAGACGCCTTCCGCCCCGTCAACCCCTGAGCGTCGTCGCCCAACTTTAGCTGGTAGTTTTCGGTCTGTGGGTGGCACTGCTGTGTCAGGAATGGTCACTACGAGTGATGTTCGTAATACATTAGCGCCAGTGCGTGCCGAAGGGCGTCACATTACGATTGAAATACCCCCGCTCCTAGACGGAGGCCTGCGTATAACGACAAGTGATAATCCCAAGACGGCGGTTTGGGTGCCGCGCCCGCGGTAATTTTTCGCATGCCTAGCGCTGCCGTGTTAGGTAACTAGGATTCTCAAAGTAAATAAAAAGTCCCGGCCGATAATTGCAGGGACTTTTATTTAATAGGATGCGATGACTACTTAGCAGTTTTCTTGGCTGCAGGCTTCTTGGCAGGAGCCTTCTTTTCGGCAGCTTTGGCTGCTGGCTTAGCGGCGCCGCTGGCCTTGGCCGAACGTGCAAGCTGAGCTTTCTTGCGGGCAGCTTTGTTTTTGTGCATGATGCCTTTTTTGGTGGCCTTGTCGACTTCGCTCTGTGCTTTGGCGTGAGCTTCGGCTACGTTTTTGCCGCCGGTCAGGGACTTGGCAAAGGCTTTAACGGCTTCCTTCAGGGAGCGCTTGGTTTTGGCGTTGCGTATGGTGGCCTTCTTGGCTACCTTAACGCGCTTCTTGGCTGACTTGATGATTGGCATTAGACTACCTTGTTATTAATTATTCCGTTCTAATATACAAGAGTTGACGCTGTTTGTAAAGAGTAGGGGGCTGCGCCGGCGGCTACGACTGGACAAATGTATAGTGTTTATGCTATGCTTTACTAGAAAGTTAACAATTCAAATACAAACAATGGAACAAAAACATCAGATAGCCGAAAAACTCCAGCAGACCAATAACATTTTGGTTACGGTGAGCAAGAACCCTTCGGTCGACCAGCTGGCATCCTGTATTGGCCTTACAATTTTGCTCAATAAAATGGGCAAGAGCGCCACAGCTGTGTTTAGCGGCAAGGTGCCATCGACTATCGAGTTTTTGCAGCCCGAAAAAACCCTTAAACACGACGTCGACTCTTTGCGCGACTTTATTATCTCGCTTGATAAGGCCAAGGCCGACAAGCTCCGATACAAGGTAGAGGACAAGGTCGTTAAGATCTTTATTACTCCGTGGCACACCTCGCTGTCCGGCAAAGACCTCGAGTTTAGCCAGGGCGACTTTAACGTCGAGGCAGTGGTAGCACTTGGTGTGTCCACGCAGGCAGATATCGACCAAGCAATTGCCGCGCACGGCCGCATCCTACACGACGCCGCCGTTATGACAATGCACACCAAGCCCGGCGGCGAATTCGGCAGTATTAACTGGATCAATCCGACTGCCAGTAGCTTATGCGAAATGGTTGCCGATATGTCGATTGTCATGGATAAGCAGTCGATTGACGGACAAATCGCGACTTCATTCTTGACCGGTATCGTGGCCGAGACAGATCGCTTTAGCAACAAAAAGACGGCGCCTGCAACAATGAGCATTAGTGCCACGCTTATGGCGTCTGGTGCAAACCAGCAGCTTGTAGTTACCAAGTTAGAAGAAGCGGCACACACACCGCCACCTCCACCACCCAAGCCGGTTGTGCCGGTTGCTCCCCCTGCGCCCGTTACCTCACCCACGCCTCCTACGCCGCCCGCGCCCAAGCGCGAACCAGGCGAGCTTCAGATTCGCCAAACCAACGATACTCCTAGTCAGCCGGTAGAAGAGACGGTGCCGATTCAACCTCCTGCGCCGCAGAAGCCTGTGTACAAGCCCGAGGACGAGGAATCCAGGCCGGTCGTCAACTTAGAGGACCTGGCAAACTCCAATGCCGAAGAAGAGAAAGATCCTGATCTCGCTCGTATTCACATCGATGACAAGGGTGATCTACACACTGTGGGTGAGGCGCTGCAGGGTTCATCCGCTCCGACGACCGACCCTATAACGCACATGGGGAGCTCTCGGATGGTCGTACAGCCGCCAAGCGCCAGTGCGTCAGATAGCGCGCCTGCGGGCGAGCCATCACGCAATTTGCTGCCCACGCCGCCTGCGCCCACTATCCCGGGCGAAGAGTTGCCAAGCGGTGCGCCCGCGCCACATCCGACCGACCTCGGAGGTTTTCAGTCTGCTGCAGCCAGTAGCCCATCTGGCTTTGTATCAACCCATGCCGAGAAGGCCCGAAGCGCAGTTGTCCGCGCCTTTGGCGGAGGAGATACCGCTACTCCGACTCCTCCCGACTTGACCGCGCCAGCTCCCGAAGACATGCCTGGAACCGTGCCGCCAATGCCATCCGGCCCGCCGCCACCCGCGCCGCCTCCGATGATGCCGCAGTAAAGTGTTCTGGCTTACGGCTCATAAATTCTATATGCTAGACGCATGAACGGTATTTTATTGGTAGACAAGCCCTCGGGCTGGACGAGTTTTGATGTGGTGAATAAGGTTCGGCGGATCATTCAAACTTCCGACCTTAATACCACAAACAAAAAACGGTTCCCAGTAGGGCATACTGGCACGCTGGATCCTTTGGCGACCGGTCTGTTGGTGCTGATGCTCGGCCAATATACCAAAAAAGTACCCGAGTACACCAAACTCGACAAAACGTACGAGGTAACAATGCGTCTGGGTCAGACAAGTGCAACGGGCGATGAAGAGGGCGAAAAGACCCTTGTGTCCGATGTGGTGCCGACAGAAGGCGAGATTCGCGCGGCGCTCGCGCAGTTTGAGGGGAACATTATGCAGACACCCCCGGCGTTTTCGGCGATCAAGGTAAACGGCCAGCGAGCGTACAAGTTGGCGCGTGCCGGTATAGTGCCCGATCTAAAGCCGCGTCTTGCTACGATCCACGCTATAACAATGCACGGGTACGAGTATCCGACCGTAACGTTTACCGCAGCGGTTTCTAGTGGTACCTATATTCGTACGCTTGTAGAGGATATTGGCGAGCGCCTTGGGACGGGAGCGTACATGAGTGCGCTGCGCCGGACTGAGGTTGGGCCGTTCCGTCTCGAAAACGCCATGGTTATGGAGGGGTGCGACACCGAGGTTATTCGGGCACATGTTGTGACATCGTGATACCTTTGTTAAGCTGGAAGCATAAGCATAGTGCTTGCGAAAGGGCAAAATAAACATGCATAGGCGCATCAATGGCTAGATTACCAGACCCCGGTGGCGATGACGGTGTTTGGGGCACAGTGCTCAACGACTTTTTGTCGGTTGAGATGCAGGGTGATGGCAAGCTTAAGATTAGGACCGATGGCACGCTCGGTAATTTTGTGAGCACCTCCGGCAGTCAGGTGATAGGCGGTACCAAGACGTTTTCTAGTTCTCCGGTAGTGCCAGAACCGACACTTGCCGGGCACGCTGCGACACGGCAGTACGTAGACAGCGCCGCTCTTGGTAACGTGCCGGATGCCACGGCCTCCAGCAAGGGAACTATTCAGCTTGCGGGCGATTTGGGCGGTACGGCTGCTTCGCCGACTGTTCCCGGTCTGGCGGACAAGCAAGATTCTAATGCCAACCTTACGGCGATCGCTAGTCTGTCGCCAAGCAACAATGACATTTTGCAGCGCAAGTCGGGTGCCTGGACTAACCGCACGCCAGCGCAGCTCAAGACCGACCTGTCGCTTGTAAAGGGCGACGTAGGATTGGGTAATGTCGATAATACCAGTGACGCCGACAAGCCGGTGAGTGCGGCGGTGTCTAGCGCGCTTAGCAGCAAGGCCGACACCAGTAGCGTGGTGCTGCGCGCCGGAAACAACCTTAGCACCGTCACTGCGCCGGATACCACAAACGGATTTTTGCGGGTTAATCTTACCTATACGCACACAAATGACACGCCCGATGCGCTGTCTTTTTACTACAACGGTGTCCGAACCGGCTATCATAACGAAAAGGGCGAGTTACGGGCGCGGCCAGCCGCGGATAATTCAGTACCGTTTAGGGTGCAGCAACGCTCGGCAACGCAAAGTGCTAACCTTACCGAGTGGACGACTCCGAGTAACGGTGTTTTGGCTTCGGTAGCGCCCGATGGCGTTATTTCTGCGCCTAATATTGACCGCAAGGTATCGTATGGCGCCGATGCTCCCAGTAATCCTCGGGTAGGGGATGTGTGGATTGTACCGTAGTAGAAAGGAGACTCTGTGCCTACAATAAGAGTCTGGAACGGCTCCCAGTGGAACGATAAGGACGATAAGTCTGATTTTTTGCGCTGGAATGGCACAACGTGGGTCGAGCCTACCGATGTGCGCGTATGGGATGGCGCTGTGTGGCAGAGCGTGTTTGGCGGGGGCGGCGAGGAACCGACTGAGGGTATTACGCTGCGCGCAACTAGTTCGGCGGCCACCCCGTCGGTTAACAGTTTGGATGTGAGCATTCCTGGGTCGACCCAAGAGGGTGACTTGTTGGTGTTGGCTGTGGCGCAGACTTCTAATGCCGCTACTCTTTTTAACGCTATAAGCGGCTGGACCAAACGGGGCGAGCAGCGCGCGGGTACGGCTGCGTTTACAATGGCCATATATACTCGTGTCGCCCAGAGTGGTGATGCGGGCGGGACGGTAACGTCAACCTCCGTCAACGCGCAGCACTATAGTGGTCAGTTGCGCGCGTACAGCGGTGTTAACCAGAGTACGCCACTGGATGCGACTACGGTCTTTAGCGAACTAAACGAGATTAGCACGAGCGCTTCGGCTCCGGCCATAACAGTTGCCACTAGCGGGGCATTGCTTGTAACGGTGTACGGTGTTCCAACGATGGCCGAAACTTCGCTCGCAGCGGGGGATTGGACGGACCCGTCTGGCTTTAGTAACGAATTAGTGACGTGTCCGGCGAGCGGTTCCCTTAATCGCCCCTGTATAGCGCTCTACGACAGAGCCTCGCCCGGCACCGGATCGCAGGGCCCGTACGCGGCGACAATAACCCAAAGCCGACGTTGGGCGGTGGCCACCATGGCACTGCGTCCCGCCAGCTAGTGACAAACATCTTGTCAGACGGCGCTCTATCTGATACAATCATAAAAGTATGATTTCAAGTGAGAAAAAGCAGGCAGTCGTAAAAGACCTGCAAACCAGTAAAAACGACACCGGAAGCGCCCGCGTACAAGTTGGCGTCCTGACAGAGCGCATCAAAGAGTTAACTGAGCACCTCAAGGCCAACAAAAAGGACTTTGCTGCTCGCCGTGGCCTATTGCAAATGGTTGGTAAGCGCAAGCGCCACCTGCAGTACATCGCTGCCAAAGACTCCAACGCGTATCTCGAACTCATCAAAAAGCTCGGCATCCGTCGTTAGTGTATAGACTACTGACCTCGAACTCTCGAGGTCACAAGCTTGTGCACATTAAATTGCTAGGTACGACGTAGCGGGCAGAGTACAGATATATGCGCCGTTTTCAGATAGCACAAGGACGTCATATATTTGAACCGTGCCCGTTACCTCGCTAGAGAAAGGTCTGGAATAAGTGGGACAGACAGTAAACCCCTTTGGAAAACAAATAACAGTCGTAGAAACCGAGTTTTGCGGCCGCAAGCTGAGTCTTGAGGTTAACCGCGTTGGGTTTCGTACGAGCGCCAGCGTCATTGTTCGCTACGGCGACACAGTAGTGCTGGGAACAGCGATGGTCAGCGACAAGCCTTTGGCTGGTTTTGACTACTTTCCATTGAGCATCGACTACGAAGAGAAGTTTTATGCCGCGGGCAAGATTAGCGGCAGCCGCTTTATCAAGCGCGAAGGCAAGCCAAGCGACGAAGCCATCCTGATTGGTCGTTTGATCGACCGTCCGATTCGTCCGCTGTGGCCCAAGGGCTACCGCCACGAAGTACAAGGTGTAGCCAGCGTTCTAAGCGCCGACCCGGCTTTCCGCCCGGACATGGTGGCAATGATCGCCATGAGCACTGCCTTTATGCTGACCGGTGCACCATTTGAAGGCCCTGTTGCCGGCTTGCGTATCGGCTTGGTTGACGGTAAGCCTCAGGCGTTCTTGTCACTCGAAGACGGCCGCACTAACGACCTCGATTTGATTGTCGCCGGTACCGAGAGCGGTATCATGATGGTCGAAGCTGGCGCCAACGAAGTGTCCGAAGAAGTCGTAGCCGAAACATTGGCGTGGGCTCACGAGGCTATCCAGCCAGCAATTCAGTTGCAAAAAGAGCTAATCGCCAAGGTTGGCGTCACTCCTCAGGAGTACGAACTGTCGTTGCCAGATGAAGAAGTGCAAAAGCAAGTCGACGAGTTTTTGGCTGGCAAGATGGGCGAGAAGCTTCGCGCCCCAATGCCCGAGCGCCACGAGCGCATGCACAAGCTGCGCGTCGAGCTGATGGAGCACTTTGCCGAGCAGCTTGGTGACGAGTGGGACGCCGTAAAGCGCGACTACGAAGACGCTTTTGCCAGCGCTGCCAACAAAGACGTCCGTAAGGACATTTTGGTAGACGGCGTGCGCCCTGACGGCCGCGGCTTTACCGAGATCCGTACTTTGTCGAGCGAAGTCGGCCTGTTGCCACGCGCACACGGCTCTAGCCTCTTTACCCGCGGTTTGACGCAGGCTATGAACATCGTGACGCTTGCGCCGCTTAGCTACGCACAGATGATTGACACCATGGAGCGCAACGAAGAAAAGCGCTTCTTCCATCACTATAACGCCCCAGGTTACACCGTGGGCGAAATCAAGCGCCTAGGCAGCCCCGGCCGCCGCGAGATCGGCCACAGCGCCCTCGCCGAGCGCGCTATTTTGCCGGTACTACCGACCGAAGCGGACTTCCCGTACACGATCCGCTCGGCCACCGAGATCATGAGCCAGAACGGCAGCACCAGCATGGCCGCTACGTGTAGCAGCATCCTGGCACTGATGGACGCTGGTGTGCCAATCACCGCACCAGTAAGTGGTATCGCTATGGGCATGATGACCGATGGTAATCAAACCGTTATCCTGAGCGACATCGCCGATGCCGAGGACTTTGCCGGTGACATGGACTTTAAGACTGCCGGAACCAGTAAGGGTATTACTGCTTTGCAGATGGACATGAAGGTTCACGGCCTGCCAGTCGAGACGCTTAAGCAAGCGCTATTGCAGGGTAAAGAGGGTCGTGCATATATCCTCGAGCACATGCTCACTACTATCAACCAGCCACGTACCGAGCTAAGCCCATACGCACCACGCGTCGAGGCAATCCAGATTAACCCCGACAAGATCCGCGAAGTTATCGGTAAGGGCGGCGAGACGATCCAAAAGATCACCGGCGAAACCGGCGCCGAGATCGACATCAAGGACGACGGTACGATTATGATCGCCAGCCCCGACGGCGAGAGCATTAACAAGGCTAAGGAGTGGATCTTTAGCATTGTCGAGGAGCCAGAGGTCGGCAAGATCTACTTTGACAAGCCCGTTGTCAGCGTTATGGACTTTGGCGCCTTTGTGCAGATTATGCCCGGCAAAGACGGCCTGGTACACGTGAGCGAAATGAAGGAAGAGCGCGTCAATAAGCCTAGCGACGTCGTGAAAGAAGGCGACAAAGTTACCGTTAAGCTGGTCGCCGTAGACGACCGCGGACGCTTGCAGTTGAGCATGAAGGCAGCAATGAGGGATTTGCAGGATGGAAAAGCCAAAGAGCCAGAGCTGGCTTAGTAAACTAGCAAGGAATAGATGGTTCCAGGCCGCATACGGCCTGGTGGGTCTGGGCCTGGCCTACGTCTTCATCGGCTGGGCCATCGACACCGGTAGTTTGCTGGACTACGCCATAGCATTCATCTTGCTGTTCATCGGTATACGAGAGCTATCGGTAGCTATCTTTAACAAGCGAAAATGAGCGACCAGCAAGTCAAGCTTGATCAAATTGCGGCAGAGATTGTAAAAAACAATGTCTGCCCGGATTTGGCCAAGACAGCCAAGAACCTTGTACCGGGCGAAGGTAGTCCAAACGCTAACGTCATGTTTATCGGCGAAGCGCCAGGACGCAACGAGGACGAGACGGGTTTGCCGTTTGTGGGAGCGGCAGGCAAGTTTCTAAACGAGTTGCTAGACAGCATTGGGTTAAAGCGCGAGGACGTTTTTATCACCAGTATTGTAAAGTACCGTCCGCCCAACAACCGCGACCCCAAACCCGCAGAGAAAGACGCTTTTTGGCCGTACCTGATGGCTCAAATAGAGGTCATCCAGCCAAAAGTGATCGTTACCCTCGGGCGGCACGGCGCCAATTGTTTTTTGCCAGACCTGGTTATCGGCAAAGGTCATGGCGTGCCCCAGCAGTGGCAGGGCTGGACAATATTGCCGCTTTATCACCCTGCAGCGGTGTTGTACAATCGGTCGCTCAAACAATCAATTTTTGATGATTTTCAGGTCATCGCCAAACTTATTTCGTAATTAATAACAATCTCTTAAAAAGAAAGGGAACAACATATGGATAAAAAATCAGATAGGCAGAACAACAGGCCAAGACGTCAGCAAGGCGGTCGGCCAAATGGTCAGCGCGGCGGACAGCAGCAAAAAGGTCAGGCTGGTCCACAGCTGACCGTTCAGGGTGCTATGCAGTCACGTGGTGCCGCTGTACGTGCTCAAAAGCGCGCCCAGACCGACGCGCAGCGCATTGCTAACCAGTACATGCCTGCAGCGGTAGAGGGGCAAGAAAAGCCTCGCCGTGCCAACGTTATTGCCGACGACATTGACAAGCTTAAGATCACCTTCTTGGGTGGACAGTTTGATATCGGCGAAAAGAACATGCAGGTTATCGAGTGGCAAGATAGCGCAATTGTTTTGGACTGCGGTAACAACCTGGGCGTAGAGCTACCCGGCGTCAACTACACGATTGCCGACCCCACCTACCTCGAGAGCATCAAGCACAAACTTAAGGGCTACATCATTACTCACGGTCACCTCGACCACTTGGGCGGCCTTAAGCACATTGTCCCCAAGATTCCGGCACCGATTTACGGTTCGCGTTTTACGCTCGGCGTGGTAGAAAAGACGTTTGACGACGCTGCTGCCGAGACCGGTCTGGAATACAAGCCTGACTTGCAGATCATGAACATGGACGCGCACGAGCGGGTTAAGCTCGGGCCGTTTATGATCGAGCTGGTGCGCATTACGCACTCCGTGCCCGAGTCTAGCTGTATCGTTGTTGACACTCCTGTCGGCCGGATCATTAACACCGGTGACTGGCGTCTTGACCCAGAACCACTTGACGAAATGCCAACCGACGCCGCACGTTTGCGCGAACTTGGTGACGAGGGCGTATTGCTCTTGATGAGCGACAGTTGTGGAACGGCTTTGCCGGGCCGCACGCCTACCGAGAGCACGTTGCAAGACAGCTTTCACGACATTATCGGCAACGCCGAGGGTCGTGTGTTCTGTGCCATCTTTTCGAGTAACATGAACCGCGTACAGATGATCGTCAACGCCGCTGTAGCTGCTGGTCGCCGTGTGGCGCTAGATGGCCGCAGCATGATGAGCTACGCCGAGATTGCAGTGCGCCAGGGTATCCTCAAAATTCCTAAGGGCACCGTACTCGCTATGCGCGAAATGCCAAACATCCCCGACGACAAGGTACTGGTTATTTGTACAGGTGGTCAGGGTGAGCCAGGCGCCGCTTTGCAGCGCATGGCCGAAGGCGAGCACAAGTACATCAAGCTCAACGAGGGCGACACTGTCGTTATTAGCTCCGGTCCGATCCCTGGTAACGAGGTTCGCTACGCGGCTATCGCCGATGACCTGACTCGCCGAGGCGTTCACTTGTTCCGTCACCCAACCCACGAGGTTGACGGCTGCGGCCCGCTGCACGTATCCGGCCACGCCCGCCGCGACGAGTACCGCGAGATGCTGCACATCGTTCGCCCCAAGTTCTTCTTGCCAATCTACGGTGGTCCGCTTCCACGTAAGTACCACGCCGACATGGCAATCGAGGAAGGCTGGGCACGCAAAAACGTTATTCAGGCAGAGAACGGCAACCAAATTGCCTTTACTGCCGACAGCTGGGAACGCCTACCAGACGTACCGTCGGGCAGCTTGCTGGTTGACCAAACCGGCGCCATCGTCAATAACGTTGTCGTTAAAGACCGTGTGTTGATGAGCGAAAGCGGCCTGGTAACAGTAGTTGTAACGATCGACAAAAAGACAGGTCAGTTGCTAACCAGCCCAGACATCGTATCGCGCGGCTTTATCTACATGCGCGAGCAAGAAGAGCTCATGAACGGCCTGCGCGCCGAGTTGCGCCGCGCCGTACAGCAGCGCTTTAAGCGCGTTGATCTCGACCGCTTTAAGGCCGAGCTCAAGGATCACATCACGCATTACCTGTTTGAGCAAACGCAGCGCAGCCCGATCGTTATCCCTGTGGTTAACGTTATTGGCGGTAAAGCCGAGGTCAAGACCTCTAGCGGCGGCCGCACCAAGACCGGCGAAGAGATCGCTGCCGAGCAAGAAAAGCGCTTCCAGGCCATGCGAGCCCGTCTCCTTGGCACCGACGCCCGCGTCGACTAGCTTTGCTCGACATCTCCCAAAGAAAGAACCCGACCCATGTACTAAAAGGGGCGGGTTCTTTGCTTACGCCTCTTACTGCGAGTAGTCAGTAAGATATCTTACTGTTGCGGCTGCTTGCGCATGACTAAATAGTGACCATTACTTTTTAGATATACGGTGAGGACTGATGAAATTACGAGTAGACACAAAGGCTGCTAAAGTATGACGCGCCCTGGGGGTGGTGAATGGGGGTGGGGTGGCCCAGGTCACAACGTTGGGCCGGGTTATGCTCGCCGGCCCAGTTATGATGCTCTACTCATTGACAGTTTGCACCAGCAAGGTGTCGAGCGTATCCCCTTTGGAGAGTTTACGTACGGTGAGCCAGTGGAGGCGGTAGAGTTTGGGCGCGTGCCCGAGATGGATAGGTCAGATAACGCCGGGGTCATAAGGACGTTTACTGGGAACGCGCTTCGTCGTATGCCGACAAATCCAGATGGTAGCTTGGTGCGCGTGCCGGGTGACTCGGTGTATGCGGATCATGTGATGGGCGTTGTAAATGATTTCGTCCAAGCGCAATCAGAGGACGGTCCGAGGAGCCAAGTTATTTTTAAAGAGCTTGTCGAGACATGGGAGCGCAGTGATATGCGCGCATTTGTAAACGATATACTCGGAATGTATAACGTCAATGATGCGGGCAGTTTGTTGCGCAGCGACCCTGATAATCCTCGACTTCCACTGGGGACGAGCGTGTATATGGGCTTTGCACACGGGGAACGCATACTACTGGTCGATCGCCCTCAACTATATAGAGTCGAGGGTGTCATGCGATTTCATAGGCAGTTAGAGATTGGCGAGGTGACTAGCAAGGAGGAGGTGTTGCGCATCCTGAATAGGTTGTCATTGCCAGAAAAGTCGCGCGTCGATGACGTGTTACATGCACTCGGCGCCAGCAGAGAGGAGGTACACGCTATAGAAGGACAGTTTTCGCGCGTGACGGTTCAGAGCGACCAGGATGTAAAGGATATACTCGACGCGCACCGGCGTAGGGTTGCCGGACAAACGTCAGAGCAGTCTGACCCGCCAGATCCTCGTAGGCGAGTTATCGCCGCGTTGAGTCGGGTGACGGCGATGTTGCCGGTTATACGAAGGACAAAAGAGGAAGCAGGGGGTGGGGCTGAGTCGGCCGAGCCTAGTGCTCCTCCTGACGAGCCCCCAGGTAGACACAGGAAGAAGAGGCGCAATTGACAATAGTTGTAAATTTTGCTATAATTAGTATTATTGTCGACCTCTATACGTAAGAGGTATAATACAAAGACGATGGCCAAAAAGAAAAAAACGTCCAAGAAGAAAAAAGTAGAAAACGCCGAGCGCTCGACCTTTTGGCCGCTAGCTGGCGGTATTCTGTTATGTGTCTTGGCGCTGTTTTTACTGCTTGGCGGTTTTGGTACTGGCGGCAACTTGCCGATTGGTGCCTTTGAGGGCGGCTATTGGGCGATCGGCTGGGCGGCATATTTGCTGCCGCTGGCATTCGCGTACTGGGGCGTCTACAAGTTTATCGGCGAGGACAACCGTATCCCACGCGGCAAGCTTTTTAGCATGCTTGGCGTGCTGGTGTTCTTGTCGGCGTGGATGTTTACCGGCTTTGCTAAGCAGCAGGCAGGTGTATGGGTAGGCGGCCACGGCGGCTACATTGGCGAGGCGCTGGGCGGCGCGGTGCTATTGGCGCTGGATGCTTTGCCGGCATCGATATTATTTGCTGTGCTTACCGTACTGAGCGGATTCTTTGCGTTTGGCATTTCGCCGCGCGTGGTTTTGGCGCTGGGTTCGGTGTTTAAGCGCCGCGAGACTACCTCCGAGCTGGGCGACCTTAAGGTTCGCGCCGAATCGAGCGGCTTCCAGCTGAACGAAGGCGTGCCTACAGTGCAACACAACAGCAGCGCTAAGCCGTTTGCAAGCTTGCGTAACTCGGCCGAAAAGATCGCCCCGGCAGAGAATCACGAGGCGCTCACCTTGGCTAGCGACCCTAACTGGAAGTTCCCAGGCCTGGACTTGCTGGAGCAAAAGCAGGACAAGGCTGATGCTGGTGACGTACAAGGCAACGCCGAAGCTATCAAAAGCACCTTTGCCAACTTTAATATTGATGTCGAGATGGAAGGCGCCAACGTCGGCCCGCGCGTAACGCAGTACACCCTCAAGCCCCCGGCTAACGTCAAGCTTACCAAGATTACGGCACTCGAGAACAACCTGGCGCTCGACCTTGCCGCGCACTCGATCCGCATGGAAGCACCTATCCCTGGCAAGCGCGCCGTGGGTATCGAGGTGCCCAACGTCAAATCCGCGACCGTACGCTTCCGCTCGATTTTGCAATCTTCTGACTGGGGCGAGATCAAGGGGCCGTTGGGTTTTGCGATTGGTAAAGACATCTCTGGTAAGGCTGTGGTTGCCGACCTCGCCCGCATGCCACACCTTTTGGTTGCAGGTCAGACCGGCTCCGGTAAGTCGGTGATGGTCAACGCCATTCTTACTAGCATGTTGTACCGCAACAGCCCAAGCGACCTCAAGCTTATCCTAGTCGACCCCAAGCAGGTAGAACTTAAGCCATACGACGACATTCCACACCTTCTTACTCCTGTGATTACCGACCCCGAAAAGTGCATTAGCGCGCTTAAGTGGGCGGTCGCCGAGATGGAGCGCCGCTACAAAACGCTGGCCGAGGTGCGCAAGCGCAACATCGTCGAGTACAACAACCTCAAAAAAGAGGAGGGCATGCCCTACATCGTAATCGTGATCGACGAGCTGGCCGACCTGATGATGATGGCCGCGCGCGACGTCGAGGCGCTGATTGTGCGTATTGCCCAAAAGGCTCGTGCCGTGGGTATCCATCTGGTGCTTGCCACGCAGCGCCCATCTGTAGACGTTATTACCGGTTTGATCAAGGCCAACGTGCCGGCGCGTATCGCGTTTACGACCGCCAGTCAGGTAGACAGCCGTACGATTATCGACCAGATGGGTGCCGAAAAATTACTTGGCCAGGGTGACATGTTGCTGCTGACTGCCGACATGCCCAAGCCCAAGCGCGTTCAGGGCGCGTTTATTAGCGATGACGAAACACAAAAGGTTACCGACTTTATCCGCATGCAGCGTCCGCCAGAGTATGACGCCGAGGTGATTAGCCAGCCGGTGCAGCTTAATGGTAAGGGTGGCGTGGTGGCTGACTCGGGCGGCGGTGGCGGCAGCTCTGATGACGATATGTTCCGCGATGCAGTCCGCTGCGTTATCGAGGGGCGCAAAGCGTCGACATCACTCTTGCAGCGCCGCTTGCGTATCGGCTACGGCCGCGCAGCACGCTTGATTGAGGAAATGGAAGAGCAGGGCATAGTCGGCCCCGCTGACGGCGCCCGCCCACGCGAGGTCTTGGTTAGCAGCCTAGACGACGTCTTTGGTGCTGCCCCAGCTGCCGAAGACGCGCCATCAAACGACCAAGCATAGTTTTGATGCGGACTGACCGACGTTGACGGTCGTTCTAGATGTCTATTGCGCCGGATCCCCGTATATGCGGCTTGCGACGTCAGTAACGGTAAAATGTAGCGGAGGTTTGCCATCTGCATCGATAGTTACCTCGCCCGCATCTACACCAACGGTTAGGCCTGATAAATCAAGTATCGCGGGTCCCTCTGGGGAGGCTAATAGCTCTCGTAGTACTGCCGCGCCTATCTCTGCTAGTGGTGCGGTAAGGTCGGGGCTGTGATTGGTGGGGTCTTGGTCGGGGCTGCTCATATTAGGATTGTCCTCCGCTCTGTGGCATTAAAGGCATTGCTGTAATTATCCTATCAGAATTAAAATCACGTACCATGCGGATTTTAACTGTGGTGCCGTCAAACAGCGGCGCTTCGCCAACTGCGGCGATTCTTGCCCCCTCTGCGCGGTTGAATCTTGGCTCGGCTGGCATGATCTGTAATTCCTCGGCCGCTTGGTCGCGGTTTGCGTGCGCTATGCCCACTAGCTGTAATACGCCCAAGGCACTGTTGTGATACGGGAACATCGTGTTTTGGGCGGGCAATATTTTTCGTTCGCCGGTGTCGGGGCATTTTCTGAATCCGTATTTTGTTACGCCAAAGACCACAACCTCGTCTTTATAAGGACGACCGAGCGGTACTTGCCGTGACTCGGGGTTACGTACATAGCTCGGCTCGGATTGACCGCCTTCTCCTTGGACATATTCTGTCCAGCGACGCGCCGATTCTTCGTGATGGAAGCCTGATGGCACGCGTGTGCCTCCTCGGGTCTTTTTTATCGATCCGGTGAGGGTGTGGCGGAGGCCGTCCTCGCCAGTTTTTGGGTCGAAGTGGAATAGGTCGACGAGACCTGCGTCAACAGCTCGCTGGTAGTTTTTGCCCAGAATAACTTGCAAAAATATCTCGCGTTCTGCACGTAGGGCCGCGGTCACTGTGTCTTCGACAGACCGCAATAATTCAAGGTTGTGGGGCATCGTGGATTATTAAAATGTAATGAAATTTTAATAATATTACCATCGAACTCTTATTTTTGCAAGATTACTTTTTGTCTTGGGTGGCATCATATGTAAAAAATAGACCTCCCGATTGAGGGGTCTATTTTAGTGGACATCGTCCTAGTACCGGTAGTGCTCTGGCTTGAATGGGCCGTTTGCTGGGAGGCCGATGTATTCGGCTTGGTCGGGGGTGAGCTTGGTGAGTTTGCCGCCCAAGGCCTCGACGTGCAGCAGGGCGACCTTTTCGTCCAGTTCTTTTGGCAGGCGGTGTACGTCAACGGTGTATTCCTTAGTCCATAGCTCGATTTGGGCGAGGACTTGGTTGCTAAAGCTGTTGCTCATAACAAACGATGGGTGGCCAGTGGCGCAGCCAAGGTTAACGAGGCGCCCCTCAGCCAGCATGATGATGCGGTGACCGTCAGGGAAGGTGTAAAGGTCGACTTGTGGTTTGACTTCTTCTTTTTTGACGCCGGGCAGGTTGTTGAGCGGCTCGACCTGGATTTCGATGTCGAAGTGGCCGATGTTGCAGACGATGGCTGTGTCTTGCATGTTTTGCATGTGCTCGACGGTGATGATGTCTTTGCAGCCGGTGGTGGTGACAAAGATGTGGCCCTCTTTGACCGCTTCTTCCATGGTGACGACCTCAAAGCCTTCCATCATGGCTTGCAGGGCACAGATGGGGTCAATTTCGGTGACGAGCACGCGGCAGCCGTAGCTTTGCAGGCTTTGGGCGCAGCCCTTGCCCACATCGCCGTAACCGGCGACTACGGCAACCTTGCCGGCCAGCATGATATCGGTGGCGCGCTTGATGCCATCTGCCAACGATTCGCGGCAGCCGTACTTGTTGTCAAACTTGCTCTTGGTAACGGAGTCATTGACGTTAATGGCTGGGATGCGCAGGGTACCCTTGGCCATCATTTGGTAGAGGTGGTGGACGCCGGTGGTGGTTTCCTCGCTGACGCCCTTGATCTCGCCGATCATCTCGGGGTGCTTGTCGTGAACCCATTTGGTCAGGTCGCCGCCGTCATCCAGTAGCATGTTGGGGCCTTTGCCGCCCTCAAACTTGAGTGTTTGCTCGGTGCACCACCAGTATTCTTCCTCGGTTTCGCCCTTCCAGGCAAATACGGGGATGCCGGCTTCGGCAATTGCGGCAGCGGCGTGGTCTTGGGTGCTAAAGATGTTGCAGCTTGCCCAGCGGACTTCTGCGCCTAGCTCGGTTAGTGTCTCGATGAGTACGGCGGTTTGGATAGTCATGTGTAGCGAACCAGCGATACGTGCGCCCTTGAGTGGCTTGTCTTTGCCATACTCGGCGCGCAAGGCCATAAGGCCTGGCATTTCTTTTTCGGCCAGAGTGATTTCTTTGCGACCCCAGTCGGCTAGTTTGATGTCGGCGATTTTATAATCAGGCATATACTTCTTTTATTTCCTCTCGTTGCTCTATCGGTAAAGCTTCGTTAAATGATGTTTGATAGCGCTCGGCGATTTGCTCCCGCGTAAAGCGGTGCGCTTGTGTGCCCATGGACTCGATGGCGTAGGTGGCGCACACCGCGCCAAGCTGGGCGCAGGTTTGCAGCGGCCAGCCGCGGGCGTATCCATACAAAAAGCCCGAGCGATAGGCGTCGCCCGCGCCGGTGGGGTCGAACACTTGCTCTGGCTGCGCTACGCCGACCCGGATAGGTTGCTCTACTTTGGTTCCCTCGATGACCGAACCGTCCTTGCCAAGTGTAGTAATGACGATAGGCACGCTTGCTTTGATCGTGTCGATGCCCAGGCCGGTTTTGTCGCCTAGCACCGTTAGTTCGTAGTCGTTGACGATCAGGATCTCGGCGGCCTCGACGCCCTCGCGCATGTCCTCGCCGGACAGATTGCTGACCTGTTGGCCGATGTCATAGCACAAGGTAAGATCCCACTTTTTGCATTCCTCGACTTGGCGCTTCATGGCTTTGGGGTCGTGTGGCGATACTACCACGAGCGGGTTTTGGTCGCGCCACGGCGCGAACGTCAGCGTGTCGCTGTCAAACATTGCGCCCGGGTAAAAGCCGCCGACTTGGTTTTGGTCGGCATCGGTGATGACGTTAAACGAGGCGGTAGGGAGGGAGCTTTCGTAGACATGCGAAATATTCACCCCTTCGTGCGCCAACTTTTCCATGTAGAGCAGGGCGTCCTTGCCGACAGATCCGACAAGATACGGCTCGTCGCCCAGCAGTGCCAGTGAGTACGCGATATTGGCGCCGACACCGCCGTGCGCGTCCTTTAATTCCTCTAAGAAGATAGAGATAGATAGGCTATCCAGCTTATCGGGCCGGATGTGGTCGCCGTAGCGACCGCCAAAGTTCATGATCCGGTCTATTGCGATAGAACCCGATACGACAATCGGTGTATAAGACTTCACCTTGGTATGCTAACAATAATGGTGAGCGAGGGCAACCAAAAACACCCTCCTTCAACAGAGGGTGTTTTAATTTTTACAGGATAACGATGCCTCTACAGACGGGGAAGTGTCACGGGGGTGTCGTCTCTGTCGTCGTCACGTTCTTTTTTGCTTTTTTGCGTAAATGATGTGTGTAGATCTGCCTGGGCTTGCGTGAGGTACTTTACTTTTGCGGCTTCTTGGGCTGCACTTTCGACCTGTTGTCTGCGGGTCTCTGTGGCGAGTGCATCTGCCCAGCTCCAGTTGCGGTGGGCGGCCATAAGTTCTTCGCTGGTATGTCCTTTATAAGACGAGCTACCCTTTTGTTGGTCTTTATATTGTTCTGGCAGAGAGGCCATACCGAGGGCCGTGCCGGTCGTTGCATTGCCAATGTAAGGGGCGGCTGCTTCGCGGCGCTCTGCGGCAGTTGGCAGGTTTTCTCTAGAGTATTCTTCGCCGCGCGAAACGTGACTGCCGTATACGCCAGCAGTGGCGGCGGGGCGGTTGCCGCTGTAATTTTCGGTTATTTCATCAAACTGATGATTAATAACTTCTTGTGATGGGGCGATTTGGTGTGGTTGTGGGGCTAACAGTTGCTCGGGATGATACGGTAATGTAGGTTGCATATTGTTATGTTACCACAATAGTGCAAATAATGCAATACAGGGCGTAAGTTGCGCGCGAGGTAGCTATATTATATAATTATAGTAATATGCGATCACCCGAGCGCTCATCTATCCTTGGCGAGCATCTTATGACGCCTATTACCCCTATGGAGCGGGTTGTCGATAACCTCTATTTGACATTCTCGTATGCTCAAGGTCTTCGTCACCTCGACGAGATTTTTGCGCAGTTGTTGGTGCACGAATATCAGCAGTGGCCCAAAGAGAGCCGCGCAAGTTTAGCGGAATTGGGCGAACCAGGTCGGGAACCCTTATTCGATGCCTTGCGGGGATTGCCAGAAGGCCACGCCAAGCTCCGCGGTGCCGGACCAAGCGTTAAGGAGCAGTACGACGAGCGCTGGGATTTGCTCGGCAAGCTGTACCGCGAACAGGAGCTTACAGAGGAGGAGAGGCATGGGCTTTTGGTGAAGCTCGAAGACTCTCTGGTACTTCGTGACGATGAGTTTAATTCTCCGCCGCTTGACGCTAGCGAAGCAGAAGACGAACCTATCCGGAAGCGTCGCTTTCTCGTCGACGGCGATCCGCACGGGAGCGTGTATCGAACGTACGTTATGCAAGGTAGAGGCACCGGCTCACCCGAGTTTGAAACGATTTTTAATGATTTACGCGCTCGTTATCTGAGCGGGCATAGATCGCCATATTACGAAATTTTAGTCCAAAGTTGGTCTGCTACGCATCCGGGAGAAGTTTTTGAGCCGCCAAGCCAGGATGACGCCGCACAGCACGCGCTTGGAGATCTAGCTGCCGGGGCAGAGGTACGAAGACCCGAGTCAGCATAAGTCTCGACCCGTCCGCACGAGTTGCTAGTTGGGCAATAATGTAGTACAATTACCTCTGTTATTAACTAACCTGTGTCTGCGAGTAAGTCGAGACACTCCCGAGAGGGATCCGTAGGAGGAATCATGAACCAATACGAAGTAGCGGTTTTGTACCACCCAGGTCTAGAAATTGACTTGGAAAAGGGTAGTGGCAAGGTCGAGAAGATCTTTGCCGACAACGGCGGTAAAATTGTAAACGCCGACAACTGGGGCAAGCGCAAGCTGGCTTACCAAATTAAAAAGAACGACTCTGCTGTGTACGTTATTTACACCGTAGAAATGCCTGCCCAGAACGTGCGCAAGGTAGAGAGCGTTCTAAACATCACCGACGAAGTGATCCGCTTTTTGATCACCAAGCCAGACCTTAAGGCTATTGCCAAGGCAGAGGCTATGAAGGCCGAGAAAGCTAAGAAGGCGGCCGAGCGCGGCGAAAACAGCGAAGAAAAGACCGAAGAATAGAGTTAACAAACCAGGCAAGGAGTGATATCCTCTGCCTGCAAACCGAGGGAATAAAAGAGAGGGTAAAGGGATGGCAAAGGGATTTAACAAAGTTATCTTGATGGGTAACCTGACGCGCGACCCAGAAGTGCGCAGCCTGCCGAGCGGCCAGAGTGTCACTAGCTTTGCGCTGGCCGTCAACCGTAGCTGGCGTGGCCAGGACGGCGAGCAGCACGAAGCGGTTAGCTTTATTGACTGCGTAGCATGGGGCAAACCGGGCGAGATTATCGCCCAATACCTGACACGGGGTAACCCGATTTTGGTCAGCGGACGTCTTGACCAGCGTAGCTGGGACGATAAAGAAAGCGGCCAAAAGCGCAGCCGAGTAGAAGTTATTGTCGAAGACTTTAACTTTGTTGGCGGCACAGGCGAACGCAGCGGCGGCGCTCCGGCATCATCCGGTTCTGCCGGTAGCTCGTCGGGCGGCTCTAAGAAGCATGACGACGTTGTTCAGGACATTGGCGACGAACCTATCAATCTTGATGACATCCCGTTTTAATTAATAACTTAGTCCGGGCTTATGCCCGACTGACATAAGTTTTAGAAGGATAAGAGACATGGCAAAGATTTTTAAACACCGAACAGACGTTCCATTTTTTGACTACAAGGACGTAAAGACCTTGCAGCGTTACATCAACGTGTACGGACAGATCGAGACTCGCAAGAAGACTGGTCTTACCGAGAGTCAGCAGCGCCGTTTGGCTACTGCTATCAAGCGCGCTCGTCACATTGCACTGATGCCGTTTGTTGCAAGTAACTAGGGTCGGATAGTTAGTGGAGGGGGCGTCACCGTTTCAACTGGTAAAGGACATTAGTGCGCGGATTGCGCAGATGGCCTCTAGTCTGGACATAGACAGTTTGCCGCGCGAGCAGCGCGAGGTTGTGACGCTCCTCAAAAACCAAGCGATTGATATTCGGCTGGAGATTCGCGATTACGGCTTGGCCGAAACGCGGCAAGAGCAGGAGCAGTTAGCGAAGGCTGCGGCCGAGCGTATAGAAATAATGCAGGCGACGGTTCTGAAGGCAAGCGAGTACAACTTGCTGGGTGCGGCTGATGTCGCACAGTTGTCGGCCCAGTTACAGCAGCTAATCGCAGAATTATAGAAAAACGAATGGAGCAGGCTGCCCGCCTAAAAGGAGAAATGTCTCACGCTGCGATATGCAGCATGGCGATCGGCTGGTCTATTGCGAGCCTATGACTTGATGATGCGGTGTACCCTGCGCAGTTCTGCTACGTTGCCTAGCGCGGACCCAGACGAGTTGCGCAGTTGTCGGTATAGACCGGGTTGTATGCTCTCGATCATGTGGACTACGTTGCGATATGCGGCAGGATCTTTGCGGGATTTCTGCATTTCGCGGTATAGGCCTGGAGTTTGTTTTTCGAGTAATTCTATGATGTAGGCCGCGATTGGAGTCGCCGTCAACGTCCATGTGGACGGGGTCGTATCGATAGATTTATGCACTTGTTCGGTGTAATCACTTGGTATGTCAATGTAGCCCTCTGGGGTGGGCGTGGGTTTGTCGGGGTTAACTACCCGTATGCCGTAGCCAGATAGTAGCTCGGGTTCATTCGGCGCTGCTGCTTCCAGGCCCATTAACTCCCGAACTTCGCGCATATATCGTACCTTGGTATACTCGGCAAAGCCTTCTTCCAGGAGACGCCCCACCTCCGAGACATTGTACTCGCCATCTGTCTTAGATAGTTTGATTTTCAGAAAATCTCCATCCTGAGGGTCTATGTGCCAGGGCAGGTGCATGTATTCTCGCTCGCGAACACCATCTGCCGGTGAGGGTCCCCCTATGGACATTACGCCACTTCGCTGCTTGTGGCCTGCGGAATGAGCGGCTTCGTGAAGTGCGCTGCCGATGACACATATCAGTTTGCTTAGGTCGCTTCCGGTTTCGGGCTCACGCACTAGGCAGCGTCCCATGATCACCGTTCCGTCAGGATGTTTCTCGCCGTCGCCCGGGATATCATCCGGGGCATGTGTCCTTATTGCAATATCGAATTGCTCTGGGCTTAGGACAATGATTGGCGAATGATCCATTCCATCGCGCGTTAGCAAGTGACTTACTACTCCTATGGCCTGACTGTATTCGGCATTGCGATTCGTAGTGTCAACGTCTTCTTGGAATCGCCGAATGCCCTGAGCGCCCTCTAACATAAGCTGTCCGGTTTTTGCAGCGACATCCGCGTCGGGATGCGAGCCATAGTATATACGGTCTGGATCAATATGAAGATAGTGTGGATTGCGTTCTGACATGACAGTTATGCTTATAGTACGAAGTATATGTTAACATATTATTGCAATCATTACAATTTATGCGTATGCAAATGCTATCTGGTCAGTTATAATAAGGGTAAATTTAGTAACAGTTCTCAGGAGAATATACATGGGACTAAGCATCACCGATCTAAAAAAAGGAACCATCTTTGCGCTGGACGGCGTGCCGTACCGTGTTGTTGAGTACAACCAAAAGGTGATGGGGCGCGGCGGTTCTATCGTGAACGTACGTGTGAAGAGCATGATCGACGGCAAAGTGCTGGAAAAGACCTTTAAGGGTAACGAGTCGGTCGATAGTGCCGACGTGAACAACCAGAATGTGCAGTATTTGTACAATGACGGCAGCACGTTCTTCTTTATGAACGGCGAGACATTTGAGCAGTTTGAGGTTCCAGCCGACTTGGTTGGTGATGGCGCGGGCTACATGAAAGAGGGCGATAACTTGCAGCTGCAGTTCTTTGACGGCCGCCCGATTAATGTCGAGCTACCTAAGAACGTGCCCCTTAAGGTAACGTACGCCGAGGATGTTGTTCGCGGCGACACTGCCAACGCGGTAACCAAGGAGGCTACGCTCGAGACGGGAATTACTATCCGCGTGCCGGCATTCGTAAAGACCGGCGATTTGATCTCGGTCGACACCGCTACTGGTGCGTACCGCGAGCGGGTCAAGGTTTAATCCCCTTTATTGCATTTAGCTAATGCCCACTTTTGTACCACAGGAGCACGGAAAACGCCAAAGGCAATTGTCTTGTTTTCCTCGCGGGCTATAGCCGAGTCTCCTGCAGCACAAAAGTGGGCATTAGCTAGTTATTTGAGAGGCATATATAATTATTTTGTAATGACAAAGCAGCGATTAGATCAAGCAGTAGTAGCGCGCGGGTTGACCGTTACGCGCTCGCAAGCCGAGAGTTGGATACGTCTTGGCAAGGTGTTTGTGGACGGCAAGGCTGTTACGAAAGCGGGCCATCCTGTTGGCGACGACCAGAAGGTGGAGCTGCGGGCAGACGAGCAGTATGTTTCGCGTGCGGGGCTCAAGTTGGCCTCTGTTGCGCAGGTGCTTAAGCTAGATTTTAAAGATAAGGTGATGCTGGATGTTGGCAGCTCTACCGGCGGGTTTACCGATTATGCGCTGCGACATGGCGCAGAAAAGGTGGTTGCGGTAGAGGTGGGCACCAATCAGTTGCACCCTAGCTTGCACGGCAATCCCAAGATCGAGCTGCACGAGCAGACCGATATTCGTCAGGTGTACTTGCGAAAGGCGGCGGCCGACGACGACGGGTCTGATCTTCGCCGCGTGTATATCGAATCGCCGCCGGATGTTATTGTTATCGACGTATCGTTTATCTCGCTGCGTGACATCTTGCCGCATATCGCGAGTCTATGTGGACGCGAGACAGTGGTGGCGGCGATGCTCAAACCCCAGTTTGAGGCAACGAGTGCTCATCTCAAGCACAAAGGCGTTATCAAAAACGACCGCATGCGGCGCGATATCCTCAAGGATTTTGAACTGTGGGTGCGTCAGTATTTTGTGATCGTAGACAAAGCCGATTCGCACATCGCCGGGGCTAAGGGCAACCTAGAGCGGTTCTATAAGCTAAAGCGCGGGTAATCTGCGCATGCTCCTTGAGAGCATAAGCGGTAAAATGGTAAACTTCACCTATGTACTTCAACAGTAGGGTGGACGCCGGGCAAAAATTAGCCGGGAAGATTGCTTCGAAATATCAAGGTCAGCCGTGCGCAGTCGTGGGCCTAAGCGACGGCGGGGTGATGATTGGCGCCCAAATTGCCTTGCAACTAAACTGCGTTTTGACCATGCTTTTATCGGACACGATCGAGCTCCCTCGCGAAGAGACCGCCATAGCGGGAATCAGCCAGGATGGCGCGGTCAGCTACAACCCCGCGTATTCGTCGGGCGAGATTGACGAGATGGTGGGGGAGTATCACGGGTTTTTAGAGCAGGCAAAGATGGAAAAAATGCATGCCATGCACCGTCAGGCCGGGCATGGGGGTTTGATCCGCAAGGATTTGTTGCGCGACCGTGTGGTGATACTTGTCTCGGACGGTTTGGTAAACGGTTTTTCGCTGGATATTGCCGCCGAATTCCTTAAGCCCATCAAAACCAAAAAGCTGGTTGTCGCGACGCCACTGGCCAGCATACCGGCAGTCGACCGAATGCACATTTTGGCCGACGATATTTTTTGTTTGAGTGTTGTCCAGGATTACATGGACACCGATCATTACTATGATGTGCGCGACGTGCCGCCGCATGAGCTGGTGATAAAGACGATCGAGCGGGTTGTGTCTAACTGGCGTTAATTATTCCAGATACTTTCGCAGTTTTTCGATGTCTTTGAGCGTAATAATCGACTGGGCGGATTTGAGCAGCCCTTGGCGCTCGAGTGCAGAGAGCTCGCGCCCTGTTGTCTCGCGTGTAGCGCTGATAGAACTGGCGATGTCCTGGTGACGTAAGGGGGCGGCGATAACAAGACCCTCTGGTGTTTGGGTGCCGAAGTGTTTGGCGGTGTTGAGCAGGAACGAGACGAGTCGTTCGCGGACCGAGCGGTACTCGAGGGTCATAATGCGCTCCGAGTGGCGCATGTACATCTCGGTGAGCATGTCCGCCAGAGGCAGCGCGGCTTCTGGACGGGTGCGCACGTAGTCCAAAAAATCCTGACGGCTGACCATCATCAGTTCGGTGCGGATCAGTGCGGAGTAGATGAGGCCGCGGTTTTCGCCGGTGATGGCCCAGGTAAGGGCGATTACATCACCGGCTTTGCGGATGATCATAAGGTTTTCTTCGCCGTACTTGGTGATGTCGTATGCCTTGACCAAGCCGCTGATCATATAAAAAACGCCCTGTGGCTCACTGCCCGGGCGTATGATGAACTCTCCTTTTTCATACACTTGTCGCGTTCCTTGGTGGAACAGGTCGACGAGTGCCGCAGATTGGCCATCATCCGTCAACATACTTGTAATTATCGCATAAGAGGTAGTAGGCCGCAATATAACTCACTTGCAAGGCAGGGGTGTAAAAAAATTCATATGCTTTGTGATAAAAATCCCTTAGCACGAGTGACTAAGATTGCCGCAGCTGCGCCAGCATCCACGTACTATAAGAGTGTAGGCTCTATCCGGAGCCGCAACCAGAGGAGGTGTGGGATGGTGGATATATCATATGTGGAGGAGCAGCTTAGACGTATTGGCTGCAACTTCCGGTTTTGGGGCAGAGGCGAGATAAAGGAGCTTGCCAATGTCTTGTGGCCCGAGGAAACGATTGCGGGGTGCGTAAACGGCCGCTACGAAGGCGGGTTTGCGATGCTGTGTGCAACAAACTTTCGGGTACTTTTGGTGGATAAAAAGCCGATGTTCTTAACGGTTGAGGACGTTCGCTTTGACATGATTGCCGAGATTGATTACGGGTCGTGGCTACTTGGCGGGGTGATCAGTATTCTGACACCGAATCGCAGGCTCGTCTTTAAGGCTTGGAACAATCAGCGACTACGGGTTATTGCCGATCATACGCAACAGCGAGTGATGGAAACCCGCCAGCCGCATATGTCCCGGCAGTTTGAACCACAGGTCGCGGCGCCCAATCGTCGCACGCACGCACCACGAGTCGGTGGCATGGCGATGAGGGGTAGCGCCGGGCATTTTAGGCGGCCCGGTGCACATGGAGTGCCAATTTTACTGCGGCGGGGCACGCTACCGCGGTTGTACTAGAGCTCACGCTGGTCTATAGTTAGTGTAGATGATTAAGGCCGAGCACCTCACGAAACGATACCGTAAAAAAGTTGCCGTTGATGATATCTCGTTTGAGGTGGTCACCGGTAAAGTAACCGGCTTTTTGGGGCCGAACGGCGCGGGCAAGTCTACGACGATGCGCCTCATGCTCGGTTTGGACAATGGTTCTGGCACTACTACCTATGACGGCAAGCCGCTGCATGACTATGCGCAGCCTTCGCAAGTCGTGGGTATTTTGCTCGAGGCCAAGGCTTTTCATCCTACGCGCTCGGCGCGTAACCACCTAAGTATTTTAGCCGAGGCCGGCGGTATTCCTATGTCGAGGGTCGACGAGGTACTCGATATCGTAGGTCTTAAAGACGTCGCCAAAAAAGGTCCGGGTAAGTTTAGTTTGGGTATGAGCCAGCGACTTGGTATCGCAGCCGCGATTTTGGGTAAGCCCAAGTATCTGATTTTGGACGAGCCCGCAAACGGCCTTGACCCGGAGGGTATTGCCTGGCTGCGCCGTTTTATCAAGGAGTACGCAGCCGAGGGCAACGCCGTGTTGGTGTCCAGCCACCTGCTCAGCGAAATGGCGCAGATGGCCGACAACATTGTGGTCATCGGCAAGGGCAAGCTAATTGCCAGTACTTCTGTTGAAAAGTTGCTGGCAGGTAATGGCCACTCCGGCGTCTTTGTGCGGGTTCAGGATAACGCCAAACTTGAGGAAGCGCTTTCTGCCAAGAAGATCACGTTCTCTAAGCAAGATGACGGCTTTGCGGTGCAAGGTGTTAAGACCGACCAAATTGGGCAGATCGCCTTTGAGGCCGGCACGCCGGTGTTAGAGCTGGCTAACCGCTCGGCCTCGTTAGAGCAGGCGTTCCTTGAGCTAACCGCTGGCTCCGAAGAGTACAAAGCGCATGACATCAAAGAAGGAGGCCAAAAATGATCCCACTACTGAAGGCCGAATTCCGCAAGCTACTGACGATTCGATCCACGTACATTCTGAGCATTCTCGCGCTGTTGTTGCTTGGACTCATTGTGTTCTACGGCGCCGGATACCGCCAAGAAGGGGCTAACGAGTTTTGGATGTCTGGCGTATTGTCGCATGTGTCCAATGCGACTTCGATCTTTTTGGCGTTGATTGCTATTTTGTTGGCTAGCCACGAATACCGCTATAACACCATTATGTATACGCTAACGAGCGCAAATAGCCGTACTAAGGTTTTGCTGGCAAAACTCTCCGCAATGACGATATTTTCGCTCGGTTTTATGGCGATAATGACCGCTATCGCGGTGCTTTTGTATGTGCTCGGTGTAGCCGTCTCTCCGACGGCTGAATTTACCGCATCGCAGTTCTTGTGGCGAGATTTATGGCCGGCTGTTTATTATGCTGTGGCTTACGGACTGCTTGGCTTGGCGCTCGCTATGTTGTTGCGACACGTCGTTGGCGCGATTGCCTCATTATTTATTATCCCAACGGTAGAGGGTCTTTTAAGCCTGCTCCTCAAGGATAACACGAAGTACTTGCCGTTCCATGCGCTAGAAGAGGTGAACATGCAGGTTGCATTTTCTGCTGGCAAGGCAGCCTTGATATTTACGTTGTACCTAGTCGCAACCTATTTGCTGGCGTGGTATCTCTTCCTTCGCCGTGATGCAAATTAGTTACAAAAACTAGATAAAGATTATTTGCTGACGTTAAAGCGGAACTCGACGACGTCGCCGGGCTGCATGATGTACTGTTTGCCCTCGGTGCGGACTTTGCCGGCGGCTTTGGCGGCTTGTTCTGAGCCTGCGGCGATCAGGTCGTCGTAGTCAATAATCTGGGCGGCGATAAAGCCGCGCTCAAAGTCGCCATGGATAACACCGGCGGCTTGCGGTGCGGTGCTGCCTTGGCGGATTGTCCAGGCACGGACCTCTTTTTCTCCTGCGGTCAGGTAGCTTTGCAGGCCAAGCACATCGTAGGCGGCGTGGATCAGTTGCACTAGACCGGATTCGGGCTGGCCGTAGCTGGCGAGCAGTTCGATGCGGTCGGTGTCGTCCAGGGTTTTGAGTTCGTCCTCTAGCTTGGCGCAGACAAACAGCGCGCGGGCAGGGGCGGCCAGCTGGGCTAGCTCTTGCTTGTGGGTTTCGTCGCTTAGGCCGGACTCGTCCAGGTTAAACAGGTAGATGATCGGTTTGAGGGTGAGTAGCTGCAGTTCTTTTTGTAGCCATTCGCGCGCGTCTTGGCTCATGGTGTCCTCGGCGGCAAACAGGGGAGTGCCGGCGTCGAGTGTTTGGCGGGCTTGCTCGAGGACGTCGATCATGGGGCGCAGTTTGGCGTCTGCTTTGGCCTCTTTTTGCAGGCGGGGCAGGCGCTTTTCGACTGTTTGCAGGTCTGCTAGTACTAGCTCGGTGTTGATGGTGTCGATGTCTTTGCGCGGGTCGTGCTCGTTGTCAACGTGGATGACGTTGTCGTCCTTAAACGCGCGCACTACTTGTACGATAGCGTTGCAGCTGCGGATGTGGCTGAGGAACTGGTTGCCCAAACCTTCGCCCTGGCTAGCACCGGCTACCAATCCGGCAATATCTATAAATGACACCGTGGCGGGCACGATCTTTTGCGTTTTGTACAGTTCGCCAAGCTTTTGCAAGCGCTCGTCCGGCACCGGCACGATGCCGGTGTTGGGCTCGATCGTAGCAAAGGGATAATTGGCCGCCAGAATATTATTGTTGGTCAATGCATTAAATAGGGTGGACTTGCCGACGTTTGGCAGGCCGACGATGCCTATGGATAAACTCATACCAGCTATTCTAACAGAGGTGGTACACTTTTGCACTTATCGTGACATAAAAATGGGTATCGCGCCTTGTTTAACTGGCTACTCGTTGGCACGTTTGTTGGACGCCGAAAGAGTCTAACTGGCTTATCGCAACAAGGTTAATTCGCCGATATTGCGAGCCTTGACAGCGTGAGGGATGTCTATTGTGCTTCTACATGCCGAATATGGGCTAGCAAGTGAGCCATTCTTGCAGGGCGAGTGTAAGAAAATTCACAGTCAACGCAGCAGACGGGGGTGTATTTGTACTCCATATACCACCGGAATACTAATGAATGTAATGGAGTTACACTATGCCGCGAAATGAGCAGCCTCGACGCACGAGAATAGGATACGCAACGGCTATGACAGCTGCGGTGCTCATCTGTGGCAATACAGCGGGCTGCACGGCTGATGAAGGTACACCGTCCACAGAACGGACGGCAGCTACGATCGCTCCGATCCCGGAGGCATCATCTGGCGGCAAGAGTTGGATACCGGAAGATATCCAGAGCCAATATCGGCGCTGTTCGGCCGAAGGGACGGGTGTTCTGCTAAACCAGTTTCTGACCGAAAGTGATGTGCCGGCTGCCTGCGAGGTGGCGGGTAATCTTCGTAAGAAAATTATCGCAGGAGAGCAGATTTATGCACTGCTTGGGCTGGCCACTGCAGTCGACGCTGATCTTAAGGCAACTATTATTAACCCAGCTGCACCCGACACGAAACCTTCTGGTTACGTCAGTGCTATACATGTTCCTGCGAGCGGCGTAGCGGACGTTGTTACGACGAAGGTTTCTGGGGTAGAAGGTATCATGTACGGAATTGCGGGTTCCGTCGATTCAAAAAGCGGTTACTACTGCGTTCAGCCAGCAGGAAATGAAGTAGGATGGCCCGTTGGCGCCCTTGTGAAGGGCACGCCAACGGATGCCCCGGAGTGTACACAGCCAGTCGGCATCTAGTGATTGCACGGCGCTCGACGGCGTTTACCGAAGACGCCTCGTCTGTATTAATACCTGATGTTTGTGCCGCGCTCTAGGTTAACCAGCATGCCCATGTGCGTGTAGTAGTTCATAGCGCTGAAGAGTAAGAACAATACGCCGGCTACAACTAAGCACCAGCCGGCAATTTTAAAGAGCGGGCCATGTATGTTGCGCAAGGCAAAGGGGGTAAGTAGCAGGCCAATTGCTGGCAGGACATACAAGATAACAAAGAAGGTGTTCTCGATGACTGGCCATTTGTTTAGTAGGCCGGTTATTGGTTCGGCTGCGGGTGCTGCTCCTACTATTTGAAACCGCCAGATAGCAAGTGCGCAAGAAAGTAGCACAAGTCCAAGCGCAAAGAGTAGCCACGATACGGGCTGGAGTACTTTTACAATGTAGGCATGTGCATCGTTGGCGGCTTGTTTGGCAGTGCCTGCTACATCTATAACGATACCTTTACGCAACCACAAAAAAAGTGCAGCCGCTAGCAGAAGTACGCCCAAGAGCAGCGTTGGCTCACCAAACATGATGTTGATCGGTGTGTTGGCGGTGAGTGGCCAAGTGACGCTCATTAGTCCGCCAAGGAATGTAAGGATAATGCCGTTTACCCCTAGTACGAGGGACCATCCCTCCGGGGCAATTGCCTCACGCCTTATTAATAGTTTTCGTGCAAGAATTGGTATCGTAATCAGCGTCATACCGGCTGCGACACCAATAAGTGTGTTATAGAGTATCATATTGCCACCCCCTGTTATCTTTTTATTTCACGGATATATGCTGCTGATTTTTGGCGTATACGTCACATGATAATGCTTGTGATATGAGCAGTCAACGGAAGTGTATGACGTCAAATTAGCGCGAGAAACTTTGTTGGGCTCAGGAGCATCGCTTATCTTATGATAATCTGTACTCATGCGAAAAATTGGGGTATACGCTGGGACGTTTGACCCGGTGCACGCCGGTCATGTAGCGTTTGCTGGCCAGGCTCTGAGGGAGTGCGGATTAGACGAGGTCGTTTTTCTGTTAGAAAGAGAACCTCGGGGCAAACCGAATGCCTTGGATCTTGCGCATCGCCTAGCATTACTACAGCGCGCAATTAGTGGAGAGCCGGGTTTACGAGCTGCCGGATTGCGCGCTAGGCAATTTACGGTGCGCTCGGCGCTCCCGGAGTTACGTAGTTTATTTGGCGATCAGGAATTAGTTTTATTGATGGGCGTGGACGTACTGCGCCTGTTGCATGCATGGGACGACGTAGGGGATTTGCTCGCGGTATTTTCGCTTGCGGTTGCGTTACGCGGCAGCGACACGATGCAGGACGTAGAGAAGTTGATGGAACGATTAACGCAAATGTATGGGCCAGTTGCGTATCAGGTTGTCGAGGCGAAACACGCCAAGGTTTCTTCGACCTTGGTTCGTGGCGGCAATCACGACGTGCTGCATCCGGAGGTCAGAACATATATCAAGCAGCATGGCCTTTACGGCATGGTCTCGTCGTAGTCAAAAATCTGGTTGGTTAGTTCGTTTGGCTTGTAGTTGAGATCGGATTTTTCTTCGTATATTTTTGTGAGCTTGATGCTGTCACCGGCGTTGTTGGGGATGACCACTCCCGCCACCGCATGGTAGGTAAGAACTAGGCGCGGCTTGATACTGATTTAACAGGGAACATAGCATTTTTTAATCTTTTTTTCTTGACTTTGTATCCATGTAGGCATATAACACCCTATGATCGTTAGTGATTTGCTTGCGGTCGTGTATTGGCATTTGGTAGTACATGGTCACAAGCAAAGGAACTAGCGCACTGTTGTCCGCGACTTGCGGCCCCCCCTGGGGTCTATTTTTCTTGTATTTTTGCCGTGTGGTGGGATAGCGGCGAGGAATCTTGATGGCGCGGCGGTTACCAGATGGGACTAAATAACTGCAAGGAGTCGAGCTACCTATGAAGCGTGCACTTTTTCCTGGCCTTCGAGGCTATAAGCTGGCGTGGTTGCGTCCGGATATTATGGCAGCGCTTGTGGTGACAGCTATCGCTATCCCGCAATCGCTTGGTTACGCAATTATTGTGGGTTTGCCTGTCCAGACTGGGCTGTACTGTGCGCTTTTGGCCCCGATAGTTTATGCCATGTTTGCGACGTCCAAGCGGTTGGTGGTCGGTGCGGATTCCGCTACTGCTGTTTTGGTGGCGGCCGGGGCTACGACGGTTGCAGCAGTGGGTACTGAGCAGTACGTTAATACGATCGCCGTGCTTGGATTGGTGACGGCCATCGTGCTTTTGGTGATGGCGGTTGCCCGGCTGGGCTTTTTGGCGGACCTGATCTCGCAGCCGGTACTGACCGGCTTTATAGCAGGGGTGGGCGTACAGCTTTTGGTGGGCAAGTTCCCAGAGATGCTGGGTTTGCATGCGCCTGACGGGTTGCTGGATAAGATCGTTTATTCGCTGACGCACCTTACGGAACTCCATGTGGCTACGGCTATTTTGTCCGCCTGCGTCGTGACTATTATTGTTGTTGGGTCAAAGTATCGCTGGCCGGGCGCCTTGGTCGCCTTGGCTCTTGCGATTATCGCTACCAAATTTTTTGATCTGGAGAGCATGGGAGTGTCGGTTATCGGCGCAATTCCCGCTGGCTTGCCTGCGCTGCAGATGCCTTCTATTACACCTGGTTTGATTTGGGCTTTATTACCCACGGCGATCTCGATTGCGATCGTGGTTTTGACGCAGAGCCTTGCGGTCATTCGCAGTTCTGCGGCGCGACACGAGGAAAAGGTAAAGGACAACCAGGATCTTGCGGCTTTGGGCTTTGCCAATATTTCTTCTGCGTTGATCGGCGGCTTTGCGATTAACGGCAGCCCGCCACGTACATCTGCCGCAGAAATGGCCGGAGGCCGCACCCAGCTTGTTGGCATTATTATGGCGCTGTTGGTAGCTATGGTTTTGCTTGTCGCGAGCGGGCTGTTTGAGTTGGTGCCGGCAGCCTGTCTGTCTGCCATTGTGTTTACTATAGGTCTACACCTCGTCAAGTTTCGGGAGTTGCACGATATCTGGAAGATGCGCCGTAGTGAATTTACGGTAGCTATGGTTGCACTCTGTAGCGTGGCTGTTCTGGGCGTGCAGACTGGCGTGTTGATTGCCGTTACTTTATCTTTGGCTGATCGGTTGCGACGCCAGTACCGGCCGCACGATGAGGTTTTGCTGCGCGATAGAGAATTTGCGGAATGGGCGCACACTCGCTTTGGCATCGACAAGTGGCAGCTCGATGCGCCGGCAGGTTTGTTGATCTACCGCTTTAACGATGCGTTGTTTTTTGAGAACGCCGGATATTTCTTGGACAGGGTGGCGGCTGTTTTAAAATCAGCCAAGCAGCCAGTCAGGTATTTTGTCTTGGACGCCGGTGCGATAAGTGACATCGATTATACCGCCTCTCAAGCGCTAAAGCGGCTCTATAGTCGGCTGGCGGCCAACGATATACAGCTTGCGATTGCGCATGTGCAGCCAAAACTAAGAGGTCTGTTAAATCGTTACGAACTAGCCCCGCTTATCGGCACCGAGCACATTTATCCGAGCGTGCGAGTTGCTATTCAGAAATATGCCAAGGCACATGTCTCGAACGAAGATCGTATTCGCGCCCTCGCGCTCCCCAAAAGCGATTACGTCGTTATTAGTGGAACCGCCATGGAGCTGATGGGTATCCGCGAGACAAACGATGTGGACATTGTCGTGAGCAAAGCGGCTTACGATAAATTGCGTGACAAGAACTGGAAGGAATATGTACTTGATGACGGCAAGAAGATTTTGAGCCACCACGGGTACAAGGTGATGATGAAGTGGATGGGGTATGACCTAAAACAGTTGCAAAAAACGTCACAGATGATTAATGGGATACCGGTGATGGGGTTAGAGGCATTGATCGATTGTAAGGATAAGATGGGTCGCCGTAAAGACGAGGAAGATATACGACGGATACGGCAGTTTCGGGCCGCTTACTCTTAGTGGAGCTACTGCGCGCGAATCATCGCTCGCATGGCGTCTTTGTTTTGATCGAATTCGTTGGAAGATTGGGTCCAAAGTTCGACGAGGATTGCCGGGATGCCATGCTTGTCGTAAAGCCATTCCTCGAGAGAGCCAGTGGTGTCGTAGTCAAAAATCTGGTTGGTTAGCTCGTTTGGCTTGTAGTTGAGGTCGGATTTTTCTTCGTATATTTTTGCTAGCTTGATGCTGTTGCCGGCATTGTTGGGGATGACCACACCCGCCACTGCATGGTAGGTAAGAACCAGACGCGGTTTGGTTTTGAGGATGTAATCGGCGAGCGCTTTGGATTCCGGTTCCTGTAGTGGTGTTTTGCCGCCGCCGTTTGCGCTAAATGAGCCGCCGGGCATAACCACGCCGCGCTTCCAGTTTTTGGTGGGGAAGTTACGGTTAAGGTCGATATTGTGGGCGTTGGTGCGGCCGTTGGCCGCGTAGCCATCGGGGTTGAGTTTGGGAATGATAACGATTGCTTGGCTGTTTGGGATTTCGCGCGGGTTGCGCTCTAGGTAGTCGATGAGGCTTTCGAGCGTTTGGGTGCTGCTTTGTTCGTCTCCGTGAGTCGTGCCAACAAACACCACTGTGCTGTTGCCGTTGCCGAATTTGTGCGCCGAAATCTCGCGGCCCTGCACCGATCGCCCGATAGTAAAGGTGTCCTGACAGGTAGTGTGAGCTTGATATTCCCAAGTCGAGCCGCCGGATACTTTGTTGGTGTTTTCGAGGCCGTCCAGTACGCGTACTTGTAGCTGCGCGCATTTGGGTAGTTCGCTGACGGGCGAGATCGTCACTTGGTTTTTGTCGCGGGCAAGGGTGACGGGTGCGGCCGTACCGTTTACCTCGAGCTTTATGTATTTGTCGAGGTGCTGAGATGTCGAGACAGGCGCATCAAAGGTGAGGACAATTTTGCTTTTGGTCGGAACGCTCGTTTCGTTGATATTGGTGCTGGTAACCTTGGGGCCGCCCGAGGTCTGGAAGGCGACCGCCAGCGGACCTTTTAGGCGGCTGCCATCCGGCGAGATAATCTTTTTGATGCTCATCTCGAATGAACTGTTGCGCGCAAGCGGTTTGCTTAATTTGACGGTTATCGTGCCGCCACCGGTGCGAGCAATAATAGGAAGCTTTTGCCGTGATTCGCCGGCGACTTGGGATAGTTCGATGTCGCCCGACTGCACGGCCTTATCAAAGGTAAAGGTGAGTAATTTTGGTGCATCAAAGATGGTTTGACCGTTGCTAATAGACGCATCGAGCAGGGATATGTTGCCTCCGGGGGCAGAAAGCTGGCCTTTAGGGGCTTTGTGCATTTTGCTGTCAAAGAAGCGCTGAACAGATAGCGTAAAGCCTGTCGAGTGTCTAAAGTTGAGCTTGGCGAGATTGCAGGCAGGATTGGCGGACTGCTGCGCGCAGCTGACGATATGATCGCTGTAATGCGGCTGACGGTTGGCGAACTGGCTCGCCGAGGCGTAAGGGTATGGCGAGGAAGCGGTTGAGACGGCCAAGGTAAGCAGTTTGGCTTGGATTCTTGTAATGCTGTGCAGTACAAACGACGACGCAGTCAGAACCAGAAGCATGCAGGTTGTGACGAGGATGTTGCGCAGATACGTGCTGGCCATAACCCCCATTTTTTAGGTTTGCGCTCTGATTAGCTAGGCATTATGTAACACCCTAGGTGGCTGTTGGGTATCGAGGGTTATTCCCACTCGATAGTGGCAGGAGGTTTGGTTGTGATCTCGTAAGCGACGCGGTTGATGCCGCGGACTTCGCTGACGATACGGTTGCTGATGACTGCCAAAAGGTCATAGGGCAAGCGTGCCCAGTCGGCGGTCATGACATCGCGCGAGTTAAAAGCTTTGACGACGCAGGCTTGCTCGTAGGTTCGGCCGTCGCCCATAACACCCACGGATTTTACCGGCAAAAGTACGGCAAAATATTGGAATAGCTCGGCGCGTACCTCTGGCCGTTTTTCGATTTCTTCGCGGACAATTGCATCGGCCTCTTGCAGGATGCGGATTTGCTCGGCGGTTATTTCGCCTACGATACGCACGGCTAGGCCGGGGCCGGGGAAGGGTTGGCGGGTGTAAATCTTCTCGGGCAGGCCGAGGGCTTTGCCTAGCTCGCGGACCTCGTCCTTAAAGAGCTCGCGCAGCGGTTCGATCAGCTTGAGGTTCATTTTTTCGGGTAGGCCGCCGGCGTTGTGGTGAGATTTGATCTTGGCTGACGGGCCGGTGGCGGTGCCAGAGGTAATAACATCGGGGTAGAGCGTGCCTTGCACAAGGAACTTGGCGTTTTGGACTTTTTTGGCTTCTTCCTCGAAGATAGCGATAAACTCGGCACCGATGATTTTGCGCTTTTTTTCTGGATCGGTAACACCTTTTAGTTTGGCGTAAAAGCGCTCGGCAGCGCGGATCGGCTGGATGTTGAGGCCGAGGTGCTTATACATGTCCAGTACTTCCTCGTACTCGTCTTTGCGTAGCAGACCGGTGTCTACAAAAATACAGGTTTGCTGCGCGCCGATGGCGCGATCGACCAGCATGGCCGCGACCGAAGAGTCAACGCCGCCGGATAGTGCGCAGATAACGTTGCCGTCGCCGACGCGCTGGCGAATTGCGGTTACCTCGGTGTCGATCAGCGAAGCCGGCTGCCAATCGCAGGTAAACCCGCAGATGTCCAGGAAGTTTTGCAGCATGGCTTTGCCGTGCTCGGAGTGTGCGACCTCTAGGTGAAACTGGACGCCAAAGATGTTGTCGTCGTGGCTTTCGATTGCTGCGATCGTGTTACCGCTCATCGCTGTAATAGTGAACTTTTCGGAAACCTCAGAAACGTGCGTGCCGTGGCTCATCCAGACGGTGCTGTTGTCCGCGCTTTGGGGGATAAGTTTGCTTGGCTTATGGATGGTGATGGTGGCGCGGCCGTACTCGCGGGTTTGTGCCGGCTCGACGGTGCCGCCAAAGTATTGCGCCAGCAGTTGCTGGCCGTAGCACACGCCGAGAATCGGTACCTTTAGGTCTAAGATGTCGGGGTTGAGACGGGGTGCAGCGTCGTCATACACCGAGCTGGGGCCGCCTGACAACACAATACCGACAGGATTGTGGGCTTTGATCTTTTCGGTCGGAGCGTCAAAGGGCAGAATGACGCTAAAAACGCCCAGCTCGCGGGCCATACGCGCAAAGAACTGGGTATATTGGGATCCAAAGTCTAAGACGACTAACGTTTCTTGTGTGGCCATAATTTCCACGTATTATAGCAAGGTATTGGTTTTGTACCACCCGTTTTGTATACTAAGGTTAAGCGTAATACAATATGGCTGAGATGAATACACAGGCTGGGGGAGACGGTAAAAAAACGAGGATGCCATCGTGGCGTTCGGTTCTTTTAGGTGCGGGTATTGTGGTCTTTGCCGCAGGTGCCGGTATGGGCTTGCGGTGGTGGCAGAACAAGCCCGAGACGTCCGGCGGACCCAAGCCGTTGCCGGCCGCAATCGAAGAGTCGCAAAACCAAGCTCTTGATGGGAACTACGAAAACGCGCACAAAACAATCGACACCGCACTCTCTGGTGATAACCTCTCCGACCAGCAAAAGTACGAACTTTACGTTCAGCAGGGCGCAACATACAGTAACGAAGGCAAGTACAAAGAGGCGATCGAAAGCTATAAAAAGGCAGCTGCTATTAAAGAGACGCAGAATGTTTACACTCTGATGGCCGAAGACTCTGCCGAACTAGGGGACAAGCAGGCCGCCATTAATTACTACAAGAAGGCGATCGAAAATATTGCAGAGTCCAACCCTATCGGGCAAGCAAACAAGAAGACGTACGAGCTTAGAATACAAGAGCTCGAGAACCCTGGGAGTACAGAATGAAACGACTAATCGTTGCACTTGTATTGGCCGTAAGCGGGTTTGCGATGGGCTATGGAGCGATTGCCGAAGCGTACCCGGCAGATGGTCTGTGGGGCAGGGCAAAGTGGCGCGGGTTCTTTACGAACACTTTGGACACTGCGGGCGAGGACGTTTGGCCGACAAGCGGTGGCCCGACCGGCTGTAAGGCGTCCGGTGGCAGTGCGATCCCGACTTCGGTACGAGACGTTACGACCTTCATTAACTTTGTAAAATGCAAATACAACAATGGCAGCACCCAAGAAAAGCGGGGCGCGGCATTTATCGTGTATACCATGACGCGAACAACGGCGACGTCTACGACGAGCGTGTCCAGCGCCGTGTGGAGCGACTGGGAGGACATGGTGCGTGCCGCCGACGCCCAAGGCAGAATAAGCTGGTACGCCAACTATTCCTTTACCTTTAACAGTTATTACCAAGGTTGCTGCGGCGGCGGTTCGGACCCTGCCGATGATGCGTTTTATGAAGAGACAGCTACGTCTCGCGCCATCGTATTTAGAAACCCAAACGGTTCGGTTCGTTACGCCATTAAGTATGAGTGCGCCAACCCAGTCGGCACCAACGGTTTCGGTCCTTTGCAGGCAGTTAACTTTAATATGAACGGCACTACCTCAGTCAACAGAACAGAAGTAGATCCTGGACAACAGCTGACGTTTTCGCATACCTTGACCAATGGTGGTCCCTCGGCGACCAATCCCTCGACCATTGACTGGACGACTCAGAGGGCGACTTCTGCCGCTGGCCCGTGGACGAACGTTTCTAGCGGCGACGCAGGCGCATTTACGAATGGTCAGACCAAAACTCCCGGCGGATCAGGCGAGACGCTGACGGTTCCGGCCGACATTGCGCCTGGAACCCAGTATTGTCGCAGGATTACCTGGAACCCCGATCAGGCAACCGGTGGGAGTGGTTCGAGTACGCCACGGTGTGCCACGGTACGGTATAACTTTACCTTGACGCCTGTTGTTAATACGAATATCACCAATTCCAGTGGCGGGTCGGTCGTAGGCAATATAGCCGAGCCGGGGGATACGGTGACATTCACATACGCAGTCAACAACGGCGGCACCACAGCAAGTCAAAACGTAAATTGTACGTACCGCCAAGCTTCTCATGGCGGGTACAGTACGGCTGCACCGGGTACGGTATTTACGCCATCGGGCGCAAACTGCAGTACATCAACGGCACGATCATTCCCCGCGCAAACCAACAATACGCAGACCGCCACCGAAACCGTGACGGCAATCGCCAATACGTCGATATGTCGAACTCTGGAGGTCAATCCCGCGACACAAACCGGGGGGAGTGTGACCTCATCGACCGTGTGTGTCCACGTTGCGACAAAGCCTTTTATGGAAGTGTACGGCGGTGACATTGCTGTCGGTGGCGGTGTCGAGTCTGCGCCTGGCGCATGTAGCGTAAACTCCGGAGCTTCTATTATCGGATGGAACAGGCGGGATAGTAGCGGTGGTGGCTGGCGCGGAGCCGGTACGCAGTTTGCGGCATATGCCATGAGCACGATATACGACTTTTCGAGCGGACATAGTTCTGGCAGCGTAACAACCGCTGCGGTGCCTTCGGGTTTAACCTTTGCCAACACGGGCGCCGATGCCAATAACGGCAACTTTGGCGGCATGTTCGGCGCGGCATCATGTATGCCAAATTACTACGCGGCACTTCCTAGTTCGGCAAATAACCTAGGGGCTTCGACATCCGCCGCTTTGTCAACCGGCAGCTACTTGCGCGAGGGCGACTTGCAGATTAATGGGGGCACTATAGCTCCGGGCAACAAGGTAAGTGTATTTGTGAACGGCGATGTATATATTTCGGGTAATGTGACTTACGGTGGTAGTGGTGGCTGGAACAACGGCAACATACCGATGTTCAGGGTCGTCGCCCGCGGCAACATTTACGTCGGCAACGGCGTAACGCAGCTCGACGGCTTGTATGTTGCGCAGCCTACTAACTCATCTACAAAGGGCATTATCTTTACCTGCGCATTATCTATGGGGTCGGTGCCTGCAAATACGGCAATTGTACCCAACTGCACCAACAAATTGACCGTTAACGGTGCATTTATGGCCAGGCAGGTACAACTTATGCGCGCATCCGGCACATTGAGTAGCGGCACGGCCGCCGAGGATCCCGCAGAGATCTTTAATTACAACCCGCTATTGTGGATATCTCAGCCCGCACCAACCTCGGGTAATAGTGGTGCATACGACGCGATCAACAGCTTGCCCCCAGTCTTGTAGTCTTGTTAAAAAGTGCGTTTTAACAGATTGATATAGGGTGGTGTTGAGATAACTCATCGCGCCGTAAGGGACGGGCAGTTAGCCGTATAATAAACGCCCGTGTTTAGCCCGACAGTCCTTGCACTGGTCGATAAAGCTTATGTATAATCAGAGTAATGAGTTTACTATCAGGCGTATCGTCATTTTTTGGTCTGGATATCGGTGCGACTGCCGTACGGGTAGTGCAGTTGCGCGGTAATGGTCCCGTTAAAACACTGTTGCGATACGCATATGTTCCTATCGATAGCAAACTTACTCTAAGCGACTCCAAGACCGACCAGCAGCGACTGGCGCAGGTTATCAAAGAACTGGTAACGCAGGCCAATCTAACGACGCGTAACGTGGCGGTCGGCATACCCTCTAGCAAGGTGTTTACAGCAGTGGTTGATTTTGACCGTTTACCACCCGACGAATTGGCAAAAGCCATCCACTACCAAGCAGATTCGTTGATTCCTACTCAGCCGGATAAGTCCAAGATGGACTGGGCAATAATCGGCGATTCACCCAAAGACAAGACAAAAGTTGAGGTGCTATTGACGAGCGTAGAAAACAGCTTTGTCGAACAGCGGCTTGATATGCTCGAGTCTATAGGTCTAGATGTGATTGCGTTCGAGCCGGATAACCTGGCGCTGACCCGCGCACTGATGCCCGGCGATTCGCCTCAGGCGCAAATGGTGCTTGATATGGGAAGCCGAAGCACTGACTTAGTGGTGACACTTGGCGGTGCGCCACGTCTAACTCGATCTATACCTACGGGAGCAGAGTCGATTATCCGCACCGCCGCACAAAACCTCAACATCGATGACGTCCAGGCACGGCAATTTGTGTTCAAGTTTGGCATGAGCAAAGATAAACTCGAAGGTCGTATTCACGACGCTATCGCCGGCGCGGTTGATGTTTTGATGGGCGAAATCGACAAGTCGATCAAGTTCTTCCAGAGCCGCTATGCCGATACTCCTGTGAGCAGGGTAGTCGTAACCGGGGGCGCCTCTGCCTTGCCGGAATTCCCTTTGTATATCGCCAACAGATTTGGCGTAGAGGTCGAGATTGGCAATGCGTGGCGTAATGTCTCGTTTGCGCCGGACCGCCAAAATGAACTGCTGGCAGTGTCAAACCACTTTGGTGTCGCTGCCGGATTAGCGGAGAGAGCAGAATGACGGTTCAATTCAACCTTTTGCCGGATGTCAAAATTCAGTACATCAAGGCCCATCGCCAAAAGCAATTAGTACTATTTATATCGACCATATCCGTTATCGCCAGCGTGGTCATACTGATTCTGCTTGTTTCTATTGTGTTTGTTGTACAAAAGAAGAGTATCTCCGACCTTAGTCGTGATATCAGCGCTTCGAGCGACGAGCTGCAAAGTACACCAGATTTAACCAAGATGTTGACGGTGCAGAACCAGTTGCGCTCGCTGCCTTCGCTGCACGCAAGTAAGCCCGTGGCGTCCAGGATCTTCGGCTATATGAACCAGTCCACGCCGTCCGACGTGAGCATCTCCCGACTTAACGTAGATTTTGCGCAGAATACGATGACGATCAGCGGTTCTGCTGCCAGCCTCGAGACCGTCAACAAGTTTGTCGATACACTCAAGTTCACTACGTTCCATACCGAGAGCGCGTCAAAGGATGAGCGCCCGTCATTCAAGGATGTGGTGTTGGCTGCGTTTGGTCGCGACAGCAAGGGCGCATCGTACAGTATTACGTTGGCGTTTGACCCGGTCATATTTAGCGAGGCAGAGCAAGTGACGCTAACCGTACCGAATAAGATTACGACTCGATCTCAGATCGAGCAGCCAGCGGCTTTGTTCCAAGGACAGGGAGGAGGTCAGTAGATATGGCACGCACAACCTCATTGACCAAGCGATCGTTAATCAATAAAGCGAACAGTACCATTGTGATCGCTACAGCTTTGGCGGCGTTTGCAATCGTGTTCACGCTGGTTGCAGGCAAATCGTTGCTCGGCCAGATCGGCTACCAGAACAAGGTTATCGGCCTAAAGAAAGATGCGCTGAGTACGCTTCAGGCGGACCTCGAGGCAAGAGACAGCCTGGCCACGGCGTACAAAGATTTTGTCAGTAAAGACGTTAATGTCTTGGGGGGCGTAAAAGACGGTAACAGCGAGCGCGACGGCGATAACGCCAAGCTGGTCTTAGATGCTTTGCCCAGCAAATATGACTTTCCGGCGCTTGCCACTAGCTTAGAGAAGATCATCGTCGGTCAGGGGCTCAGCATCTTGTCGATTAGCGGTACAGATGAAGAAGTCGGCCAAGCCGGCAATCAAACCAGTCCTCACCCCGAGCCGGTGCCGATGCCTGTGCAGTTCCAGGTGAGCGGATCTTACGCATCTATTCAGGGACTTGTCGATGTATTGCTTAAGTCTATCCGCCCATTCCAGATCGGCACACTGGAGCTGTCCGGCGACGAGAGTAGCATGACTGCAATTATGACCGCGCAAACATACTATCAACCAGAAAAAAGCCTGGAGATTACAAAGGAGGTCGTGAAATGAAGCAAAAAGACATCGCCCTCATTCTAGTGATCGTATTTGTTAGCGCGGTGCTGTCGCTGGTTGTCTCTCGTTTTATGTTTTCTTCTCCAAAGAGCCGAGAGCAAACCGCCGAGAAAGTCGATGTTATTACAGCCGAATTCACGCAGCCGTCGCGCAGGTACTTCAATGTAGAGTCAGTTAACCCTACACAACAGATTGAGATTGGCAACAACAACAATCCTAACCCGTTCAATCCATCGTCTCGGTAGGCAGGAGGTAGACCGTGAGTGTTTTGTCTACTGCGGCACAAAAGCAGGTCGAAGATACGCTTGTTGCTGACGGTGTTTTGACAGCGGACGAACTGGTGCAGCTAAAGGAGCAGGCGGCCAAAGAAAACTCGCCTTTGCTCAGCTTGCTTATTAACTCCAACAAGGTAAGCGACGAGGCGCTGACGAAGGCAATCGCCCAGGCGACCAAGGTGCCGTACGTAAACCTCAGCAGTGCGCGCATCGACCCTAATGTGTTAAAACTTTTGCCGCAAGAGGTGGCGAGCAGGTATATGGCCGTGCCTCTGGGCGAGATGCAGAATCGTCTGGTTGTCGCTATGCTAGACGCCGACAACGTCCAAGCGGTGGACTTTTTAAGTAACAAGATTGGGCGACCGCTTAAGGTGTATGCGGCGTCCGAGGCAGGGATTAGGCAGGTGCTTCGTCAGTATCAGGCGAATATTACCGATGCAGTGGCTGGCGATATTGGTGGGCTGGAGTCTCCGCTCGGCGAAACCGCGCCCAATCCTACCGAAACCAACACAATCAATAATATTGTGCAGGATTCGCCCATCAGTAAGGCCCTGTCGACTATCTTGGAGTACGCCGCCAAAAACGGTGCAAGCGATGTGCACATCGAGCCTTTGCAGACTGCGTTAAAAGTCCGCTGCCGAATCGACGGTATCTTGCGCGAGATTTTGCGCCTGCCCAAGAGCACCGAACCGCCTCTTATCTCGCGCATCAAAATTTTGGCCAGTCTTAAGATCGACGAGCACCGTATCCCGCAGGACGGTGAGTTTAGCATCAACGCCGCCGGTAAGGATATCGACATGCGTGTCGCGATTAGTCCCACGGTTTGGGGTGAGCAGGTAGTTATACGTCTACTCGACAAGAGCGGTACAAGTATCCGGCTCGAGGACATGGGCTACACCGGTCGGGCGCTACGCACCATACGCGAAAGCATCAAAAACACCAGCGGTATGATCCTTACATCCGGCCCGACCGGCTCCGGTAAGTCGACATCTTTGTATGCACTGCTGCACGAGATCAAGAGCGATGCGATCAATATTGTTACGCTAGAGGACCCTGTAGAGTACAAGATGCCGGGCATCAACCAGATTCAGGTTAATGCAGATGTCGGGCTGACGTTTGGTTCTGGTCTGCGCTCTATTCTGCGTCAGGACCCCGACGTGGTTATGGTGGGGGAGATCCGCGACAAAGAGACGGCCGAGCTGGCCGTACAGGCTGCGCTTACGGGGCACTTGGTGTTTAGTACGCTGCACACCAACTCGGCAGCCGGCATTTTGCCGCGTCTGCTCGATATGGGCATCGAGCCGTTTCTTATTGCCAGTACTGTTCGCACTGTTATTGGCCAGCGTTTGGTGCGTCGAATCGGCCCCCAGCAAGAGACCTATCAGTCGGATAAGGTAGAGACCGAAGCGATTCGCCGCACGCTTGGCAATTTGTTACCAAAAACCAAAGAAGAGGTGGCAAAAGTCTCCGAAGACCTTGGGCATAAGACCTTGCCACTGGCGGGTCAAAGCGCTTATACTTTAACCAAGGGTACGGACACCCCCGACACGCCCGGAGGTTATAAGGGCCGCGTAGGTATCTTTGAGGTCTTTAATGTAACCGAACAGATACAAGAGCTTATTCTGAAGCACGCTCCAAGCAGCGAGATTCAGAAGATGGCCGAATCTCAAGGCATGGTCACCATGCGCGAGGACGGTTACCTCAAGGCTCTGGACGGCTACACAACCCTCACCGAAATAAACCGGGTCGCAAGCGCGGGAAGTACGTAAAACTAAATAACGAATGGACATATAGGATGCAAGGCCAACCAAGAATCGAAGTTCTCCTCGAAGAAGTCGTTAAGAAGAAAGCCTCCGACTTGCATTTGCAGGTGGGGCTGCCTCCGATCATCCGTATAGATGGCAAGCTTATGCCGATTACGGGTGCCGATATATTAAGTGACGAGGCGGTCGAAACGCTTATTTTTGCTATTCTTGACGAAGATCAAAAGCAGATCTTGCTCAAGGACAAAGAGTTTGACTTTAGCTTCGCCTTTGGCGACCTCGGTCGCTTCCGTGTGAACGCATTCCACGAGCGGGGTAATCTGGCTGCAGCACTACGGCTTATCAATAACGAGATTCTGACGATCGAGCAACTGGGCTTGCCGCCAATCGTTAACAAATTTGCCGATTATCCTCGCGGCCTCGTGTTGGTTACCGGCCCGACAGGCTCTGGTAAGTCCACAACGCTTGCGGCGATGATCAATAAGATCAATAGCGAGCGGGCAGAGCACATTATTACAATCGAAGATCCTATCGAATACACGCACCGCTCTAAGAAGTCAGTGATTGTGCAGCGAGAGGTTCACTACGACACCTATAGCTTCTCGGCGGCGCTTCGATCTGCCTTGCGCGAAGATCCGGACGTGGTATTGATCGGTGAGATGCGCGACCTCGAGACCATCGCTTCCGCTATTACTATCGCCGAAACCGGACACTTGGTGTTCGCGACGTTGCACACTAACTCTGCCAGCCAGAGTATCGACCGTATGATCGACGTATTCCCGCCGCACCAACAGCCGCAGGTTCGTTCGCAGTTGTCCAACATTCTTATGTCCATCGTTTCGCAGCGGCTCGTGCCAACCATTGGTGGTGGGCGAGTGGCGGCGGCTGAAATCTTGGTTGCAACGCCAGCGGTACGCAACATTATCCGCGAGGGTAAGACACATCAGCTCGAGGCGGTCATTCAGACCGGAAACGAATTCGGGATGCAGTCTATGGACAGGACGCTCGTTAACCTCATCCACAACGGCATCATTAGCTACGACGATGCCCGGATGGTGGCAGTTGACCAAGACGAACTTGACCGGTTGATGAGAGGCTAGCGGCTACCATGCTCAATTATCGCTACACAGCGCGCGACCCTAGCACCGGCCAATACATTAAGGCCGAGGTGCAGGCCGAGGACGAGCAGTCCGCTGGAAAGCTGATTGCAAAAGAGGGTTTGGTGCCGTTGGATATCAAGCTTGCAGACGCTGGCGCTAATCGCTTTGGTGGCCGGTTTAACCGTGTTAAGACCAAAGATAAGGTTATCTTTTCTCGCCAGCTCAGCACGTTGATTAACGCCGGTTTACCTCTGGTGCAAGCACTGAGGACGGTTAATCAGCAGACGGTCAGTAAGCCGCTTAAGGTAGTGGTCAGCAAGGTCATTAACGACGTAGAGGCAGGGTCAACACTCTCGGCTGCGATGGGCAAGCACCCACAAGTTTTTAACCGTGTGTACATTAGCTTGGTAGCTGCGGGCGAGACGTCCGGTACTTTGGACAAAGCGCTAGAGCGACTGGCTATCCAACAAGAAAAAGACGCCGACCTTATCAGTAAGGTGCGCGGCGCGATGGTCTATCCAGTCATCGTATTGCTTGTGATGGTAGGTGTCCTTGGTTTTATGCTCGTACAGGTGCTGCCGCAGGTTCAGACGCTCTACGAGGGCATGCCGGGGGCGCAGCTGCCGCTCATTACTCGCATCATGCTAGGGATTTCTAACTTTGTCATTCAGTTCTGGTGGGTTGTGTTGATACTACTCGGCCTAGGGGTGTTCTTTGCGTCACGATGGGCGCGCACTTTGGGCGGCCGCAGGGCAATCGATAAGCTCAAAATGCGGGCTTGGCCGATAGCACCGCTGTTTATGAAGCTGTATATGGCTCGCTTTGCCCGCACCGGCGCAACACTAATTGGGAGTGGCGTACCGCTTATCCAAATGCTCGAGATTACGGGGGACGCCGTAGACAACGTTCACATCGAGGCTTCGCTGGATAAAGCTGCCGACAAAGTAAAGGGCGGTAAGGCGTTGTCCGACTCGCTGCAGAATGATCGCAACTTCTTAGATCTCGTGCCAAACATGCTAAGGATTGGCGAGCAGTCCGGTTCGTTAGAGCAAATGCTCGGCAAGACTGCGGACTACTTCGAAAAAGAAGTAGACGATCAGATTAAGTCAATTTCGACGATTATCGAGCCTGTTCTTATGGTGGTTTTGGGTGTCGTCGCCTTTATCATCGTTGCTGCTGTGCTATTGCCTATTTACGGCTTGGCGGGGCAGTCATTTATGCAGTAAAAGGCGTCTGCATGCTTGTGGTAAACGTGTGGATAACCCCTGTTTGCAGCTTGCGTTTTGACCCCAAGTCTTCTACTATATGAAGCATAAGCAGAATACTAACAAAGGAGTGGCCATGCGTTTACCCGCAATGCGTACAAAGAAAAGCGAAGGATTTACAATAATTGAGGTTTTGATCGTATTGGCAATCGCCGGTCTGATCATGGTCGTCGTGTTCATAGCCGTCCCAGCTCTGCAGCGCCAAGGCCGTAACAACGCTCTCAATACGTCTGCAAATAACGTGCTCACGGCAGTCGGTAACTATGTCAGCAACAACAATGGAACACTTCCTGGAAGCGTGTCATTGAGCGGCACAACGGTTACAATCAGCGGTCCACAGGGATCAAGCGCAAATACTGAGACCGCAAATGTTGACTCGGGTGTTGCAGCTGCTAGCCTGAAGGGGAGTAGCCAGGCGATTACCAAAGACTCTACATTGGGAACTATTCAAGTAGTCACAGGTACCAGCGCGAAGTGTGATGCAACTGCATCTGGTCTTGCCTCTGGTACGACGGCAAGCCCACGTAGCTACGCAGTTCTCTACGTAGCAGAGGGCGGTAGCGGTAATATCGTCAAGTGTATCGGCGGCTAAAAAAGTCACTGCTTAATGAAGGTAGAGGTCGTGCTTGATGGCACGACCTCTTTATTTTATGTTCAAAGAGCTTGTGCTTATAAAATTAGCCATGCTATATTTTTAGTAAATACTATGCAGGGGGTGGCAATGAAGATTAAGACTAGCAAAAATGTAGGTAGGATTTCATCGGTATTAGAGCTTAGGATTAAGCGTGCAAAGAATTTTGTCGGGTCGGGTCATTTAGCACGAGGTCGTCGTAAATGGCCAGATATTCTGTCGCTCACTGTGTCCGTTTTAGGTCTAGTGTTAAGTTTATTTACTTTTACTACGATTAACACGGTGGGTGCTAACAACTTGCCGGTAGTCGAGAAAAACGGCGTACTGTACGTAGACGAAACCTGGCAGTCGGGCGCGGTGTATATGATTACCAATACCTTAACTATTCCTCAAGGAGTAACTTTGACGATAGAAGAGGGTACTGTTGTGAAGACTCAAGGCCACAATGCGGAGAGGAAGTCCATTAAAGTTCAACAGGGCGGCACTCTCAACGCTCTAGGTACAGCTCAAGACCCAATTATTTTCACTAGCTACAAAGATGACA